>JBCDCB010000033.1:0-36770 GCA_039182735.1 Planctomycetota bacterium
CACAAGACCGTGGTGCTCGACCTCGCGGGGCTGGATTACCTCTCCAGCTTCGGCATCGGCTGCCTCATCAAACTCCACCGCGATGTCGCGGAGCACGGGGGCACGCTGCGGCTGGCCGCGCTCAACGCGGAGATCGAGGACGTGCTCGTGAAGTCGCGGCTCGATCGCAAGTTCGAGATCTTCGGCTCGCTCGACGACGCGCTGCTGCGCTGATCGGCTCGGGTGAGGTACAATCGCCCCCTCGCGGGCGGGCCACGGCGTGCGCACCGTGACGACAACCGGGGCGGTAACTCAATTGGGAGAGTGCCAGCTTTGCAAGCTGGAGGTTGTGGGTTCGAGTCCCATCCGCTCCACTTCGACGACGCCCGTTCCGCTTGGGATGGGCGTTTGTTGTCGGGGCCGGTTACGGCGTTTCGAGATGCACGCGGAACGCCTCTTCCAGCGCGAAGTATTCGTTCAGCGCGGCTCTCGTTTGCTCCGCTCGATATCGCTCGGAATGGAGATGCACGTTCTCGACCACCTCGGCCATCTTGCTGGCGGCCGCCTGCTGCTCGCCGGTCGAGTGCTCGACGAAGTACGCGACGGCTTTCTCCAGCGAGTACGTCGTCATATGGACGTCGTTCAGTTCCGCATCGTCGAGCGTTTCCTTGCTCCGCAGGGTCGCCGTTGTTGAACGCATCACCGCGATCGCTTCGTCGCGCGATTCGATGTCGGGCAGCTGCTTGTGCTGCTGGGGCTTCTCGCTGATCGTTCTCGTTTCTGTCTGCTGCGTGGCCGATTGTTCCCCCTGTTCGCCATCGTCGGACTGCTGGCATCCGAGCGTGCCGATGCAAACGCAGACGGGGAAGATCATCAGTGCGAGTTGGTGGGTACGTGTCATGCGCGGGTTCTCCTTCTTTTTGTCAGACGATGATATTCAACGACCACTGTGATTCGGATTGCTGACAAAACGCACGCCGAACACGGGCCTATGCGTTCGCCCATAAGATATACAGCGACACGAGCATCAATCCTTGCGTGCCACCCCTCGCTACCGCGTAGCGCGTCTCCGGCCTCAGCCTTCGCGACCAGCCGGGCGTCCGGCCTTCGCCGAGGTCGGGCGCCGTTTGAATGACGTGCAAGGATGCGCTACCCCCAGGGGGTGCAGCACCGCTGCAAAACGTCAAAAACAGGGGTGTTTGACACGCAGTTCATCACTGATCGGGCCCAAAAACAGAGCCGGCCCACTTGGCTAAGTGCCGAGTGAGCCGTGCTTTGCGTGAAGTCGGGGCGACTGGATTCGAACCAGCGACCTCCACACCCCCAGTATGGCGCGCTACCAAGCTGCGCTACGCCCCGAAGTTGCCGAGCGCGCTCGGCAGGCGGCAAGCCTACGCACCCTCGCCCGATCGAGCAACGCACGCCAATCGACCGCTTGGCGATCGCCCGTCACGGGCCTAGACTCCGCGCAGCCCGCGACGACCGGGCGGCCCGACCATCGGCGCGCGCCGAGGGCGGGAGGTGGTACTCCAAACCGACCCCCCGGACCCAGATCCGGAACGCTCAAGCGGCCTTGGGCGTGGGTGCGTCCCGTCGAGCGGTTCGCT
Organism: Planctomycetota bacterium; assembly: GCA_039182735.1. Lineage (GTDB taxonomy): Bacteria > Planctomycetota > Phycisphaerae > Phycisphaerales > UBA1924 > JBCDCB01. Next base: position 1,587 of record JBCDCB010000033.1, read on the forward strand.
CGGTCGGCAGTCGTCCGCTCCCCCGCCGGTCTCGCTGCAAGGAACGAATCGACATGGTTGCCGACTCACAGAAAGCCGACTCGCTCGTCAAGGACCTCATCGAAGCGGGTATCCACTTCGGGCAGCGCAGCTCCGGGTGGAACCCGAAGATGGGCCCGTTCATTTACGGCAAGCGCAACGCGATCCACATCATCGACATCAAGGAGACCATCAAGGGACTCCTTCGAGCGCGCAAGTTCATCTCGAGCACGGTCTCCTCCGGCAAAGACATCTGCTTCGTCGGCACCAAGCGTCAGGCTCGCGAGGTGCTCACCCAGCGCGTGCCCGACGTCGGCATGCACTACGTCACCGAGCGTTGGCTCGGCGGCGCGCTGACCAACTTCCAGACCATCCGCGGGCGCCTCAAGCGTCTCGAAGAGCTCGAGGCGATCGAGGCCGACGATAACTTCCAGTCGTACTCCAAGAAGATGGAGTCGCAGCTGCGTCGCGAGATGCGCAAGATCAAGCGCAACCTCGAGGGCATCCGCAACATGCACAAGCTCCCCGGCGCGCTCGTCGTGATCGACGTGAGCCAAGAGCGCAACGCGCTGATGGAAGCCCGCAAGCTCGGCATCCCCACGATCTGCCTGATCGATACCGACGGCGATCCGGACCTCGTCGATATCCCCATCCCGGGCAACGACGATTCGATGCGTTCGATCGACGTGGTCGTCCGCGAACTCTGCGCCGCGGTCGCTGACGGCAAGCAGCAGCGTGTCACCGAGAGCGGCTCCCGCGACGGCGCCGAAACCCGCCCGGGCGATGCCCCGAGCGGCCGCCGACGCTCGTCGCGCGCGGCCTTCCGCGCCGACGAGGAAACGCCTGCGTCCGACGCGGACGCGCCCTCGGACGCCGAGCCGGCGACGACGACTCAGAACTGACCAGACCGAGGCCCGGCCGCTGCGCCGGGCACCTTTGAAACCGCACGAACACACGAACAGACTTCAGAGCCGGGAGATCGCTCAAGATGTCGATCAGCGCGAAGCAGGTGATGGCCCTCCGACAGAAGACTGGGCTGTCGATGATGGAGTGCAAGAAGGCGCTCACGGAAACGGGTGGCGACGAGCAGGCCGCCATCGACTTCCTGCAGAAGAAGCTCAAGGGCAAGATGGAAACGCGAACGGATCGCGCGGCGGGCGAAGGCCGCGTGGCGGTCGCGGTCGGTGACGGTGCCGCGGCGATCGTGGAACTCGCCGCCGAGACCGACTTCACGGCGAAGAACGACGCGTTCGTGAACGCGACGGCGCAGCTCGCCGAGCTCGCGCTCGCCGCCGGTTCGGGCGACATCGACCCGACCGACGACATGAAGAAGCTGGTCGATGAGCTGCGCATTTCGACGGGCGAGAACATCTCGATCCGTCGCGCCGCGAAGGTCGATGGCTCGGGTGGCGCACGCTTCGGCACCTACGTGCACCACGACGGCAAGACCGGCGTGCTCGTCCACGCCGAGGGCGCGATCGACGACGAGACGCTCAAGGAGGTGTGCCTGCACATCACCGCCGCCCAGCCTCGCCCGCAGGGCGTGACGCGCGACGACGTCCCCGCGGAGGTCATCGAGCGTGAGCGCCGCCTCGCCAAGGAGATGGCGATGGAGCAGGGCAAGCCCGAGGAAATCGCCGAGAAGATGGTCGAGGGCAAGGTTAACAAGCTGTACGCGGAGCTCGCGCTTGTCGAGCAGCCTTGGATCAAGGACGATAGCAAGTCGATCGGTGACCTGATCGGCGGCGCGACGATCGCCGGGTTCTGGCGATGGGGCGTCGGCGAGACCGCCCCCGAGCCCGCCGCCGTCGAAGGCTGAATCAGCGCACGGGCTCGAACCCGTAGTGCCTGAGCATGCGGCGTTCGAGCTTCCGCGGATCGCCGAACCGAGATTCGAACAACTCCACCAAGCGGGCCTGGGAAACCAGCCCGCTTTTTTCTCGCGCCACATCACGGAAGAAGTGGCTCAGCGATTCTCGCTCGAAGCGGAAGAGGTACCGGAACAGCGCGTCGGCCTGCGCGTACATCGCGCCGACCTCGTCATGGTCGTGCGTGTCAGGCGTCGCGATCGCGACGAACGCCCGCAGCGGCATGAACCGACCGCCATCGACGGCCTCGCGGAACTCCTTCGCGCGAAGCTCGTTCTCGAAGTCCGGGCCGAAGGGCTTGTCCGGATCGCCCGTTTCCATGCTCACGGCGAGGCCCTCGGTGATCCAGAAGGGGAAGCGGTGGGTGCGCGTCTGCAGCCCGCAGTTGAAGGCGATGAGGTGTGTGGCCTCGTGGATGGCCTTGGACGTCGAGATCTCGCGAACGTGCGCGTCGAGACGCTTGCGCTCATGTGTGGCGTGCGCCGTGAGCTTGCGCGCGTGCGCTTCGAGGCGTTCGCCTTCCTGGCTGCGACCGCTCCGCTTGGCCTCGCGGGCCTTGCTGGTGAGCGACTCGGCCTGCTGGTCGAACTCGGCGATCTGCTGCATCGCGCCGCGCACGGAGGGGCTGTTCGTGTCGTCGTAGAAGACGCAGCGGTTGGTGCGGCTCGCGTAGTACCCCGCGACCCACGGCGCCTCGACGCCGTCGAAGAGGCGCGCGAACTCCGAGTACTCGTCGTGGTCCGCGAAGAGCACGCAGAGCATCTTCCGTTTGGGCGGGATCGCTTCGAGGTCGAGGCGGCGCATGAGGCGCTGGTATTGGTGGTACGTCCGTTCGAGCAGCTGCTGACGCTGACGCGTCCAGCTGGGCGACGCGTTGGAAAGCACCACGAAGTGGCGAGACTCCGATCGCCTGAATCCGTGCCCGAGCTCGGCGAGCGTGTCGGCGATGCTCTGCTCGTCCGGCTCCAGCGTGTTCGCCGGGTGGTCCTGCAGTGCCCGCAGCATCTCGGCGGCTTCGGCGTGGTCCGGCTGATCGGAGAGCAGTCGGCGGAGCGCGGCTTCGGAACGCGCGTAGTCACCCTCCGCCATCGCCGCGCGCGCCAGATGGATCAACGCGCTCTCGCGCGGCGGACCGGCGTGCACCGCCCGCTCGGAGGCGGCACCCGCGAGCAGCACCGCCGACGAGACCAGCACGCAGAGGAATCGCTTCGATCGGAGCATCGCGTCCATGCCGTCGTCTGCCCTGTGCCCGGCGTCGCGCCGGGTGATGTACCCCGCAGCGCTGTCGGTGAATCCCGGGCTCGGCTGTCGGCGGCGCGCCGGGCGTTCGCCCGAGCCGGGCCCCGCCGGCCGCGCACGCGGTACACGTGACACGCGCCGAATCCCGAGCCCCGTCCGGGAACCCGCCGAGTCCTACGCTTGGGCATGAAGCGATCGACCCTGCAAGCGTGGGCGGTGTGCCTGCTGTTGGCGGGTGCCCTGTCGGTGATGGGGGGCTGCTACAAGCGGGTCACCAAGGCCACGGGCATCACGGCGGACCGTGTGACCACCTACGAGTCCGCCGAGGAGAACCAGTTCATCATCAGCGAGTTCACGGAGGACGAATCGGAGCGTCGATAACGGTCGAAAGCCCGCTAGGATGCAAGTGCATTCGCCGCAGTGATTCGTGAGGGAGACGCCATGGGCATCGAAGCCGCACTGTCCGCCGAAGGATTCATGACCACGCAGCTCAAGCGCGTGATCAACTGGTCGCGTCGCAACTCGCTGTGGCCGATGCCCTTCGCCACCGCGTGCTGCGGGATCGAGCTGATGGCCACGGCCTCGTCGCGCTACGACCTCGCCCGCTTCGGCGCCGAGGTGATGCGGTTCAGCCCGCGTCAGTCCGACCTGCTGATCGTCGCCGGGCGCATCTCCATCAAGACGATGCCCGTGCTGCAGCGCATCTACAAGCAGATGGTCGAGCCCAAGTGGGTGATCTCGATGGGCGCGTGCGCTTCGACCGGCGGTGTGTTCGACACCTACGCCGTCGTGCAGGGCTGCGATCAGTTCATCCCAGTGGACGTCTACGTCCCCGGCTGCCCGCCGCGACCGGAGCAGTTGATCGAGGGCGTCATGGCGATCCAGCGGATCATCGACGAGGACGGGATCCCGCCGCGCGGGCCCGACGGCGAACGCGTCCCGCTGGGCATCGCGCTCGAGCCCTCGACCGCGCCGCGTCCGCAGACCGTCCCGCTCGGCATGGGCTGAGCCTCACGCTACACTCCGCGCATGAGCACGATGCCGACACCCTCGCTCCTCATCGCGACGGACCTCAGTCCGTACATCCCGATCGGTTTGCTGCTCGGTATGGCCGTGACGTTTGCCGTCGCGAACGTCGTGCTCACGCTCATCATCGGCCCGAAGCGTGACGGCAAGACCAAGTCGGATTCCTACGAGTCGGGCATGATCCCCGTCGGTACGGCCCGCAAACGCTTCAATGTCCGCTTCTACCTCATCGCGATGACGTTCCTGGTCTTCGATGTCGAGGTGATCTTCCTGTACCCGTGGGCCGCCACGTACACCAACATCGATCCGACCTCGCCCGAGGGCCCCGTCTTCCTCGGGCGCGTGCTCTTCTTCATGGCAACAACAGTGATCGCGTACGTCTACGGGTATCGCAAGGGCGTCTTCCGCTTCGACTGATCGCCCGCGTATGACCGCCGAACCACCACCCAGCACACCCAGCATGCTCGCGGGCAGCGCACGCGGCGGCATCGATCTGGGCGATCGCTACGCCGCGGGGCTTACCGTCTTGATCTGCGCCGGGGTGCTGGGCGTTGCCGCGTGGCTCACCCCGAGCCCCGACGGGCTGGGAACGCACACGCAGCTCTCCGCCATCCCGGGCATGCACGATTGCCCGTGGCTCACCGCCTTCGACCAACCCTGCGCGACCTGCGGGATGACCACCGCCTTTGCGCACGCCGCTTCGGGCGAGTACCTCGCGTCGTTCCTCACCCAGCCCTTTGGTGCGGGCCTCGCAGTCTTCGCGGCGACCGTCTTCTGGCTCTCGCTGCACACCGCTGTGACCGGCTCGCGGGCCCTCTCGCTGATGACCCGTCATCTCGGCGGGAAGATGCCCTGGGTGCTGCTCGCGCTGTTCCTGGCGGCATGGGCCTATAAAGTGATCGTGTGGCCGGGGAACTGACGCGTCCGCGGCGTGTCGAACTCGCAAAGGTCTGCCATATGAACCGCTGCTGCCTCATCCTGTTTGTCTGCGTCGCCGGAGCGGCGGCGATGCCGGGCTGTCAGCTCGGTGCGCTCATCGGCGGCATGGCCGAGTCCTACCGCGAGACCAGCACCCGCACGGTCGAAGCGCAGTACGACGACTTCGTCAACAAGTCTTTCGCCGTGCTCGTCGCGGTCGATCGGGGCGTGCAGGGCAACCACCCGAACATCGTTCCGCGGTTCCTGTCGCGGTTCAACGACCGTCTGCTCGGCGAAGCAAACCTCGGCGCGAGCGGGGTTGTCCCCGCTGCCGCGATGCTCGACTACCAGCTCTCCAACCCCGACTGGCCCGCGAAGTCCTACGGCCAGATCGCCGACGAGCTCGGCGTCGATCGGCTCATCGTTGTGGACATCTACGAGTACCGCCTGCAGGAGCCGGGCAATTCGTACCTGTGGGACGGCGTCGCCGCGGCACGCGTGGGCGTCGTCGAAGCCGATGGGTTCTTCCCGGGCGATTACGCGTTCAGTCAGGAGGTCCGAGTCGGGTTCCCGGATGTTGAAGGGCTGGGGCCCATCGACCTGTCCGAAGACCTCGTGAGCGCCGCGCTCGAGAAGCGCCTGACCGATCGCGTGACGTGGCTCTTCTACGAGCACGAAGAACCCTACTACCCGGACTATTGAGCCCTACGATGCGATCGACGCGGATATCCATCACGCTGGCGCTGATCCTCGCGTGCGCTCTGCTCGCCGGGTGCAACATCGTCGCGCCGGCGGTCGCCGTGCTGTCGGGCCCGCCGACGCGCGGAGCGCTGTACGACCTCGATCAGGGCGGGCGTGTGGTGATCTTCATCGACGATCTCGACTCGGTGTTGCCGCGCCGCTCGCTGCGACGCGTGATCGGCGAGACCGCGGAGCGCGAACTCATCCGCAAGAAGGTGCTCGCCCCCGAGCAGTTGATCCGGTCGGACGCGGCCAATGCGATCGCGGAGTCCGACACCGCGTCGAGCTACATGTCGATCGTGGACGTCGGGCTCGCGCTCGAAGCCGACACGGTTGTTTATGTCTCGCTGACATCCTTCTCGATCTCGCGAGACATGGCGAGCATTTCCCCGCAGGCGATCGCGCGGGTGAAGATCTTCGATACCGGTCTCAACCAGCGCGTGTGGCCGGGCGACCCCGAGGGCTATCTGCTGAACATGACGGTGCCCAAGACCGCCGGGCAGCAGCCCTCGACACGCTCGGAGGTCTCGCAGATCCAGATGGGGCTCGCGCAGTCGCTGGGCATCAAGCTCGCGCAGATGTTCTTCAAGACCGAGGTCTCACGCTTCGACAACCTCGCGGAGTGACGCGTGGGTGACGCGACCATCCATCTGCTCGACGTTCCGAGCGCGGGGCGCGCGTGCCTGCTCGCGTACCGGGCGGTCGTCACGGCGAGCACGCCGGGCACCACGCACATCCCGCTGCTGCTCGGATCGAGCGACGATGAGCGATCGGCGTTCGACGCGGGCATCCGTACAGTCGATCGCGTCCTGCCGCCGACGGGCGGGCGGATCTTCTCGGCGGGGCCGCTGCGGTCCTGGGCGTCCGCCCGGAGCGTCAGTCCGTCCGGGGTTGTCGCGTGGTCCGCGCGCACGCACGCGCTCGCGAGGCGCGTGTTCTCAGGCGTGCCGGTCGTGGAGGCGAGCGACGAGTCGCGCTGGCCGATCGACGCGGACCTGTTGGAACTCGACCGCGCTGGTTGCAAGCGCGCGCTGGGGATCGATCCCGAGACACTCGTGCTGGGTGCGCCGGTCTGCCCGTGGTCGTCGCTCGCGACGCGCGTGTCTGCATGGTGGCTGAGCTACGCCGCGGGCGTGATGCGCTTCACCGGCACGCGCTGGGCGGTCGTGATCCCGGAGCGCGCGCGCGCGGTCGACCGCGCGCTGCGCTTCACCGAACTGCACGGCGAACCGGGAGTAGGGGGCTGGCCGGCGGTGGTCGAGTCGCGCCCGCTGTGCGCGTTCGCCGGCGCGATCGACGTCTTTCTCGACCCTGCCTTGTTCGCGGTGCGCTTTCACAAACCGATGCCCTCGGTCCACAGCGGGCTGCGTTGGGCGCTCGCGAGCGGACGCCCGATCGTCGCGGCACAGCCCACCGCCGAAGCGCTCGATGCCCCGGTGACCACGGTGTTGCCCGTCGGATCTCCGGCGCGGAGCGTGATCACCGCCGTCTCGGAGGCGGCGCGCACGCCCGATCTGGAACCGCGCACGCTGCCGAGCGAACTGCTCGAACGATTGGCGGTCGCGCCTGTCTAGCCGCGCACCTGCCCGCTGCCAGTGAGCACCCATTGGAACGTGGTGAGGTCCTGCGCGCCCATCGGCCCGCGCGCGTGGAGCTTGTCGGTCGAGATCCCGATCTCGGCGCCGAGCCCGTACTCGCCGCCGTCGGCAAACCTCGTCGAGCAGTTCACCATGACGCTCGCGCTGTCAACACGAGCGACGAATCGCTGCGCGGCGTCGATGCTCGAGGTCACGATCGCCTCGGTGTGCTGCGAGCCGTGCGCGCGGATATGTGCGCACGCCTCTTCGAGCGACGGCACCACCCGCACCGAGAGTGTCAGGCCGAGGTACTCGGTATCCCAGTCTTCATCGCTCACCGGCGAGCAGGCGGGGTCGAGCTCGCGCACGCGCTCGTCGCCTCGGACCTCGACGCCCGCGTCGCGCATGCCGCCCGTGATCACGGGTAGAACGTGCTCGGCGACCGACTCGTGTACAAGCAGCGTTTCGATCGCGTTGCACACGCCGGGTCGCTGCGTCTTGGCGTTGAGCGCGATATCAATCGCGGCTTGTTTCATCCCGTCGAGGTGTTCGTCGATGTAGAGATGGCAGAGGCCCGCGTCGTGCTTGACGACCGGGATGGTCGCGGCCTCGGTGACGACCTTCATCAGCCCGCCGCCGCCGCGAGGGATCACCAGATCGATCATCCCGCGCATGGTCACGAGCGTCGGAATGGCGCTGCGCTCGGTGGTATCGACGAAGACCACGCTGTCTTCCACGCCGAACTCGGCGAGCGCGGGGCGCATCGCCTCGACGATGGCGCGGTTCGAGTGGGCGGCCTCGCGTCCGCCCTTGAGCAGGATCGCGTTGCCCGCTTTGAGGCACAGCGCCGCGGCATCGCTCGTGACGTTCGGCCGACTCTCGTAGATCACCAGCACCACGCCGAGCGGCACACGCCGCTTCTCGAGGCGGATCCCGTTGGGCAGCACACGCCCATCGACGACACGTCCGACGGGGTCCTCCTGCGCCGCGATCATGCGCACGGCCTCCGCCATCGATTCGATCCGCGACGCATCGAGCCGCAGTCGGTCGCGCAGCGCCGCGGAGAGATCATTGCCCGCCTCCATGTCGCGTTGGTTGGCGTCGAGGATCGACGGAGCCGCATCGAGCAGCGCGGGAGCCATCGCCCGCAGGAGCGCGCTCCGTTCGCCGCCGGAGAGCGAGGCGATCGCGAGCCGCGCGCGCTGCGTGCGCTCGGCCGATTCCCGGCAGACCCGCTCGACGTGGTGCTCGCTGCCCTGCATGCCCGAATGCTACGGGGCGGAACGCTCGGTGGCGCTTGCGGAGACGATCGGCGGTTCCCCGGCGATCGTGACGGCGTCCGGCACGGGCCGTAGCGCGCCGCCGTCGAGCAGCATGAACCGTACGGGCTTGGAGACCACGCCGCCTTCGAGTTCTTCGCTCGAGAGCGAGAGCGCGGCGACGAGTTTGTACTCACCCGAGTCGAAGCGATCGACGAGATCACGCGACCCGCTCACGCGCACCGGCAGCGACTGCTGCTCCGGCGAGATCGTGATGCGAAACCGCTCGGTCGCGTCCGCGTCCGCGAGCACGCGCACGCCGGCGTCGAGGCTCGCCGTCCGCTGCGCGCTGGCGACCTGGAACCGCAGCAGCACGCGCGCCCGGCTCAGCGACGCGCCGCGGACCGACCCGAGCGAGTTCGGCATGACCAGCGGCACGTCCGTGAGCGTGACATCTCCCGACACCGGGAGCTCGCGCAACTGCTTGGGCGTCGGACGGGCCGCGACCTCCCAGCCTCCCTCCGGCTCCGGCGTCGCGTCGGGGACGACCAGCGTCACCTCTTCCGGCGTGACCTGCACGTCCCCTATGAGCACCAGATCGTTGAGCTCCGGGCGCACGGGCACGGGGACTTCGCGCAGCACGGTGTTGAGGATGTTCACGGACGAGGGGCTGACGGATTCGATCGAAACACCGGTCTGCGAGAGCGCGGCGTGGCGGCGGAGCGTGTCGAGGAGCTGCACGCTGTGAACGCCGCCGCTGGCGTTGACGCCCTCGTCGAGGCCGGGCTTCAGGCTGATGCCGGCGTCCAGCAGGCGCTGGGCGCGTTGCAACGCCCGGCGGGAGCCCTTGAACGTGACCGTGGCGCGGTTGTCCCAGCCGCCGTCGGTCTCGGTGATGAGCCGACCCGGCTCGCCCACGAAGAAGACGCGCGTCAGCCCCGTTTCCTGCCCGAGCGATTCGCCCTCGGCGAAGAGCCAGATCGTGCACGCGATGACACTCACGAGCACGAATGTGCGCAGCCGCGACCAGAACGTCACGGGTTGTTGTTCCACGACGAGATCAACGGGGATGAACGACTGCTTCGTCTCGCCCGGGACGCTGGACTCTGCGAGCGGATCAGACATTCGAGCGCTCCGTGGCTTTGGTCGCGCCCGAGGGCGCTTCGGGCTGCACGCGCGTGCGCTTCTTGCGGCGTGCTGGCGATGCCGCGGCGGCGGACGCGGAGTCGTCGGGCTCGTCATCCGGCGCGGTGAGCCTGTCACGCAGCTGCGCGCGGAGACGATCCAGCGTCAGCCAGCGGTTGAGCTTGCCGTCGAGCGCGATGGAGATCCCGCCCGTCTCTTCGGACACGACAACGCAGACGGCGTCGGTCGCTTTGGTCAGCCCGACCGCGGCGCGGTGACGCGTGCCGAGGCGGCCCTCGACCATCTCGCCCTCGTCGGCGAGAGGAAAGGGCACCGATGCGGCGATCATCCGCCCGCCGCTGATGACCACGCCCATGTCGTGCAGCGGTGAGTTTGGCCAGAAGATCGTGCGCAAAAGATCCGCGGAGACGTCGGCGTTGAGGGGGCGACCGTGCGTCGCGAGGTCGCGCAGCCCGACCTTCCGCTCGACCGCGATGATCGCGCCGAAGCGGTTCTTGCTGAGGAACTCCGCCGCATCGACGATCGACTCGACGACGGCGGTCACCTGTTGCTGCTGCTGCTGGCGGAGCAGGGGAGCTTCGCCGAGACGGATGAGCGCCCGCCGGAGTTCCGGCTGGAAAATCACGATGAGGGCGATCGCGGAGACTCCGAGGAAGCTGTCCCACAGCACGCCGAGGCGTGCGAGCAGGTCTTGCTGCCCGACGAGGCGGATCCCGACGGTCCCAACGATGAGGACCACGAGCAGGCCCTTGAGCGCGCCGGCGGCGCGGGTGCCGCGCACGAATCGGAAGGCCGCGTACACGAGCAGCCACAGCACCGCGAGCTCGACCGCGACAACCCGCCAGTCGTAGTCCTGGATGCGATCAAGGAGTTGGTTCAGCGGCGTCATCGGTGTTGCTCGTCGTCCGTGGCGATGCGGTTGAGCGAGTATAAGGCCGTTGTACCCCTCGACCGGACCCGAGCATGCCCGCAAAGATCATCCGCTACGACCCGACGCCCAACCCCAACGCGCTCAAGTGCATCGTCGATGCGCCGCTGAGCGACCGCCCACGGTCGTTCCGCACGCGCGAAGCGGCGGCGGGCGACCCGCTCGGGGAAGCGCTCTTCGGCGTCGAAGGCGTCACCAATGTGCTCATCAACGGCGCGTGGTTCACGGTCAATAAAGCGCCCGATGCGAAGTGGCCCACGCTGAAGCCGGGCATCGAACGCGCGCTCGAGGGCAACTCTTGAACGAAGAGGATCTGGTCCGGCGGCTCACGCGGTGGTTCGATCGGCACGCGCGTGACCTGCCCTGGCGGCGCGGGCGCGACGAACCCCACGCCGGATACCGCGCTGTGGTCAGCGAACTGATGCTCCAGCAGACGCAGGTGGCCCGCGTGGTGCCGCTGTTCGAGCGGTTCATCGAGCGCTTCCCGACACCCGCCCGTCTCGCGGAGGCGAGCGAGGACGACGTGCTGGCGATGTGGTCGGGTCTTGGCTACTACCGGCGGGCGCGCCTGCTGCATGCCGCGGCCTGCGCCATGGTCATGGCGCATGGCGGGCAGACGCCGCGAGAGGCGCGAGCCTTGCAGTTGTTGCCCGGCGTCGGGCGATACACCGCCGGCGCGGTCGCCAGCATTGTCTTCAATGAGCCGACGCCGATCGTCGATGGCAACGTCGGTCGCGTGCTCCTCCGGCTGCACGGGCGTGACGGCGCGCTCGACGAGCGCGACACGCAGCGGTGGCTCTGGGAACGGGCGGAAGAACTCGCAACGGTCGCCGGGCGCGAACGCGTCTCCGCGTGCAACGAGGGGCTGATGGAACTCGGCGCGACGGTGTGCACACCGGCGACCCCCGATTGTGAGGCATGCCCGCTGTGCGAGGCGTGTGTAGCGAAGGCGACGAAACGCCAGTCCGAAATCCCGCGCCCGAAGGCTCGGGCGGAGCGGCGCCCGCTGTGGTTCGCGATGGTGCTCGTGCGCAACAGCCGGGGGCAGATCCTGCTGGAGCAGCGCGGGAGTACCGGCATGTGGGCACGGATGTGGCAGCCGATCGCGGCGGAGTCGGCGACCGAGCCGAGCGGGCCGGCCGCGGTGCTCGAACGTCTGGGTGGGCTCGCAGACGTCGAAGACGAGGTGCCGACGGACCTCAGCCATGCGACAACCCATCGCGACGTCCGATTCCGGCTCTGGCAGGCACGGTGGCCCGGAGGACGGGTGCCGGTCGGGCGGTGGTTCTCTCGACGGGCCGCGGGCGAACTCGCCCTCTCGAATCCGGTGCGACGGTTGCTCGCGATCCGTGAACCCGGTGAGGGTTGACCCGAGCGACCCCGATCCGCGGATCCGCGGTTGGCTCGGCGGATCTGGGTGCTACACTGCGAGTCTCGCGGCCGCGCGGTGGCTGTCCGTGCGGGCAGATCGCGGTCGCGGAATCACACGCCGAGTCGGTGGATCGTGCGAGGGCCCGCGCGATCGCTGGCGATTCGAGGCCATGTCAGCAAGAGGCCCGGACGCACCGCGTTGAATCGCCGGTGCGCGGAGATGACCACGCATGATTGATGAAGTCCTTCTCGCGTCGATCCAGGTGGACGACAACGAAGTCGATGCGCTCCTCAAGGACGCGTTCGGCGAAGACGTCGCCGAGGGCGACATGACCCCGCTGCTCAAGGACGATGCGCTCGGCGACCTGTCGCACGAGTCCATCCTGACCGGCAAGGTGGTCGGGTTCGCCGGCGATGACATCGTGATCGACGTGGGCCTCAAGTCTGAAGGCCTCATCAACCGCGACGAGTTCGAGGATTACAACTCTGTCCAGATCGGGCAGGAAGTCCAGGTCGTCCTCGAAGCGCTGGAAGGGCCCGAGGGCCTCATCCAGCTGTCGAAGCGCAAAGCCGACCGCCTGATCTCGTGGCGCAAGATCCTCGAGACCACCAAAGAGGGCGACCAGATCAGCGGTAAGGTCGTCCGCAAAATCAAGGGCGGGCTGCTCGTCGATATCGGCGTGCACGCGTTCCTCCCCGCGTCGCAGGTGGACATCCGCCGCCCGAGCGACATCGGCGAGTACATCGGTCGCGAGGTCCGCGCCGAGGTCCTCAAGATCGACGAAGAGCGGCGCAACATCGTCGTCTCCCGGCGCAAGCTGGTCGAGCACGAACGCGAAGCCGCCAAGAAGCGACTCCTCGAGAACATCAAGGAGGGCGACCTCGTTACCGGCGTGGTCAAGAACATCGCCGACTTCGGCGCGTTCGTGGACCTCGGCGGGCTCGACGGGCTCCTGCACATCACCGATATGTCGTGGAGCCGCGTGAACCACCCGAGCGAGATCGTGGATATCGGCGAGCGCGTCGAGGTCAAGATCCTCAACATCGACTTCGAGAAAGAGAAGATCGCGCTGGGGCTCAAGCAGAAGGAAGCCTCCCCCTGGGAGGAGATCGAGCAGAAGTTCCCGGTCAACTCGCGCGTCCGCGGCGCCGTCACGAACATCATGTCGTACGGCGCGTTCGTGCGCCTCGACGACGGCATCGAGGGCCTCGTCCACATCTCCGAAATGTCGTGGACCCGCCGCATCAATCACCCTTCCGAGGTCCTCACCGTCGGCGAGGAGGTTGACGTCGTCGTTCTCGAAATCGACAAGGACAAGCAGGAGATCTCGCTCGGCATCAAGCAGACCGAGGTCAACCCCTGGGAACTCGTCGCCGAGAAGTACCCCCCCGGGACCGTCATCGAGGGCAGCGTCCGCAACCTCACCAACTACGGCGCGTTCGTGGAGATCGAGCCGGGCATCGACGGGCTGCTCCACGTCTCCGACCTGTCGTGGACCAAGAAGGTCGCGCACCCGAACGAACTGCTCGAGAAGAGCGAGGTCGTCCGCTGCGTGGTCCTCGAAGTGGACCAGTCCAAGCAGCGCGTCGCGCTCGGCATGAAGCAGCTCACCGAAGACCCGTGGGACCGCGCCATCCCCGAGGCCTACCAGCCCGGTATGGTCGTCCGCGGCACGATCACCAAGATCACGAACTTTGGTGTCTTCGTCGAGCTCGAGGACGATCTCGAAGGCCTGCTCCACATCTCCGAGCTCGCCGACCACAAGGTTGAGAGCCCGCAGGACGTGGTCAAGCAGGGCGAAGAGGTGGACGTCAAGATCCTGCGTGTGGACGTTTCCGATCGCAAGATCGGTCTGTCGCTCAAGCGTGCCCAGTGGGGCGCGGTCGAAGAGCAGCGGGCCGAGCGCGAGGAGCAGCGTTCGCGCGACAGCCTGCCGCAACTCGGCGGCATGGGCGATCACGGCGCGCTCGGGTCCGACAAGATCGAGTTCTGAATCGGAGCGGCACGGGCGTCCCGGTGGGGCGTCCGTGCTAGCACATGACGAGGAACGACAGGAGCGTCAGCAGCGCCAAGCGCCGTCTGTTCGGGGTCACCCGCAGCAGCAGGGACGTCGTCGTGTCTCGCACCCGCGAGGCGCCCGATGTCCGCGCGAGCGGCACAAGGGCGACCTCCGACTGCGTGGTGTCAGCGGTCTGCATATCCATCTCTCCGATTGTCCACCGGAGGAGGAGGCAACGCGTGTGCCGAACGGTCTCTCTGTCGCAGAACCCCGCTGGCTGGCTCTCAAGCGTGGTGCGCCGAATCGGGTGGCCCGGGATGTTGTCTCCGCACCACGCCCGGCGTGACGTGCGGCATCGTCCGAAAACGCCGATCGCGGCGCTCGCGGTCGGTCTGCTCGTGGGAGTTGCGCAGGCGACGCCCACGCCGAGCGACGCGATGGCGGCGTACGACGTTGTCCGCGTGTGGGTGGACGCGGGCGACGTCCCGAGTGAGCCGGAGCGGGGCGGGGCGTTGGATCCGCCCGGCACGTCCGGCGTGTGCGTGACGCTGCGCTTTGCGGGACGCACGGCGGGTCGCGGCGTTTCGTTCGAGGGCGAGGGGCGTGACCTCTGGATCGCGGCGCGTAAGGCGTGGGTGGACGCGATCGGTGATCTGCCCGCGGGCGACGACGCGATGCGCCCCGAGCGCCTCGCGCTCATGCGCCCGCTCGTCCAGATCGACATCCAGTTCGCGGGCGAACCGACGCCGCTCTTCGGCGACACGATCCCGGAGGTCGCCGGCTCCGTGCGCCCGGGGCTCGATGGCGTCGCGTCGCGCGTGGGCGCGCGCACGGAAGCGCTCTTTCCCGGCACGATGCTCGCGATCGGCATGTCTCCCAGCGAAGCGCTGCTCAACACGCTCGGTGCCGTCGGCATGCCCGCGCCGACGTCCCTCGACGAACTCCGTGAACGCGACGGGCTCGCCCTGCTGAGATTCGAGGTGACGCACTTGGCGCAGGCGGCGCCCGAGTCGCCTCCGGTCTTTCTGCACCGGGGGGGGCGGGTGATCGGGCTCGGCGAGGTGAACACCGCGTCGCTCACCGATGCCGCGAACGGCTTGGCATCGCATCTCGTGTCGCGTGTGCGGGCGGAGCGCGACTCGCCGACGATGACCGGCGACATCCGCGTTGGCACAGGACATCGCGTCTCCGCGTTGCTCGCGGATCGCTCGCAAGCGGTGGCGGCGTTCGCGTTGCTGCGATTCACACGCACGCCCGGCGCCGACCCGGTGCTCGCGCAGCGGGCGGATCGGGACGCGCGTCGGATCCTGGCGTCTCTCGTGCGCGACGCGGGGGAGCCGATCGATCGTGACGTCGCCGCGGCGTGGCTGATCGCCTTCGAAGAGCTGCGTCTCACCGCGCGCTGGGGGCGTGGGCGAGCGCAGGCCGACCAGAGCGAGCGTGATGCGCTGCGCGCGTTCGGTGTGCGCGCCGCGGAAGTGCTACTCGCTGATGCTCCGGGCGACGTCCCCGCGCCAGCGCGGGCGTTCGAGGTCTACGGGCTCGCGCGCGTGGGCGTCTTTGAAGAAGACGCCCGGCCCGAGGTGCTGGAGGCGGCGGGCGCACGCATCGCCGAGCTCTTGCGACAAACCGAGCGCGACCAGCTGGTCGCGCTGATGCCGTGGCTCGGGTGGGCGGTGCTCGAGACCTCGCCAGCGGGCGCCGGAGTGGCCCCCGCGGTCGCGCTGCGCGAACTGAGGCGGATGGTCTGGGCCTTCCGAATCGACGAGACCGAGCTCGGCGATGACGTGCTCGGCGGCATCTCCTTCTCGCGGGGACGCGGCGCGCTGGCGACCTGGCAGAGCCTCAAACCCCTCGCGTTCCTCGCGACGATGCTGGGCGACGCCCGGCTCACCGAGCCCGCCTCGAAGACCGAGCAACTCGCCGAGCTCCGGCGATCGCTTCGGTTTGTGCTGCAGCTGACAGTGCGCGAACGCGAGACGCACCTCGCGCGGGATCCCGCTGCGGTGCTCGGTTCGGCGAGGCCCGCGCCGTGGGACTTCACCGCGTCCGCCGACGCCTCCGCTCTGGCGCTGCTGACGATCTGCGAGGCCCTGCGCTCGATCGCCCGGTAAGCGGGGCGTCCGGGCGTCGCCGGGGCGATCTCCCTATCGTTCGGAACCGAGATGCGGGACGCGCGTCCGTTGAGCGGTCGAAGCAGACCGGAGGCACCGATGAAGCAGTCCATGACACGCTTGCCGCTGATCCTTGCTGGTTTCACCGCGTTGGCCATGCCGGGTGCGGCGATCGCGCAGTCCGAGACCGGTCCCGCCGAGCGGGTCGAGCGTCGGGTCGATCCGCGGGCCGAGACGATGCAGCGCATGATGCGGACCGTCTCGCTGGAGCTCGAAGATGTTCGGCTCGAGGACGCGATCCTGTTCATCGAGGAGTTCACCGGCGCGAAGCTCGAGCCGATCTGGCAAGACGAGCGGCGCGACGGGCTCGACAAGGACGAACGAATCAGCGTGAGCATCACCGATGCGACGGCGCTCGACCTGCTCGTACGGATCCTCGAGACCGCGGAGGGCGGGTTCAGCGGCAACACGTGGCAGATGCGCGACGAGGGCGAACTCCAGTTCGGCCCGCGCGAATCGCTCAACCGCTACGCATTCCTCAAGATCTACGACGTGCAGGACCTGCTCTTCGAGATCAACGACTTCACCCGGCGTCCGAACCTCGATCTCGACCAGATCCTGCAGGCTTCGCAGGGCGGCGGCGGTGGCGGGGGCGGCGGGTCCATCTTCGATGACGACGACGAAGACCCCGATCGCCTCACGCGCGAGCAGCTGCGCGATCGTCTCCGCGATCTCATCACGACGTTCATCGAGCCGGATCAGTGGCGTGTCAACGGCGGCGACGGCGCGTCGCTCCGCTTTTATCAGGACTCGATGATCATCGTCGCGCCGGACTACATCCACCGCGAGCTCGATGGGTATTCGTGGTGGCGCGGGCCGCTGACCTCCCGGGCGCCGCTCGGCGGGAGCCGCGTCGCAACCATCGATGAGCAGGCGGCGGAAGACACACGCCGCGCGGACCGGCAGCAGGACCCGGATCGCTAAGCGACGCGGGCATCGCGCAGCACGTCGAGCAGCACGATCAGCGCGATGATGATGAGCAGGTTGATCGTCCAGAAGATCAGCGACCAGCGCGTGGCCTTCTTGGACCGCGAGCGTTCGTACCAGCGGCGCGGGCGCACGCCCTGCAGCGAGAACGTCGCGACCGCCGACAGGTTCACGCACACGAGGTTCGTCATCAGCAGCAGCCCCGCGCCGGCGCCTTCGAGCAGGTTGCCTTTCACGGTGAGCATGCACGCGGTGACGGCGGGCGGCACGAGCGCGACCGCGACCATCACCCCGACGAGCGACGACGGCAGCCCCGCGGTGAAGGCGAGCGCGCCGGCGGTGCCCGAGGCGAGTGCGAGCAGGACGTCGCTGAACGTCACGGTCGTGCGTCCGGCGATTTCGGGGATCGTGGGGTCGATGGGCGCGACGACGCCGTAGGCGATCGCGACGACACCCGTCAGCACACCGCCGATGACCGTGGCCTTCATCGACTTCCACGCGAGTTCCTTGTCGCCCAGCGTGGTCGCGAGCGCGACGCCCATGTGCGGCCCGAGCAGGGGGGCGATGACCATCGCCGCGATGACGACGGCGGGCAGATCGCGCGACAGGCCGATCGCCGCGACGAGCGACGCGAGGATCGCCTGCAGCATGAAGGCATTGCTGGGGGTCGCGGCGGTGGCGATGTCGTCGTACAGCTCGATGCGGCTGATGCGCGACGGGCCGATCTTGACCGGCTCCTCTTCCGCCTGCTCGTCGAAGAGCCCATTGTCTCCGTCCGGTTCCTTCGGCTTGGGCTCCGGCTTCTTGGGCTTGGGCAGCACTGCTTCGACGGGCAGCACGATCAAGCGGAACGTCTGGTCGAGCTCGAAGTCGTGTTCGAGGTCATCGACCAGCGGCTCGATGCTCATGCCGACCACGAGGATGCGGAACGCGCAGCGACCGTCGTCGGGCGGGAGCGCCCAGCACGACGAGACCGCGTGGCGCTTGACGATTTCCTGCACGTCGTCGGCGCGGTGCTCGGCGACGGTCAGTTCGATGAGACGGTCGGGCATGGCGTCAGAGGATCGGCAGGGAGACCGTCCGCCGCAAGTCCTCGACGGGGCGGGCAATCAGGTCGTACCCGTCGGACCCGACGATCACGCAGCGGACGAGCTCACCCGGGGCGAGCGCCGCGCGCGATTGCACGTAGGTGAGCGCGTCGATGTCGATCGCCTGGAAGTAGCAGCGTCCCTTGTGCAGGACACCTTCGCCCGCGGCGGCAGCGTGGCGGTCGCCCGCGTGCGCGCGCTTGCCGCTGGCTTCGACGCTCTCGCCGGCGGGATCGACACCGATGCCGAGCGATTGCGAACGAAGGCGTTCGTCGATGAGCACGTCGAAGTGGAGCCCGGTGTCGACGGGGTCGTCCGGATCCCACTGCTCGGCAAGGTACGACGCCTGCTCGTGCGCGATCGAACGCTGCAGCGACATGATCTCGTCGTGGCGCCGGCGCTTCACGTCGGCGGGCACGTGCCGGTCGGGGTCTTCGTCCATGGTGCCTGCGGGCGTGCCGGCTTCGCGCGAGTACTCGAAGACGCCGAGCGCATCGAACCCTATTTCCTCGATGAATTCGAGGAGCTGCTGGTGGTCTTCCTCGGTCTCGCCGGGGAAGCCGGTGATCATCGTGGTGCGGATCGCGATCCCCGGGATGCGCTCGCGGAGCTTGAGCATCAGATCACGTTGGTGTTCGGCGGTGACGTGACGGCGCATCGCGGTGAGCATGTTGTTGCTCGCGTGCTGCAGCGGGATATCGATGTACTTGCACACGTGGGGCAGGTCACGGATCGCGTCGATCATCTCGTCGGCGAAGTTGGAGGGGTAGGCGTACATGAGGCGCACCCACCCGTGCCCGCCGGCGTGAGAGTCAACAACACCGTTGAGCCGCTCGAGCAGCGTGACGAGCCCGCCGGTGTTGCCGTCGAACCCCGCGCCGACATCGTCGCCGAAGGAGGTGGTGTCCTGCCCGATGAGATTGAGTTCGAAGCAGCCGTCTTCGAGGAGTTCGCGCGCTTCATCCACGATGCGGTCCATGGGCTTGGAGCGCATCTTGCCGCGGATGGAGGGGATGGTGCAGAAGGCGCAGGCCTGGTTGCAGCCCTCGGAGACCTTGAGATAGGCATAGTGGCGGGGGGTGAGGCGCAGGCGCGCGCCGTCGTCTTCGAAGTAGCCGATGCCTTTGCCGTCCTTGCCGTGGACGGTGAGCCCGACGGTGTCCTGCCCGCGTTCCTTGGCGGCGACGAGCGCGTTGCCGGCGATCCAGTACTTGGGCGCGTCGCTGGCACCGGCGAGCGTGTCGCGATCGGGCCGGTCGCCGCGCACGGCGCGGACGACGTGGTCGCGATCGAAGACGCCGATCATCGCGTCGATGCCCGGCTCCCATTCGAGCATCTTGGCGCGGTGACGCTGCACGAGGCAGCCGGCGACGACGACGCGTTTGAGTTCGCCCGCTTCTTTGCGGCGGACCGCGTCCCTGATGACGCCGAGCGACTCCTGCTTCGACGCTTCGAGGAACCCGCAGGTGTTCACAACGACCGCATCGGCCTCGGTGGACGAACCGGGGTCGTGCGCATCGAAGTCCACCGGTCGCACGCCGGCCTCGGCGAGGAGCCCGAGCATCTTCTCGCTGTCCACGAGGTTCTTCGGGCAGCCGAGCGAGACGAAGGCGACGCTGTTGACGTCGGTCTCGGCGGCGGGTTGTTGGGCGGTGTCAGTCACAGGGGCGATCGTAGACCCCGTGCTCGCGGATGTACGCCAGCACGCGCGGATCGAGCGAGCGATCGAGGACGCCCCGATCGCCCCGCCCGGCGAAGGCCTCGCGGATCGCCGTCGCGGAGACGTCCAGCGTCGGCACGCCGAGCAACCGCTGCCGCCAGCGGGCGGCCTCTTCCGGCGACCAGTGTGCGAGCATCTCCTGCTCGAAACGGGTGGGATCCTCCGCATCGCCCGGGCGCGGCATGACCGCGGGCTCGGCGAGCGAAATGATCGCCTCGAACTCGCGCCAACGGTGGAATGACAAGGCCTGGTCCGCGCCGATCAGGAGACGCATCGAAACCCCCGGCAACGCGTCGCGTAGCCGACGGAGCGTGTCCACGGTGTACGAGGGCGGACGCTCGCCCGTCTCGGTGCCCAGTTCGATCGTGGAGACGCTCGACCGCGCGTCGTCCGAGAAGGCGCGTTCGAGCATGGAGACTCGGTGCGAGTCGTTTGCAATCGGCGCGTTCGACTTGAAAGGCGAGCGACCCGCCGGGATCACGAGCAGCCAGTCGAGTCCGAGCGCGTCGCGTGCGGCGATCGAGAGCGTCACATGCGCGAGGTGGGGGGGATCGAACGATCCGCCGAAGATGAGCAGCGTGCGTACGTCGGCGGGCACCGGGATGGCATCACGGCTCGACGCGGAGGGCATCTGGTGAGTCTCGCAGAAGTTGATACATGGCGATCAGCGTGTCGGCGACGGCGTTCAGTGCCTCGTTGCCGCGCGACTGAAGTTGCTTCAGACCTCCGATGGTTGCACGCCCGCGGATCAGGGAGAGGACGACCATGCCGAGGCGTGTGCGTCCGTCGGCGCTGATCCAGAGCCCGGCGTCGGGCGGCAGCTCGTCGTTCGGCCCGTCCGAGACGCCCCGGACGACGGCGAAGTTGAGTTTGCGTTCGATGCACGCCGCGGCGAAGTCACGCGATTCGTAGTCCACGAGTGTTGCGCCGCTCGTCGCGGCGAGACGACGCTTCGACGATACGTCGGGCGTGAGCCCGGCGCTGGTGATCCCGTGCTCGGCAACTCCGGGCGGCGCGTGCGTCGGGCGCAGCGTGCTCGCGTGGGGCGACTCGATCGACGTGATGCGGGGCACCGGCTCCGTGACCTCTCGGATCGCGCCCGCGACCCCCGCCAGCACCAGGAGCGCGGGCGAGCGGCTCGACGCCTCGGCGACCGCGCGATGCACGTGCTCGCGGTTCGTGCCCGACGTGCGCAGCTCGATCACGGGCGCACGCGTGGCGAGTCGCTGAGCGAGCGCTTGCCGCTCGTGTTCGAGCGGGCAGAGCACGCACATGGTGGGCGCGGGGGGCATGGTGCGGATGGTGGCAGGTCTTGGCGGGCGGTGCCAGACAGATGGCGGATGAGTGGCTATCATCCGCCCGCAAGTCCTGCCCCCATCGTCTAGTCGGTCCAGGACGCCAGGTTTTCATCCTGGAAACCGGGGTTCGAGTCCCCGTGGGGGTGCTTTCCGGATCAGCCCGGGCTCGGCGCGTAGCGCGTCGGGTCGGGGATGCCGGCTTTCTCGAAGCCGCGACGCCGGAGCACGCAAGAATCGCACGCGCCGCACGCGAGCCCCGCCGGGTCGGGGTCGTAGCAGGAGTGCGTCGTGGCGTAGTCGATGCCCAGTTCGGTGCCGCGCCGGATGATCTCGGCTTTGCTCAGATCGACGAGCGGCGTGCGCACGCGCATGCGTGCCCCCTCGACGCCCGCCTTGGTCGCGAGGTTCGCGGTGTGCGCGAACGACTCGATGAACTCGGGGCGACAGTCGGGGTAGCCGGAGTAGTCCACCGCGTTGACGCCGATGAAGACGTCGCGCGCGCCGACGACCTCGGCATAGCCGATCGCGATCGAGAGAAAGACGAGGTTGCGCGCCGGGACGTAGGTGACCGGGATGTCGTCCGGCACCGCCTCGTCGGGCGAACGCTTCGGGACGGTGATGGTGTCGGTGAGCGCGGAACCGCCGATCGCGCGAAGGTCGATGGAGACCACGCGGTGGTCGGTCGCGCCGAGCGTTCGCGAGATTACTTCGCTGGCGTCGAGTTCGTGGCGGTGGCGCTGGCCGTAGTCGATGGCGAGCGTGTGACAGCGGAAACCCTCGTCGCGCGCGATCGCCAGCGCCGTGGCGCTGTCGAGACCACCCGAGAGCAGAACAACCGCGGTAGACACGCGGGCATCGTACGTGCCCGGCGCGGCGTGGCGGCTACTTGACGATCTCGACGGGCCCGTGGTCGTCGCAGTGGTCGCCGTGCGGGTGATGCAGGCGTGCGTTGCCGTGTTC
This sequence comes from Planctomycetota bacterium, assembly GCA_039182735.1. Classification (GTDB taxonomy): domain Bacteria; phylum Planctomycetota; class Phycisphaerae; order Phycisphaerales; family UBA1924; genus JBCDCB01. The sequence goes on from JBCDCB010000033.1 coordinate 23,845, forward strand.
GTCGATGACGAGGTAGTCGATGTGGTCGCCGTGCGGGACGGGTTCGTGCCCGCACCCGGGGCCGCAGACGTGATCAGTTGCGTGCGCGGCGTTCTCGACGGGTCGGCAGGCATCGGGGTTCGTATCGCTCACCGGGATGCTGTGCTCGAAGACCTTGCCATCACGCTGGTGGTGCAGATGCCCGTCGTGGAGGTAATCGACGTGATCGCCGTGCTTGATCGCGGTGTGTCCGCAGCCGGGGCCGTGCTGATGGGGATGGTCGCCTTCGTGGGTGCACTCGTTCATGTTGATGCGGCTCCTCGGTCTCGGTGTTTCTCGCAACGGGCGTGTGCGATGGGTATCGGCAGGATTTGACGGGATTCTCCGCTCCGATGCAAGCACCCGCTGGTTGCGCCACGCACGCGATCAGTGCACGAGCGACTCACGCGATTGAGAGGGCTGCCCTGCCGACGCGCCTGGCTCGCCTTCGTCGGCGTTGATCTCGTCGAGTGCGGAACGCGCGAGACCGATGCCCATTTCGTCGTGGAGGTAGTGCGCGGAATCGACGCCGGCCGCGCGGAGCCGCTGGATCTGGTCCTGGAACTCCGCGATCGCCGCGATGTGCCCGGTGAACCCGGAGGAGCGGAGCAGCGAGGCGATGGTGATGACCTCGGGCGTGCCCAGCAGCGCGATGATCGCGAGTTGGCACGGCGAGGAGGCGTCGAAGCGCGCGTAGAAGTCGGGGTCGGTGGCGTCGCCGCAGATCACGGCGCGCCCGGCCTCGACGTGCTGCTGGACGACATCGGGATCGAGGTCGAGCCCGATGACCCGATCGGGGAATCGCTCGCTGACCTCGTCGTACGCGGCGGTGCCGAAGCGGCCCATGGAGACGACCACGACATCGACGGGGTGATCGAAGTTGATGTGCTGATCGTCGGGGAGACGCCGCTTGGACTCGAACTTCTGCAGCGGCTGCATGTACTTGGCGAACAGTCCGTGCGCCGTGGCGTTGAGGGGTGCGGAGAGGACGAAGCTGATCGACATCGCCATCGCCGCGACGAGCAGCCACGCGGGATCGATCCAACCCGACGAGACGCCGACAGCGCCGACGATCAGGCCGAACTCCGAGTAGTTCGTGAGCGGAAGCGTGCTGAGCGTCGCGGTGCGCGAGCGCAGCTTGAAGCGCGTCATGAGCCAGAAGAACATCGCCGCCTTCAGCGGCAGGAGCAGCATGAGCGTCGTCGCGATGCCGAGCTGTTCGAGCGTGGGCACGCCCTGCAACCCGATGGACAGGAAGAACGCGACGAGCAGCAGATCCTTCAGCGAGAGCAGCGCCTTGGAGAGCTCGCCCGCCTTGGGGTGCGAGCCCATGAGCACGCCGGCGATCAGCGCACCGAGGTCCGCTTTCATCTGGACGAGCTCGAAGAGGTAGACCGATCCGAGCACGAGCAGCAGCCCGTAGAGCACGAGCAGTTCGCCGTGCCCGACCCGCTCGAAGACCATTTTGAGCGGCAGGCGCAACAGGGGGACCCCGAGCAGCAGCAGCGCCCAGGGCGACGGGAGCTTTCCGACCGAAGCGGTCAAGAAGACGATCGCCAACAGGTCCTGCGTGATGAGCACGCCGATCGCTTCTTGCCCGTGGCGAGAGTTCATCTCCGCACGCCCTTCGAGCACCTTCACGGCGAAGACCGTGCTCGAGAACGAGAGCGCGAAGGCGATGAGCAGGGACGTCCACAGGTTCAGTTCGGCGAAGAGCCCGAGCCCGGTGAAGGCCAGCGCAAAGACGCCCAGCCCGATCAGCACTGTGAAGGTCAGCATGTGGATCGAGGCCACGCCCCACACCGCCGGCTCCGCGAGCCCGCGCAGGTCGAGCTTCAACCCGATCGAGAAGAGCAGCAGGTAGATGCCGAGGTCCGCGAGGTGCGTGAGCGTCTCGGTCTGCTCGACACCCATACCGGTCAGGACGAAGCCCGCGCATAAGAAACCGACGAGCGGCGGCAGGCCGACCTGGCGAATGGCCAAACCGACGAGAAACGCGATGAGGATCCAGATCGGTTCCATGACGGGTATGCCTCGTGCGCTGTGAAGACGAGGGGATTATCGATCGGTGAAGATCGGTCGCTGAAGCGACTGTGCATCACCGCGTTTCCGGATCGGAGGCGCTTCGAGGCGGCTTCGCCATTATCCGGACGCTGCGTGCTCCCGCGCAATCCTGGAACTTCGTCATCCATTCGGTGTTGAGCGTCGTAATCCCTGTGCCGTCGCCCTTGGAGGCTGGCGGAGAGGGCAGGCCGGGGCGCAACGCGTATCTCCGGCATCGCACGCAGAGCCCCGCACAGGGCTCCAATCGCGGGCAGATTGGGCCCCGCGGGTATCGCGTGCGCCGTCTTCGAATGTACGCGCGTGACCATTTGGGAGTGAGACTATGAGACTTGTGACACTTCTCGCAGGGACCACCGCGGTGGCTCTGTCTGCATCTGCAAATGCCGAACTTGTGTACGGCGTGACCGATAATCAGTCGCTCGTTCGTTTTGACAGCGCGACGCCGGAAACGATCATCGGGGCGTCGTTCCTCTCGGGTCTGCAGCAGAACGAGCAGATCCTCGGCATCGACTTCCGTCCGGCCACGGGGCAGCTCTACGGGCTCGGCAGCTTCAACAACCTCTACACTATCGACGTCACCAACGGCGCCGCATCGCTCGTGGGTTCGGGGTTCTCCGATGCGCTGAGCGGGTCGTCGTTCGGGTTCGATTTCAACCCGACCATCGATCGAATCCGTGTGGTGAGCGAGGCCGACCAGAACCTCGTGCTGAACCCGAATACCGGCGGTTCGACCGCTGTGACGGATCTGTTCTACGCGGCCGGCGATCCGAACGAGGGTGCAGATCCCAACATCGCCGGTTCGGCGTACACCAACAGTGTTGCGGGTGCGACGACGACGCAGCTCTACGGCATCGACACGGGTCTTGACGTGCTGGTCACGCAGGCGAACTCCGCCGGGACGCTTGAAACAGTCGGCTCGCTGGGCGTCGATCTGAACGACGTGCTGGGTTTCGACATTTCTGGTGCGAGCGGTACCGCGTTCGCATCGGTTGAAATGATCGGGCTGAGCCGATCGACCTTCTGGACAATCGATCTCAGCACCGGGGCCGCCACGATGATCGATGAAATCGGCGGTGGTGCTGTGGTGACCTCGATCGCGGTGGTGCCGGCACCGAGCGCGGCTGGGTTGGCGTTTGTTGGCGCGCTCGTCGGGACGGGCGTCCGCCGGCGCTGAGGTCTGCTTCGCTCCATCTTTGCACGCGGGCCGGCGTGCGCACAGGTACGCCAGGCCCATTCGCCTAAATCGAGTAGCATCGAACACGGCTGAGTACACGATCCGACATGCATCTTCTTGAAAGAGTCGCCGATGGTGATGCGCGAGCGGTGCGCGATGTGATCGACCGGTATGGCGATCTGGTTTGGTCGCTCGCACGCCGGTTCACGAATTCCGACGCCGATGCGGAAGAGGCGGCGCAGGACATCTTCGTGATGCTGTGGCGAAAGGCCTCGAAGTACGACCGCGAGGCGGGTGCCGAGATCACGTTCGTATCACTGCTGGCGCGTCGCGAACTCATCGACCGTTGGCGTCGCGCGTCGCGTCGCCCGAAGCTCACGGATGTGGAAGAACTGGGTGACCCGGTCGGGGCCGATGCGCACGACGAACTGGACGAGCTCGCATCGAAGGCGATGCGCGCGTTCGGCGGCCTCGAGAAAGACGTGCAGATGGCTCTGCGCCTCTCGGTCGAGCACGGGTGTTCTCACGGACAGATCGCGGACCTCACCGGAGCGCCGCTCGGTACTGTGAAGTCGCGGGTGCGGAAAGGGCTGAAGCTGATTCGAGAGGCCGTGGAAGGCTCTTCCTTGACGGGTGCGACCCCATGACGGCTCACACGCCAGAACCTGACTTTGATCCGGTTGACGACGCGATCGATCGCGTAACCGGTGATGCGCCCCACGGCGGGGGCGCACCGACGCCCGAGGAAGAGACGGCAGCCGCGTTGCATCGTGGGCTCGTCTCCTGCGCATCGATGCCCGCGTCGCTACGCTCGGCGCTTATTGCAGAAGGCGAGCGCCTCGTCGCCGCCGACCCGGTCCAGGTGCCGACGACTTCTGTCAGCTCGATCGGCCTTCGGTTCGTGCTCGCGGCGTCGCTGCTGCTTGCCGCGGGCGGTCTTGTCGCGACGAACTGGTTCCTGCAGAACCAATCGGCGCTGCTCGAAGCGGAGCGCGCACGCACCGCGGCACTGCTCGAGAAGATCGAGTCGAACGAGGACGTGATCGCGCGAGCGCGTGCCGCGGCGGACCAACTGCGCGATCAGATCGCCTCGCGCGACGAGACCATCGAAGATCAGGCGTCGCGACTCGCGGCGGCGGTCGAAGAGCGCGTCCGGATCGCCGAAATGCTCGCGGCCGCGACCAACGAACTCGACGCGGCGAACCTGCAACTCGCGTTCTACGAAGAGCCGCGCGATCCCGCGGAGCTTGCAGAGAACCGCACGAAGCTGCTTGAGGTGCCCGGCACGGTCCGCATGGCGTGGGCTCCGTTCGATCTGCCGGGGGATCTCCCGCCGGCGGAGCAACCACGGGTGACCGGCGACGTCGTATGGAATGACGAATTCCGGACCGGGTACTTGCGCTTCGTGGGGCTCAAGGTCAACGATCCCGAAACCGAGCAGTACCAGGTCTGGGTCATCGACGAACGCGGGCTCGAGCAGAAAGTCAGCGGCGGTGTGTTCAACGCGACCGCTCAGGGTGAGGTCATCGTTCCGATCGAGCCGGGCATCGACGTCGGACGGGTTCAACTCTTCGCGGTGACTGTCGAGAACCCGGGCGGGACATGGGTACCCGATCTGCAGCGCCGCGTGGTCGCCGCGGTGCGTGCGGACGGTTGAGCCCTCGTCAAAGCGGGTGACCGGAGTCGAACCGGCGACATTCAGCTTGGGAAGCGGCGATCATCGATCGGTATCTATCGAATCAGCCATGTCTTGCCGCATGAGTGCTTCGCGGTGGTAGCGCTACGGTCAGCGCCACTTCGGCCGGTTGGTTCTACTCATGATGGAGATTCAGACTTGATGAAGCGGCGTTACCCGCCAGCCTCGCGAGACTCACGGCCGGCAGAGGGAGGACCCACCTCGCCAAGCCGGAGCAAGTCTCCCGCGGCGGTGCTTGAGAGGAGTGTCTCGGTACTCTCTATTGAGTCGTTCGCCCACGGGCTACACGGCTCCTCCTAGAACGTCCTCACGCCCGCCGCCCTGGGCCATGATCGCACCGTGCGAGTTGCGGACTCACGCTTGCTGTCGTCGTAGGTGTGGATTGGCACACGCCGTGTCACCAGCGGCCTCGACAGACGCTTGTTGAGTGAGTCATGACCGTTGGGCGTCTGATCCACCCCGCTGAGGTGCCAGTTGAAGAACATGTCGAAGAGCGCGGGGGCGATCCCAGATATGGCAAAGAGTCCTTCGTGACGCACTCAGTTATGAGAGAAGTAATTCCAGTCATTCAGTCTAAAGGCAAAGTTGGAACGAAATGCGGCTGGTTCGCTCTTTCAGAGGTCTTGCCGGGGCGGGCCAGGAGATTGTTGTGGGTCTCAGGCCGGCCTGCTGCTAGAACACAAACTCCTGGCACAGCCCAAGTGGTTGGTTTCAGAATGAATGCGACATACGGAACTAGCGAGAAGCAAGTCGAGCTTGTGAGCAACGAAGACGACAGCAAGACCGTTATGCTTCTTGTCAGTCATCACGCTCGCCCTTTACTACCGCGGGCATCGCGCAGGATTCCTTCGGATACTACCGACCGTACGTGGCGTAGCTGTCGGGCCATGGGTCAGGAAACTCTCCGCCCGATCGCCAGTGTTGAATCTCGCCTTCCGTGAGCAGGCACTGCTCGAGAGCATCGGCGAACACGTCTACTTGAGATCGATCACCGATAACCGTCAGGTCGCAGCAACGATCTCCGAATCGTCCCTTCGCATTCTTCAACCGTTCCCTGAGCCCTGCAGTTTCCATCTCATCGAGACCATTGTTCTCGTCTTCAAGAATGCCCGCGCGCCAATGGCCCACGAGCTCCAAGCTGATACCAGTGTTTGCCTGATTCCAGAGAAGCGATAGGTTGTCGCGGCTTGCAAGATAGAAAAACCCCTTGCTTCGATAGATCTTCTCTCCGAGATAGTGATTGCAGACATCCCACAATCGCTGCGGATGGAATGGGCGATCATCCTCGATCACTCGGGTCGCCAGATTGTAGGGTCGGTCTTCGTCGCGCTCCGCTTCGAGAACCGGCTTCACCTCTTGGATCAACTGCGCAACTCGGTGGTAGTTGTACTCGGGCATCCCCAGGATGTCCTCAATCGGTAGGTTGCCAAAAGGCACCGAGAACACCGCTACCAAGGGATTCAAAGCGTGGATGGATTGGGCGATCCGTTCAAGCTTGTCTACGTGGATACGGTCGGCCTTCGTCAGCAGCAAGTGGCTGCAGAACATGACCTGCTCGACCAATAGATTCGTCGTGTCTCGTTGCTCACTCTGCTGATTGCGCTGAATGATCGGCACGATGAGCTCGCCGGCGTTGTAGTCCTGGTCGACCATCGCAATGTCGATCAGGGCCAGCACTCCGATCAGCACAAGATGGGGCTGGGTGCGGAAGAATTCGATGAGGGGCAGGGGGTGACAGCTCCCAGATGTTTCAATGATAATGAGCTCAGGTGAGTCATTCGCCAAGATCGACACGAGCGCATCCTGAAGTCTGTCGATCCCCTGCGTGCTGCTCAGGACATACGAATGGATCGACTGCAAGCGTGGATCGCCCTTCGTGAAGAACTCGGTACGCGCAACGAGGTGGCCATCGATGTCGATCTCGCTCATGTCATTGACCACGACACCTACTGACAGATCCTTCTCGCGGGACTGAACGAGCAAGCTCGTCATGAGCGTCGTCTTGCCAGAGCCGAGAAAGCCGTTGAGGATGACCACGGGAACTCGGGTGGTTGCGTCTTCGGGACTTTGGTCGCTGTCGGTCATCTCGTGTTACTTCTGCTCGATCGATCATGCTGCGTGAACGCTGTCCAACCGTCACTATAAACGGCTGGTCGACTGCTGGAGGTGACTCAGTCGACAACGACTGCCTGAACGGCCGACAACCCGATTGAAGGCCTCCTGGAATCGGGATGCCCGAAGCACACGCCATCGAGCGTTTACTCATAAGGATGGCCCGCCGCTCCTGTTACTGGCCTCTACCCGTACTGCCCGAACGCGCACGCCAGCTCGATGATCCGGCGCGTCAGCGGCGCCTCGTCGTCACGTTCGATCGGTGCGTATCGCTGTGTTGAACGGTGCTGACGCAGCACTCTGCACGCCCGCCTCTCGGAGACGCGATACCGCGCACGCACCGCGTGCACCGCCTCGCGCGTCTTCCGCGGGCTCAGATTGGGATGAGCGACATTGGTTGCTCACTCTTTCTGGAGGCGACCATGGCGAAGGATCTGTTGTACATCGGGATCGACTACCACACGTCGGGCGTCCAGCTGTGCGCGATGGATCGCACGGGATGTGTGCTGCTCAACAGGCCGGCCCCCAACGACGCCGGGGAGATCCGGCGTCTCATCGAGCGTATGCCAGGTGATCCCCGGGGTCGCGATCGAGGCGTGCACCGGTGCCGCGGACCTCGCCGAGTGCCTCGCCGATCGTTTCGGCTGGGGCGTGAGCCTGGCGCACGCGGGGTACGTTTCACGTCTCCGCCAGCAGCCGGACAAGACCGACTTCTCCGATGCACGGTTGCTCGCCGATCTGCAGCGCGTCGGGTATCTGCCGCGGGTATGGCTTGCACCAGCGGCTGTCCGCGATCTTCGTCGTCTCGTTCGCTACCGCCAGCAACTGGTGGACGAACGGCGATCGATCAAGCAACGGCTCGGCGCACTCGTCCGCGATCAGCGGGTGACGCAGCCGGGCTGCCGCCGGTGGACACTGCCATGGATGCTCTGGCTCGAGGCCGGCGGGCTCGATGATGTCCCACAGGTGACCGAAGGCGTCGCCGAAGGTTGTCGGGTACCCCGCCTGATCGCCGCAGCCGAAGAAGCCAACCTTCTTTCCCTGCATCTCGGGGATGTTGTACTTCTCCGCGGCGTCCTCCCAATCGTCCTGCATCTCGCCGACGTGCCACGTCGGGATTCCGAGCAGCAGCACGTCGTAGCGTGCGATGTCGGGCGGGTCGAAACGGATGACCTCGACCGGGTCGTCCGCGGCGTCGCCCAGATACTCCTTGATCTGCTCGGCGACATCCTGGGTGTTGCCCATCGATGTGCCGTAGATAATGCCGATCTTCATATGCGTATCTCCGCTCCGGATGGTGTTCGCGCGCTCGCTCCGTGGCGTGCGCGGGTCAGTAGTAGAAGATGAGGAACATGGCGTACCCGAGGATCCCGGCACCGAGCAGCCCCGCGATCCCCGCCAGCGCTCCGGCCTTGCGTGTCGGGCGCATCTGCCACCACATCGCGACGCCCGAGACCGCCCAGAAGATCATGAGCCCCGCCGTCACATCGACCGCGACCGCCCAGACGGTGCGCGCAGTGAAGGTATCGGGGTAGCCTCGCGAGAGGTGCAGCCGCGTCAGGAACGACCGCGCCTCGATCTCGCGCGTCGGCTCCCCAGGTCGTCTCGCCTCGATGCCGCCGCCGCGGAGGTCGCACGAGACGAGCCATGTCTCGCCGTCTACGACAACACCGAACTCGACGCTCGGCGCCCGCCTGACCTGGACGCGCTCCGCCCCCGTCTCCGCCTTGAGCGCCTCTGTGATCGCGTCGATCGCCTCAGTTGTCGGCACTACGACAGAGTCCGGGAAAGGTAGCTCCCCTCCTGCGTCGGCTTCGCTTTCCGGGTCGAGCGGCGTCCGTGTCACCGAACCGTTCAGCGACGGCGCGTACAAGCGGTACCGCGCCCGCTGCTCCTCCGTGTTCGCGTCAACGATGAAGTCGCTTGTGAATTCGACGCCGACGTCGGGATCGAGCCGGAACGCGGTCTCTCCATCGGCGTTCATCGCCTCAACGATCGCAGAAGCGAGCGCCTCCGCGTCGGGGAACTCCACGTCCGCGAAGAGGCCCGCGTCGACAGACTCCTTCGAGCGGTCGCTCAGCAGCGTCGGGTGGTTGAAGAGGATCGCCGTCACCCCGTAGAGCAGCACGAACGGGGTCAGCACGAGCCCGAAGTACATGTGCAGGCGGCGTGTGAGCTTCATCGAAGCCCCGTACCGCTTCCTCCTCCGTCGACGCGCCTCCCGCGCATCGGCCTCCGTGTTCGCACGCTCGCTCATGCCCGAGCTCCTCTCCGCCCACGCAGCCGATTCATACGAACGGCATCGCGATGTTCGCGCCGAGCACCGCGAGCGTCATGACGACGCTCAGCGTGTGCAGCTTCGTGAAGGTCGCGGAGTCGCCGCGGTCCGTCGCCCGGTTCGTCGCGGGTACGAGCATTGCGCACACAACGGGCAGCACCACGGTCAGGCCACCAACCGCGTACTGCCCGGCACTCGGGTCTGACGATAACGCGACCGCGACCAGCGATCCCACGCCGAGCACCGCGAGCAGGCGGAAGAACTTCGGGAACATCGCCCTTAGCAGCACCCCTGCGGGCCCTGCTTCGAGCGACTTGAAGATGGTCGGCGCCAGCACCGCCGTCTGCAGCACGATCACGCCGACGACCACACCCGATATGAAGTTCTGCATCCGAAAGGACTCCGTTGATCTGAACGCCGCGGACGCGCGGGCTTTCGCTAAAGCCGAAGACGAACGCAGTTCCGACGCTCACGCGAGCACCCCGCCAACACCCTCGCCAATCCCATGAGCCTCGCGTTCAAGTTCACCGAGACGGTGATCGGGAAGACGGTCCAGTACGCCGAGTGACGCGTAAGCATCGAGGAGGCTTATCGCCTGTTCGGCGCGGTACGCCGCGTCTGTATCGACGATCTCACGTCCGAGAATCCGCTCCAGATCGCTCTGCTCGTACACATCACGATCGCCCGATTCCGTCGCGGTACCGTACTGCTCGAGATTGCTCGCGAAGATCCCCGCGGCGGACGCGGGCAAAAAGTCCTCGTACCGAATTCCCTTGCAACGCAACACCCCATGCCGAACAAGCTCGACGGCGTCCACCGTGCCCGCACGGTCGACATCGGTGTATGACGCCCCGGGCACAGGCTCATAGACGGCGTATACCAGTTGCTCCTCGAGCAGGCCGAGTAGCGACCCAGGGAAGGGAGCGAATCGCTTCTTCGGCGGCCCGGGCGCGTCACTCGCACCGCCCGCATCGATCCGCGCTTCTGCCTCTTGCAACGCGAGGCAACCGTTGTACAGATCGCGGCCCCGAGGTGTCGTCGCGTAGAACCGCTGCTCGATCTCCCCGAACCGCGCGGTGTGGCTGCCCTCTGCCGCCGGCTGTTCGTCGATGAAGCGGACCGGCTCGGACAGCGCGCGATACGCGTCCTGGCGCAGCAGGATCTGCGTGCCGCAGTCGGGCCCCTCCGTCGCGTCCTTGTAGCCGTTGTGATCGAGCTCCCAGAGCCTCAGGTCGTCCGTCTCTAACGCTTCGGCGAGGGCCGACGCCAGGTCGTGAATGTCGCGCGGGCGTACGTCATCCCGGACAAACGCCTTCACGTCGTCGTGTCGCAGCCATCGAAAGTGCAGCAGCATCCAGTGCGCGTCGGCGATGCGAGCGGTCTGCGCGAGCGCCCCGGCGGCGTTCTGAACGAACTCGCCCCGCGCGATCAGCCCGAGCTGCCAACGCATCGCCGTGGAGTAGAGGTCGATGCAGAGCGTGTTCGGCGTGAGGTGGTTCAGGTGGTGCGACGAGAAGCACGCGATGTCGGCCGCGATCTTGAGCCCGTCGCGGCACAGGTCCTCATAAAGCTCCCGACCGCGAGCCTCGCCCGTCCACCCGAAGATCCGCTGGATCCCCTCGCGCACAAGATCCATCGCGTCCTCGAAGTCGAGCCCACCCTGGACCTCGCACCGCTCGATGAGGGCCATCGCACGCTCCGAGAACACTTGTCTCTGGCTGAGCAGGGCATCGATCCGCTCCCGAGTCGACGCGTCGAAGCCATCGGTCCGCAGCAGCGAAGCGAAGATGCGGTTTTCGGGCTCGTTCCTCGATCGGAACGCCGTCGCGATCACCGGCTGGCTCTTCGCGCCGACGCTCGTCATGTCGTAGAAGTTGTGCGGCTCCATGCCGAAGCAGGCGAAGTACCGCGAGATCCAGCGGAACTCATCCTCGCGTCCGATGCGGATCGCGCCGTGGCGTTCGCCGGACGTCGCGCTGAGCTCTTCGTCGCTCACGCGGAAGCCGCCATGCAGCCGGGAGAGCATCCGCGCGACCGTGCAGTTGCACCTCAGGTTGACCTCGAGAGACTTATCGTACAGCGGCACCTCGCGCGCAAACATCGTGCTGAGCTCGGCAAAGAGGTGGCGCTGCATCTCCCGCGTGTCGGCGTACTCAAGCGTCATCGGATCTTCCTATCTGTGATCGAATTGCTCAGCGCGCTCCGTGCGATCAGCGTCGACGGGCCCGAGGTAAGCGGGGCCTGAAACAACTCGCCTGCCACGCGAGCGACACCGATCAATGCACGCGCAGCGGTCACACGTCGCAAGACTACCACTTGAGTACGGACCAAGTCGGGACCTCCAGAACGATGAGGACAGTCTGCCCAGCGGGGCGGTGAGCGTGATGCTATCCTGTAGTTGAGACCGGGTCTCAATTAGTCCGCGCTCGGATCGGGCATCGAGCGGGGTTGCCCACGAGCCTCAAGACCCACAGCCTGCGGCACCACTCCGCCTCGACGGTCGCGAACTCCGGCGTGCCGTACCGCATGGCCATGGCGTGGATGGGGCACTCGAGCTCCTCCATTCTCGACCTCTACTATCACCTGCACGACGGCGAGTCAGAGGCCGCCATGAAGCGCATAGCGGGCTAAGGCAGGGCGAGCTGTGGGCGCATGCCCAGACAGGGCAGCGGCTATCAGTCCAGTTTCAGCCGAAACGTCTATGAACCATAAATGCCAACCCAAACGCATGGCAAGCATCAACATCTCGGTGCGTAAAGAAGTGTACGAATGGTTGCGCAGCCAGCGATTAAGCAACGAGAGCTTCAGTGATGTGCTCCTGCGGTTGCTCTATGAGCAGCGAGATCGGCGCCGGCCTCGTCGACCTTGAACGCCTTCTTGCAGTGAGGGCAGATGATCTCTTGCATATTCGCAGTCTCTGAGATAGACGACGGCTAGGCGAAGGTGCAGGCGACTGCACGTCTCATGAGGCACGGAGGAACGCGATGATGCTCTCGCACAGCTCGTCTAACGCGTCGCACGCGGTGCCGGCTTCGTGCAGCTCACTGAGTGCAAACCCAATGAACATCGGATTCTTCTTCATCCCCTTTGCATGCAGGTCGTGTTTGGCTCGTGCGCCGTTTTGAGCTGCCTCCCAGGCGGTGGCTCCGGCCGTGCTTGCAACGCGGCTACCGATGTCGTCGCTCCACATGGTTACCCTCTCTTGCTTGAGACAGTCCGCGGGCAGCGGGTCTGCTGCTCCGTATCCGCAAAGGTGGAGTAGGGCCTGGTTGTCGAGCCGGTGCTTCTCTCGCTTCGTCGGGTCTTCTACCGAGGCATCGGAATCGAACACGACGAATGAGGGAATGCCAAACGACTCAAGCATTGCCAGAGGTTCGATCATGTAGCCTTTTCCATTCGCCGGGATGATGTGTCCGCCAAGGCGATGAAAGTCTCGCAGCCGACCAGTCAGTTCCATCCAGGTCGCGATGATCTGCCCCCCAGAAACCAGTCCGGTTGCTATGCGAGAATGCACGGCATCGGACGCATCTGGGAAGGCGGGATTTCATGGCACGGATCAGGCATTCGGCGGAGCAGATCATCGG
>JBCDCB010000034.1:0-35522 GCA_039182735.1 Planctomycetota bacterium
CCTGGACACCGCCTGCGCAATCAAGGTGGTTGATCGCGAAGTAGACAAAGGGCGTATCGACCAGCCCGACGTCGATGACGCTCGCGCCGCCGGCGAGAATCCCCTCGCAGAGCGCCTGCTTGAGCGACGGCGAATGCGTGCGCATGTCGTGCCCGACCACGATGTTCTTCATCATGGGCGTGGTCTCGCCCGACGCCTCGGCCTCGCGCAGCAGGAACTCCGCCGCGCCAACGCCGATCTGCCACGCCATGTTCTCGTTGAGCGGGTCCGGGTAGAGACCGCGCACGTCGTAGGCCTTGAAGACTTTCCCAAGCATGTCGAGCCTCGCCCCTCCGTGGTCATTCGGTTCCGCCCGGCGCACCGCCCGACGGGCTCGCAGGATACACGTCAGCCATCCGCCTCGCCGAGCGTCGAGACCTCGCCCGAGCTCACGCGCACGAGCGGCACACCCGCGGGCAACGCCGAGAGAAACCGCCTCCCGTATGACTTCGTGAGCACGCGCGGATCGAGCACCACCACACGACCGGAATCGCTCGCGCTGCGGATCAGGCGACCGAAGCCCTGCTTGAACCGAACGACCGCACGCGGCAACGAATCGCGCGAGAACGGGTCCTCCCCGTTTGCCTGCATGTGTTCGTGTCGCGCCTGCGTGAGCGGTCGATCGGGGGGCTCGAAGGGCAGGCGTGTGATGATCACGTTGCGCAGCCCGTCGCCGCGCACGTCCACGCCCTGCCAGAAGGACGCCGTCCCGAAGAGCACCGAGCGTTCGTCCCGAGTGAAAGACTTCAGCACGTCCGCCCGGCTCCCGTCGCGCCCCTGCACGACGAGCGGCCTGCCCGCGCTGCGCAGCGTCGGCGCGAGCATGTCGGCGACGCGGCCCATGTCACGATGGCTCGTAAAGAGACAGAACGCCCCGCCGTCCGTCTCGTCGATCTGACGCTCGATGCGCTCGGCCAGCCCGCCGAGGTAGCCCGCGTCCGAGGGCGACGGCATCGTGTCGTCCACGTACAGCGTCACCTGGGTCGCGTATTCGAAGGGGCTCCCGAGCGCCATGGTCTGCGCGTCGTCGCACCCGAGACGGCGCTGGGCGTGCGCGAAGTCGCCGCGGGTCGTGCTCAGCGTGGCGCTGGTCAGAACGACCGAGTGCTCCTGCTCGAAGAGCGCTTCGCGCAGCGCCGGCGCCACGTCGATCGGTGCGCACGAGAGCGTGGTGCGTTTGAAGCCGTCGTCGCTCCCGCTTGACTCGACCCAGTAGGCGCAGCCGTCGAGTTCCTGCGCGATGAGCGACTCGCAGGCCTGCGCGAAGGCCGCCGCGCGCTCGGCGTACCCGCTCAGCTCGTACTGGTCTTCCATGTTGGTCGTGTGCTCGCGAAGGCGTTTGAGCGCAAGGACGAGCTCGCCGAGCACTGGCGAAAGCGTGTTCTCGACGGCTTCGGGCTCGCGCACGCGTCCGCCGGTGGGCCCCCCGAGTCTTCGCAGCGCGTCGAACATCCGGTCGCTCTCCTCGCCCGCGCGCACGACCAATCGCACGGCCTGTTCGGCGATGCTCGCGCCCTCGATGTCCGTCTTGAGCGCCGCGAGGAAGCCCTTTCTTGTGCGCGCCGAGTAGAGCATGGAAAGCAGATGCCGAACGCCACCGCTCGTGATCGAAACGCCGAAGTGCTCGCTCGCGACTTCTTCCGCCGCGTGCGCCTCGTCGAGGATGACGTGGTCGTATGGCGGGAGGAAACCTACGCCGCGCGCGCGCAGCGCGAGATCGCTGAAGAAGAGCGCGTGATTGCAGATCAGCAGGTCCGCCCGCTGCATGCGTCGCCGGCTCTCTTGATAGAAACACACCTCGTAGCGTGGGCAGCGCCGCCCCATGCAGTTGCCGGCGTCGCTGCGGACGCGGTCCCACACGCCCGGTCGTTCGAGCTTCGGCAGGGTCGAGAGCGTCCCGTCGCGCGTCTCGTAGGCCCAGTCTTCGATAACGTGCAACGAGAGGCGCGTCGCCGCGTCGGGGAAGAGCGTGTCCTGCTTCCGGCTCGCCATTTCTAGCCGGCGCACCGAGAGGTAGTTCCCGCGGCCTTTGACCAGTTCTGCTCGGAACGCCGATCGCGGGCCGTCGGGTGTCTGTTCCGCGAAGAGCGCGCTCAGGAGCGGCACGTCTTTCTCGACGAGTTGCTCCTGCAGGTTGATCGTGTTCGTCGAGACGACCACGCGCTCGCCGTGCTCGATGATCCGGCGGATCGCGGGGAGCAGATACGCGAACGACTTGCCCACACCCGTGCCCGCTTCGACCATGAGGTGCGCGCGCTCCTGCATCGCGTCGTCGATCGCCTCGGCCATCCGCTGCTGCGGGGCGCGCGCTTCGAACCCCTCGCCGATCAGGCTCGCGATCGCACCGCCGGCGCCCAGCATCTCCGCGCTCGTCGCGTTCACGCCTTCCGGCTCACGCCCAGCGGCACACGCTTGGGCTCGCCCACGCGCCGGGGATAGTCCCGCGGCGCCTTGCGAAGCGCCTCCAGCACCACGATCGTCCCCGTCGGCGTCTCAATGATCCCCGCGCACCCCGCGTGCAGCAGGTGCAGCGCCTGCTTCGCCTGTTCGAGTTCTTCCTGTGCGCGGTCGCCTTTGACGAGCGCCACGAGCCCACCCGGTTTTGCGAGCGCGACCGTCAGCTCCGCCGCCACCGCCAGCGGACCGAGCGCGCGCGCCGTCACCAGGTCGTGCGCGCCGCGGTGCGTCTTGTGCGCCTGCCCGACGACTTCGGCGCGTTCGTTGACGATCTCGACGTTCGGCAGCCCGAGCTCGCGCACTGCGTGTCGAAGAAATGCGACTTTCTTGGCGGTCGCTTCGATCAACACGAACTGGCAATCGCTCATCGCGATCGCAAGCGGGATCGCCGGGACGCCCCCGCCGCTGCCAACGTCCGCGACGGCGAGCGGTCGATCGGGCTCATCCTCGCGGAGGCCCTGCGCCACGCCGACAAGCGTCAGCGCATCGAACGTGTGCTTCACCCACGCGTCGGCGGGTTCGCGGATGCCGGTAAGGTTCATCACCGAGTTCGCCGCGAGCATCAGGCCGAGGAAACGGGCTTGACGCTCCAGCTCTTCCTTGCCGAGGGAGATGCCGAAGGACTCGCAGTGCTCGACGAAGCGCGCGGGCGGATCGCCCACGTCGATGGGCGGCGGGAATGTCAGCGGGTCACGGTTAGGTTTCGTCATCATCGAACTCGAAGGACCGTCGCCACAGGTGCGGGTCTCTCCGGAGCCCGACGTTGCAGATCAATCCGACCATGATAAACCCCGCGACAAGGCTCGACCCGCCGTAGCTGACGAAGGGCAGCGTCATCCCGGTGATGGGGAAGAGCCCGATCGTCATGCCGATGTTGATGGTCGCCTGGGAGAGAATGAAGGCGGCGAACCCCACGACGATAAGCCTGCCGAACGGGTCCTTCGTGACCGCCGCGGTGAGCACCGCGCCGAGTCCCCAGAGCGCGACGAGCACGAGGACGACGATGCCGCCCGCGGCTCCCCAGCGGTTGACGACGACCGCGAAGATCATGTCGTTGTGGGCCTCGGGGATGCCGCTGAAACGGACGAAGGCGCGGGTTTTGTCTTCGCTGTTGCCGAACGCGCCGCCGGAGCCGACGAGTGTGAGTGCCTGCTGACCCTGAAAGCCTCGGGAATCGATGAATCGGTCGTCGCCTTCGAAGCGTTCAACCACAGCCTGGATGCGTTCGACCTGGTGCGGGCGCAGAAGCGGGTAGGCATCCTGTTCCGCAGCGGCGAGACTCACGGCGACGACCACCGCGGCGAACGCGACACCCGCGACGCCCGTGCCGATGAGATGAACCAGTTTGGCACCCGCCGCGACGAGCATCGCGAGCAGCGCCGGCGCAAAGAGCGTCGCCGTGCCGAGGTCGGGTTCCACGAGGATGAGCGCCATCGGGACCGCGGCCAGCAGCATGGGGCGCGCCAGTCCGAAGAACGTGCGGTACGACTCGCGGAACTGCAGGTAGCCCGCGGTCACGAGCACGAACGCGACCTTCGCCAGTTCGCTCGGCTGCAGATCGAACAGCCCCAGGCTGATCCACCGTCGAGCGCCCTTGCGGGGCAGCACCAGCCACTCGGGCACGAACGGCAGCAGCACGAAGACCAGAAGGAACGCGACGATCACGGCGAGCGGCCACGCGAAGTACGCCGCGTTGCGGAAGTGCAGCGTCATACACACCGCGCACGTCACCAGCCCGATCGCGAGGAACACGAGCTGGCGCTTGGCGTAGAACGAAAGCCCATCGGGATCGAGCCCGCTGGTGAGATCGATCGCGAACACACCGACGAGGCAGAGCGCGACCGACGCGAAGAGCGTCAGCCACGCGGGGTTGACCCATCGCACGCGCCCGCGCACCGCGGCCGTAGCTTTGTTGTCGAGCGTGCGCGATCCGAGCGTGCGTCGGGCGACGTCCGCGAAGGCGTCACGCCGGTCCGCCTCGGCGAAGGTCTCGACCTCGCGGCTCACAGGTACCCCTCGTCGCGGAGCGCGCGCACGATCTGGTTCGCGATCGGACCGCTGACACGTCCGCCGGAACCGGCGTACTCCATCACGACCGCGATCGCGTAGCGCGGCGCACCGCCCTCCGGGCCGGCGAGCACGACGAACCACGAATGGTCGCCCGTCCGCAGCACGGGGCGGCGTTCCGGGCCGTCGCCGTCGGGGTCTTCGCCGAGCAGGTCCGGCGCTTGCGCCGTGCCGGTCTTTCCCCACACGCGCACGCCGGGCACGTTGAACGTCGGCTCGCTTGAGCCATCGGGGTACTTGAGCGTTGAGCCCGTGCCGTAGCGATCGGTGACCGCGAGTTCGAGCCCGCGCATCGCCATGTCGATCGCGTCGCGGTCGAGACCGAGGTCCGTCGCCCGCGGCGCGTCGTCGCGGAGCACACGCGGCACGATGCGGATCCCGCCCCGCGCGAGCGTCGCGTAGGTATCCGCCGCGTGGAGCGGCGACCACGCGATGGGCCCCTGCCCGATCCCCATCTGTATCGTGTCACCGAGGCCCGTGCGCGTGCCATCCACACGTTCGCCGACGATGCCCTCGAGTTCGGGGCCGATGCCCAGCCCGAAGGCGTCGCCCGCGCCGAACGCGCGCATCCAGCGGTCGAAGGCGTCCACGCCGAGCCCGCGCGCAACGGTGTAGAAGAACACGTTGCACGAGACGCTGATCGCCATGTCGCCGCGCAGACCCTCTCCGAACTGATCGAAGTGCGTGATCTGGTTCTGCTTGAAGATCCAGCAGCGGAGGCGGTTCGGCCTCTCCGGGTTCAGCGCCCCGGTACACACAATGTCGTGGTACAGCGCGTGTGTGCCTTGGGTGACCGCAGCGACAAAGACCAGCGGCTTGATGATCGAGCCCGGCGGGTAGGGTTTCGCGACGGCGCGGTCCACCCACGGCGCGCGGAGCGCATCGTTCCACACCCGGTCCGGTTCGGTCCGCGCCTGCTCGCGCGTGAACGACGGCGTCGAGACCAGCGCGAGCACATCGCCCGACGACACGTCGAGCACCGCCGCGGCGCCGTACAGCTCCGTGCCCTCCGGCATCGGGAGACCCTGCCGGGTCGCGTGCCACGGCTGGACGCGCGCGAGCCCAACGTCGGGATCCATGATCGCGCGTACGCGGGCCTGCAGCATCGCATCGATCGTGAGCCGGACGTCTTCGCCGGCGATCGGCTCGATGATCTCGGTCTCGCCCGTGTCGAGGCGCACGGATTGGCTGCCGCGCGCACCGCGGAGGCGCTCTTCCTGCGTCGCCTCGATGCCGCGCCCGCCGACAAGATCGCCCGCGAGGTACCGCTCGAGATCTTCTCGGCGTTCGAGGCCCATATCGCGCCGCTTCGCCGAGCGCGCTGCGATGTCCTCGGACTGCGCCTCGCGCATCCATCCGATGGAGCGCGTGAGCAGGCCGCCCACGGTCACGACCCGCGTGGGAGAATCGTCCGCATCGCGCAGTGGCTGCGGGAGCAGATCGCGCATGACCTCGACATCGACGGTTTCGAGTGGGTACGAGCGCGCGCCGCCCGCTTCGAGCTGCACGCCCGGCGTCCCGCCACGCAGATGCAGATCGGTGTAGCGACCGAGCAGGCGGCGCACTTCGAATGCCTGCTCTTCGGTCAGCCCGGTCAGCAGGGCGTGCGACTGGCGCTGCTCGCGGATGGGCTTGTTGACGTCGGCGAGCGTGACTTCGATCTCCGTCGCGAGTTCGCGCCCGCGGTTGAGCTCTTCTCGGCGCGCGACGAGCCAGCGTTCCCAGACCGACGTCGCCGTGCGCTGCACGTGTCGGCGCACTTCACCGGCCCGTTCATCGAGAATCTCTACCGAAACACCGACGGTGCCCGCGAGCTCACGAGAAAAGCGTTCGAGGCGATCCGTGTACGCGGGCAACTGTTCGGCGATCAGGTCCTCGCGTCCCTTGCGATCCAGCTTGCTCCAGTCCTCGGCGTGGAGATCGCGGGCGCGTCGGGCGGCGCGTGAATACGCCCACTCGCCGGTGAGCAGGCGATAGTCGATCAGCACGTCGAACGTCGCGCGCTCCTCCGCGAGCACGCGGCCCTTCCGATCGAGGATGCGCCCGCGCACGGTCGGTGTGAGGCGCTCGGAGACGAGGTGCGACTCCGCGGCGGCGAGCATCTCATGGTGCCGCGTGAGCGTGAGCGAGGCGGTCTGTGCGCCGAGCCCTCCGACGACGGCGACGCCCCCGATCGCCAGGAGCGCCAGTCGACGATGAAACATGCTTGGGATGAGCCGTCGCAGCCGCTTCATGACCCGCCTCGCGTGCGCGCATCGATGGCGCGTCTGCTCAAGCGTATCGGGCGGGCCGGGGGGCGTTCGTCAAAACCGGCTCACGCCTCGCGCTTGTCCCGCGTGATCTGTGCGTAGGCGTTGTGGCTGTGGATCGACTCGAAGTTCTCGCTCTGGGCGGAATACCAGATGACCCGTTCGTCGCTCTCGAGGCGGATCGCCAGATCGCGGACGATGTCCTCGACGAACTTCGGGTTGTCGTAGGCCTGTTCGGTGACGAACTTCTCATCGGGTCGCTTGAGCACGGAGTAGACCGGGGCGGAGGCCGAGGACTCGAGGTGCTCGACGAGGTCCTCGATCCACATAGAGCCGCGGACGCGGACCTTCGCGGTCAGCTCGCAGCGCTGGTTGTGGGCCCCGTAGTCGCTGATCGTCTTCGAGCAGGGGCAGAGACTCGTGGCGGGGGCTTTGACCGTCATCACAAAGTCGTCCTCGTGATTGGAGACGGCGTTGAAGCAGACCTGATAGTCCATCAGCCCGGCCTGCCCGGTTACCGGCGCACGCTTCTCGATGAAGTACGTGAAGGAGATCTCCAGGTGCGCGTGCTCGGCTTCGAGGCGTTCGCGGATCGCTCGCGCCACCACCGGGATCGTGTCGGGCGTCAGCGGTGATGCGTACTCGTTCAGCACCTGCAGGAAACGGCTCATGTGCGTCCCCTTCTGGTGGTGCGGAAGCGAGACGTACATGTTGATGTTCGCGACGGTGTGCTGTTCGCCGCCGTCGGGCGTCGCGAGTTTGAGCGGCCACGTGACGTCCTTGACGCCGACCTTGTCGATCGCGATTTGCCGGTCATCCGCCGCCGCCTGCACGTCGGGGATGGTCACACCGTCGGTCTGCTGTTGAGCCAAAGCGGTCTCCGTGCTCATGGAATCGTGCCCAGCGTGGGTCCGCGAGTCGATCGAATACTAGGAGGTCGAACCCGCGTGAGCGTCCGCGTATTCGCCGAGCGCACC
The DNA here is from genome assembly GCA_039182735.1 of Planctomycetota bacterium. Classification (GTDB taxonomy): domain Bacteria; phylum Planctomycetota; class Phycisphaerae; order Phycisphaerales; family UBA1924; genus JBCDCB01. The sequence goes on from JBCDCB010000034.1 coordinate 7,790, forward strand.
TCGCGGATTCAGCGCCTTGATTCGGCTTCGATCCCACGATCGACAAGAGAATCACCGAACGCGATGCCCACCGGCAGCCCGATCAGCATCCCGGCGATCCATTGGCTCGGCAGGATGCGCGAGAGCCCGGAGATCTCCCCGGCGTACACCGACTCGACCGTCACGCTCGCGAGCAACATCCCCGCGATCGGAGCGCACGCGGCGAGCGCCGCGATGCCGACCGCATGCCCGAGCGCTGAGACGCGCAGGCTGGTGACGAGGCGGGCGACCCCGACGCCGCACGCGGTGCCCGCGGCGGCCGCGCCGAAGACTTGCGCCGCCCCATCGGTCCGGGCGACAGCCAGCGCGACGACGCCGCCCGCGAGGCACGACACGTCCGCGCCGATCGCCTGCCATGTGATCGGGCGCTCATCGGGCATGGTCTGCGAGGCGTTCTCGCCGATCACGCGCATGCGCGCGGAGCGCTGAATCGCCCACACGCACGCCACGGCGATCGCTCCCAGCACACTACCCTCGATCGCCATCGGCACGCCGATATCAGATCGCCCCGTGTTGCGGACCAGATCGCCCACGCTCCCGTGCGCCCACGCGACCCAGGCGAAGGCGATGCCGGCGGTAAAGAACCCCGTCGCCCGGCTCACGAGCGCAGACGCCGCCGCGCCGAGCATCCCGGCGATCACCAGGCACCCCGCGAGCATGGCGAAGCCCGAGGCCGGGTTCGCGCTGAGCATCGCCGGCACGCCGGCCTCCCCCGTCGCGGACTCCACGCGCATCGCGAGCCCACGCAGGAACGGCCCGACGACCAGCCCCGCGACGGCCACGTACAGGTATTGCAGCACGATTCGGATCACGCGTGAGTGATACCTCCAACACTCCCTTTCGGCAATCGCTCGCCGAGATTGCCACACGATCGCTCGAACCGGAGAATCCCAACATGACCAACCAGCCACTCGCGCTCACCGGTGCCCCGCTGACGCTCGCCGACGTCGAGTCCGTCGCGCGCACCGCCCGCCACGTCGAGCTCGCGCCGGATGCCATCGAGGCCATCGAACGATCGAACCGCTGGCTCAACTCGGCGCTCGATCGCGGTGATCCGATCTACGGCGTCAACACGGGCTTCGGCTCGCTCGCCAACACGCGTATCGAACGCGATCAGATCGCGCAGGTCCAGACGAATCTCATCCGCTCGCACGCTGCCGGTGTCGGGGATCCGCTCGAACCGAGCGTTGTGCGTGCCATGATGCTCCTGCTCGCGGCGTCGCTGTCGCGTGGTCATTCGGGCGTGCGTCCGGTCGTGGTCGAGACGATCGTGCGGGCGCTCAACGCGAGCATCACGCCCCTCGTGCCCGCCCGCGGTTCGGTCGGGGCCTCTGGCGACCTTGCTCCGCTTTCGCACGTGGTGCTCGCCCTGCTCGGTGAGGGCGAGGTGCTCACGGCGAACGGGAGCGCACCGTCCAGGGCGGCGCTGGACGCCGCGGGCATCCCTCCGCTCACGCTCGAAGCGAAAGAAGGCCTTGCGCTGATCAACGGCACGCACCTGATGGCTGCGCAGGGGGTCCACGCGGTGCTCGACGCGGAGCGGCTCTTCGATGCGGCGATCGGCGCGAGCGCGATGTCCATCGATGCCTGCCGCGGCACCGATTCGTACCTCGACGACCGGGTGTACGACATCCGCAATCAGCCGGGCCCGCGCGCCGTCGCAGCGCGTGTGTGGGCGCTGCTCGAGGGGTCGCAGATCATCCCGTCGCACCTGCACGACGACCCGCGCGTGCAGGACCCCTACTCGCTGCGCTGCGTGGCGCCGGTGCTCGGCGCGGTGCACGACTGCATCGCCTATGTCCGCGCGGTCATCGGGCACGAACTCGGGGCCGTCACCGACAACCCACTCGTCTTCGACCCGCAGGACCTCGCGCATTCGCGCACGATCGTCTCGGCGGGCAACTTCCACGGCATGCCGCTCGCCCTCCCGGTCGATGCGCTCGCCCCGGCGATCACGCACATCGCGGGCATCTCCGAGCGACGCGTTTACTACATCCTCGCGGCGAGCGACGCCCAGAACCCCCTGCACGCGCACCTTTCCCCGCAGCCGGGACTGCACAGCGGGCTGATGATCACCCAGTACACCGCGGCGGCGCTCGTCAACGAACTCATCACGCTCAGCACACCCGCGAGCGTCAGCAACATCCCCACCTGTGCCGGCATGGAAGATTACAACTCGTTCGGACCCCGGTCTGCCGCCAAAGCGCGCGAGGCCATCCGTCTGGCGACCGACGCCATCGCGATCGAGCTCATCTGCGGTGCCGAGGCGATGGAGTACCAACGCCCGCTCCGCTCGGGGCCCGGCGTCGAACGTGTGTACGAGCTCGTCCGATCCGTGGTGCCCCGCCTCACGGAAGACCGCTCGCCGACGCCCGATATCCGGGCCATCGCCGGGCTCATCCGCTCCGGCGAGTTCGCGTTCACGCGCGACTAGAATCGCTCGATTCATCGAGAGAGGAGCCGTTCATGACCACCATCGACGCGTCGCCCCGCACCGTACGAGCGCCCCGCGGCAGCGAGCGGACCTGCAAGTCGTGGGCCGCCGAGGCCGCGATGCGCATGCTCATGAACAACCTCGATCCGGACGTCGCCGAGCATCCCGAGAAGCTCGTGGTCTACGGCGGTCGGGGCAAGGCCGCACGCGATTGGGCGTGCTTCGACGCGATCGTGCGCACCCTCAAACGCCTCGAACTCGACGAGACCCTGCTCGTGCAATCGGGCAAGCCGGTCGGCGTGGTGCGCACGCACTCCGACGCCCCCCGCGTGCTGATCGCCAACTCGAACCTCGTGCCCCACTGGGCGACGCAGGAGCACTTCGACGAACTCGAGCGACGCGGGCTCATGATGTTCGGGCAGATGACCGCCGGCTCGTGGATCTACATCGGGACGCAGGGCATCCTGCAGGGCACGTACGAAACCTTCGCCGAAGCGGCGGCCAAGTACTTCCCGGATCGCGCGGACGACCCCGTGGGCCCGCTCGCCGGCACGCTGACCGTCACGGGCGGCTGCGGCGGGATGGGCGGAGCGCAGCCGCTCGCCGTCACGCTCAACGGCGGAACGTGTCTCATCGCCGATGTCGATCGCACGCGCCTCGATCGACGGCTGCACGATCACTACCTCGACGAGCTCGCGCCCAGCGTCGACGAATCGATCGACTCAGCGCTCGCGCACGCGAGCGACAAGAACCCGGTGTCCGTCGGCGTCGAAGCGAACGCGGTGGATCTGCTCGAGCGCCTGCTCGAACGCGGCATCACGCCCGACCTGCTTACCGACCAGACGAGCGCCCACGACCCGCTGATCGGCTACGTGCCGGCGGGGCTTTCGATGCGGGATGCCGCCGAGCTGCGCGAACGCGACCCCGGCGACTACACCGAGCGCTCCTGCGCCACGATGGAACGCCACGTTCGCGCGATGGTCGAACTGCAGTCTCGCGGCGCGATCACCTTCGACTACGGCAACAACATCCGGCAGCGTGCGCTCGATCACGGCTTCGAGCAAGCCTTCGACTTCCCGGGCTTCGTGCCCGCGTTCATCCGCCCGCAGTTCTGCGAGGGACGCGGCCCGTTCCGATGGGTCGCGCTCAGCGGCGATCCGCGCGACATCTACGCCACCGATAAGGCGCTCATCGATCTCTTCCCGCAGCACGAGCGTTTGCGCCGGTGGATCCTCGGTTGTCACAAGGATCCGGACGCGCTGCTCGCCGGGAACTTCGATGCGTGTGCGCCGCGTTTCGAGTTCCAGGGGCTGCCCAGCCGCATCTGCTGGATCGGCCTGCGCGAGCGCGACAAGGCGGGCACGCTCTTCAACGACATGGTCGCCGACGGACGCGTCACCGCGCCGATCGTCATCGGGCGCGACCACCTCGATTGCGGCTCCGTCGCCTCGCCCAACCGCGAGACCGAAGCCATGCTCGACGGCACCGACGCCGTTAGCGACTGGCCGCTGCTCAACGCGATGGTCAACGTCGCGGGCGGCGCGTCGTGGGTCTCGCTGCATCACGGCGGTGGCGTCGGCATCGGGTTCAGCCAGCATTGCGGGCAGGTCATCGTCGCCGACGGCACAGCGGCAGCGCGCGATCGGCTCGAACGCGTGCTCACGAACGACCCCATGATGGGTGTCTTCCGGCACGTTGACGCGGGCTACCCGGAAGCCGAGCGCTGCGCGGACGATCGCGACGTAGACGTGCCGATGCGGTGAGCTACCGCTTCAGCACGCCACGGTGGCGGTCAGCGATCAAGTCGTCGATCTTGGTCTGCACCTGATCACGGAACCTGCTGAGCGACTCTCCGTAGGCGTGCAGCCTGTCCATCTCCGCTCGTGCGCTCTGAGCCTGCGCGCGGTGATCGGGCAGGAAGGCCCAGTACACAGACTCACTCTCCGCGGTGGTCCGCACCTCGACGCCGTTCAAGAGGTCCTCGGTTTCGCTCTGATGCTTCGCGACGGTTTCGACCGTGCGGAGCACCCCGCGCCAATGCTTGACGGCTTCGTCGGTCCGGTTGCGCCACTTCGTTTCTGACTCCGGCGTAAACGTGTATTCGTACATGTAGTATTCGTAGTCGAAGAAGCTATCCGGGTCCTTCGCGCGAGCCTCCTGGATCTGCGCGGGGATCGAGTACTCGATCTTCCCGATCAGTGCCGTGGTCTCTTGCGCGATTTCGGCCAGGGATGTTCGCAGCGCGACCTCCGACTCGACCTGCTCATCGATCGTCCGTTTCAGGATCGCGTTGCCGTGGCGACCGGCGGACGCCCACTCCTCGATGCCCATCGCCGCACCGATCGCGGGCGCGCCGGACACCCGCACCGCGCCGAGTCCGCTCGGACCGATCGTGACCCCCGGTCGCTGGATGAGCGCTCGGGCCGAGGCGATGTCGCGCCCGCCGGCCTGCGCCAGGGTCTCGAACGTCTCCACGAGTTGCGCGTCGTCGAGGCCTTCGATGGACGCGAAGCCGAAGGCAATGTCTGCTGCGAGGCCGTCGCTCACGAACACCCGATCGCTCGCGAGCACGATCGGCGTGGCATAGGCGCTCGCCGCGGCGACGAACGCTGACACTTGGATGGAGTCCGGGCGCTCCGCGAGCACCTCGGCGATCCGAACGCTCTCGAATAGCCGCCCGCGCTCCGAGTCGAGGACCAGCACGACGTGTTCGACGCCCCGCCGTTCCGCGAACGCGAGCGCCGCCGCGACACCCTCGGCGGTCACCGACGGTGACTCAAGATTCTCCCACTCGAGCCCGAACCGCCCGGTGAGGGGGACCTCCAGTTAGCGCGTGCGCTGCCCACGGACCCGAGGGGACTGCTCACGCTCCCGCGGCCGTTCGCGAACAGCCGGCTCCGGCTCTTGGCGGGGCGGATCTGCCGACGGCGCTTCGGCATCGGTGATGGAGGCGATATCCGCCCGCGCGAGCGTCATCTTGGTCTTGAGGCTGCCCATCGTGTAGGAAAGGACGATCTCTTTCGAGCTCTCCTCGACGATCTCTCCCTCGAAGGATCGCCCGTCCTTCATCGACACATTCACGTGCCGCGCGTCCGCGAGCGCGGTGACGGAGAGCGTGACAACTGCAGCGAGCAGGAGACGGATCAAGGTGTGGCGCATCGCGACCTCCATTGGGCTCAGCCGGGACCGTCGATCCCCAGTTCAGTGAGCGCGTCAATGGCGGTGTCGAAAGACTCGCGTGTGATGCCGTACTCGGCTTCGAGATAGAACCGCGCGTAGTCGAGCGAGTCGTACATGTCGCGCATGCGCTCGTAGATCTTGCGGAGCCGGCGCATCTCTGTCTTCATGATCGAGAGGCTGGCGTCCGATCGCTTCGATTCGGCCAGCGCACGGGCGAGGGTCGCGCCGGCGGCCTCGAAGCGTCTGTTGAGTTCGCGAATGTTGCGTGTTTGCTGGCGCAGCACGTCTCGGGCGATCTGCTCGCCGCTCGCCGCGATGAACTCCGGATCGTCGATGCCGACTTCGTAGGCGAGGGCTTCGGGCCGGCGCACGAACCCGTCCGACGCGCCGCTGGCGATGCACACGCGTGAGGTCATCGAAAGCACGGTTTCGCGCGAATCGATGAGCTCGCCGGCTTCCAGCGTTGTGGCGTCTCGCGCGAGGGCCCACGGGTCCTTCGACTTGTCCGCCCAGACTTCGATGGACTGGATCATCATCGCGTCCACGAGCAATCCCGGTCGCCCGGCGCGTTCTGCGAACCCGCGCCAGGTCGCCGCTTCCGCGGAAGCGAACTTGGCGTCCACCGCGTTGAACCCGCCCAACCCGTCGCCTTGGATGATGACCGCGGCGCCGAAAGAGGCCCGCTCGCCGACGTAGAAGTGCTCCTGCGCCATGCAGAGCATCGCCGCGGCGCTGAAGCATTCTCCATCGACGAAGAACGCGACCTCGAGATCCTGCTGCGGACGGTCGGCGATCGCGTCGCGGATCTCTCGCAGCGCGAGCAAGTATCCACCGGGCGAGGTCAGGTGGAAGACCACGAGTTCGGCGTTTGCCTCGTCCGCTTCCTCGATGCACGAGCGGAAGAAGTTGCTCGTGAGCGACTGACCGATCCCGCCCTTCGCCGGCACCACGACCACGCCCCGACGCTGTCCGCTGGCGGGCTGATCGAAGACCTCGTCGAGCGGACGGATCGGTTCTTCATCCGCCGGTGCACGCTCGACCCGCTGCACGTCGCTTGCCGCGATGGTCATGTTGCTCTTGAGGCTGCCGTGATAGACCTCGATCACGATCTTGTGCGCCGTCTCTTCGACAACGGTGCCCGAATAGACATCGCCGCTCTTGAGGTGCACCGTGACCCACTGCGCGCCGGCGGACCACGCGAGCACGCCCGTCACCAGCACGATCACCAATGAAACCAAACGCATGCAAATCTCCGACGTCGTTCTTGTGTACGAGTGTAAGTCATCCCCTGCGAAGGTCCAGCGCTCATCGCCCGAGTGCTGGTACGATCCGGCCCGATGGATCTCCCCCACGTCAGACCGGGGCGCTGGCCCGACCCGGTGCCCGGCGGGCTCGCCGATACGCTCGTTCGCGATCGCACGGACAAGGGTTCGTGCCGCGTCGCGCTCATCGGCCTGCCCGACGACACCGGCGTCCGCCTGAACCACGGTCGCCCCGGCGCACGCCTCGGCCCGGACGCGTTTCGTGCCGCTCTCGCGAAGCAGGGCAACCCTTTCGATGCCGCGACCCGGAAGCCGCTGCGGACGGCGGTTCTCGACGTCGGCGACGTGACGCCCGCCGCCCCGAGCGATCCGCGCAGCCGGGACTCGCAGATCGACGCGATGCACCGCACGCACGAGCGCGTGCGGACCGCGGTGCGCACCCTCCACGACCAGGGGATGCTTGTCGTCGCGATCGGAGGCGGGCACGACCTCACACTCCCTTGTGTTCGCGCCCTCTCTGAGCACCTCGGTAAGGCCGTCGCGGGGGTGAACTTTGACGCCCATCTCGACGTCCGCGATCGTCCCGGCTCGGGTATGCCCTTCCGGAAACTCATCGAGGGCGGGTTCCTCGACCCCATCCGTCATGCCACGATCGGCGTCGGGCGCTTCGCCAACAGCCAGCACGACTTCGAGTGGCTGAGCAGCCGCGGGGCGCACCTCGTCACCAACCGTCACACCGACCGCGGCTTTCTTGACGCCAACCAGACGCTCGCGCACGTGCTCCGTGATGGCGGCGAGCACGCCTTCGCGACGTTCGATCTCGATGCCTTGGATGCCGACGTCGCTCCGGGCGTCTCGGCCCGCAACCCCGCAGGACTCTCCGTGCAAGAACTCTGTCACGACGCCCAGCAGTGTGCCGCGGATCCACGCGTGCGGCATCTGGACATCATGGAGCTCTCGCCGCCGCACGATGATCCGCCGACCGACTACGCGCTCGGCTTGACGCCAGGTCGCACGGCACGCATCGCCGCGCTGCTCTTCACGCACATGCTCGCCGGGTTCGACGAGCGGTTCAGGGACGGTGCACCGTGAGCGAGTCCCTGCTCATCAAGAATGCGCGAGTGCTCGCCGATCACGCACCCGATCGCGCCGACGTGCTGATCGCGAAGGGGCTGATCGAACAAGTCGGTTCGATCGAAGCGCCGGCTGTGCAGACGATCGATGCCCGCGGACGCGTGCTCATGCCCGCGTTCATCGATGCGCACACGCACGCCTGCTGGGCGGGTGAGCGCCTCGACGAATACGACCGCCAGCTCGCCGGCGCGACGTACCTCGAGATCCTCGAGGCCGGCGGCGGAATCATGTCAACCGTCCGCGCTGTGCGCGCTGCGACCCAATCCGACCTGCGCGACGCGCTGCTCGCCCGCCTCGGCGTCATGCTCCGCGAAGGTACGACCACGGTCGAGGTGAAGTCCGGCTACGGGCTCACGGCAGAGCACGAACTCAAGATGCTCCGCGCGATCACGGACGCCGGCGAACGCTGGGCCGGCACCGTGGTTCCGACAGCCTGCATCGGGCACGCGCTCGAACCGGGGACAGAGAACGAGCAACGCGCGATCATCGAGCGCACGATCACGGAGACGCTCGACGCCGTACACGCGGAATTCCCTGATGTCACCATTGATGCCTACTGCGAAAAAGGCGCCTGGTCACTGGCCGATTGCGAGCGCCTCTTCGAGCGGGCGATGTCGCTCGGTCATCCGGTGCGCGTACACGCGGACCAGTTCAACAGTCTCGGCATGATCGACTGGGCGGTTGCTAACGGCGTGCGCAGCATCGACCACCTCGAAGCCACATCGCCCAACGATCTCCGCACGCTGGCGCAGAGCGACACGTTCGGCGTCATGCTCCCCTGCTCGGGCTTGCACCTCGATCAGCGATACGCCGATGGGCGAACCTTCCTCGACGCCGGCGGCAAACTCGTCATCGCCACCAACTGCAATCCCGGCTCCGCGCCGACATCGTCCATGCCTTTCGCCATCGCGATGGCCACACGTGGCAACCGGATCACCGCGCGCGAGGCCATTGACGCCTGCACCGCGAACGCTGCGGTGCTGCTGGGATTCGAAGATCGTGGGATCATCGCTGTTGTCAAGCGGGCCGACCTCATCCTGCTCCGTCACACCGACGAGCGCGCGCTCGGGCACGAGTTCGGTGGCAACCCGGTCGATCTCGTCGTCTGTGACGGCCGCGTCGTCGATCCCGCGTAGACTGGGCGGATGATCCGTAGGTCGCGCATTCCCACGCTTAGCCCGCAAGACGTCGAACTCGCGGAGGCCGCCGCCGATTGCGTCAGCGAGACGCACCACCGCCTCGCGGCCTTTCTGCGCACGGGCTTGACGCTCGCCGACGTCGATAAAGAGGTTGCGCAGATCCTCGCCGACGTCGACTGCGAGTCGTGCTTCCTCAACTACCGCGTGCCGCGGACGCCGCCCTTCCCCAGTCACGCGTGCCTGTCGCTCAACGAGTGTGTCGTGCACGGCACGCACGACTACTTCACGCGGCCCATCGAACCGGGTGACCTGCTCAAGATCGATATCGGCGTGACGCACCGCGGGTTCATCGGGGACGCGGCGTGGACGTACTCGTTCGGCGAGCCCGAGCAACGCGTCCGCGACCTGATGGAATCCGGCAAGCGTTCGCTCAGGGAAGGGGTCGAGATGCTCGCGCCGGGCAAGCCGCTGCTCGAATGGGCAAAGGCTGTGCAGCGGGTCGTCGAGCACGAAGACCGTTTCCATCTGGTCCGCGGTCTTGGCGGGCACGGCTACGGGCGGGCGCTGCACGAGCCGCCCTTCGTTTCGAACACGGTGCCGACGCATCCCGGTGAATGGCCCGATGCATTCGTCAAGTGCGAACCCGGGATGCTCGTGGCGGTCGAGCCCATGCTCGCGATCGGAACCAACGCGACACGCCAGGAGCTGCGGAGCTGGCCGATCTACAGCGCCGACGGTTCCATGACGGTGCATTACGAGGCGGACGTGCTCGTCACCGAGGATGGCCCACGGAACCTCACCGCGCGGATGTGGGAACTGCCGGACGTGATCGACGCCTAGCCCTCGCCCTCGCCGACCGATGCGAGTTCGAGGGGTCGGTACACCTCGACCAGAAGCGTGTCGTCGTCCGCGGGCTTGCCGTCGCGATAACGCTCGACCTCTCGGCGCACCGCGCCGGCCCAGCCGCCCTCCGCGTCGGGGCGCACCGTCGCGAGCAGCTTGAGCAGCCCGTCGATCATGAGCATCTTGCCGGCGTGGTTCCGTGCCTCGGTCGCGCCGTCGGTGTACGCCAGCAGCATGTCACCCGGGCGGAAGCGCGAGTCGCCCTCTTCGACCTCGTAGTCGTCGCCGCGGCACGCGCCGAGCACGATCGCCGTGGAGTCGAGCTGCGTGATCGCGCCGTCCACCGTGCGCAGCATCGCGGGTGGATGCCCCGCGCTCGCCCAGCGCAGTGTGTCGTCGTTCGGATCGACGCACAGCACGATCGCCGTCGCGTAGACCGAGTGGATCGCCAGCGTGTTGTGCACGTAGGAGTTGAGCCCGCGGAGCAGGTCGCCCGGCGCGAGGCCAGGATCTTCCGCCAGCTCGCGCAGGATCTCCCCGTGCAACCGGTTGACCGTGAGCGCTGCGGTGATCCCGTGCCCCGTGACGTCGATCACCACCACGTGCACAAGCGGGCGTTCCTTGCCCGGCACGACCGTCGTCTGCGCATGCAGGAAGTCCCCGCCGATCTGCCGCATCGGCTCGTACTCGTACGTCATGCGCACGGGCCCGTCGTCGATCGGCGACGGGAAGAGGCTCTCGTGGATCTGACGCGCGTCGGAGAGCTCACGCCGGAGTTCGCCGTAGCGTCCCTTGAGCGTGTTGTAGATGAACTTCTTGCGGAACGCGCCGTGCCGCCACCAGCAGATCGCGACGCCCGGCAGCCCGACGAGCGGCGAGAGCGCGCTGACGAGCAGCCCGCCGTTGAACGACGCGTCGTTGATGAAAAACGTGGAAAGCAACGTGATCGGGATGAAGGCGACGAGCACGCTCGAGAGCGCCCGCACGCATTCACGCGGCGTCCAGGGGATGAACAGCGACGCGAACAAGTGGAACACGAAGACATTGTTGAGCGTGGTCACCGCGCCCGCGAGCGGAAGGTTGCCACCCACGCTGTTGATCCAGTGGCTCGCGAACGGGACGAGCACTGTCAGAAGCAGGTTGGGCCCCACGAAGATCCAGAAGATCAGCCGGATGACGGCGTCACGCTGCAACATCCGTGATCGCGTGTGCACGAACGCCCACGCGTAGACGCCGATCGACATCACCGAGAAGGCCAGCGAGAACCAGTCCGCACGCAGCGTCGCCGGGTCTTCCCCGCCGATGATGTTCCCCACCCGCAGCACCACGAAGAGCAGTTGGATCGCCACGCTGACCGCGCAGTAGATGAGCACACGCCTGCGCAGCCACCGCCCGCGCTCGCGTTCGAAGTCGTCCCGGAACTCGGCTGTGACCGAGGCGCTCGTCACGAAGCGCCGCCCTCCCTGCTATGCCCCGGCTCCCACAGCACGTCCGAGGTGCCGTTCCCGTTGCACACCCGCGCGATGACGAAGAGCAGATCGCTCAGCCGGTTCAGGTACACCATGCAGACCGCGTTCGTCTCCGATTCCTTCTCGTGCAGGAGCGACGAGACCCGGCGTTCGGCGCGGCGCACCGTTGTCCGCGCGACGTGCAGCGCCGCCGCGGCTTCCGAACCGCCGGGGAGCACGAACGAGTTCAGCGGCGTCAGGTGCTCGTTGAGGCTGTCGATCTCGCGTTCCAGCCGCTCGACCTGCGCGTGCTGCACGCGCAGCTTTGCACCGGGTTTCTCGTCGTCCCCGATGGGCGTGCACAGGTCCGCGCCGACATCGAAAAGGTCGTGCTGCACGCGGAGCAGGATCTCGCTCAGTTCACCCTCGACGGTGAGGCGGGCGGCACCGACCGACGCGTTGGCCTCATCGACTTCGCCGTACGCCTCGACGCGCGGGCAATCCTTGGCAACGAAGGAGCCGTCGCCGAGCATCGTCTCGCCCTTGTCGCCGCTCTTGGTGTAGATCTTCGAGAGTCTGACCATGGTGCCTCCTGCAACGGGACAGCGTACACGCAAAAACGCCGACGCCCCGCCGTGAAGCGGGGCGCCGTCTGGAACGATTCACAGTCGCGCCCGGGCCCTCAGGCGCCGGCCGCGACGACTTCCTTCGCGAGGTTCGCCGGGAGCGGGGCGTACTTGAGCGGCTCCATGCTGCTCGTGGCACGACCCTGGCTCAGCGAACGGAGGACCGTCGTGTAGCCGAACATCTCGCTGAGGGGGACCTCGGCGGTGATGAGGCGCACGTTCCCGCGCTCTTCCTGGTCCACCACCATCCCGCGGCGACCCGACAGGTCGCCCGTGACGGAGCCGAAGTACTCGTCGGGCGTCGTGATGATGACCTTCATGATCGGCTCGAGCAGCTCGACCTTCGCCTTGGTGCACGCCTCGGCGAGCGCGAGACGCGCCGCCTGCTCGAACGCAACCTGCGACGAGTCAACCGGGTGGTACGACCCGTCCACGAGCGTGACCTTGAAGTTGATCAGCGGGAAGCCCGCGAGCACACCCGACGCGGCGGTCCGGCGGACGCCGACCTCGACCGAGGGGATGTACTCCTTGGGCACCGTGCCGCCGACAACTTTGTTCTCAAAGGCGACGTTGTCCTTGAAGTTGAGCTCGGCTTCCTCGGCCTGCTCCGCGGTGAAGGGTTCGAGGTTGATGATGACGTCGCCGAACTGACCGCGACCGCCCGTCTGCTTGACGAACTTGCCGCGGACGTCGGTCGCGGTGCCCTTGATCGACTCGCGGTACGAAACGCGGGGTTTGCCGACCTCGACGTTGATCTTCATGTCGCGGGTGAGCTTGTTCTTGATGATCTCAAGGTGGAGCTCGCCCATGCCGGCGATGATGGTCTGCCCGGTCTCTTCGTCGTACTCCGAGCGGAAGGACGGATCCTCGCGCCGGATCGAAACCAGCGCATCGCCCAGCTTGCGCTTGTCGTCGGCGGTCTTGGGCTCGATCGACATCGAGATCACCGGCTCCGGGAAGGTCATCTTCTCGAGCACGATCGGATCGTCCGTCGAGCAGAGCGTGTCGCCCGTGATCGAGTCCTTCAGACCGACCACCGCGACGATCGTGCCCGCGCCGGCTTCTTCCAGCGCCTGACGGTCCTTCGCGTGCATCTCGAAGATGCGGCTCGCGATCTCACGCCGACCATTGGTCGGGTTCATCACGCGCTCGCCCTTCTTGAGGACGCCGGAGTATATGCGCACGTAGGTGAGATCGCCGTGGGTGTCGTTGACAACCTTGAAGACGAGCCCGGAGAAGGGCGCGTCCGAGGTGTGCGGGCGGGTGAGCTTCTCGTCCTCGTCCTTCGGATCGGTGCCCTGGACCTCTTCGACCTCGGTCGGCGCGGGCAGGAAGTCGATGACGCCATCGATCAGACGCTGCACGCCGATGTTCTTGAGCGCCGAACCGGTGAACGTCGGGTTGCACTGCTTGGTGAGGCAGCCCTTGCGGATCGCGGCCCGGAGCTCTTCGGGCGTGGGCTCCTCGCCTTCGAGCACCTTCTCCATGAGCGAGTCATCGAAGTTGCAGGCCTGGTCGATCATTTCCTGACGGTGCTGGTCGGCGAGTTCGCGGACGGCGTCGGGGATGTCACGCTCTTCGACCTTCGCGCCAAGCTCGTTGGCGTCGAAGTAGTACGCGCGCATCAGCACGAGATCGACGATGCCCTCGAGCTCGTGGCCCGCGCCGATGGGGATCTGCATCGCGATGGGGTTCGCGCCCAGTCGCTCGCGGATCGAGTTGAACGAGAACTCCCAGTCGGCGCCGATCTTGTCCATCTTGTTGATGAAGCACAGGCGCGGCACGTTGTACCGGTCGGCCTGACGCCACACCGTCTCGGACTGCGCCTCGACGCCTTCCTTGCCGTCGAAGACCGCGACCGCGCCGTCGAGCACGCGCATCGATCGCTCGACTTCGATCGTGAAGTCCACGTGACCGGGAGTGTCGATCAGGTTGATCTTGTACTCGGTGCCGTTGCGTTCCCACGGGCACGTGGTCGCGGCGGACTGGATCGTGATCCCGCGCTCCTGCTCCTCGGCGAGGAAGTCCATGGTCGCGGTGCCTTCGTGCACCTCGCCCATCTTGTAGGACTTACCGGTGTAGTAGAGGATGCGCTCGGTGACGGTGGTCTTACCGGCATCGATGTGCGCACAAATCCCGATGTTGCGAATGCGTGAGAGTTCCATCGCTTCTCGCCCCGTGAGTGCTGAATCTGCTTCGCCCGCACGCGTCGCGGGCCGCTCCCGTCCTGTCAGCAGCCCGACCATCGGACCGCCTGCTCTTTCTTGACATCGAACCGATCGGACGTTGCCGCTCGATCCGTGTGTGCTCGCTTGTGTGGGTGTTCGGGCCTCAGGGCCCGAGTTGCCGCGTTGCTCAAGAAGCCGCGGCGTCTCCGGCTAAGCGTGACAGCCCGCGTCCTCGTCGTTGTCGCTGTCCATGGGTCACGCCTCCGAAGCCTGCACACGGACCTGTCCGCGTGTGCTCGTACAGTACACCCGCTTCGCCACCCCGCCAACCGAATCATCGACAGAATTTGTGCGGGTACTCCGAACGACCTTCGGCTCACCGCGCCAGCCAAGCCTCCACCCGGCGACGAGGCTCCGCGTCCAACTGCCGGATCGGGTCCAGCCGGCGGTTCGCGTCCAGTTCAAGCACCCGCCGGGCCCAGCGATCCGCCTCCGCCTCGTCGCCCATCGCCACGGCGATCTGCCACAGCGCGAGGGCGATCAGCGTCTCGCCGGGGTCGAGCTCCGACGCACGCAACCACGCCTCCTGTGCGCCGGGAAGGTCTCCCAACGCCGATCGGACCTGCGCGGCCTGCACCCAAGCGGCCGCGGAACGAGACCGGTAATCGGCCCGTCGAGCCGAGAATCGCTCCACCGCTGCGAGGAGATCCTGGTCGGCTGTCGAGAACGCCAATCGCAAAGCGGGCGGAACCGCTTTGGCGGTCACCGAGCCGCCCGAAAGCAGGACCGTTTCCGCGTCTTCGAGCCGTTCGAAGACGCCAAGCAGTTCGGCCTTTGCCTGTTGGACCTCGCCCTCTTGCATGGCGACCAAGCTCGCAGAGCCCCGAGACGCGGCCATCTCAAGGAACATTTCCCACTTCGCGACGACCGTCTGCGACACGAATAGGGCTGGGAGCGCCGCGAGCACCAGCCCAGAACAGACCCAGACGCCCGGCTCACGCGGGCGTGGGGTGCTTGACGCGCTCGGTGCCAGCCCCACCGCCACCACCGCCCACCACCACGCCGTCGAGTTGATCAGCACCGGCGTCACCTCGATCTGCGCGTGTACGAGGCAGATCATCGCGGCCCCGAGTGCGCCAAGACGCAGCCAGCGCACTGGCACACGCAGCGCGAGGATCGAGACGCCGAGCATGCCGCCGAAGCCGACGAGTCGCGCGAGCACGTCTGTCGGTCCCATCGTCGCGCGTTCGAGCAGCAGCGAAATACCCAGAACCGTCGCCGTCACGCCGAAGCACGCCCACCGCATCGCGCGGGTATCGGCGTCGTCTTCTTCCGACGCCCCCTTCAACTCGAATCGTGCGAGCCATCCTCCGATGAGCGCCAGCCACGCGAAGCCGAAGACGCCGAGGGTCGCCAAGAGGTCCGCGATCACGCTGTGCGGCGACTCGATCTCCTCGGGGCTCAGCGCCGGTCGGTTGAGCAGATAGGCGTCCTTGAAGTGCGCCGGGCCGGTTCCGAGCGGGAAGAAGTCGGCACACGCGCCGGCCGCGCCCGCCCAGTATTGCGATCGGAAGAGGAGGCTCAGTTCGCCGAGGCGCTCGCCGAGTACTCCGCGCGCAAGCACCGCGCACAGCGGGAGTGCCATGCACAGCAGCAAGGCGAGCCTTCCACGCTTCGCGGGCATTCGTCCCACCGCGAGCACCGCGCCCGCTGCGACGAGCAACGACAGCGCTGCGCCTTTCGAGTTCGAAAGCCACAGCCCGCCCACGCACGCGATCGCCGCGAGCAGCAGCCACGGCGTTCGACGGTTGCCCCACCACCACAGCCCGAAGGCGAGCATGCCCGACGCGAGGAGCGTGCCGTAGACATTCGCGAGCCCGAACCAGCCGAAGGCGTCGTTTGAGTTGAGTCGTCGTTCGAAGGCGGCGCTCGTTGGCGTCGCGCCCTGGCCCGCGGCGATCACCTCCCGGCTCATCGGGAGCTCGACAAAGACCTGATTCACGCCCTTGAACGCCAGCGGCACGCACGCGCCGAGCAGCAGACCGAGGGCGAGGCGGCGCACTTCCGCGTGCCGCGCCGCGTGCGACAGACCCCACGCGCCGGCGACCGCGCCGAACCACGCCATGCCGACATCGAGGTTCCGCAGGTCGCCAGGAAACGCGCCGGGTGTCGCGTCGATCGGCGTCAGAACCATGCCGTGCAGCAGCACGCCCACACCGCCAGCCAGCACGAGCAGCCCGCTCACCCAGCGCACGGGGCCGCACGCGCGCGCGAGCGCGACGCTCAGCAGGACCGAGATCGACGAGATCAGCAGCGACCACCCGGGCGTGAGACCCGTCTCCGGCGCGGGCGTCAGCAACGGGTTCAAGTCCCAGTGCGGCACACGCGTCGGCGTGGTGAACACTCGCACCAGCACGAGCGTCAGCAACGCGCCGGTCAGGATGAGCGTCGATCGCTTCATCGCTCTCGGCGCTTCTCGCCGAACTCCAGCATCGCGAGCACCCCGATCACCAACAACACCTGTGCGCCCGCGAGAATCCCGAACCAGCCATCGAGGCGTGTGAGCATCAGACCGGCGAGCCCTGTGATCGCGGTGCAAGAGCCAACCACAATGACGACACGCAGGCCGCTCAGCCCACGCTCGCGCAACCGATGCGAGAAGTGCTGCTGGTCCCCCACCATCGGGTTCTTGCCCTGCAGCAGGCGGACGATGACCACGCTCACGAAGTCGTACAGCGGCACCGCCAGCACGCACAGCGGCATCAGCACGGCATACCCGGGCGTGCCCGCGTCTTCGTGATACGTCGTGCGCACCGTCAAGAAGGCCAGCAGGTAGCCGATCACGAGCGAGCCGCCGTCGCCCATGAAGATCGTCGCCCCGCCACGTCTCGGGAAGTTGAAGACGAGGAACCCGAGAGCCGAGCCGAGCAGCAGCGCAAGCGTAAACGCGACGAACCACTGCCCGCTCAGCAGCGCAGCGCCGAGGAAGCACGCCGAGGCGACGACGGCGCACGTCCCCGCCAGCCCGTCCATATTGTCCATGAAGTTCATCGCGTTCGTGATGACCACGAACCAGAGCACCGTGAGCGCGATCGAGGGGAGCGGCGTGCCGAGCGCACCATCCAGCAGCGTGAGCAGCCGCACATCGAAGAACACGACCGGCACGCACGCCGCCACCAGAATGACGAGCAGCTTGGGCCACGCGGGGAGCGGTCGCCGATCGTCGATCAGCCCCATCACGTGCAGTGCGAGCAGGCATCCGATCAGCGCGAGCGCCATCGGCGTGCGCTCGCGTAGCCCATCGGCATGCTCGATCATCGACCCCGGCAGTGTGGCCACCGCCGGCGCCGAGATCCCGGTGAGCAGCCCGCCGGCGATCGTCACAAAAATCGCGACGCCACCAACGTTCGGCACCGTGCGCACTTCCGGTTTCTCATGCCCGGCGGTGCCCGCTCCGTCGAAGAGGTTCCGCCGGCGCGCCAGCGCGCGCACGCCCCACGTCAGCACGAACGACACGCCGAACGCGATCGCGAGCAACATGAGCACAAGCGACGTCACGGGCGAAGCCTATCCGTTCGTACGGGCGATATGCTTTGATGACACAGAACGGAGGATCCCATGTCTCACCCAGGCGCAGACAATCTGCCAATGAGCGCCGACGCCCGATCGGGCGTCTCGCAGCAGCTCCAGGCCGTGGTCACCGGGCTTATCGACCTCTCGCTCGCCGCCAAGCAGGCGCACTGGAACCTCGTCGGCCCAAACTTCAAGGCGGTTCACGAGCAGCTCGACGAGGTCGTCGAGACCTTCCGCGCGCACAGCGATGAGCTCGCCGAACGCATGATCACGCTCGGCACGCCCCCCGACGGGCGCGTGCAGTTCGTCGCAGAGAGCACCTCGCTCGAACCGATGCCGACCGGCAAGATGAGCGACACCGATGCGCTGCGGCTGATCGCCGCCCGTGTCGCGGCGTTCCTGAAGACCGCGCGCGACGCCCAAGGCACCGTCGCCGATCCCGACCCGATCAGTGAGGACATGCTCATCACCATGATCGCCGAGGTCGAGAAGCACCACTGGATGCTGACTTCCCTGCTCCAGACCGCTTAAGGTGATCGTCGTCTTACCGGCAACGAACAACGCCCGCCCCCAGTGGAGACGGGCGTTTGTTGTTGGTCGTTTGAATGTTGTGCGACGTCAGTTCGCGGAGGCCGGGATCTTCATCCCCGTGTTTTTGGCGATGAAGGCGTAGATGTCGGCCTGCTCTTCGATGATCATCGCGGTGGGCTTGCCCGAGCCGTGGCCGGCGCGGGTCTCGATGCGGATCATCACGGGCTCGTCGCCCGCGTGGGCATACTGCAGCGCCGCGGCGAATTTGAACGAGTGGCCGGGCACCACGCGGTCGTCGGTGTCGGCGGTCGTCACGAGCGTCGCCGGGTAGCTCTCCCCAACCTTGAGGTTGTGGTACGGGGAGTAGGCCTTGAGGTAGTTGAACATCTCGGGCGAGTCCTTCGCCGAGCCGTAGTCGTCGGTCCAGAAGCGGCCCGCGGTGAACTCATCGAAGCGGAGCATGTCCATCACGCCGACAGCGGGCACGGCGACCGCGAAGAGATCGGGGCGCTGCGTCATGACCGCGCCGACGAGCAGCCCGCCGTTCGAGCCGCCGTGGATCGCGAGTTTTTCGCTGCTGGTGTAGCCCTCATCGATGAGGAACTCGGCGGCGGTGATGAAGTCGTCGAAGACGTTCTGCTTGTTCATCTTCTTGCCGGCGTCGTGCCACGACTTGCCGTACTCGCCGCCGCCGCGGAGGTTGGCGACGGCATAGACGCCACCCATCTCCATCCAGCCGAGACGCGAGACGCTGAAGCCCGGGCGGAGCGAGATGCTGAACCCGCCGTACCCGTAGAGCAGCGTGGGGTTCGTGCCGTCGAGTTCGAGGTCTTTGCGGTGCGCAATGAACATCGGGACCCGGGTCCCGTCCTTCGACGAGTAGAAGACCTGCTTGGTCACGAATCGGCTCGGGTCGAAGTCCACGTCGGCGCGTTCGAGCAGCTCGTACTCGTGGGTAATGAGGTCGTAGCGGTAGGTCGAGGGCGGCGTCGTGAGGGACTGGAAGGAGAAAAAGGTCTCGGTGTCGCCGCGATCGCCGCCGAAGCCGCCCGCCGTCCCGACGCCGGGGAGCTCCACGTTGCGGATGAAGCGCCCGCGGAGGTCGTACATGCGGATCTCGGTAAGCACGTCCTTCATATACGACGCGACCATCATGTTGTTGACGACGTTGACACCGAGCAGCGGCTCGTCCGCTTCCGGGATGATCTCGACCCAGTTCTCTTCAGCCGGTTCACGGATATCGATCGCGATGATGCGGTTGTTCGGCGCGTCCTTGTCGGTCTGGAAGTAGAAGATCGGCCCCTCGTTCTCAACGAACGTGAAGTCGTGGTCGAAGTCGCCGACCAGGTGCCTGGGCATCATGTACGGGTTCTTCAGATCCTTGTAGTGCACGCGGTACTTGTTGTCCGTGCCCTTCCACGCGGTAATCACGAGGTAGCGCCCGTCTTCGGTGACGCCCGCGCCGTAGCCCCACTCGGGCTTGTCGGGACGGTGATAGACGACCACGTCGTCGGCCTGGTCTGTCCCGAGCTTGTGGTACATCACCTTCTGGTTCAGGTTCAGCGACTGGAACTTCTGAGACGGATCGGGGTCGGGGTACTTCGAGTAGAAGAAGCCCTCGTCGTCGGCGTCCCACGACACACCGGTGAACTTGAGGTACTCGAGCGTGTCCGGCAGGTCTTCGCCCGTCGCGACGTCGCGCACCTTCCACGTGCGCCAGTCGGAGCCGGCGTCCTGGATCGCGTAGGCGACGTAGCGCCCGTCGTTGCTGAACGAGGTGCCCGCGAGGGCGACGGTGCCGTCGTCGGACCAGGTGTTGGGATCGAAGAGGACTGTCTCTTCGCCGCCGAGCTCATCCATCTTGTAGAGCACGTAGTGGTTCTGCAGCCCGTCGTTCTTGTAGATGAAGTAGCGATCGCCCTGCTTGAAGGGCGTGCCGAACTTCGCATAGTCCCAGAGCTTGGTGAGGCGGTCTTCGATGGTGTCGCGACCGGGGATCGACTTGAGGTAATCGAACGTGACTTTGTTCTGCGCCTCGACCCACGCCTCGACCTGTTCGTCCTCGCGGACGTCGTTCTCGAGCCAGCGGTACGGGTCCTGCACCTTGGCGCCGTGGTACTCGTCCACGTGGTCCACTCGTTCGGCGTCCGGGTAGTCGAACTCACCGGCCATCGCCGACCCCGTCACGATCGCCGCCGTCGCGACGCTCCCGATCCACATCTTCGTCTGCATCCTCGAATCTCCTACGAACCACGCGTGCACGGACACCTCGCGGGGTCGCGGCCCCGGCGAACGTCCCAGTGTAGTGGGCACACGCTGAGAGGATGCGGACGGACCGCTGCGCTACTGGACGAGTCCCTTGGTCAGGCGCATGAACGCCGTCTCGAGGTTGATCTGGTCCTCGGTGAACTCGAGCAGGCGGAACCCGCCGTTGATGAGTCGATTCGGGATGTCGGTGACGTCGTGCGTGTTGGAATCCTCGAAGGCAACGACGAGCACCGGCTGGCCGGTCCCGGCGTGCCCCTCCGCCGCCTTGCCGACCCGCTTCACGCCCGGCACGCGTTTGAGCACTTCCGCGGCCTCCTCGGTTCGGTCCGCCACGGCGATCCGCACGCTGTGCTCCACACGCGCGCGGCGCAGCGCGTCTTCCACGCTGCCCGAGAAGATCATCCGCCCGCGCTCGATGATGCCAACGGTATTGCACAGCTCGGCGAGCTCGTGAAGGATGTGGCTCGAGATGATGATCGTCTTGCCCATCCGCTTGAGCTCCTTGAGCAGCTCGCGGATCTCGATGCGGGCGCGAGGGTCGAGGCCGGATGCCGGCTCGTCGAGCAGCAGCACCTTCGGATCGTGCAGCAGCACACGCGCGATGGACAGCCGCTGCTGCATACCGCGCGAGAGTGAATTCACCTCGGCCGTCGCCTTGTAATTCAGGTCGGTGAGGTCGAGCACATCGCGCACGACCTGTTTGCGTTGCTCGCCGTTGATGTCGTAGGACGCCGCAAAGAACTCGAGGTACTCGACAACGACCATGTCCTCGTACGCGCCCATGAAGTCGGGCACGTACCCGATGCGCGGGCGGATCTTGCGGTTCTCGTAGCCGACCGTGAGCCCGTCGATCATCGCCTGCCCGCGCGTCGGCTTGAGGAGCGTCGCGAGGATCTTGATGGTCGTTGTCTTGCCCGCGCCGTTGGGCCCGATGAAACCAAAGCAGTCGCCCTCGTCGATGACGAGATTGAGGCTGTTGAGCGCGACGGTGTCGCCGTATTCCTTGGTCAGGTTGACCGTCTCGATCATGGGCATGCGTGCGCGCGCTCCGTGGGTCAGGGTTCGGGAAGCGGGTAGAACCAGCGGACGACCGTCTCGCCCTCGACCGGCACCTCGCGCCCATCGATGTTGTACGCGATCGGGCTCGTTTCGCCACGGACCGTCCCGATAATCAGCACGCCGGGCTGCGTGAGCCAGAGCGTCTTGTCGAGCCCGTGCGCCGAGCGGCGCACCAGCCGGCGCGTGCCGGTGCCCACGGTGTCGTCCGGTGGGCGGAGGAGCGGGTAGAACGTTGCGCGATCGATCCGCTGTTCACGCGTGGAGAGGAACTGCCCCTGAATGTCTGCCGCCGGCGGCACCAGCGAGCCTCCCAGGTAGCCCGTCATCGACGCCGCCTGCTCTGGCGTGAAGCTCGGATCCGACAGGTCGAGATCCGCACCCGGCTCCCAGGCGCTCGCGAGCGTCCACGTGTACGCCTCGCGCGGCAGGCCGGGCGATTCAGGCTCCGCGACACCCGCAACGCCTCGCACTCGCCCGCCGATCATGACGATGCGGACGTCGTCCAGCGCCGCCGGGAGGTCGTGGCGCAGGATCCCCTGCATCCGCCCGCCGGGCGCCCACGCGGGTTCGTTGCCCGCGCTCGCGGGGATCGGCGTGCTCCACGGGCGCCCGCCCAGCCAATCGACGCGGAACTGCTTGGTCGTGGCGCGCGACGGCACACGCAGCGAATCGGGATCGCGCGCCTCGATCGCGTAGCTCCGTGCGTCGGGGAATGAGCGGCGCAGGCCGAACGCCTCCGCGTCGCCCCATGGCGAGACCGCTTGTGTCCACGCCCCCGAGCCGCCCTGCTCCGCCGGCCCGAACGTCTGTGAGCCGTACGCCGGCAGAAGCGCGGTGGTGTACGCGCGGACGCGTCCGAACTGCTGCCCGTAGACATGATCGAGGAAGGTCAGGTGCCGGACATCTGGCGTCTTGGGTCGCAGCGCGCCGGCACCGATGAAGAGCCCGATACCCATGACGAGTGCGGTGCCAGCGTAGAGCAGCCACGAGAAGCGCGAACGAGATCGCCACTTGAGCAGCGCGTACCCGCCGGGCCCCGCGATGACGAAGTAGACGATGAAGACGACGGTCATGACGAGGACCGCCACGCCCGCAGCGCGCTGCTTGCTGATCGCCTCACCAAGGAGTTCATCGATCAGGACGGGGCGAACGCCGAAGCTGCCGACGCCGCCAAGAGCAGACATCTCACCGCCCGTGAGGACTTCCTGCCGCCTGCCGAGGAGACTGTTCCAGAAGACCTCCGCCTGAATCGAATCGCCCCGCGCGAATCGGCGTGACGTGAGGTCGAGCCCGACGAGCGTCACCGCGCCCGCGCCGACGAGCCGGCGCACGACGACCGGCCCGTGCGAGCCGGACATCAGAACCGTCGCATCGCTGACGGGCGTGTCGGGTTCGGGTCGCAGCACCGTGACCGGGCCGCGCTCCGGGAAGCCTTCCTCGCTCTTCGTGAGCAGCGGTCGGTACGACTGCAGGCGCACATCCTGCCGCGTCTCGGCGCGCACGCTCGGCATGAGGTCGATCAACGGGTTGGAGGGCGCGAACCATCCGCTGCCGATCGCGGGCAGCACCACGACGAGGTGCCCGCCGCGATGGACCCACTCGCGCAGCGCCTGTGAGCGTGTGCCCGTGCCGAGCTCGCCGGGGTCGCCCTCGGTCCAGACGATCGTGCGATACGCCTCCCAGCCCATCCAGCGATCGGGGCAGGTGAGCGTCTCGATGCCGTTCTCGACAACGGTGTTCTCGTGCGCCGTCGGTGAGATGCCCCGAGGCGTCGCCTGCTCGAACTGCTTCAACGCGACGACCGGCTGCCCGATGATCCCGATCAGGCCCGCCGAGGCGTCGGCCACCTTTCGCGCCGTGACGCGCACCGCAGCCTCCGCCGAGAGCACCTCCAGCACGCCGTCCCGCTCGCCCGCGACGGGGTGCACCGAAACCGTCAGCGGCGAACCGGCTTCGATCGACCACGGCATCACCGCGTAGAGCCACGTCCCCAGCGGTACGCCCGGCGAGAGCGTGATGCTCCGCTCCGCGAGCAGCGTGTCGCCGTCCGGGTCCGGAACGTGCAAGCGGACGACGACATCACGCGGCGATTGCCCGGCGTTGTCCTGCAACGCCACGCGCAAGCCGGCCCACGATCCGGGACGAACGCGGTCTGCGACGCCGAACAACTCGACGCGGACATCGATGGCGGACGAGGCCGGCGCTGGCGCTTCGGGCGCGTCCTGCGCCGCGGCGACACGCGGCACGCCAAGGCTCATCAGGAGGAGCCAGCACGCCGCGAGCAACGTGATCCGAGAATCTGACCGCCGGAGCATGCCGGGATGATAGGTCCGGCTCATGCGGGCCTCGGATCCCGTCGATCGCTTTGCCATGGACGCGACGCTCCTGCTCACGCTGTTCAACGCCGGCATCGCACTCCTCGGCGTTGCCGCGGTGCTTTTCATCATCGGTGTGCATATCGCGAACGTCTCGGCGATGCACGACCTGAAGGTTGATACGCACGCGCTCCGTCGCGAGTACAAGATGCGCACGTTCAGGATGATGATCGCCTCGGGCGCCGCGGGGGACTACAGCCAGGAGTTTGACAACGTCGAGATCCTGCCGGACGAGGGCGAGGGGTCTGAGCCGCCCGCCGCCAAGGCCGCCTGATCCCGCTCACGAGCCCGCGAACGTCCCGATGAGCCTCGCGTGAGTCCGCACCCCGAGGCGGTAGCACTCGAGTTCGAACTTCTCGTTGGGCGAGTGCACGCGATCGTCGTCGAGCCCGAACCCGATGAGCAGCGTGTCGAGATCGAGCGTCGCCTTGAGCATCCCGACGACGGGGATCGAGCCCCCGGTTTTGATGAGCGCCGGCTCGACGCCGCCCGCATCGCGCAAAGCCGTCACCGCCGCCTTGAGGTGCGGCGAATCGGTCGGCACGTTCCCGGGGTGCCCGCCGCTGTGGTCGATCATCTCCCACCGGCAACCGGGCGGGGTGCGCTGCCCGAGCCACGCGAAGAACGCGTCGCGGATTGTGTCGGGGTCCTGATTCGCGACAAGTCGGAATGAGATCTTCGCGCTGGCCATCGCGGGGATCACGGTCTTGGCGCCCGCGCCCGTGTACCCGCCCCAGATGCCGTTGATGTCGCACGTCGGGCGGGCCCATTCGCGTTCGAGTCCGGTCCAGCCGGCCTCGCCGATGTCCCCGTCGGGGCCGACGCCCACCTTCGCGAGCGCCGCGTGCTGATCGAACCCGAGTTTCGACCACGCCTCGCGTTCCGCCGGCGTCGGCTCGAGCACGTCATCGTAGAAGCCGGGGATGGTCACCCTGCGATCGCTGTCCCACAACTCCGCGAGCACTTTCGAGAGTTCATTGATCGGGTTCGGCACGCGCCCGCCC
Source organism: Planctomycetota bacterium (assembly GCA_039182735.1). Lineage (GTDB taxonomy): Bacteria > Planctomycetota > Phycisphaerae > Phycisphaerales > UBA1924 > JBCDCB01. The sequence goes on from JBCDCB010000034.1 coordinate 32,873, forward strand.
CACTGCCCGGAGTGCAGGTCCTGATCCGGCCCGTGCAGAACGACCTCGGTGTACGCGAGCCCGCGAAGCCCGTAGGTGATCGCCGGCTTCCCGCGGCCCAGCATCCCCGTGTCCGACACAACGCACACGTCGCACTTCGACAGTTCGTCCTTGTGAGCGCGCATGTACTGCTCGAGGTTCGCCGAGCCGGATTCCTCTTCGCCCTCGATCATGCAGGTGATCTTGATGGGCACGCCGCCGGCTTCGTCCTTCCAGGCGCGGACCGCTTCGAGAAACGTCGCGACCTGACCCTTGTCGTCCACCGCGCCCCGCGCCACCACGCGTTCGCCCGGCACGTCTTCGGGCTTGCGTCCATTGGCCGTGTCTGCGGGCTTGATCACCGGCTCGAAGGGCGCCGATTCCCACAACTCCAACGGGTCGGGCGGCTGCACGTCGTAGTGCCCGTAGAACAGCACGTGCGGCCCCTCGTACCCAGCCTCGCCCTCGTTCGTCGCCCACACCATCGGGTGACCCGGCGCGTCGGGCGTGCCCGTCTCTCGCAGTTCGGCTTCGAAGCCCGCCGCGATCAGTTCGTCTCGGCACCACTCGGCGGCGCGGCGCGTGTCGTCCCGGTACGCCGGGTCGGTCGAGACCGACGGGATGCGCAGCCACTCGACAAGCCGCTCGATCGCCTTCTGTTCGCGTCCGGGCAGCGCCTCGATCACTCGATCCATCGACATCGAATCCTCCGTGCTCCGGCCCGAATGCCGGGGGCGCGAGCGTAGCGGATCGATCGCCGTGATGGACACTCAGAAGGCGGTGGCGAGCACGACCGCGCCGCCGACGAGGCCTCCGAACGCCGCGCACACCGCGGCAAGGCAGACAGCCATCCCGATCGGGAGCCCGGGCTTCCGCCGAGGCTGCGGCTCAGGCGATCGATCGATGGCGCATCGCGTGTGGGCATCGACGGTGCGTCGTGCGGGCGGATCGAGCAGGCCTTCGAGTTCCGCGTAGCTGCGAGCGGGGCGTGCGTACAGATCCTCGCCGCAAGCGGGACATGTGAAGGTCAAGCGACCTCGCTCCCCCTGGAGAGCCCGTCCGTCGTGCCCGCACGAGAGGCACGCTCTCCGGAGAAGCCGATTCGGGATGGTGGGCGTTCCCAACCGGCTCATGACTTACTCAACGGAATCGAATATACACCCAGCCACCCGCGATTCATGCGTTGTGTTCGCGATTGCCGTGAGATTCTGAGTCACACCCATGCCGAACAATGCTCTTCCGCAACCGACGCCCGCCGATTGGGCCGATCGCCTCGACGCGATCGCACGACCGGTGTTGGAACGATCGCAACTCGATGATCCATCGTCACTTGGTTCGATCCCGTCCCTCGCCCGAGCGTTGCTCGCGTGGCGTTTGGTGCGGAATGGGTCTAGCGCTGAGATGGATCGCCACGAAGCGATGACGCCCGATCTGGCGCTCTGGGCGTCGCTGTGTGCGAACGACGTGTCGCGTGCCCGCGGCACGCTGGACGTCGCCGCACGCAGCGAACGGGACCGCACCGATGCCGGCAGCCTGCTTCCACAGGGACGGTTCCTCGCGATCGAAGTGTGGAGCGAGTCCGAACTCGCGTCGCTGCAAGCCTGCGCGTGGTGGGTCCTGCGTGGATCGATCGAGGGCCTCGAACCTGCACTCATGGAAGCCGCGCTGTGGCATCTCGAAAACCTGCAGCCGGACAACGCCACGAATCACCCGTGGGGCATCCCCGCGTTCCTTTGGCTCGCATTCGAAGGCGGCACGGCCTCACGCGACACCGCCGTGTGGCACTGCGAGACACTCATTCATAACGCGATTTCGTCGGGAGGCGAACCGGTGCTGACGAGCGCCCTGATCCTCGAAGATGCCGCGGCATGGCTGCGCGCGTTCAGTTCGCGGGGTTCGGCGACTCGTTGACTTCAACGCCGGCATCCGACGACTGGCTCACGGTGCGCGAGTCCGACTTCGGCAACTCGCCCGGCTTCTTGGAGTCGTCGGTCGCCTCATCAACGCCCTTACGGAAGTCCTCTTCGACATCGCGCACGCCCTTGCGGAACTCGACGATCGCCTTGCCGGCGGCTCGGGCGACCTCGGGCAGCCGGCCCCCGAAGAGCAGCAGCGCGATCACCCCGATGATGGTCCATTCGAGCGGGCCGAGATTCAGGAACCCGAGCGAGAGCATCGGCGTCTCCGTCGCGAGGTCAGAAGGGCGTTGCAACCAAGCAGTGTAGAACGCCCGGGGGTATCAACGCAATGCAGCCGGTCAGGTCCCGGACGCCGAGGCCACGACGTTCTCCAGCAGCGCCGCGACGGTGACCGGGCCGACGCCCCCCGGCACCGGCGTCACCCAGCCCGCGACTTCTCGGACCTCCTCAAAGGCCAGATCGCCCACCGTCCTGCGCCTGCCCGTCTCGGGATCCGCGATGCGGTTAATCCCCACATCGATCGCCACCGCGCCGGGTTTGACCCAGTTGCGTTTGACGAGCCCGGGCACGCCGGCGGCGGCGACGAGCACGTCGGCGTTCGCCGCGAGTTCGGGCAGACCGTCGGTGAACTTGTTGGTCGAGATCACGGTCGCTTCCCGCCGCATGAGCATGACAGCAACCGGCTTGCCCACGATGTCCGACGCGCCGACCAC
>JBCDCB010000035.1:0-35144 GCA_039182735.1 Planctomycetota bacterium
GGCCACGCTGATCGGGGTTGTCGTCGGCGCGATCCTCGTGCTCGCGGTGATCTGGGTGATCATGCAGTCGCTCGCGGGCCCGCCCGCGTCGCAGCGCCAGCCGACCGCCGCCAACTGGACGCAGGCGTATGTCATTTTCGACGACGTGCTCGAAGACTGGGTCGATCAGGGTTGGGTCGCGGGCGAGTTTCACGACCGGTTCAAAGAGGCATGGCGCAAGGAACGCGCGGGCGATCGCGCCGGTGCCTATCAGATCTGGGATCCACTGTTCTACGAACTCGCGACGATGCGCGCGGTCATGCTCGATGGAAGTCCCAGGTTCGGCGAGCACGCGAGCGTCAACGGTGAAAACCTGCCCGTCTACATGGGCATGATCGACGATCAGAGCCCGAGCGACGTCATGTTCGAGCAAAACGAACGGTACGCGGACGGGCTCCTATGGTTCGTGCGGTCACGCGCGCGGATCACGAACTCGGGGGGCGAGCAATGAAGAAGCAACTCGGCAACTTCAACATCGGTGAGCAGATCGATCCGGGCGGGTTCAGCGTCGTCTACCTCGCGGACGAGGACATGGGGCACGGGATCACCCGCCCCGCCGCGATCAAGATGCTCCCCGGCTGGTCACTGGACAACGACTCCGAACGCCAGCAGCTGCTCAAGGAGGTCGAGATGCTCGTCGAACTCGGGAACACCAGCAACATCGTCACGGTGCGCATGTTCGACATCGACGAGGATCTCGGGCCGTGGATCGCGATGGAACGCCTCGACAAGAGCGTGAAGCACGAGATCCAGTCCAAGCCCGCGCCGTCGTCGCAGGTGCTCTCGCTCGCGAAAGACGTCCTCACCGGGCTCCGCGCGATGCACTCGCTTGACCCCGCGATCCTCCACCGCGACATCAAGCCCAACAACATCCTCCGCGACGCCAGCGGCACGTACAAGATCGCCGACTTCGGGCTCGCGACCCGCGCCGACGCCGAGGGCACGCTCGACAAGGTCTCCGTCCAGTACGCCGCGCCCGAACTCCTCGACGGTTCCATGGGTGCCGTCGGCCCGTACACCGATCTCTATGCGCTCGGCATGGTGCTCTACCACCTGGCGCTGGGCGAAGAGCTCTTCCGCCAGCAGTTCACCTCGATCTACGACCCCGACGCCGATCCCAGCGAGAGCGCCGTCGATGACCGCCCCAAGTGGATGTTCTGGCACTGCTCGATGGACCAGACGCTGCGTCCGCTCAAGGAGCTGCTCGACGACTTCCCGGAAGAGCTCAGCGACCTGATCCAGTCGATGCTCGACAAGTCGATCTCGACGCGCTTGCAGTCGGCCGACGAAGCGCTCAAGCGACTCGCACGCATGTCCACCGTCAAGCAGGTGTACGGGCAGCAGACCACCGTGCAGCCGCGACAGTCCGTTGACAACAAGGTCATCGGGCGCGCCGGCATGCTCATCGCCGCCGCGATCGCCCTCGTCGGCGTCGTGTGGGTCCTCGCCGGCACGTTCCGGGGCGTGACCAGCCGCCCTGAGATCACCCTCGCGCAGGCCGAGTACACGACCAACGGCGAAGTCGTCCGCATCGAAGGCAACGTGGACAACATCCCCCCGGGCGCAAGCCTCGACGTCACCATCGGTGGCGCTGGTCGCGCGCAAGTGACGACGGATCTTGACGGCAACTTCTTCGCCGATGTCCCGCTGCCCGACGTCAAGGAATACTCGGGCAAGGTCGCGCTCATGCGCGGACGCGACCAGATCTCGAGTCAGATCATCACGGTCAGCCGCACGCCGCCCGACACGGTGCGCCTGCGCATCCGCACGACGCCCTCGACGCCCGGCGCGAAGATCATGCTCATCGACCTGTCCGATTCGAACAACGACGTCGTCGAGACGTTCACGGGCACCGACGGCACCGCCGAGGCAACCTTCGGCTACGGGCGGTTCCGCCTGCAGGTCGAGCACCCGCGCTATCAGGACCTCGACGAGCAGCACACGACCGATGCGAACCCGACCAAGTCGATCCGCGTCAACCTCACGCCGCACGAGCCCGCCGTCATCCAGAGCAAGCGCGAGGCGTTGCTCGCCGAGCTCGACGACGTCGCGGCCCGCGCCGCCGCGGGTGATCCAGAGGCGATTCGCAGACTTGCCGAAATCAAGCGTGAGCTCGAGCTGGTCGGCGACTCGGGCATGGTCGCGGGTCGTCGCGCGGCGATCCTCGATCGCATGGCGCAGCTCTCCGAAGCCGCCGCGAACGGAGATCCGGACGCGATCGCCGAGATGCGACGCCTGCAGGGTGAGCTCGCGGGTCTGGACGAGAACTCGGCTCGCGCGGATCGTCGCGCCGCCGTGCTCGCGGAAATCGCGTCGCTGCAGCCCGCGCTCGCCGCGGGTGATCCCGAGGCCTTCCGGCGCTTGCGTCAACTGAACCAGGAACTCGCGACGCTCGACTCGGGCGTTCGCCAGGGCGGGGCAGGTGCCGCGCGCCAGGCCATCTCGCAGGAGCGCGCCGCGATCCTCGACGAGATCGCATCGCTGCAGGCCCGCGCCGAGGCAGGCGATCCCGAAGCGATCGCACGCATCGCCGCGCTGCAGACCCGCCTTTCCGACCTCGACGCGCAGGAGCAGGGCCTGATGGTGCAAGACCGCCAGGCCGCCCGCGCCCGCATTTCGCAGGAACGCCAGGCGATCATGGACGAGATGGCTTCGCTCCCGGCGCGCGCCGCGGCGGGCGACCCCGAAGCCATCCAGCGCATGGCGGAACTGCAGGGCAGGCTCCGCGAACTCGACGCCGAAGAACGCGCGCTCTCCGGCGGGATCACCGCCGAGCCCGGCTCGCGACTCGCCGCGATCCAGGGTCGTCGCAACGCGATCCTCAACGAGATGGCCTCGCTCCGCGAACGGGCGGCGGCGGGTGATCCGGAAGCCATCGCACGCATGCGTGAACTGCAGGGCGAACTCGATTCGCTCAACCGCGAGGAGGCCTCGCTGCAGTCCAGCGGCATCGAAGCCGCCAGCGGCAGCCAGACGCTCGCGCAGCTCTCGGATATCCAGAACGAACGCGCGGCGATCCTCCGCGAGATGGACGATCTTCAAGCCCGAGCCGCCGCGGGCGACCCCGAGGCCATCGCGCGCTTGCAGGAACTGCAGGGCAGGCTCAACCAGCTCGATGCGCAGGAAGCCGCGCTGACCGGCGCGGGCCCGGCAACACAACGCCGCGGGCAGGTCTCGCAGCGTCGCCAGGCGATCATCGACGAGATGGCGTCGCTCGCCGAGCGCGTCGCGGCGGGCGATCCCGACGCCATCGCGCGTATGCAGCAGTTGCAAGGCGAGCTGCGGGCATTGAACGCTGAGGATCAGCAGATCAGTTCGCAGGTGCAGGCGGCCGCCGCGCGTGCGAACGGGAACGCCGCGGGTGTGCGCGTCGCGCAGATCCAGGGGCGTCGATCGGCGATCCTCGACGAGATGGCCTCGCTCCGCGAAGCCGCCGCCAACGGTGACCCCGCCGCCATCGCGCGTCTGCAGGAGCTCAACGCGGAACTCGCGCAGCTCGATGCGGAAGAAGCGGCGCTGACGGGTGGCGGCCCGGCCGCCGGGCGCCGCGCGCAGGTCGCGCAGCGTCGTCAGGCGATCCTCGACGAAATGGCCTCGCTCGCCGAGCGCGCGGCGGCGGGCGATCCCGAAGCGATCGCACGCATGGCAGAACTCCAACGCGAACTCGGTCAGCTCGACGCGCAGGACGCGGCCATCAGTGCCGACGTGCAGGCCGCGATGGTCAGCGGGGCCGGGTTCGCCGGCGAAACGCGCACCGAACGGCGCAAGCGTGAGATCGAGCAGGAGATGGCCGATCTCGCCAAGCGCGCTGCGGCGGGCGACCCCATCGCGATCGCGCGCATGCGTGAGCTCGAACGCGAGTACGAAGCGCTCACGGGCGACGGGCAGTCCGCGACCGACAAACGCAAGGCCGAGATCCGCGCCGAGATGCAGAGCCTGATGGAAGCCGCGGCGAACGGGGACCCCGCCGCCGTCGCACGCCTGCAGGAACTGCAGCGCGAGTACGACGCGCTCACGCTCGCCGACGGCGGAACCATGTCGCAGCGCGAGCAGCGCCGCAAGGCCCTCATGGACGAGATGAACTCGCTCGCTGCGGCCGCTGCGGCCGGCGACCCCGCCGCGCAGGAACGCCTGCGGCAGATCAAGGCCGAACTCGCACAGCTCGATCAGGAAGAGGCCATGGAGAAGATGCAACTCGCCAGCGGCGTCACCGGCGGCGCCGGGGGAACGGGCGGCGGCGTCTTCCGACAAGGCCAGGGCGGCATGCAGGGCGGACGCGGCAGCACCGGTGGCGGTGGCGGCGGCGGCTTCGCGACCGTCGGCGGCGGCGGAGGCGCGGGCGGCGCTCGCGGGGCCGGCGGCTTCGGGGGCGGGCTCTCCGCCGCGGAACTCGCCATGCTCCCAAGCCTCGAGTCCATCGACCGCGCCACCGTGCTCGGCATGTCGCAGGAGGACTTCCTCACCTATCTCAGCGACAACATCCCCCTCGACACCCTCATCATCGACAACATCGTCGATCTCAACAAAGCCCGGGTCCGCGGCTCCGTGCTCTCCGGCGATGAGCTCACGCGCCTCCGCCAGAGGCTCCGCCCCGCGATGGATCGCATCGAGTTCGAGGTCAACGTCGATGCGCCCGCCGTGTGTCGGCGTCTCAAGGACCGCCTCGCCCTCGCCGGCGCGAAGGACGTCCGCGTGCACGCCTACCCGGTCAACGATCGCCAGACCATGTTCGTGCGGTTCGACCGGACCGAGGGGCTCAGCGATGCGAGTGCGCTGCTGATCGCCGAGCGCTACGTGCTCAACCGGGACCAGGTCGATCTGCTCGGGTTCCCGCTCGAAGCGATCCGGGAAGACCGAGCCCGCCGCAGCGAGAACACGGCCCGCGAGACCGAAGAGTAATCACATCTGCCGGCTTGATTGAGTTGCACATGAACGCCGTCCCCGGAACGCTCCGGGGGAGGTGTTGGTTTGCTCTGCTTGGGCGTGCACGAAGCGTGCGTGGCTGCGATCAGGGCGTGAGCCCGTCGATCCCGTGGAAGCCCCCGTTGAGGAGCCATTCGCTGTCGTAGTCCTCGAGCGGCTCGCGCAGATCGCCGTACCAGTCCACGACACGCTGCCATTCGATCGGGTCCTGCGTCGGGGCGCCAAGGATCGAGAAGCCCCACATCCACGTCGGGCGGATCGCATAGGCGCTGCGCGAGAAGTCGATCTCCCACGTGCCCGCGTCGTCCCACTCTTCGGGCAGCGCCGGGCCCGGCCCGAAGGTGACCTCAAACTCCTTCTTGTGGTAGTCGAAGGTCTGGCTGAGAAGAAAGCCCTCGTTGAACGACTCCACATCGATCTCGAGGTTGTCGCCGACCTCGTTGATGATGTCGTTGGTGTTCTCCACCTGCGCCATGCCGTAGGGGATGATGACGTCGAGGTCGGCGTCCATCGGGATCGTCGGGATGTGGATCAGCGTGCCGACGGTTTTGTTGAACGCGCGTCGGTGCGCGGTCGCGTACGCGTCCAGATCGTGCGCACGCATCTTGTACATCGCCCAGCCGGCGAGCACGAAGAAGTAGAGCACCAGGCACGCCGGGATCATCTCCACGGCGACCGTGCCCCGGCGCGAGCCGAACGTCGTCGCGCGGCGCTTGCGCCTTCTGGAGGAAGTGTTCGAAGCCATGTCGTTGCCTTTCATCGAGGCGGGCTCAGTGCCACGTCGATTCGGTCATCAGTTCTTTGAAGCGCTCGCCGGAGATGCCCGCTTCTTCGAAGTGCCGCTTGAACTCTTCATCGGAGTCGTACGCGTGCTCGGCGGCGGTGATGCGCGTCAGACGCGCGCTCCACGTGATGCCCCAGGGCGACCACGTCCGCCACGCGGGCACCGGCAGGAAGCCCATGAACGAATCCGAGATGAGGTTGTGTACCTCGGCCTCCGCGACGGCCACGATCTTGTCTTCGTGCGTCGCGCCCTTATCGAAGATCCCGCTCGCCATGAAGCGCCCGCCCGGATCGAGCAGCGGGACGCCCGCCTTGCCGCTCCGAGAGGCGACCGCGACGAAGGTGTAGTAGCGATCGCGGTCGTTGGTGTCGCGGCTTGAGATCGATTGGCTGCGCAGCGAGTCCGCCGCGTCATCGAGCTCCGGGCGGGTCTCGATGATCCCCGCTGTCGATGAGACCAGCACTTTGCCGGGCGGGTTGGCCTGCCCGTGCCAGATGATGGGGTGCAGGATCAGCGAGAAGAGCGAGGGCAGACCCAACGAGCTGCGCCAGTTCTGCGAGCCGCGCCCCCAGATCAGCGGGTTCATGTCGCTGCCGTCGGCGCGACCGGGGAAGTCGTTCACCATGAACTGCATGAGGGTGTTGATGTTGATGATGCCCAGCCAATCGACCATCTCCGCATCGCGGAGCGGGGGCTCCCACTTGGCCTCCTCGGTGTCCGGGTCCCAGATCGCCTCGCGCCCCGGCTGCGCGACGTGGATCTCCACGCGGTTGAAGATGTTGAGCCCGGAGTAGAAGTTCTCGAGCGCTTCGGTCTGCTCGTAGATCGCTTTGGGCGTGCCGTGCCACATCGCGTCCTGGAACTTGCAGATCTCCTTGACCTGCGTGGCGAGGTCACCGCTCCCGCCGAGTTCTGCGAGCGAGTTCGACGCCCAGAACGAGAGCATGTCCGGCCAGATCCCGAGCCAGGCGGGGACCTCCCGGACCCCGATCTCGATCCCGCGTGCGATACATGCCGCGACGGTCCAGATGCTGTTGCAGACCTGACTGAGCGCGTCGGCCCAAGACGCGGGCACCGCCCCGAGCCACTGGATCCAGCCCCACGGGATCCCGGACGCCGAGAAGCACTGCATGATGACGAGGTTGCTCGCGGTGTTGAGGTTCATCATGCGCGCGGTGCGGACGGCCGCCGAGTACGCGGCGGTGTCCGCGGCCGTCTGCAGCTTCACCTTGTCGCTGGCGACCACGCCGGTGTTCCACACCATCGCGGTGACGGCGTAGAGCAGCGTGAGCTGAAAGACCAGGAAGAGCGCGACGTTGCCCCGCTGGTTGCGGTGGAAGCGGCGGGCCGGTCGGATCGGGGAGGCGTGTGCGAGTGTTGGCATGGTCTTGGTTCCTGCGGTGGTCGCGATCAGCCGAGCGGGAGGGGGACGGGCGCGATGAGCGGTGCCATGATGGCGGGGTTGGCCTGGCGCGGGCCGGTGGATTGGAGGGTCGAACGCACCGGGATGTCGAGGAAGTGGCCCTGCTTGTCCGAGACGGTGTCTGACGAACCGATCACGCGATCGATCGCGGGCCAGGGCAACCAGTAGCGGTACTTGAACGTGACGACCACCTCTTCCGGTCCCATCGGGTTCGGGATGTTGAGGCCTTCGAGATCCGGCGTGCGCGTCTCGATGTTGAGGTCGATGATCGCTTCCAGCGCGTACGTGTAGCGGCGTGCATACCCGTCGTCGGGCCACGGCGAGTCGCCAAAGAAGCCGCTCTCCATCGTGTTGAGCACTTTCTCGATGGGGAGGCCCGCGTCGCTCTTGGCGCCGGAGGCCGGCGAGATCGACGCGAGCACGGTCGCCGCCGCGTTGCGCGTCGCGGTCGTCGCGTCGTCAACGCGTGCGGTATCGCCCTGGAAGTTGTCGCCGCCCAGTTCCTGACTGAAGGACGGTCGGTCGATGTAGACGATCGCGGTCCGGCAGGCCGCGAACCCGGCGTAGCGGCAGACGATCGCCGCCATGCCGATCTGCGCCGTCTGCACCATGATCGCGAGGAGGTAGATGAGGATGGGGGCGGCGAGGATGAACTCCGCCGCGATCGTGCCGCGCTGCGCGACGTCGCTGTCGCGTCGGAACATCGAGGTTGCGGATCGTGTCGCACGGAAGGCGAAGCGCCCGAGCAGGATGTTGGCCATCAGGCACGAGCCGATGAGCGCACCCCAGAAGGCGTCGTCGTAGGAGATCGAGAGCAGTTCCGAGACGCGCTCGGCGCGCGAGATCGACGCGAGCATCAGAACCGTCAGCCCGATGAGCACCGCGTCGGTGCGGTACGACGGGCGGTAGGGGCGGTCGCGGTCGTCGTCATCGACCGTCGCGATCGCTTCGGGATTGGTTGCGGGAGCGGTCGTCATGCCGACCTCCGTGGTTGGTGGGACCGATCAGATGAAGAGCGTGTGGACCTGGAAGAAGGGCGTGAGCAGCATCGCGATGAAGATCGACAGCCCGAAGGGCATCTCGGTCTTCGCGAAGGGGTAGATCGAGTGGAGCTTGCGCTTGGTGACGAGAGCGACGAGCGTCGCCGTCGCCATGATCTGCAGTCGCGCCGCGAGCTTGCCGTGCATCAGCAGGTTGCACACGCCGAAGACCGCCGCGATGAAGAGCGTGTTCGCGAGGATCGGCCAGGTGTACGAAAATCCGAGCAGCGCGCCGAGCGCGGCGAGCATCTTCACGTCACCGCCGCCAAGACCGCGCGACATGAACCCGAAGATCCCGATGCCCACGCACAGCGCGAAGCCCTGGAAGCAGTTCCACGGGCTCGTCACGCCGAGCCACTCCGCGATCGGCGTCAGTTGCGGCACGAGCGCGACCAGCGGCTCGAACGTCAGGTTCAGGCTCAGCCCGATCAGCAGCGCCGGGTAGTTCAGGCGGTTGGGGATGATGCGCGCCGCGGCGTCCGTCCACGCGCCGTAGCCCGCGATGAGATACGTCAGAAAGATCAGGAACCAGCCGCGGGTCTGCCCCGCGGGGGCCAGCGACTCGGGCGCGAACCAGATCACGGTCGAGGCGATCGCCGCCGTCAACACCGCGAGCCCCCACCAGAAGTTGGTCGGCCCGAAGACGCCCGCTTCCGACGCCTTGATCGGATGCTCGGGACGCTCCTCGTCGAGGAACGTTGCCGGCGCGTCGTCCGGGGTCGCGGCCTCTTCTTCGACTACCGCTTCGAGCGTCGGCTCGGTGGGGTCGTTCTCGCGAGCGGTCTCGTCTGGCATGCGGGGCTCCGCGCGGCGAGCGGTGGGGGCGTCCCCAGATGCCGCGTGCTTCCTGAACATTGTGTCATAGAGCGAGGGGGAGGTCGAGGTCACTGTTCTGGCTCCGAGTCTGACGTGCGAAGTTGACCGGGCGCAGCGGGTGTCGCGCTGCCCGGGGTGTACGGGCCCGGTCCGAGCCGGACAGCCGTACGTGAAGCGTCAAATGCCCGGCGGAAGTGGGCAAACACTTTGTTGAGAGAGACTCGGGCGATCGGTTTGCGTCGTGCCGCGCCCAAAAACACACCACGCCCGGGCGGACCCGGGCGCGGCGTTGGTTGATCAGATGGTCGGCGTCACGAGGACGCCGAGCGGCGTCAGTTCATGAAGCCGCCGGGATCGACGTTGCTGGTCTCGCCGTCCAGTTCGTCCTTACGAGCCTGGAACTGGTCGAGGGCGTACTTGCCGAACTTGTAGATGACGATGAGGACGATGAGGGCGATGATGATGAGCAGGACCCACTCGACGGTGCCGGGACCGGACTCATCTTCGTGCAAGCGGCGAGCAACGTTCTTGAAGCGATCGATCATGGTTTTCTCCAAAGCATTCAGATGGGATGCAAAGGCGGTCTTGTGGAAGGTACGGGGTTTCTGCCGCGTATATCGGGAACTTCCCGAGAAAACCCCTGACAAAGCGTTCGAAGTCGCCCTTGTTAGGGGCACGGAAGGGCGATGACGGCGGAGACGCGGTAGAAGTACTCGTTGAGCATATCGACGAAGTTGGGATAGAACGCCGCGAACGGGATCGTGATCCCAGCGGTCACGAGCAGATACTCGAAGGTCAGGGTCGCTCGTTCGCAGGCGTGTATTTCAGAGAATGTCGGCATTTCTACGCTCCGGCACAGGGCTATTCGAGCCCCATGATCCGCCGGGTCAAGTTGACGTGCTCGCCGAGACCTTTCCAAGTGACCTCATCAGCGAGCTGCGGGCGCGTGCCCGTCCATTCAAGCATGGGAAACTCTTTGGCCGTGTCAAGCGAGAAAATGTCGGTGACCACGTAAGTGTTGGTCTCTTCGTTGATCCCGATCTCCGAAACGTGGGTAATCAGACGCCGACCGTTATGCAGACGTGCCGCCTGCACCACCAGGTCGATCGCGCCGCCCACCTGACGACGCAGCGCCGGCAGCGGCAGACCCAGGTCCGCCATCATGCACATCGTCTCCAAACGCCCGCAGGCCTGCCCGGGCGTCTCGGCGTGCAGCGTCGCCATCGACCCCGAGTGTCCGGACGACATCGCCTGCAGCATGTCCAGCGCCTCGCCTCGCCGGCATTCGCCGACCACGATGCGGTCCGGACGCATTCGCAGGGACGCGACAAACAAGTCTCGCACCGTGACCTGTCCCTTGCCGTAGACGTCCGCCGGGCGGGCTTCCATCTGCACGACGTGCTGCTTCTGGACCTGCAGTTCTCGCGTGTCCTCGATGACGACGATGCGTTCCGCGTCGTCGAAGGCGGTGGAGAGGATGTTCAGCAGCGTCGTCTTTCCGGAGCCCGTGCCGCCCGAGATGATGATGTTCTTCGCGGCCTGCACCGCCATCAGCACGAACTCGAGCGCCTCGGCTGTGATGGACTTCACGTCGATCAGGAACGACGGGTCGATCGCCTTCGTCGAGAACTTGCGGATGTTGATCGACACGCCCTTTGCCGCGATGGGCGGCAAAATGATGCAGATACGCGAGCCGTCGGGCAGGCGTCCGTCGAGGATGGGGTCCTGCTCCGAGATGGTCTTCCCGACGAACTGAGCGATGTGGTTCGCCGCCGACATGACCTCCTGATCGTCGCGGAAGGTGATCCCCGTGTGCTCGATCTGGCCCTTGCGTTCGATGAAAACATCGTCGGCGCCGTTGACCATGATCTCGGAGATCGACGCGTCTTCGAGCAGCGGGACGAGCGGGCGCAGGAAGAAGTTGAAGCTCTTCTGGTACGCCTCCGCGACGCCGCTCAGCGCCGGCACGTCTTCCGCCGTCGCGACCGCGTTCTCGGCCCCGCCTTGCTGGCCTTCCTCAGATCCCGACATCGACCCACCTCGTCTCTTGGGTTATTCGCACGCGGCGCGAGTATCCGCGCTCGGAAGGGTTGCGGCAAACCGGCCCGCCCATCGCAACCCCGCTCTGGTGGCGGCGACCGTGTTCGGGTAGTCTGCCACACCGAAGAAGTCGGCGGCCTGTTCGGCGCCAACGGAGAAGGAGTGGACATGCTGGCCCCTCGCTCTGACCGAAGCGCATGGATCGTTCGGATCGGCGTCTGCCTGTGGGCGTTCGCTGCGCCGTCCGGTGCGCTCGCACAGAACATCCCCGCCACCACGCAACCGACGATCGATCCAAACGCGCTCGTCCAAAACGCGCTGCAGCCCGTGCAGACGGCGCAGCAGCAAGCTCAGCAGCCGCAGGCGCAGCCCGCGCCCCCAGCGGCGGCGCCCGCGCCCAATGTCGCACCGCAGGGCGCGGCACCGGCGGAGGAAGACGACAACTCCTACAGCGTCGTCCGCGTCTCCGAGTTCCTCACCGTTGACATGTTCGTCAACAACGCAGAACTCCGTGACGTCCTCCAGCAGCTCGCCATCCAGACCCGGCGCAACATCGTTCCCTCGGGCGACGTTGGTGGGAACGTCACCGCGAACGTCTTCGGCGTCTCCTTCTACGACGCCCTCGAAGCCCTGCTCAACGCCAACGGCTTCGCCTTCATCGAGCGAGGCGACTTCATCTTTGTCTACACGATGGAAGAGGCCGAGCAGATCCGCGACCGCGAACGTGGGTTCGTGACCAGGGTCCTGCACCTCGATCACCTGCCCGCGACCGAGGCCGTCCGATTCACGCAGCACCTCGTCTCCGAAGACGGGCGCATGGAAGCCACGCAGGACGCCGGCAGCGACAGCGGCGGCGGCGACGGGCTCTCCCTGGGCGGCGAGGTCACCAGCGAATCGGGCCGCGTCTACCAGCCCACCGTGGACGAGTTCGCGATGACCAACGCCGTCGTCGTCTACGACTACGAAGACCGCGTACGCGAAATCGAACGCCTGCTCCTCGAACTCGACACCCGCCCCGCGCAGGTCCTCGTCGAAGCCACCATCGTGCAGGCGATGCTCACCGAGGCCAACGCATTCGGCGTGGACTTCGCGCTCATTTCCGATGTCCAGTTCAACGACTTCTTCGGGCTCCCGGGCAGCTTCAACCCGCTCGGATTCGTCTCCGAGCCGGAGATGCAGGATCCGATGAACGCGCCGCCGGCCTCCACGGCAACGGCGAACCGCGAGGAGTTCTTTTCTTCCGTCCCGGGACAGACCGGCAGCGAGAACGCCGACTTCCGCGCCGGCTTCGTCATCAACGACGACATCGCCATCTTCCTCCGCGCCCTCGACCGTGTCACCGACACCACCCTCCTCGCCAACCCCAAGGTCATGACGCTCAACCGCCAGCGCGGTTACGTGCTCGTCGGTCAGCGCGTCGGCTACCTCGAGACCTTCGTCGTCGAGAACCAGATCCTGCAGACCGTCTCCTTCATCGACACCGGCATCCAGCTCGACTTCCGCCCCTACGTCGGCAAGGACGAAACCGTCCGCATCGAACTCAGCCCGCAGGTCTCATCCGTCTCCTTCCGCTCGGTCACCACCGCCTCCGGCATCAACCAGGACATCCCCGACGAAGACGTCCAGCAGATCACCACGCACGTCACGATCCCCAAAGACTCGACCGCGGTGCTCGGCGGTCTCTTTACCGAGAGCACCACCCTCGAACGCCGCCAGGTCCCGGTTCTGGGAGACATCCCGCTCATCGGCAACGCCTTCCGCGGCTACGACGACAACACCATCCGCAACGAGATCATCTTCCTCGTCAAGCCCACCGTGATGAACGATCGCATGGTCATCGACGCGGGCGAGGACGCTGTCGCGTTCTCCGATCAGGTCCGCGTTGGCTCGCGCCAGGGCCTGCTCCCGTGGAGCCGTGAGCGCCAGTCCACTCGCCTGAACGTCGAAGCCGAGCGCTACGCGGCGGAGGGTGACATCGAGCGGGCCATGTGGGCGATCAGGCGTTCGCTCGAGCTCAACCCCGTGCAGCCCGAGGCGATCCGTATCCGCGAACGCCTCGTCAAGAATCAGGAGTGGTGGCCCCGGGCCAGCATGCTCGACCAGATGTTCGACAGCGAAATCGACTCGGCGTTCCCCGGGCTCACGAGCGAGCAGCCCGCACCGGTCGAGGACAACTGACCGATGCCCCGCACAACCGCCATCCTGCTCGGGTCCTCGGCGCTGCTGTGCCTCCCGCTTCTCGCGGGCTGCCAGGGCGGGCACGGCAAGTACACCGGCGCTTTCAAAGAAGAGGCCGAGCAGCGCATGGCGGCCCTCAAGTCGGGCACCGAGTGGGACCTCGCCCAGCAGCAGTACCACGCGGGTGACCTCGAGCGAGCGCTCGACAGCGTCGAACGCTCCCTGGCGCTCAATCCCGACGTCCCCAAGTCGCACGTGCTCCGCGGCAAGATCCTCATCGAGATGGCCCGCATGGAGTCCGCGCTCGGCGCCTTCGACAACGCGCTCGAACTCGACAACGAGTTCGTCGAAGCCCACTACTACAAGGGCCTGATCTACGAACGATTCCGCCGCCCGCAGGAGGCGCTGGTCTCGTACCGGCGTGCCTACGAACTCGACTCCTCCGATCCGCAGTACTTGGTCGCGGCAGCCGAGATGCTCATCGAATCCGGTCAGATCGACGCTGCACGCGAGCTGATGACCGCCGAGGCCGACCGGTTCCAGTTCAACGCCGGCGTGCAGCAGCAGCTCGGGCACATCGCGATGATCGAGGGCGACACGGCTCGTGCGATCGAGCTTTTCGAAGAGGCGGTGCTGCTGTCATCGAACGATCCGAGCGTGCTCGAAGACCTCGCTCGTGCGCAGATCAAGGGCCAGCGCTACGCCGACGCGGAGTACTCTCTGGGCCGCCTCATCGAAGAGGAGCAACTCGAAGGGCGTGTCCGCCGGGACCTGCTCCATCTGCGCGCACGCTGCCTCGTAGAGATGGACCGCCTGCTGGAAGCACGCCAGATCCTGACCGAACTCGCGCGCGAGGCGGGTGGATCGAGCGACGCCGAGACCTGGCGCCTGCTCGGCGAAGTCGCGATCGGCATGGGCGACACCTACCGCCTGCGCGAAGCCGCCAACCGTCTCATCTCGATCGATCCCGACGGGTTCAGCGGGTACCTGCTGCTCGCGTGGTGGCAGCGGATGACCAACGCGCCGGACGCCGCACTCCGCACGCTCGACCGCGCGATCGCCGCCGGGCCAGATAACGCCGAGCCCTACACCCTCCGCAGCCTGATCCTCGCCAAGGCGGGGCGTGACGGCGAAGCGCTCGAAGCCGCCATGAACGGCTTGAAGCTCGAACCACAGAACGAACGCCTCCAGCGCCTCTACAACGGTCTGAGCGCGCGACTCACGGCGAACCCCGCCAGCGGCGGCTGATCTCCTCAGCGTTCACACGCCGATCGCATCGGCCTCGCCCATCGAGCGGCCGCGCCAGGAGCGCGCGCCGCGCAGGTGCCGTACGAAGCTGTCCCATTGGATCAGCGTCATCAGCAGCACCCCGATCGGGTGCAGCGCCACCGTGGACATCGGCTGCTCCATCCGGCGCGCGATGATCGTCCGCTGCCACAGCGCGCACACGATCGACGCCAGCGCCAGCGGTGCCACGCCCGCGGGGACCACCGGCGTCAGCAGCGCCAGCGGCAACAGCGCCCACGGGCCTGCGTGCCCGAGCGCGTGGATCACCGTGAGGAACACCAGCAGCGCTGGCGCCCCGAGCCCCTCGTACGCGTTCTTCGCGAACCCGCGCCACGTCGAGCGCAGCCCGAAGTACATCCGGCATGCGCACAGATCCGTCCCGTCGAACAGGTCGCTGTGGAACCCGGCGCCCCGCACAGCGCGCGGCATCTTGATCCCGTCGTGCATCGAGTCTTTGAACGCGCCGTGCCCGTCGATCGCCCCGTATGCCTCGCGCGAGATCAGCAGGAACTGCCCGCACCCTGCAGACGTGCCCGGCTCGCGCGTCGTACGCATTCGCGGCATCGGCAGGTACGACAACAACAGGAAGTGGATCATCGGCACGACGGCGCGTTCGATCCACGTGCCGAGCTCCTGCCTGGGCACCGTCGAGAGCAGGTCTGTTTTCAACCGGAGCGCTTCGGCGTGCGCGCGCGAGAGCGCGTCCTCGGAGAATCGGACGTCCGCGTCGGTGAAGAGCAGCCACTCACCGCGCGCGTGCTCGCCCGCCTGCATGCACGCCCACTGCTTGCCGACCCAGCCAGCGGGCAGCGGTTCGGACCGGACCGGGCGGACGCGTTCGTCCTTCGAAGCGAGTGCTTCAAGGATTTCGGGTGTGCGATCCGTTGAGCCGTCATCGACGACAACGACTTCGAAGTCGGGGTGACCGTTCGCGAGCAGCGAGCGCACCACGCCCTCGATGTTCGCCTCTTCGTTCCGCGCGGGGATGCACACGCTGAGCTTCGCGAGCCCGTTCGCAGAGGGATTGTTCGGCGAGCGCCGGTATACGCCGCGCAGGTTGACCATCGTCATGGTGAGGGTCAGTGCGCACACCGCGGTCCCCGCGATCGCGATCACGTACCACCAATCGATCCACGCCAGAAGCGCCACGTCGGTCCTTTCAGTTGCCGGCGGGTCTCCGCGTCTCGATCGACGCGTCGCGACCGCGCAGCCGGAGCCAGAGGTCGTACAGCGGGTTGGTTTTCGATCCGCGCCCCTCGGTGAGATTCATGAACGCCTCCGGGTCGCGGGAGATAGCGAGTTCGGCGAGGGCGTCCCGGTTCTCGGTCATGGCGCGGGTCATCGCGCGCTGCCAGCCCGCCGTAGTCGTGCGCTCGGGCGTCTCGACCTCGTGGAATCGCACGAGCGCTTCGGGGTTTTTGTCGATCCAGAAGGCGTATTCGATCGACATAGAAACCGCACGCACGCCCGCGGATGACGCCGGTACGCGCGACGCCACCGCCGCCGCCCCCGGGCGCAACCGGATCGGCGCGCGCGGATCCGCGAACTCGCCCTGCGGCGTCAGCCACAATGCGATCCGCCCGTGCTCGTCGCGCAGGGTCCGCACGTATCGGACCATCGCGTCGAGCGACGCGCGTAGATCGAGGTCCACGCCGAAGAGCCCGAGCCTGCGGAAGAACACGAACTTTTTGAGCATGTCGTTATCGATCGGCGCGAAGCCGACACGGTTCGTCACGAATCGGCGTTCCATGAGCATCGGCAGCAGGGGGTCCCACCACGATGAGTGGTTGAGCAGCACGATGAGCAGGTGGTCGCCGTCATTCGCATTCGCGAGCACTCGCTCCGTGCCGCGCGCGACGCGTACACCGTTGAATGACTTTCGGAACAGGCGTTCGTTATAAATCTGAAAGAATGAGTACACGCGCTCAGAGCGGTTGGCGGGTGTGATGCCCGGGAAGCGGCTGTCTTGTTGGGGCGCAGCGATCGTCATCACATGCCGGCGAGCGCGTGGCCCGCGGGCTTGGCTTCGACCATCGCGTCCTCGCGCCCGTGCCCCATCTCGACGCCCGGATGATCGAGGTCGAGGTCCTCGCACACGCACAGCGCCGCGGTGACGCCCGACATCAGCACCATCGGCACGCCCGGGCCCGGGTTCGCCGACCCGCCGGCGAGGTACAGGCTGTCCACGGCCGAGCGGTTCTTGGGCTTGAAGCCGCCGTGCAGTTTGCCGTGCGATGCGAGCCCGTAGATCGCGCCGCCCTCGGCGTTGTACATGTGCTCGATGCCGTCGGGCGTGAGGTGCTTCTCGACGACGATGTGCTCTTCGATATCTTCCATCCCGAAGCGCTTGAGCTTGTCGATGACGACCGGGCGGTACGACTCGAGCAAGCCGCCCGGGCCCTCCCACGTCTGGTTCGCGCGCTTGTAGGGCGTATGGATCAGAATGTAGAGCGCTTCGCCGCCCTCCGGCGCTTGTTCGCGATCGGTGCGAGAGGGCGCGGCGATGTAGAGCGACGGGTCTCGCGCCGGAACGCCCCGCTTGTAGATATCGCCGAACTCGTCGTGCGAGTTCTTCGAGAAGAGGAAGTTGTGATGCGCGAGGTGCTCGTACTGGCGGTCGAGGCCCAAGTAGAGCACCAGCCCTGAGCACGCCGGCGTGTACTTCTTGGCGATCGAACGCTGCTCGCTATTCGCGGCGTCGTTGCCGACCAGGTCTCGGTACGTGCGCTGCACATCGCAGTTTGATACGACCGCGTCCGCGTCGATCCGGCGCCCGTCCTGCAGCGTGACGCCCGTTGCGCGCCCGGCGTCATCGACCTCGATGCGACCGACGCCCGTGCCCTTGACGATCTCGACGCGACCGCGCTCTGCCTCTTCGCGCAGAATGCGCTCGAGCGACTTTGCGACCATGCGCGTCCCGCCCATGGAGTACCAGCAGCCGTGATCGACCTGCGCCGCCGCGATCAGCGAGAGGATCGCCGGCGAAAGGAAGGGCGAAGACCCCACGTATTGCAGGAAGTGCTCGACAATCTGCGCAACGTGCGGCTGCTTGATGTGCTTGTGCGCGGTCGCGCCGACCGTCGAATGCATCCGCATCGCCAGCACGTCGTTCAGCACCTGCGGATCGCTCGGCGGCGACTTCATCATGTCGAAGACCGAGCCGAGATCCTGGAAGAAGAACACGCTCTCTGAAAGACGGTACATCCGCCGGCTGTACTCGATGAACTTCTTGTACCCCTCGCCCGGCTTCTCGTCCGGGAACTGCGCGTCGATCGCGCGGGCGAACTCGTTCACGTCACGGAGCAGATCCACGACAGTGCCGTCCTCGAACATGCACCGCCACTGCGGGTCGAGCTCGACGAGATCGATGTAGTCGGGCACGTTCCGTCCGGATCGGCGGACGATCCCCCGCAGCACCTGCGGCAGCGTCAGGATCGTCGGGCCCATGTCGAAGCGGTAGCCGCCCTCTTCCAGCACATTCATCTTGCCGCCGAGGTGCTCGTTGCGTTCGACCAGCGTGACGCGGCAGCCGTGCGAGACGAGTTCCACCGCGGAGGCCAGCCCGGCGAGCCCGCCGCCGACGACCACCACATGGCGTTCGGATCCGTTCGTTGTGCCCTCAGACATGGGTGGTCGCCTCCTTGCTCGGCTTCGGCTCGCTCGCCGCGACAGCGTTCGACTCGCGCGGCGCGTCTTCGCGGCTGCGTTCACGTGTTGACTGCGTGTTTCCGTACAGGAATCCGATGACGCGCGACATCGCGTCCGCCATCGAGCCGGGCTGCTCGCCCACCGGGGGGCGGATACGCGGCGACGTCTCTGAGATGTGGACCGCGCGCGTCAGTTCGAGCAGCCCGTCCGGCCCCTGCATGACGCCCCATCCCGACGCCCCGCGCCCGCCGAAGGGTGTGCCGGGATGCGCCGCGGGGATGATGCAATCATTGATCGTGACGCAGCCGCTGCACAGGTGATCGGCGATCGCACGTGCGCGTGCCGGCGAACGCGTGAAGACGCTCGTCGCGAGATGCTGCCCGATCGACGTGTGCAGCGCGAGCGCGTCCTCGAGGCCTTCGGTGCGCACCACCGCGAGCAGGGGCGCGAAGTGATCGCCGCGCACGAGTTCGGCGTCTCGCGGGCAATCGACGACCGCCGTCGGACGCACCGATCGCTCTCTCGAAGGTTCGTGTATGCCCAGCAGGGTACGCGCGCCGCGGTTCAGCGCGTCGGTCACGAGCCGATCGGCGTGCTGCGCAGAGCCCTCGTCGATCAAACGCACCGCCTTCGCGCTCGCGGCGTGCGGCGACAGCGCACGCACGAAGCGTTCATATGTCGCATTGTCAACAAGAGCGCGCCTCGGCGCCATGCACGTCTGGCCCGCATTGAGCGTGACGGCGTGCCAGATCGTCTTTGCCGCGAGCTCCGGGTCCGCGTCGTCGAGCACGATCGCGGAATCGCGTCCGGAGAGCTCAAGCGTCGTGGTCGTCATCGAGCCTGCCGCCCACTCCGCGATCGACTTGCCCACGCTCGTCGAACCGACGAAGAGCACGTGATCGATGTCGCCTCGCGCAAGCAGTTCGCGTCCCGCGTCGCGGGTCGCGGGAACGGGCGTGAGTACGCCTTCCGGAAGCTGGGCCTCTTGGGCGAGTTCGAGCAGCCGCTGCTGCGTCCGCGGGCTGCGTTCGCTGGGTTTCACAACGACCCGGTTGCCCGCAATGATCGCCTGAACCAGCTGCACGCCGATCAGGAAGAGCGGGTAGTTCCACGTCGCGATGATCGCCACGGTCCCGATTGGAACTCGGCGCACGACATGGCGCTGCCCCATCATCCACATCGGGCGCCCGACCGGCGTGCGATCACGCAGCACACGCGCGGCGTGCTGCTCGTGCCACTTGCATGACGCGAGCAGCGACATCACGTCCGCCGTCAATGCTTCGAACCTCGGCTTGCCGACCTCTTGCTCGATCAGGCTCGCGAGCGACGCCCGTTCCCCCGCGATCAGGCGGCGAAAGCGGCGCAACCACGCAAGACGCGCGCGCATCGACCACCGCGCGGGATCCGTCGCCGAAATCGTGGGCTTGCGAGAATCCGACTCCATCACCAAGATCATACGAAGACGGCGGCCCGCTGTCGGGTGCACGCGTGCATCCGAAGTGGTTTCGACATCGAACTCCGCACGGACGGCATGCAGGGAGGACTCTGGCGTGACGAGCACGGATGCCACGGGGCACGACATCGCGGTGATCGGCGCAGGGCCGGGCGGGCTCGCCTCCGCGATGCTCCTCGCCGCGAGCGGGGCGCGGGTGACGATCTATGAAGCCCAGCACGAGGTGGGCGGACGGACCGCTCGTGTGCGCAAAGGCCCGTTCGCGTTCGACCGCGGGCCCACGTTCTTTCTGATGCCCTACGTGCTCGAAGAGATCTACCGAGCCGCGGGTATGCGATTGCTCGACGACGTGAAGATGACGCGGCTCGACCCGATGTACCGCCTGATCGTCGGGCACCCCGAGGGCGTCTCGCGCGAGCCGTGGACGATCGACGCGACGCAGGACATCGCCGAGATGTCGCGCCGCATCGCGGAGATCGATCCGAGCGATGGCGCGAACTTCGAGCGGTTTATCCGCGACAACCGCGCGAAGCTGCTCGCCGCGGAGCCCATCCTTCGCAAGCCGATCCGGAGCCTGCTCGATCTCGTGTCGGGCGATGCGATGGGTGCGGCGACGCATATCAAGCCGTGGCACACCGTGCATTCGCTGCTCTCGAAGTACTTCTTGCACCACGCGGTCCGCCTCGCGGTGAGCTTCCAGAGCAAGTACCTGGGCATGAGCCCCTACGAGTGCCCGAGCCTCTTCACGATCCTGCCGTTCATCGAGTACGAGTACGGCATCTGGCATCCGGAGGGCGGGTGCAACGCGATCATGCACTCGATGGCCGGCGTCGTGCGCAATCTCGGCGGCGACGTGCGCACGAATGCTCCGGTCGAGGGCCTGACGTTCGAGGGCAACCGCTGCACGGGCGTGATTGTGGATGGCGAGGCGCGTGCGCACGATCACGTCGTGATCAACGCGGATGCGGCGTGGGCGCTCAAGAACCTGCTCCCCGAAGAGCAACGCCGCCGAGTCAGCGGCTACTCCTCAGATAGTCAGATTGATCGCAAACGCTACTCCTGCAGCACATTTATGCTCTATCTAGGCGTGGACGGGGAGGTCCGCCTCCCGCACCACACCATCTACATTTCGACGCAGTACCAGCAGAACCTGGAAGACATCTCGACCAACGGCACGCTCACCGATGATCCGTCGATCTACGTGTGCAACCCCTCGCCGCTCGATCCGACGCTCGCGCCGGAGGGGAAGTCTTCGCTGTACGTCCTCGTTCCGACGCCGAACACAAAGGAAGGCGTCGGTATCGACTGGTCGGCTGAGGCGCCGAGGCTCCGCAACGTCGCCCTCGAACAGATGGAACACCGCATGGGCATCGAGCATGTCCGCGAACGCATCGAGGAGGAGGTCGTCGTCACGCCCGATGACTGGCGCGGCATGAACATCAACCACGGCGCTACCTTCAACCTCGCGCATAACCTCAACCAGATGCTTCACAAACGCCCGCAGCACCGACTGCAGGGCCTTGATGGAGTCTGGCTCGTCGGCGGCGGCACCCACCCCGGGTCCGGTCTTCCTGTCATCTTTCTGTCCAGCCAGATCACGGCCCGGCTGCTCTGCGAGGAAGTCGGGCTCCGCTACGCGGGCGAGCACGGCCCGAGCGTGACGTTGAGGCCCACGCCGCCTGACCCTGTCACCGTTTGACCCTGTCGAAGGAGTTCTATGAGCGCACACAATGCACGCAACTACCTCATCCTCGGGGCGACCGGCGGGATCGGGAGTTCGCTGGCGAAGCGGCTCGCGGATGCCGGCGCAGCGCTCGCGATCGCCGGGCGCGATGAGTCGAAGGTCGGCCAGCTCGCGTCGGAGGTCGGCGCTGCCCACCACGAGGCGTTCGACGCCACGGATCACGACGGCGTCGTTGCGTTCGTGGACGCCTTCGCGAAGTCTGCGGGCCGGATCGACGGCGTCGTCAACTGCATCGGGTCGCTGCTGCTCAAACCCGCGCATGCGACGAGCAGCGACGAGTTCCGCCAGACCGTCACGACGAACCTCTTCACCGCCTTCTCGCTGGTCCACGGCTCGGCCAAGCACATGATGAAACAGGACGAGGGCGGGTCGGTGGTCCTGCTGTCGTCCGCGGTCTATCGCCACGGCTATGCGGCGCACGAAGCGATCGCCGCGTCGAAAGCGGGCATCGTCGGGCTCTCGCTCTCCGCGGCGGCTTCGTACGCCTCGCGTGGCGTGCGCTTTAACTGCGTCGCACCCGGATTGACCGAGACGCCCCTCACGCAGCGCGTCACCTCGAACGACGCGACGCGCAAGGCTTCGCTCGACATGCACGCCGATGGATCGTTCGGCACGCCGGCGCAGGTCGCATCCGCGATCGCGTGGCTGCTTGAACCGGAGCAGTCGCACGTCACCGGGCAGGTGATCGCCGTCGATGGCGGGCTCGGAAGCGTTCGATCGAAGTAGCGAACAAGCGGCATCCGCCCGCCCTGCACCACCGAACCCGGTCTCGGTAGAGGAGGTTTCGATGCGGCAGCAGGTCAATGGCACGGTTTGGACGCGATTCTCGGTCGGTGCGGCGATCGCCGTGGCCATCGCCTTCGTGTGGAGCCTCTCCGCGGCGCAAGCACAGGACACGATGTCAACAGAGCCCGGTGCCTACGCCGAGGGTGCGCCGACCCGGACGTCAGAGTCACAGGCTTCCGTGATCCGCCTGCGCAGCGAGACCGATTTGGAGGCCGTGCTCGCGACCGATGGCTGGCGGGCAGGGCCCTTCTTCATCGATTCCCCGCTTCCCGACGGCTACCCTGCGCCGACGCCCCCCGGTGCGCTCGAACTCAAGGTTTATCCGAGCGTGCGTCGCGCCGAGATCGACTCGATCGGGTCATCTCGCGGCGGGTTCTGGCCGCTCTTCCAGCACATCCAGCGCCGCAACATCCCGATGACCGCCCCGGTCGAGATGGACTATGAGGGCTGGACGTCCGACTCGCCGCCTGAACGCTCGTCGATGTCGTTCCTGTACCGCTCACCCGATGAAGGCGAAGCCGGTGACGACGGCGCGATCCGCGTTTACGACACCGAGACGATCACCGTCATCTCCCGAGGGTTCAACGGTTCGTATCGTATCACCGCCCTGAACGATGAACTCGCCGAGGTCGAGGCGTGGATCGAAGCCAGCGACGAGTGGGAGCGTGACGGCGAGCCGAGGGTCTTTGGCTACAACGGGCCTGGCGTGCCGCGCAACCGCATGTGGGGTGAGGTGCAGATCCCCGTCCGCAAGATCATCGAAGCCGGCGAGTGACCCGATCGCGGTGCGTGTGCCGATGACTCCCGAGATGGCGAACTGGTATCCATCCGCCGTGCTGCTCACACACGCGGGCGCAACGCTCGCGCTCGTCGGGCTGATCTGGACGATTCAGGTTGTGCACTATCCCCTCTTCGCGAAGGTCGGCGGCGAGGCGTTCCACACCTACGAACAGGCGCACGTGTCACGCGTCACGCTGGTCGTCGCGCCGCTCATGTTCGTCGAGCTGCTCTGTGCGCTCGCGATCGTCGCGATGAGGCCGGCGGGCGTCTCGCCCGGGCTCGCGTGGACGGGGTTCGCGTTGCTCGCGATCGTGTGGATCTCGACAGCGACCCTGCAAGGTCCGATGCACGGCAGGCTCGCGTCGCTCGGCGTGTGCGATCCGAAGACTCATTCCGCGCTCGTGTCCACCAACTGGATCCGCACCGTCGCATGGAGCGCGCGCGGTGGCATCGCGCTCGCCATGCTCTGGCAGGGCGCCCGCGCGACGATGGCGGGGAGCTGAGCACGACATGCCTTCGCCGACCGACGCGCTGAACTGCTCCGACGTGCGATCCGCGGAGACGCTGCTCTTTGTTTTTGGCGATTGCCTTGCGCGTGACACGCCCGGGCTGCGTTCGCTCGACAAAGAGCGCGACGCGGTCATGCTCGCCGAGGTGATGGACGAGGCGGGCCCCGGCGCGAGCAGCAAACAGAGGACGGCGTTCTTTCTCAGCGCGATGCGCCACTTCGCGCTCGATCTGATCGAGCGTGGCTACCGGGTTCGCTATGCCAAGCTCGACGCGCGCGGCAACACGGGCTCGTTCACGGGCGAGCTCGAACGGGCGGTCGCATCACTGAAGCCGAAGCGTGTGATCGTGTCGCCGCCAGGCGAGCACCGCGTCGCAAAGATGGTGGACGCGTGGCGCGATGTGCTCGACGTTGAGTCGGTGGAGATCGATGAAGAGGAGCACTTCTTCACGCCGCTCGAAGAATTCGACGAGTGGGCCGACGGGCGCAAGCAGCTGATCCTCGAGTACTTCTACCGCGACCGGCGCAAGAAGTCCGGCGTGCTCATGGACGGCAAAGACCCCATTGGCGGCGAGTGGAACTTCGACAAGGAAAACCGCGAGACCTTCAAGCGCGCCCCACGCGTCCCCAAGCGGTATGCGCCCCGCGCGGACGACGTCACGGACGAGGTGCTCGCGCTCGTGCGCGGCATCGACGACCTGCCCGGGCGTCTCGATTCGTTCCCGTGGGGCGTGACGCCGGAGCAGGCGCGCCGGGCGCTCGACGCGTTCATCGAAGATTGCCTGCCGTCGTTCGGCACCTACCAAGACGCGATGTGGACCAACGAGCCGTTCCTGTTCCACTCGGTGCTCTCGCCGTACTTCAACACGCGGATCCTCGACCCGCGCGTCGCGATCGAGAAAGCGATCGATGCGTACGAGTCCGGGCACGCGCCGATCAACAGTGTCGAAGGGTTCGTGCGCCAGCTCATCGGGTGGCGCGAGTTCATCCGGGGCGTCTACTGGCACGAGGGCCGCGACTACCCCGAGCGCAACGGGCTCGATCAGCACGGCAAACTTCCGGAGTTCTACTGGTCCGGTGAAACCGAGATGTCGTGCCTGAGCCACAGCGTGAACGAAGTGCTCGACAACGGCTTCGGTCACCACATCCAGCGCCTGATGGTGACGGGCAACTTCGCGCTCATCGCCGGTGTGCATCCCGGGCAGGTGAACGACTGGTACCGCGCGATGTACGCCGACGCCATCGACTGGGTCACCGCGCCTAACACCGTGGGCATGGCGATGCACGCCGATCACGGTGTTGTGGGCACCAAGCCCTACGCCGCGAGCGGCAAGTACATCAGCCGCATGAGCAATTACTGTGAGCAGTGCTGCTTCAACGTGAAAGACCGCACGGGCGAAGACGCCTGCCCCTTCAACACGTTCTACTGGGACTTCCTGATCCGCAACCGCGAACGCTTCCGCGGCAACAACCGCATGGCGATGATCCTCAAGAACGTGGACCGCATGAAGGACGACGATCGCGCGCAGATCACCCTCCGCGGTCGGGCCCTGCGCGATGAACTCGGCATCGGCGGCATCAGCCGGTAGGGAGCACCCATGCCCGCACTCATGTGGTTCCGATCGGACCTCCGCACACGCGACAACCCCGCGCTCCGTGCCGCGTGCGATGCTTGCGACGACGGTGTCATCGCGCTGTGGCTCGTCACGCCCGGGCAGTGGCGTGAGCACGACCTCGGCGGCAACAAGATCGACTTCCTGCTCCGCAACGTTGCCGCGCTCTCGAAGGAACTGGCAAAGATCAACATCCCGCTGCTCGTGCGCGAGGCCAACTCGTTCAACGACGTTCCGCATGTGGTGTACCGAACCGTGCGCGAGCACGAGATCGACGCGGTCTACGCCAACCGCGAGCACGAATGGAACGAGCGGCAGCGAGACGATCACGTCGCCGAACGCCTCGGGAAGCACGATGTCCCGTTCCGCCTGTTCACCGATCAGTGCGTCTTCGATCCCGGCACGCTGCTGACCGGGCAGGAGAAGTTCTACTCGGTCTTCACCCCCTTTAAAAAGTCGTGGTATCGCCGGTGGAAGGAGGATGGCGGGCTCGACGCGTACGCGCCGAGCGACAAGCCCGGTCCCCGACCCGGTCTCGACGTCGAGCCTTCGGAAGTGCCCGCGAGCGTGGACGGATTCGAGCCGCAGATCGATGCGTCGTGCTGGCCGGCGGGTGAAGCCCATGCGAAGCGTCGGCTCGAGTCCTTCGTCGAGTCTCGCATCGAGTCGTACGACGAGGACCGCGACACCCCGTCGATCGATGGGACGAGTTCGCTCTCGCCTTATCTCGCGTCGGGCGTCGTGTCGCTCCGTCAGTGCATCGCGGCGGCGATCGGCGCGAATCAGAACAAGGTCGATGCCGGCAAGACGGGCGTGGTTGGCTGGGTCAATGAACTGATCTGGCGCGAGTTTTACAAGCACGTCCTCATCGGGTTCCCGCGGGTCAGCAGGGGGCGCGCGTTCAAGCCGGAGACCGAACGCATCGAATGGAAGAATGACTCCAGCGCGCTCGAAGCGTGGAAAGAGGGGCGCACCGGGTACCCGATCGTGGACGCCGCGATGCGCCAACTCCGAGAGACCGGGTGGATGCACAATCGCATGCGCATGGTCACCGCGATGTTTTTGACCAAGGACCTCTTCCTCGATTGGCGTCTCGGGGAGCGGCACTTCATGAACCTGCTCGTGGACGGCGACCTCTCCGCCAACAACGGGGGCTGGCAGTGGTCGGCGAGCACCGGCACCGACGCCCAGCCTTACTTCCGGGTTTTCAACCCGTGGACGCAAGGGAAGAAGTTCGATCCCGAGGGCGAGTACATCCGGCGCTACTGCCCAGAACTCGGGGACGTCGAGCCGAAGTTCCTGCACGACATGACCGGCTTCCCGAGCGACCGACGCGACGAGATCGGATACCCCGAGCCCGTCGTCGAGCACGCCGAGGCGCGGGACCACGCGATCGAGGCCTTCAAGGCATTGAAGTAGCGGCGTCGAGCGTGGGTATGATCGGGGTGAGCAGGGCGTAGCTCAGGTTGGTAGAGCGCGGCGTTTGGGTCGCCGAGGTCGCTGGTTCGAATCCAGTCGCCCTGATTGCGTCGGGACACGAGCGGGTCCACCTTTTTGTTATTCGGGTCTCGACGGGCTTGACAGGCCGAGAACATCGGTCACACTGAGCGTGGATGAGTTCTCGCTGTGCGCGACCCGGCTGCCACCGGGGCCACAAAGAAGGAGAGAGAAGCATGTTCAAGGCTTGCACTGCGCTTGGCGTGTGCGCTGCCGTCGGTCTTGCGACCGCCTCGGCGTCCGCTGTCGTCATCACCAACAACCCCCGAGCCGACGTGGCGGCCCTGAACACCGACTTCTTCGGTGGTGCCATTGCCGACCTCGACCTCTCGGGATACTCGATCGCCAACGGGCTCGGCTTCGAAAGCCAGCTCAGCGGCCCCTCGTCGAACGTTCTCGAGACCACCTTCACCAGCAACCTCGGCTCGCCCTTCTTCGAAGGCACGCTTCGTGCCGAGGTCTTCGGCGACAACGGCACCACCGGCCCCGGGCTCGGGCAGGTCGCCATCGTCTACACCGTCACGCTCACGACCGGGCTGACCCCCGTTGATCGCATCGAGTTCGGCGTGGACTCCGGTGATGAAGTCGATATCGACTACCTCGCCAACCAGGCCACGCAGGGCCTTCTCACGGACGCCAGCCTCACGACCCCCGGTCAGGCTGCGCCCCTCGTCGAGACCATCGACAACAGCATCATCAACGACCTGTGGACCTTCGACCTCGATGATCCGACCTTCGGCAGTGACACGCTCTCTGCCGGCGAGTCGTTCTCGTGGTACGTCGTCGGGCCCGCCGACGTCCCCGTTGGCCTCGTCGATGCCACGTTCTTCGACGGCGGCGTCGGCTCCGGCCAGACGCTCGCCTTCGTGACCAACCCCGGTCAGCCCAACCTCGACGTCCCCGCTCCGGGTGCCGCCGCGGCCTTCGCCGTTGCCGGCCTCGCCGCCACCCGTCGTCGCCGCTGATCGAACACAGACTGCATACGTCTCCCGGGTGACGTACTGCCGTTTCTGCGGCATCCGGATCGGGACGAAGAGAGAGATGAGACGCCCGGGCGGCTTCATCGGCCGCTCGGACGCTTGGAGATCGAGAGACCCTCAGGGCCCACGCGCACCGACACGTGCGGGAGAGAGACGGCAAGCATGCAGACCTTCAAGAACTCCGCGTTGATCGCGCTCGCCGGCAGCCTTGTCGGCTCGTCCGTCGCGTTCGCGTCGCTGACGCCGATCTACGACACCGGCGTCGATCCCGCCACGCTCGGGACCGAGATCGCCCGCCTCGAACTCAACAAGGACACGCACGATTGGCTCTTCTCCGGATCGGCGAACACCCAGTCCGGTCACGAAGTCAACGTCGGGCCCGTCGAAGTCGATGCCACCGAACTCGACTCCGTCGTCTACCGCGTTTCCAATCAGGTCACCTTCAACCAGGGCGGCGATTCGATCACGCTCGACGCCGGCGACCTGATCTTCGAGTACCGCATCCGCCTCGTCGATGCGGGCGTCAACACGATCACCACGGTCGAAGAGTTTGAGATCGTCGGCTCGCCCATCCTCGGGCTCGATGAACTCGATGCCAGCGCGATCAAAGGTCGCGGTGCCTGGCGTCCCGATACCAACGTGCCGCTGCCCGATCCGAACCCCGGTGACTTGCTCCCGCTCGGCCCCGGCAACGGAGCGTTCCTCGACTTCGTGTGGGGCACGTCCGACGTGAATCAGCCTTCGAACAGCGAGGAAATCTCGCTGCTGCTCTTCACCTCGCCGCGTCAGATCGGTGACGGCTGGGCGTCGTTCTTCTCGTCGCCTTCGCAGCCGCTGCCGAACACGATCGACGACGACACCGATCGCAACCCGATTCTGATTCCCATTGTTCCGTCGCCCGCGACGTCGCTCGCATTCGTGATGGCTCTCGGTTCGGTCTCCGCTCGTCGCCGGCGCGCGTAGCCGCCACGAACTTGCGCGATCGAATCGCGCATTTCACCGGACCCAGATATTCATCGCCTATAAACCGAGCAAGCGCGGACGGGGGTTACGTGCATGCGACGGTCCTTGCCCATCTTGACAGTGTTGCTCGGCCTCCTGCCGATCGCGCTGCGGCACGCCGACGCGCAGCAGTTCGGCTTTGCGCTGCTCGACTTCCAGTCGCAGACCTCCATCGCCGAGGGCGACTACCTCGCGTGGCAGCAGATTGCCTGCGCGGCGCCACCCAGCGGGTGGGACGTCGGTGATCGCATCACGCTCACCTACGCCATCGATCCCGACTTCCTCGGCTCGGCTGACGAAACCGCCCGCGCCGACGCGGTGCTCGCTATCCAATCGGCGCTCCAGACCTGGTCCGATGCCTCGCGCGGCATGATCACGTTTCTCCCATCGGAGTGGACGCCGGTCGTGAACGACGATCAGCTCGTCGCCGACGGGCTCGTCTTCTGCTGGAACGGCCCGGGCTTCGACGACTGGATCGCGCTCGGGCAGCCGCTCGACAATCTGCCGGGCTGGGGCGCGAACATTGAGTTCTTCACGAGGCCCTCCGGCTGGACGCTCGAGTCCGACGGCCGCACGTTTGTCATGGGTTCCGGCACGCTCGGATTCGCCGCGACCAAGCGCACGGGTGATCGCCTGCTCTCGGTTGACATCTACCTCAACGAGGACTTCATCTGGACGACCGAAGATCCGGCCCCGGCCGAAACCGCAAGTGATGGCGGCGAGCGTCGCGGCATCTTCGAGTTGGCGTATCGCTGCTCCGCCGAGTCGTGCGACGAACCGCTCCACCGGCACGACCTC
Source organism: Planctomycetota bacterium (assembly GCA_039182735.1). Classification (GTDB taxonomy): domain Bacteria; phylum Planctomycetota; class Phycisphaerae; order Phycisphaerales; family UBA1924; genus JBCDCB01. The sequence continues at coordinate 29,340 of JBCDCB010000035.1, forward strand.
GCGCTCGCGCGCAGCAACACCTACGACGTTGAGACGGTCATCCTTCACGAGATCGGCCACGCGCTCGGGCTCGATCATCCCAATCAATCCGCGGATAACGGCGGCGCGGTGGTCGAGCCGTACCAGTTCGGCTTCCTCGCCGGCACGGCGTGGAGCATCAACCAGGTCATGCACGGCGGCTACACGGGCGTGAAGCGCGAGCTCAGCACGAGCGATATCGGCGGGCTCGGTTTTCTCTACCCGGCGGCGATGCCGGGCGACATGAACGCCGACGGCCTGCTCACCGCGATCGACGCGATCGACACGCTCGACGCCTACGCGATGATGCCGCAGCCCGACCCCATCGCCGTCCACCGCCTCGACTTCCAGACCGTCGATGGTCGCATCGGACCGGACGAAGCGCAGGACGCCATCAACTCGGTCTTCCTCGGCAGCCCGGTCACCCGCGGGGAGCCCAGCAAGAACGCCTTTGTTCCGTGCGGTTCGGTCACGGCGAGCACGTTCAACGTCTACGTCGAAGTCGAGAGCTCGCCCGACATCGGGCTCGGCGGGCAAGTCAAAGTCCGCCTCATGGCAGACAACCCCCAAGCCGTGCTGATCTCCGGGTTCGATGTCACGCTCTCGTACGACCCTTCCGTCTTCGGCTCCGCGGCCTGCCACGAGGGCGACTTCATCGCCGACGGTCTCTTCGGGTCGTTCCCGAACGGCTCCGCGGGCACGATCCGTCTGACCGAACTCGTCGGATTCGAGTACCCGACGAACGCGACCGCCGGTGAGCTCGCATCCGCGACCTTCACGATGGACCTCGCCGCGGGCGTCGATGCCCGCGACGTCACGTTCGCCGTGAGCGCCGCCGAGATCGTCGCGGCCTGCCCGGTGAACCGCGTGTACGCGAGCGGCGCCTTCGACGAAGTGCTCACCCTCACGCCGCTCAATCTCGTCGTGAACGACTACGACGCCGACCGCAACGGCGCCGTGGAGTTCGAAGACCTGTACAGCTACTTCGACGCCCCGTTCGACGTCGATCGCGACGACGTCGTGACGCCAACCGACGCTGAGGCCCTGCGCGACGTGCTCCGTCTGGGCGAAGTCGCGGACACGTTGACCGATCAGCCGCCGAGCCCGTGATGCCAGCGCCGCTATGATCGGCGCGTGCCCAAGCCAAAGCAGATTTTCGTCCCGGAATCGATCAACGTCCTGCTCATCGGCGGGGGCGGGCGCGAGCACGCGCTCGCCTGGCGTCTGAAGCAGTCGAAGAAGCTCGGCAAGCTGTGGGCGACCCACCACAGCAACCCCGGCATCGCCAAGCTCGCGCACGCGCTCGACTACCCCTTCTCCGTCAAAGAGGCCTACCGCACCGCGCAGTTCTGCGAGAAGAAGGACATCCACCTCATCGTGGTCGGGCCGGAGCAGCCGCTCTGCGACGGCATCACCGATCAACTCGGCGGTGACGGCACCGGGCGCGACGGCAAGCCCGTCGTCTTCGGGCCGACCCGCGCCGGTGCCATGCTCGAGGGCGACAAGGCCTGGACGCGCGAGTTGCTCCGCTCGGTCAGCGTCCCCATGGCCGACGGGCGCATCTTTGAAAACGCCGATCGCGCTCGCGCCTATATCGATTCACGCGAGGAGCCCGTCGTGGTCAAGGCCGCGGGCCTCGCCGCCGGCAAGGGCGTCTTTGTCTGCGATGAGCGCAAACAGGCCGAGGACGCGATCCAGCGCATCATGGTGGACAACGCCTTCGGCGACGCCGGCAAACGTGTCATCGTCGAAGAGCGTCTCAAGGGCGAAGAGGTCTCTGTCTTTGCGCTCGTGGACGGACGCAGCATCGCGATCCTCGATCTCTGCCAGGACCACAAGCGCCTGGGCGAGGGCGATACCGGACCCAACACCGGCGGCATGGGCGCCTACTGCCCTGCCGACATGATCGACCGCGCGACCATGCAAACCGTCGAACGCGAGATCATCGTCCCGACGATCGACGCGCTCCGCCGCGAGAACATCGAGTTCCGAGGCGTCCTGTACGCCGGTCTCATGCTCACACCCGCGGGACCGAAGCTGCTCGAGTACAACGTCCGCTTCGGCGATCCCGAGTGCCAGGTGCTCATGCCGCGACTCACCGGCGACTTCGCCGAGCTGCTCCACGCGACCGCGACGGGGCGTCTGCACGAAGCCGACTTCGGGTTCAACGCGCGCACCCACGCGTGCTGCGTCGTGCTCGCGAGCGAGGGGTATCCCGGCGAGTACCACACGAAGATGCCCATCAACGGGCTCGCGGAAGCCGCCGAGGTCCCCGGCGTACACGTCTTCCACGCCGGCACGAAGGTCATCGACAAACAAGTCGTGACCGCGGGCGGGCGCGTGCTCAACGTCGTCGGCACCGGCGAATCGCTCGAACAGGCCCGCGAGCGGGCTTATCAGGCCGCCGACCTCATCGACTTCCGCGGCAAGACGCTCCGGCGCGATATCGCTTCCAAGGCGATGGCCCGCTGATCCGCGCGCATAAACGCTCGCAGAGCGCGGTTCACCCGCCGTGAACCCGACCGGAGCCCCACGCATGATCCGCGCGCTCGCCGCTCTTCTGCTCGTCAGCGCATGCAGCGCGTGCGGCTCTGAACACGGCGCAGGCATCCGAGCATCGGGGCAAGACACCGCGACAGCATCCGCGCACGCCGACGAGGTGCCTGACGCGTTTCTGGACTGGCTGGCGAACGCGTCACCGGAGTCCCTCGAAATCATCGAGGCAACGTGGAGCAACGCATCACTTCCAATGGCGCTCGAGACGCTGCACCTCGCCGGGTCGCGCGCGACCGATCGACGCGTGCCGATTCTCGACCTGTTGCGACGCGAGTACCCCGGCGTCTTCGGGGTCGATACCGACGCGTGGTACCGCCACCTCTGGTCGCTTCGGTACACCCCGCACTCGCGCTACGCACGGTTCAAACGCGATCTCTACCGCGTTATCGATCCCGCCTTCGCCCGGTACTTCGATCCGGACCGCCCCACGCGCATCCGCCTCGACGAAGTCCGCTGGGGCGGCGTGCGCCAGGACGGCATCCCGCCCCTCCGCAACCCCGTCATGATCGAAGCCAACGACGCCGATTACCTCGACGATTCCGACACCGTCTTCGCCATCGAGGTCAACGGCGACGCTCGCGCCTATCCCAAACGCATCCTCGCGTGGCACGAGATGTTCACCGACACCGTCGGCGGTGTCCCCGTCGCCGGCGTGTACTGCACGCTCTGCGGCACCGTCATCCTCTACGAATCCGCGGTGCGTGGCGTCGCGCACGAACTCGGCACCAGCGGGTTCCTCTATCGCTCGAACAAACTCATGTACGACCGCGCCACGCATTCGCTCTGGAATACCCTCACGGGCGAGCCCGTTGTGGGACAGCTTGTTGACGCCCACCCGCCCATCGCGCTGCCGCGCCGTGCGGTGGTGACAACCACCTGGGGCGCGTGGAAACGTCGCCATCCGGGCACGACGGTCCTCTCCATCGACACCGGCCACCGCCGGGACTACCGCGAGGGTGCCGCGTACCGCGACTACTTCGCGACCGATGCGCTCATGTTCACCGTCCCGAAGCGCGACGATCGCCTGCGCAACAAAGACGAAGTCCTCGGCATCACGCTCGATCACACGCAAGACACGCTCGCCATCCACGAAGCATTTCTGCGCGCACACCCGGTGCATCACGACGAACTCGCCGGCCTCCGCTTCGTGGTGCTCACCGACCCGTCCGGCGCGAACCGCGTGTACGCGTCGCCCGGCGTCACCTTCGTCGGGTACGACGGCCGTGCGACCGCCACCGACGCCGATGGCACGCGCTGGACGCTGACGGAATCGCTGCTGACCAACGAGTCCACCGGCGCGACGCTCGAACGCCTGCCCGCGCAGCGAGCCTTCTGGTTCGGCTGGCGCAGCGCGTTTGAGCGCACGCGGCTCGTCAAGTAGTCAGCCGCCCGCGTTCGCTCGGTACACCCCCGTGGCCTTCACGGTCAGCACCTGCTCGCTGGGTCTCGGGCCGATAGTGCCGACCACGATCACCTCGTCGAGCGGTTGCAGGCCGCCCGCGATCGGATCGGTAGATGACGCGTTCCCCGAAGCGTCTATCAAATGCACCGTCGCGCTGTTCGCGGTGATGATCTCGGTCGGCGTGCAGCAGTAATCCCACGGCGTCGGGCAGTTGTCGTCCATTTTTTGCGTGCAGTCTTCGATGGCAAGATCCACGATCGTGAAGACCGGGCTGCCGCTGGACATCGGCTCGATACGGCCGCCGATCTTCCCGCGCAGCGCGATCGTCTCGCCCGGCTGCGCGGAGCCTTTCGCCGACCTGACGCCGATCGCGTCGGAGGGCGCATTCGTGAGCATCCACGCCGCCAGAGGAACAGGCGCCGTCTGCGCACCGGGACCGCTGGACAGCGTCACAACGGCGATTCCAACGCCCGCAATCAATCCAACGAGCGCGATAGTGAGTGTTTTTGGATTCATCTCGTTCCCTTCGTGTGTGTGAACGGTGTGTGCGAGCAATTCAGTGTGACTTGAGCGACTCCGCGATCGGTAAGCGGAGGCAGCGGATGGTGGGCGGGATCGCGCCGATCACCCCCACGCCGAGCCCCGCGAGCAGGCCCGTGAGAACAACCGGTGCGTCGAGCGTCAGCGCGAACGCGCCCATCGAGAACCGCACGGCGATCCCGTCGAGCAGCGCGAGCCCGATCGCCGTCGCGATCAACGCGCCGCACGCAGCGCTGAAGACTGATTCCTCCGTCAGGTTCAGCACGATCGCGCGCTTGGTGTATCCGAGCGACTGCAGCATTCCGACTTCGCGCACGCGCGCCGCGAAGGCCGCGTACGTCGTGTTCAATCCGCCCAGCACCCCGCCCGTCGCGATGAGCGCCGCGGTCAGCACGATCATCGCGCGGATCGGCCCGTAGAACGCCGCGATTGATGCGTAGTAGTCGCGTTCTCGGATCGCGGTGACCTCAAGGTCCAGCCGGCTCTTCGCGAACAGATCGACGTCCGCGAACGATGCATCGCCGAGCGTCACGATCACGCATGAGAGCGTCGCCTCGCGATTCGTCGCGATCTGCAGGTCTGTCAGCGGAAGCCAGATCTCCGCGTCCATCACCGTCGTCGGCGCACTGAATCGACCCACGATGGTCCACGCGCGATCGTCGAACCACAGCGTCTGCCCCAGCGCGAGCCGCCCGTCCGGAAGATCGAGCCGGGTCGCGGCGAGCGAACCCACCATCAACTCGTCCTCTCCAGTCCGCGGCGCTCGCCCTTCGACGATCTCGACTTCGGGATGTACGAGCAGCGCCACGTCACGCACGCCACGCATCACGGCGGCGCGCTCGATCTCGCTCTCGCGAGACTCGCGCACGGGGAGCGCCGCATGGATCTCCGGCGACACGAAGATCACGCCCGCGAGTTCCTTCAGACCCGGGATGCTCGCCGCGGTGATGCCTTCGACCGACGCGTCGATCTGCGATCGTTCGACACCATCTTCACTGCCGGTGCCGAGGATCATGACGTTCTCGTGCAGCCCGCTGTGCTCTGTGAGCGTGCGCTGCATCCCTCGCACGAACCCGCCCGACGCGAGCGCCAGCAGCACGACGAGCGTCGAGCCGATCAGCGATGCCGCGAGTCGCACGCGGCTGCGACCCAGGTTCCGGAACGCGTAATGGAACGGGAGCTGTCGCACGATCACACCATCCTGAAACACGCGGCGATCTCTCGGCGAGACGCCTGCCACGCGGGCACCAGCCCCGCCAGCACCCCGAGCACGCCGCAGACCACAACAC
>JBCDCB010000036.1:0-31465 GCA_039182735.1 Planctomycetota bacterium
CACGCTCCTCAATCATGTGCTTCGCAACCGAGAGGGGTTGCGCGTCGCGGTGATCGTCAACGACATGAGCGAGATCAACATCGACGCCGAGCTCGTCCGCCAGGGCGACGCGAGCCTTGACCGGGTCGAAGAAGAGATGGTCGAGATGTCCAACGGCTGCATCTGCTGCACGCTGCGGGACGACCTGCTCAAAGCCGTCTCCAGGCTCGCGCGTGAGAAGCGGTTCGACTACCTGCTCATCGAGTCCACCGGCATCTCCGAGCCGCTGCCCGTCGCGCAGACGTTCACTTTCGAAGACGAAGAGGGGCGCTCGCTCGCGAACCTCTCGCGGCTCGACACGATGGTCACCGTTGTAGACGCATCCAACTTCCGAAAAGACTTCCGCGGCACGGAAGATCTGAATGATCGCGAGATGGGCGTCTCGGAAGACGACGAACGCTCCATCGCCGACCTGCTCACCGATCAGGTCGAGTTCGCCGACGTGATCCTGGTCAACAAGTGCGACATCGTCGAAGAAGACGAACTGAATCAGGTCGAGGCGATGATCCGTTCGCTCAACGCAGACGCGAAGATCGTGCGCACGACCAACGCCGAGATCGACCTGCGCGAGATCATCGGGACCGACCGATTCGACATGGCGCAGGCGATGTCCTCGCCGCAGTGGATCAAGGAGCTCAACAACGAGCACACGCCGGAAACGGAGGAGTACGGCATCTCGAGCTTCGTCTACCGCGCGCGCCGTCCGTTTCATGCGCGCCGCCTCTACGAGATGGTGAGCGCCGGGCTGCTGCGCACCACGCGTTCCAAGGGCTTCTGCTGGGTTGCGACGAAGCACGACTTCGCGGGGATCTGGTCGCAGGCGGGCGGGTCGTTCCGCATCGAGCCCGCCGGGCGCTGGTGGGCCGTCGCGCCGCTTGAGAACTGGCCCGACGACCCGGAGTCACGCGACTGGATCGACTCCAAGTGGGAAGAGCCCTACGGCGACCGGCGTCAGGAGATTGTCATGATCGGCGTGAAGCTCGACGAAGCCACCGTGTGCGCGCTGCTCGACCGCTGCCTGCTCACCGACGAGGAACTCGCCGAGGGCCCGAAGGCGTGGACGTACGCGCCGGACCCGTTCCCCGAGTGGGTCTTCTACCAACGCCAGGCGTGAGCGAGCGCCACGGAGTTGGACGCATCCGCCGGGTGCCCCGGCTTGCCCCGGAGGCCAAGCCGTGCTGTTGACGGTGAACCGCACGGGTTGTCCGCCTTCGGCGAATCAACCCGTGGCACCCAACAAGAGCCGCTTTCGTGTGAGCACCGGTTAGGATCGTGCGGATGCCAAGCACCCGCGTCCATCACGCGATCTACCCCGGCTCCTTCGACCCCGTCACCTACGGGCACCTCGACGTGATCCAGCGCGGCCGCCGACTCTTCAATCGCCTCACCGTCGGCGTCGGCATCAACCCCGGCAAGCAGACCCTCTTCAGCCCCGAAGAGCGCGTCGCGATGATCCGTGAGTACCTCGACCAGCAGCCGAGCGACTCGGAACTCGCCGAGGTCGAGGTCGCCGAGTACCGCGGGCTCACCGTGGACTTCGCCAGCAGCGTCGGCGCGCACGTCCTGCTCCGCGGCATCCGCAACCTCTCCGACCTCCAGTCCGAGGTGCAACAGGCGCTGACCAACCGCCAGGTCGCCGGGCTGGAGACGGCCTTCGTCGTTGCGGGCCCCGACTTCGCGTACACGTCGAGCTCGCTCATCCGCCAGATCACCGCGATGGGGCGCGACCTCACCGTGCTCGACGGCATGTGCCCGCCCAACGTGATCGAGCGCCTGCGCGAGAAAAAGTCCGAAGCGCCGCCCGCGCTGAGCGATCTGACGAGCGACGATTCTTAGATGCCCACACTCCGCGTGATCTCCATCGGCTGCCTTGACGCCCACCCGCTCCGCGGCGAGCGCGAGCCCGTCCGCACCGGGCACGCCACCACCAGCCTCATCGTCGATCCCTCCACCAATCGGCGCGTGCTCGTCGATCCCGGCCTGCCGGGCCCCGTCATCGCCGCGCGACTCTCCGAGCGCATGGGCATGACGCCCAACGACATCACCCACGTCTTCCTCACCTCCTTCCGCCCCGACGTCCGGCGTGGGCTCGACGCCTTCACCCACGCCACGTGGTGGATCGGCGACTCCGAGCGCGAGTCCGTCGGCGTGCCGATGGCGCACTCGCTCCGGCGTGCGCACGACGCGGGCGATCACGACGTGGTCGAAGCGATCCAGCGCGACGTGGCGATGCTGCAGCGCTGCGAAGCCGCGCCGGACGAGATCGCGCGCGACGTGACGCTCTTCCCACTGCCCGGCGTCACGCCCGGGCTGTGCGGGCTGCTCGTCGCCGAGGCGCGGTACACAACAGTCGTCACGGGCGACGCGATCCCCACGCTGGAGCACCTCGAAGCGGGCAAGGCGCCGCAGAACGCGCTCGATGTCGAGCGGGCGCGCTCGTCGTTCGTCGATGCGGTCGAGGTGGCCGACCTGCTGGTGCTCGGACGCGACAACGTGGTGGTGAACCCGACGAAGCGTCCGTTCTGAGCGGCGTGCTCGGCGCGCGGAGTAGGATCGCGGCATGCACATGACCCGAATCGTGCCGCTGGCGTGCCTGTTCGCATCGCTGCTGACCGCGCCGGTCTTTGCGCAGAACGAGGGCGACGAAGAAGGTGAAGCGCCCGCGCTGCCGCCGCGCGGGACGTTCGACGCGCCGCGTTCGATGCCCGCGGAGATCGACGTCTCGTCGCTGCCGGCGATGGTGCGACTGGGCCTGCGCGCCGAGAGCCTGCGCGATCGCACGCGCGTGCTCGACACGCTCGTGATCGTGCCCGATACGCAGTCGTACATCGTGCAGCTCGGTCGTTGGCGACCGGCGGGGCGCTGGCCGGTGCTCATCGACGACGGCACGCCCGAGGCGCGCGAGAACATCCTCCGCTTCGCGCGTTCGTTCGAACCGGCGGACATCCTCTTCTGGTCGTCGGCGGCCTCTGCCGTCGAGGGGCGCGAGCTCGAAGCCGCGTGCGACCTCGCATTCGCCAGCTCGTGGGGCGCCACGGCGACCGAGGACATCGGCGCACTCTGGGGACGCCTCGGCTTCACCCCGCCCGGGCTCGCGATGACCTCGTCGCTCGACTCGGCGTGGCCCGCGGCGCTCGCGCTGGCCAACTTCCGCGGCACGCCACTCGTCTGGATCAACACCGAGCCGCGCGCCGTCAACGGCGTGCTCGCGGGCGACGCGATGGAGCGTTTCGCGGGCACCGTCGCGAGCGTTTTCGAGCAGTCGGGGTGGTCGTGGGAGACACTGGGCGACGACCTCGACGCGCTCATCCTCTGCGTCAACATGCCGACGCGCTACGCGCACCCGGAGCACACGCACCTCGCCGTGACGGATCGCGTTGGTCGCCACGAGGACGGTGAGCGCTTCGCCGTCGCCGGGCTCATCTTCGGCAACGAGGCGCAATCCGCGTACCGCGCGATGGCCGGGCTCTTCTGCCATCCGGACGACCTGCTCTTCTTCGACGGGTACGAGCCGGGCCGGGCGCCGGCGTACGACATCCGGCGCGCGTCGCAGCTCTTCGCCCGCTCGCCGCGCGACGTCGTTGCCGAGGCCTCGCCCAACGGCGGGGTCCGCGGGTGGCGCTCGCTTGCGCGTCGGGGTATCCGTGCGGACTTCGTGCACGTCAACTCCAGCGGGCGCGCCGAGTTCTTCGACCTCGACCCCGGCCGCGCCTTCGCCGGCGACATCACGCCGCTGCGCGAGCCCGCGTTCGTCCACTTCATCCACTCGTTCGCGGCGCAGCGCCCAGCCGACCCCGAGAGCATCGCCGGGCGCTTCTTCGCGAGCGGCGCGTACGCCTTTGTCGGCTCCGTGCACGAGCCCTTCCTGTCGGCTTTCCAGCCGATCGGCGCGATCTTCGGACGCCTGCGCACGAGCGTGCCCGTCGGCGCCGCGGTGCGCTATGACAACGCCGAGGTCTGGAAGATCAACGTCCTCGCCGACCCGCTCATCACACTGGGCCCCGACATCCGCACGGAAGACCGCCTCGCCTTCGGCGACCAGGTGCCCGAGGGCGAATCGCCCGTCGAGGGCGCGCAGACGCTCGAGCAGCGCATGCACGAGGCGCTCCGCGCGCGCCGCATGGACGAGGGCGTCTGGCTGCTCCGCATGCTCGACCGATCGGACGATGCGCTCCGCGTTGTCGAGGCGCTGCTCGCCGAGAAGGACGATCCGGACGCCGAGGCCCGCCCCACAACACAGCTTCTCGAATCGGCGATGCTGCTCGCCTTCGAACGATCGCGCGACGACCTGCTGCTCGACCTGTGGACCGCGCTGCCCGGCGATCGCGCGGGTGATCCGCTGCTGCGCGACCTCGCGTGGAACGTCGCGCGGGCGCGCCTCAACGCCACGACCGACGCCGACCTGCTCGTCCGCCTGCGCGAGCACACGCGCGGGTGGTCCGCCGCGGAAGACGCCAAAATCCTCGCGCCGGCGCTGCGGCGTGTGTTCGGTATCGAGAGCGTCCGCAGCATGTACGCGCAGCTCATCGAGCAGTGCACGATCCCGCCCGTCAAACGCGCACTGCAACGCGACGCGCAGCGCTTCCGATAGCCGCGCTAGCGCGTGCCGTCGGGCTGCCGGCGGATCGGCGCGCCGCGGAACGCGCGATCGACGCCCGGGTCATCGAAGTCGAGCACCCGCGCGTACACCAGCGTGGTGCGGCTGGCGGTCAGGTCGGTCCGAAACGTTTTCTGTGCAAGCACCTGCGGGTGCATCTCATCGGGGTTCGGGCGCACCGCCGTGATGATGACGTCCTGCACGATGCCCGAGCGACGCGTGCCTTCCAGGCGCGCGTCCCAGCCGGGGTTCGGAAGCACAACAACCGCGACCACCTTCCCGCCACGCTCGTCGAGCTCGAACGTCGGCGGCGGCGCGAGCGTCCCCGACGTGATCAGGAACCGATCGGGATCGTTCTCGATCGAATAGCGCTGCGTCTTGCAGGCGGCGAGCGCGAGCCCGCTCAACGCGACGCACAGGAGCGTGCGCACGCTCACGAGAGCTTCATGGCGCGCATCATCGCGCCGCCCATGTCGGCGGGGGTCTCGGCGACCTCCACGCCGCACGCGCGCAGCACCTTGATCTTGCTCTCGGCGTCGCCCTCGCCGCCGCTGATGATCGCGCCGGCGTGCCCCATCCGCTTGCCGGGCGGCGCGGTGCGCCCGGCGATAAACGCCGCTATCGGCTTGGTGACGTGGTCTTTGGCCCACTGCGCCGCGGCCTCTTCGTCGGTGCCGCCGATCTCTCCGATCATAAGAATCGCTTCGGTCTCCGGGTCTTCCTGAAACAGTGCAAGGCTGTCGATGAACCCGAGCCCGCGGACCGGATCGCCCCCGATACCGATGCACGTGGACTGCGCGAGCCCGAGGTTCGACGTCTGCCACACAGCCTCATACGTCAGCGTGCCCGAGCGGCTGACGATGCCCACCGCCTTGCCCAGCTTCGACTCGCTCAGGTGCGTGTTGATGTATCCCGGCATGATCCCGATCTTGCACCCCGCGTTGGTGTACGGATCGCTCGCCGACTCGCCCGATCCCGTCTTCGGGCCCGGCGTGATGACGCCCGGGCAGTTCGGGCCCACCAGGTACTGCTGGCTCGCGAGGTGCGCGCCCTTGTTCCGCTCGTCGAGCACCGCCCGCACCTGCACCATGTCGTTGACGGGCACGCCCTCGGTCACCGCGATCACGACCTTCTGGTCGGCGTCGAGCGCCTCAAGGATCGCGTCGCCCGTGAAGGCCGGAGGGACGAAGATCATCGTCGCGCTCGCGCCGGTCGCCTCGACCGCCTGACGCACGGTGTCGAAGATGGGCAGGCCGTTGTCGTCTTTGGTCCCGCCCTTGCCCGGGGTGACGCCGCCGGCCATCTTCGTCCCATAATGGAGGCACCCGCGGGTGTGCAGGGCCCCGAACGACCCGGTGATGCCCTGGCAGATGACCTTGGTGTCGGCGTCGATCAGCACGCTCATGTGACGGTTCCTCGCAGAAGTTGGGGACGTGCCGAGCATATCCGCACCCGCTCGCGCGTTCACCCGAACGCCAACAATGCTCCCGGAGGCCCTCATCGGACGCCCGCGCTGCTTCGATCCCGATTCCGCACTCGACGCCGCGATCGAGATCTTCCGCCTGCGCGGGTACGACGGCGCCAGTGTCGAATCGCTCACCGAGGCCATGGGCATCAGCCGAGCGAGCATGTACCAGGCCTTCGGCGACAAGCACGAGCTCTACGTCAAGGCCCTCGACCGCTACCTCGATCGCAACGTCAGCGCCAGCGTCGCGGTCCTCGAAGGCGAAGGCGGGCTCGACGCGATCGACCAGATCTTCGAGCGCACGGCGCGGGGCCTCCACGCCAGTGCCACCGACGAGCCGCCCTGCCTCATCTACCGCTGCGGCGTCGAACTCGCGCCGCGCGACCCCGAAACCGCCCAACGCGCCGCCATCGTGCGCGATCGACTGCACGCCGCCTACGCGCACGCGCTGCGCGCGGCGATCGACGCGGGCGATCTTTCCGGCGAGGCGCCGGTGGAGCGCCTCGCGTGGTCGCTCGTGTTCCTGCAGCATGGCGCGCTCTCGACCGTTGGCTCGCCGCCGGACGCCGAGGTGATCGAACAAGCCCCCCGCGCGCTGCTCGAGCCGTACCGCGCGCGCTGATGCACGTTCGGGTCTTGTTCTTCCGAACATCGCGCGCGGTGGATCGCGCGGGCGCTCATATACTCGCGCGCGGGTCCCACAGCAGAGCAACAACGGAGCACACCGATGCGCGCCCTCGTCACCGGTCAGGTCGGGATGGACAAGAAGGACTACCTGCAGCGCACCGTCGATGCGGCGGGCGAGGCGGGCGACAGCATCAAGCTCTTCAACGTCGGCGACATCATGTACGCCGAGGCGCGCGACGTCCGCGCCGGACGCATCCTCGACCTCCCCCTCAGCCGCCTCAACTCGCTCCGGCGCGCCGCCTTCAAGGACATCATCAGCGAGGCGACCGAGCACAAGAACGCGATCATCAACACCCACGCCACCTTCCGATGGCGTCACGGGCTCTTCGCGGCCTTCGACTTCGATCAGGTCCAGCGCCTCGACGCCGACCTCTACGTCTGCCTCGTGGACAACGTCGAGATGGTCCACCACCGACTGCACGAAGAGCACGACATCGACGCCTCGCTCAAAGACTGCATGGTCTGGCGCGAAGAAGAAATCCTCGCCACCGAAATCCTCGCCAACGCCTTCCACAAGCCCTTCTACATCCTTTCGCGTGGGCGACACGACGACACCGTCCGCACGATGTATCGCCTCGTCTGCCACCCCGAAATGAAGAAGGTCTACCCGTCGTTCCCCATGAGCCACGTGGTGGACATGCCCGACGTGCTCGCCGAGATCAACGCCTTCCGCGCCAAGCTCGCCGACCACTTCATCGCCTTCGACCCGGCGGACGTTGACGAGAAGATGCTGCTCGAGCAGGCGCTCGCCGCCGCGCGCGAAGGGCGCGACACGCTCGACTTCCAGCCGCACGCCTTCGGCGCCGCCGCGACCGGGCCCCGGCTCAAGTTCACCGTGCGCGAAATCGTGGACATCGCGGGAGACATCGACGGGCAGATCTACATGCGCGACTTCAAGCTCATCGATCAGTCCGACATGATCGTGTCGTACATCCCAGAACTCCCCGGCGCGCACGGCAAGGACATCCCCGGCCTCTCCTCCGGCGTCGAACGCGAGCTCCAGCACGCCTGGGAACACACCAAAGAGGTGTACGTCGTCTGGAAACCCAAGAAGCACCCGTCGCCGTTCATCACGGAGACCGCGACAAAGATCTTCGACTCCGTCGATGACGCGATGACCTACTTCGAAGAGCAGGGCATGATGGCGCAGACGACGCTCTTCGGCTCATAACAAGACAGATCAACCACAGAGCGCACAGAGACCGCGGAGACGCGGAGAGAGTTTGGGTTCGGGATCTGGGGCCTGGGGTTTGGCAGATCAGGTTCCACGATGCGGAGTGATCTGGGTGCCACGGTTTGATCCGCAGAAGGCGAACAAGCCGTTCGGTTGAACGCCGGCAAAGAGTGACCCGGTGCCACGATGCGCCGAAGGCGCGTCGTGTTCTTGGCTCCTTCTCCTCGCGTGCGGGGAGGTGTCTGCAAACACGCAGGCGTTGATGAGGGGTCTTCTTTTTCTCGTGTGGCACCGGCACCGTGCGAGCCGGGCCATATACATGCTCGCCGTGGAGGTTGGAGAAGCCGACACCACTCCCAAAACGCGAGCGGGGCGTGGCGCTCCCGAACGCCACGCCCGTGCTTGCGCGTGCTCGCTTCTTCCCCCTACCCACTTCCCTCTGTCAACGCCCCTCCGGGCGGTCACAGAGGCCGACGGGTCGTGAAGCACACATCTCTCAATCCCGAGTCCGGCGTGTGTCGCCGGGCCCGGGCATCCGCCGCGTGGACTCGCCTCGGCACGCGGTGCGTGCCGACCACCTCTCTCCCGTGTCCAGCGGGGGGGAGTGTTGCCCGCGGGTGACGCCGGGCAAGGGAGGAAACCGAACCGATGGGAGCGTCTGTGCGCCGCTCCGGAAAGGCACGGGCTCTCTTTCGAGTGGGCCCGTGCCTGTCAGAGAAAACCCGCCGGGGCGCAAACGCAACCCCGACGAGCACAACAGCCTTTTCAAACGCCGCCACGGGCGAGCCGGAGTGCCCGCGGCGGCCGAGAACCCTCTGATCGGGGCCCGCCGCTGCCGACGACGAGGCCCCTGGAAACCGCCGACCGAACGACACACAACGCCCGGGCGACAGAAAGAAGCGGTCCTTCTCCAATCGATCGATGCACCTTCGTGCGCACCGATCGCCTTGCGCGAATCGCTCGCGAACGCTCCGCGCCACGTGCACGCGGACCTCTTCCGTTCGGGGAGGATTCCCCGCCCATCGGGTGACGGATCTTCTGTGAGAGACGTGCGACTCCCCGGCGTCTCGCGCCGGATCTGTGCTCACTTCGTCGCCGGTCTCGGGTCGTCCTTTTCCGATCCGTACCGCACCGTCTTGTGTCACCGGCCAGCGTTCGTTGCGTCGATTGCTCGACGCGCGGGCGGCTGAGGGCAGGGCCGGCGGACCCTCGGGTTCCGACGTGCGCCCGAGTCGGTCCCGCGTCTCCGCGTCGCCTTCTCGGTTGCCGGTCGGAAGCGAGCGTCACTTCCAACTGCATCTGCGGTACTGTTCGATGCTTACACGCCCGCGGTTCCCGTGCATGACCTTTTTCTGATGGCATGCCTTTCCGCAGCACCACGCCGCAGGATTCTCAGACCTTGCACCCGAGCGATTCACAACCTTCGGCGACCGCTCGCTACCGCCTCACGATCGCATACGACGGCACAGGCTTCCACGGGTGGCAAAAGCAGGAACCCGCGACAATCGTCGGCAATCCTGCCCTCGAAACCGATGACGCCGGTCGCACCGTCGTGCGCACCGTGCAGCACGTAGTCGAGCAAGCCGTGCGCCACGTCGTCCGAGAACACGTCAACCTGCAGGGCGCGAGCCGCACCGATGCGGGCGTGCACGCGCTCGCGCAGACCGGCGCGTTCACGTGCGCGCACGACACACCGCGCCCGCCCGACGAACGCCTCGCGCTCGCGATCAACGCGCGTCTGCCGGGTGACGTGCTGGTGACACGCGTCGTGCGCACGCGCGGCGACTTCGAACCCGTCACCGACTGCGTCAGCAAGGGCTATCGATACACGTTCGACATCGGCGAACAGCGCCCGCTCTTCGATCGCATGCGCGCGTACCACGTGCGCTATCCGCTCGACATCGATCGCATGCAGGGCGGCGCTCGCGCCCTCGTCGGCACGCACGACTTCGAGGCCTTCGCCGCCGCGAGCCACGGGCGAGAATCCACCGTGCGCACGATCCACGACTGCGCCGTCACGCGCGACGGGCGGCGCGTACACCTCGACGTCTCGGGCGACGGCTTCCTCTACAACATGGTCCGCATCATCGCGGGCACGCTGCTCGAGGTCGGGCGCGGACGCATGGATTCCAGCGACATCGCGCACGCGCTCGAATCACGCGACCGCGCGCACGCCGGACCCACGCTCGCACCGCACGGGCTCTGCCTCATGTGGATGCGATACCCCGAAGACCCCGAGCGCCCCACCACGGAGGATCCCGCGTGAAGATCCTGCACATCTCCACCCGCCTCATCCTCGGCGGCTCGCAGGAGAACACCATCCTCTCCTGCGAGGGTCAGGCGCGGCGCGGGCACGAGGTCCACCTCGCCTACGGCCCCATCTACGGCCCCGAGGGCTCGCTCGCGCAGCGCGTCGAGTCCTTCCGCGCCGACGACGGACGCGCCATCACCAGCCACGTGATCCCTGACATGGTCCGCGAGATCGACCCCGCGAAAGAACTCCGCTGCCTCAAGCAACTCGAAGCGCTCATCGGCGATCTCAAGCCCGACATCGTGCATACGCACTCGTCCAAAGCCGGCGTGCTCGGGAGGCTCGCCGCGTGGAAGATCGGCGGCACGCGTGCGCCCGGCAGCGGTCGCGTCGGCGTCGTGCACACCGTCCACGGCCCGCCCTTCCATCCCTACGAATCCAGCATCAAGAACACGATCTACGTGCTCTCCGAGAAACTCGCCGCCGCGAGGTGCCACATGATCGTCACCGTCGCCGACGCGATGAGCACGACGTACCTCGGCAAGAAGATCGGACGCACATCGCAGTACGCCACCGTCTACAGCGGTATGGAGACGGAGACGTTCCTCCACGCCGACATCGATCGTGCGCACGAACGCGCCGCTCTGGGCTTCGACGACTCGCACCGCGTCATCGGCACCGTCGCGAGGCTCGCCGAGCACAAGGGGCACGACGACCTGCTCGACGCGCTGGGCGAAACGCTTGCGCAGCGGACCGACTGGCGCCTGCTCTGGGTCGGCGACGGCTGGTGGCGCGAGCGCCTGCTCGCGCGCGTCGCGGAGATGGGGCTCTCGGACCGCGTGGTCACCACGGGCCTGCTCGATCCGTCGCGGATCCCGGCGATGATGCGAACCATGGACGTGCTCGTGCATCCCTCGTACCGCGAGGGATTGCCGCGTACCGTTCCGCAGGCGCTGCTGAGCGGGACGCCCGTCGTGGCGCACGATGTGGACGGCACGCGCGAGGCGTGCATCGAGGGCGAGACGGGGCGTCTCGTCGCAGTCGGAGACCTGGATGGGCTGCGAAGAGCCATCACGGAAACGCTCGACAACCGAGACAGCGCGCGCGCCATGGCGCAGCGCGGGCGCGAGTTGTGCGCCCGCCGCTTCGATCATCTCGCGATGGTCGCGGCGCTCGAACACGCGTACGAAGAGTGCGCGCACACCGATCGTCCGACCGCCGAGGGCGCGCGCGAGCGCATGCGCGATGACGACCACGCGCTGGCGGCGATGGGCAGCATTGGCCGCCCCCCTGCTGTTGGCGTGTAGCGCGTTCGGACAGCGGCTGAATCTTGACGGCGTGCCGGAGCCAGAACTGGGCGACCGCAGCGTACTGCGCGCGCACGATGAGCGGCTCAACGAGGAGATCGCCGGCTTGAACCGCGTGATCGAGGCGATGAACGATGCCGGCGCGGAGCGCGTGCAGGTGCTCGCGCAGGAAGCCATGCTCGAAGTGCGACGCGCGGCGCAGCGGTTGTTGAACACGCCGGTTGACAACGAAGTCGGATTGGTTGGTGTCGGGCAGGGACTCGGGCTCGCGTCTTCGATTTCGTGGTTTGATGAGGGGATCGGACGGCTTGCACGCAACGAAGGCGGCCCAGTTCTGCTCTCACGGTTCGATCTTGCACAGCTGCGCAAAGCGGCGATCGAACTCGACGCCCAAGCACATACCGATCCCCGCAGACTCAGGAGTGCTCTGACTTCACTACGACTCTTGGCGCATGCCGAACGCCCATCATCGCAACCCGTAATCAACCTTGAGAAGCACCCATCCACTCGGTACGGCGGGGTTGTTGATCGCTTGACATGGCTGCCGACAGAGCTCGCCGAGCCACTGAAGAAAGCCGGCAAGATGTATCAATTTCGCGTTAATTGGGGACGCTTCCCACCGCCAGACGAGAGGCTCCCGCGCGCACTCGATCTCTCCATCCTCGAGCTGGCCTCAGAGATCGAAGCCCGCGAAGCCGCCAACCCGCGCGGCGCCGGCGGGATCGAGCGCTTCGACCCCGAGCCGATGCGCGCGGCGGTGACGCGACTCGTCGAGCTGTGGGCCGAGCAGGACGACCGCGTCGAGCGCGCGGTCGAGCACACGCTGACGATCCTCGAGCCGATCGCCGAGCGCCGGCGTTTGCCCGAGCTGCGCGAAGTGACGCGCCTCAAGCGCGCGACGTACCGCCTGCTCGTGCGCACGCAGGCGGAGGTCGAGCGCGACGCGCTCGCGGCGCTGCCGACGCTCATCGAAAACCCGGATTCCATCCGCACGCCGGCGATGGTCGCGCTCGTGCTGCGTCACCAGTCGGCGGTCGAGGACCTCGTCACGTACATCGCGGTGGACGAGGCGCTCGCGTGGTGCTTGAACCGGGGCGTCGAAGGCCGTGCGGCACACGACGCGATCAGGCGCGTGGTGGACCTCATCGAGGAACGCGACGAAGACGAACGCGCGAAGGGCATGGCGTTGCTGCGCCGATTCGTGGGCGAGCGCTCGAGGCTGGAAGGGATCCGCGATGCGATCGCGTCGCTCGACGCCAACGCGCTGCGCTTGCGCGAGCCGCCGAGCAACCTGACGCGCCGGCTCGCCCGCTCGTTCGACCAGTTGGAGCGGGCGTGGCTGCGCTGGTGGGGCGACCTGAGCGAGAGCGGGACGCTGGAGGGCGAGGCGGTGCCGGGTCAGGGTCAGATCACGCCGCTGTCGCGCGTGGAGATCTTTGATCGTTTGATGCGCGCGCTGTCTGCACGCGCGGAGGCGCTTGCGACCGAACCGACGCTGTCCGTGCCCGAGGGCGCGGTGCGGGCGCTCTCGGTCCTGTCAGGAGCGGATCATCTGCAACGCGCGCTGGACTTCGCGCTGGAGGGGCAAGGTGTCGGGGTGGCGCTCGCGCTGAACGACTGGGAGCGCACGAGCGCGGCGTTGCGTGCGCTGCCGACGGTTTCGCGACCTGACGACGCGCGGGGCGCGCGTTTCGTGCGCTGGCTGCACGAGCTGGATCACGCGTGGACGCGCGAGGACCGGGATCGGCAAGAGGTGCGCGAGATCGTCGAGTATCTGAACAGCCTCGCGCGGTAACGCGCGCTGACGCCGTACGCTGCTCCGCTCGCGAGAGACCGATCCGAATTCACATTGGCGGAGTTGCACGCATATGGCCAACGTACTCGTCGTCGGGCCTCACCCGGACGATCAGGAAGCGGGGATGGGCGCGACAATCGCGAAGCTCGTCGACCAGGGGCACGACGTGCTGCTGCTGGACATGACCAACGGTGAACCCACGCCGCTGGGCGACCCCGCGACGCGCGAGCAGGAAGCGAAGAAAGCCGCGGAAGTCCTCGGCGTGCGCCGCGTGATGCTCGAGCTGCCCGGCGAGGCCCGGGGCGAGGGCGGCGAGCGCGCATGGGGCGGGCGCGCGGCGCCGAACAGGTGGATCGAGCACACGATCGAGGCGCGGCGCGCGGTCGCGGGCGTGATCCGCGAGCACCGCGCGGAGATCGTCTTCTGCCCCTTCTTCGAAGACGCGCACCCAGACCACCGCGCGACGACGCGCATCGTGGAGGACGCGCGCTTCGACGCGAAACTCAGCAAGGCGAACCTCCCGGGAGCGCGCACGTACCCGAAGTGGCTCTTCTACTACTACGCGACGCACCTGCGCTGGGTGGCGAACCCGACGTTCTGCATCGATGTCACGGGGTACGAGCAGAAGAAGATCGACGCGATCGAGGCGTACCACACGCAGTTCGTGCTGCCGACGCAGCAGGCCGACGAGCACGCGCCGAACCGTGGGCTGCCCGGCGCGTCGGGCTCGGTGCGCCGGTCCGCGGCGGAGCTGTTCGGCGCGTCGATGACGTACTTCGGGACGCGCATCGGCGCACGCAGCGCAGAGCCCTTCTTCACGAAAGAGCCGATCGGGCTGGGTTCGCTGGAAGGGCTCGTGTTCTGACGCGCGTCAGCCGCGAACGAACTCGCGCCCGGCGAGCTGGTCGTCCTTGGGGGCAAGCACCCGCCCGGGTCGCGCTTCGATGAGCGTGAGGAAGGGGAAGGGCAGCGGCTGCCCGTTGACAGACGGGAAGAGCTTGATGCGGTTGCCCTCGCGTCGCCATTCGCCGCGCTTGGTCATGCCCTTGTTGTGGAGCCCTTCGGTGTTGGTGTAGACGAACGCACCGCAGGGTTCGAGCTCGAGGCGCAGCATGCCGGTGCTGCCCGCGGTGCGGACGCGCCATCGCCCGACAACGCGGTCGCTCGCGCGCGGATCGGCGCTGCTGGCGCCGTGGGCGTCGCTCGCGTTGCCGCAGGCGACGGGGCCCGCGCCGCATCCGAGCACGAGGCACACGAGCGCGGCGAGGCATGCGGGTTGTGAAACGCGCCGACGCATCGCATGGAGAATCGGATGCACATTCGCCCTTGGGGAGCGGCGGGAACGGATGGCGCGGACGCGTGGTGCGCTTCGTGACGAGCGGGCGAGTGCCGAGGGTCCGGGAATCGGTCGATCGCGCTACTCGGGCGTGGCGGCGAGGCGCTGGGCGATCCAAGCGGAGACGAACTCGATCGCGTCGGGGTCGATAGTCGTCTCGATATCGAGGTACTCATCGACCTTGCCGGATTCGGCGGGCTGGAGCAGGTGGTTGAGCTGCGGGAAGACCTCGACGGTGGTGTCGTCGGCGGGGGCGTCGCGGAGCGCCGTGCGCATCGCGACGAGGTTGTGCTCGGGCGGGACCTGGGTGTCGAGCTCGCCGAAGATGGCGAGCGTGGGCGCGTCGAGCCTCGTGTAGGCGGTGGTGGGATCGAGGTTGAGCCACGTGCGGACCCAGGGGATGGCGAGCTGGTTCGCGTGCAGCTGGGCGGCGTCTTGCAGGGCGGTCTCGCGCTCGGGGAGGTCCGGGGACATGACCACATCGAGCGCGTCGATCATGTACTGCACGAGCTCTTCACGCGGGGCGCTGTCGCGCGCGGCGCGCAGGGCGGCTCGGTTCTTCTGGTCGAAGTCATCGACGATCTCGTCGGGCATGTTGTTGCGCCGGTGGATGTCGGTCGCCTGGAGCGCGCTGACGTCGAGCCCGCTGACCGCCGGCCCGCAGGCGAGGACGTAGCACGCCGACTCGACGCGACCCTGCAGGAAGGCGGCGACGATCGCGCCCTCCGAGTGCCCGAAGACGCCGATGCGAGACGCGTCCACCTCGGGGCGCTGCGCGAGGAAGCGGTGCGCGCCGACGGCGTCGCGCGCGAAGGAGAACGTCGTCGCGGTGCGCAGGTCGCCCTGGGAACGTCCGTGCCCGCGGTCGTCGTAGCGGAGCACCGCGATGCCGCGCCGCGTCCACTCGTCGGCCCAGACGAGGAAGGGGCGGTGCCCGAAGATGAGGCTGTCGCGGTCCTGCGGCCCCGAGCCGCTGACGAGGAACATCGCGGGGAAGGGGCCCTCGCCCTCGGGGATGGTGAGCGTGCCGCTGAGGAAGACGCCGGTTTCTTCGCTCTCGAAGACGACGTCCTCGACCTGGTAGGGGTAGGGCGCGACCGGGTGCTGCGGGCGGAGTCGCTGCCCGCCGACGGGCGCGTTGCGACGCTGCATCGTGAGGTCGATCACGTTCCCGCTCTGCACGAACTTGCCCTCTGCCTTGGACGGCAGGCCGGACGCGTCAACCTCGGTGAAGCGCACAAGCCACACGGGGAACTGGGACTCGTGCAGCGAGTTGGGCTCCCAGCGGAACTGGAGGATCTGCTGGTCGAACGTCTCGACGTGCACGGGCTCGTCGATGATGCCCTGCGCGCCGATGGTCAGCGCACCGTCCCACTCCGTTTCGCCGCGCGGCATGAAGAGGACCGAGAACTCGATCACGTTCCCGCTCGGCGCGAGCACCTCGCCCGTGAAGAAGACATCCTCCCGCGGGACCGGGGGCGCGGGGTCGATCGCCTGGGCGCCCTCCTCCTGCAGCGCGGCGATCGACACGCCGGTCACGGCGAGCACGAGCAGCATCAGCGAGGCAACAACGGGTCGAAGCATGTCGGTCACTCCTCGGGGTCTCACCCCCCTTGTTCCGCACCCTAGCCCCGGGGTTGCGGGCACGCTCACACGTTCTTTGCGCCGTCGCCGTAGATTCTGGCGGACCAGACGGGAGACCCACGATGATGCAGCACGCCGTGATCGGCCTGATCGCCGCCCTGACCCTCGCCGCCGGCGCACCGGGACAGGACGCGCCGCCCGCGAGCGAGTACCCCGGCGCGAGCCCCGGGCTGAAGTTCGAGTACAAGACCGCCGCGGGCCGGGTCTTCAGAGACGAAAACGGCAACGGCGAACTCGACCGCTCGGAGCGCGGGATCGAGGGCGTCCAGGTGACGAACGGTCGCGACGTCGTCCGCACGCGGCGCGACGGCGGGTTCCGCCTGCCGGTGGACCGCGACGACATCATCAGCGTGATCAAACCGCGCGGGTACCGCTTCCCGCTGAACGAGCTGAACCAGCCGCAGTTCTTCTATGTGCACAAGCCCAAGGGCTCGCCCGAGTCGCTGGCGTACGCGGGCGTCGCGCCGACGGGCGAGTTGCCGCGCTCGATCGAGTTCCCGCTCATCGAAGCGCCCGAGCCGGACGCCTTCGACATCATCGTCTTCGGCGACCCGCAGCCCTATTCGATTGAGCAGGTGGACCACTTCGCGCGCGACATCATCGACCCGCTGATCGGCACCGACGCCGCGTTCGGCGTCTCGATGGGCGACATCGTGGGCGACGATCTCGACCTCTTCGAACCCTACAACCAGGCGGTCTCCGCGCTCGGCATCCCGTGGCGTCACGTCATCGGGAACCACGACCTGAACTTCGACGTCGCGGGCGATGAGCTCTCCGACGAGACGTGGCACCGCGTCTACGGGCCCACCGACCACGCCTTTCGCTACGCGCACGTCACGTTCATCGTGCTCGACAACGTCCGCTACAACGGCGGCAACGACATCGGCAACTACCACGGCGAGTTCAGCGAGGAGACCCTCGAGTTCGCCCGCAACGTCATCGAGACGACGCCGCTCGAAGACCTCATCGTCCTCATGTTCCACATCCCGCTCATCGGCGACCAGTTCGACCCGGGCAGCGAGAGCCGGCGCGAGCTCATGCAGATGATCTCCACGCGCGAGCACACCCTCTCCATCGCGGCGCACTGGCACGTGCAGCGCCACGCGTATCTCGGCACCGAGATGGGCTACACCGGCGCGGGCGGGCACCATCACTGGATCTCGCCCACCACGAGCGGGTCGTGGTGGCGGGGCATCCCCGACGAGGACGGCATCCCGCACGCCACCATGCGCGACGGCAGCCCCAACGGGCACACCGTCATCAGCTTCGATCGCAACGCATACTCGATGCGCTTCGTCCCCGCGCGACGCCACCCGGACCATCAGATGCGCATCACCGCGCCGAACGAGATTCGTGCGGGCGAACCCTTCGACCTGCTGGTCAACGCCTACGCCGGCGGCGAACGCGACTCGGTCACGTACACCATCCGCGCGGTCAACGGCGACACGACTATGCAGGGCGAGATGGCCCTGCTCCAAGCCAAGGACCCCACCTATGCACGGCTCGTCGAGCGCAGCGCGCGCCTCGACGAAATCAAGGAATCGCTGGGCGACGAGGCCGAGTGGCCCCTCGGGCGCGGGCTCCCCGCTCAGAACATGGATTCCGCCCACTTGTGGGTGGCGAAGCCGACGCTCGCCGGCGTCGCGCCCGGCGCTTACGTCATCGACGTGACGTGGACCGACCAGTTCGGGCAGGTCTTCACGCAAAGCCGGGCGATGCGGGTGGTGGAGTAGCGCCTGTCCGGACGAGCCGCGCGTGAGCAAGCGGGCTCCGGTCCCGCTCCCTGACAGTCGCGGCTCGTCAGAACTCGATATCTACCTCCCCCGTGGTCGCCGCTTGTTCGAGCGCTGACCGGATGTCGGGGTCTGTCTACACTGCCACCCGCACGCACGCCTGTGAGAGGACCCGACCGTGGCTGACAAGCATTACGACCTGATCGTCATCGGCGGCGGACCCGCCGGGTACGTCGGCGCCATCCGCGCCGCCCAGCTCGGCCTGAAGGTCGCCTGCGTCGAACGCGCCAAGCTCGGGGGCGTCTGCCTCAACTGGGGCTGCATCCCCTCCAAGAGCCTGCTCGCAAACGCCGAGCTCTACGAGAAGGTCTCCCAGGAAGCCGACGAGTGGGGCCTCAAGTTCGACAAGCTGGGCGTGGACTGGACCAAGGTCATCAGCCGATCGCGCGGCGTCGCCGACAAGCTCAACAAGGGCGTCGGCTTCCTCCTCCGCAAGAACAAGATCGATCACATCGAGGGGCACGCCAAGATCGTCAGCGGCCGCAGCGGCGGCAAGAAGTGCACCGTCGATATCCACGACGTGGACGTCAAGGAAACGCTCACCAGCGCGCCGGCCACCGTCAAGAAGAAGCGCGAGACCATCACCGCCGACAACATCCTCATCGCCACCGGCAGCGTCGCGCGCGAGCTCCCCTTCGCCAAGTTCGACGGCGACAAGATCATCGGCGCCCGCGAAGCCATGACCCTCCCCAAGCAGCCCAAGAAGCTCGTCGTCATCGGCGCGGGCGCCATCGGGATGGAGTTCGCCTACTTCTATCAGGCCTACGGCACCGAGGTCACCGTCGTCGAGATGCTGCCCAACATCCTGCCGGTCGAAGACGAAGAGGTCAGCAAGGGCCTCGAGAAGCTCTACAAGAAGATGGGCATGTCGCTTAAGACCTCGCACACCACGACCAAGGTCGAGACGACCAGCAAGGGCGTGAAGGTGACGATCGCGCCGTGGAAGGACGGCAAGGCCGACGAGTCCAAGAGCGAGACCATCGAGGCCGACAAGGTCCTGCTCGCCGTCGGCGTCAAGGGGCGCTACGACGAGCTCTTCGACGACTCGCTCGGCATCAAGACCGAGCGCGACCACATCGTGACCGACTACGCGCCGCCCAAGCCGGGCGAGGATCCCGCGCCGGCGCTCTCGTACAAGACGAGCGTCGAGGGCATCTACGCGGTGGGCGACGTGATCGGCGCGCCGTGGCTCGCGCACGTCGCGAGCGAAGAGGCGATCATCGCGGTCGAGCGCCTCGCCGGGCACGACCCCATCCCCATCGACTACACCGTCATCCCCGGCTGCACGTACTGCCACCCGCAGGTCGCGTCGGTCGGCTTCACCGAGCGCGCGCTCAACGAAGCCGGGCTCAAGAAGGACGAGGACTACCAGGTCGGCGTCTTCCAGCTCCAGGCCCACGGCAAGGCGATCGCCGCCGGTCAGAACAAGGGGCTGGTGAAGATCATCCGCGGGCTGCCTCGGGGCGAGATCCTCGGCGCGCACATCCTGGGCGATCAGGCGACGGAACTCATCGCGGAGCTCACGCTCGCGCGCCGTCTCGAGGCGACGAGCGAGGAGATCAACGTGACCATCCACGCGCACCCCACGATGCACGAAGCGGTGCACGAGGCCTCGCTCGCGAGCGAGGGTCGCGTCATCCACGCGTGATCCACGCAGAACCTCGCCCGGCAGCACACGCCCGATTTCGACGAACGATGGCTCAAGGCGGGCCGCGATCGCGCCGATAACGCGCCTCGGCGTGCTCTGTTCGTGCATCGTGCGGGAGTTTTCCGGACGTTGCGCCGATGTTCGCCTAGACGCGCCCAGAGATGGGCGTAGATTTCAAAGTGGGTAAGACCGGCCGCGACGTTGGGGCGAGAGAGAGGCGCATCCCCGTGGGGAAAGGAGCCACCCATGCGCGATCCGCAGCACGACACGCCGTTCAACGAGGCGAACGCTGGCGGAGGCATCGCCACGCCGGCCCTCGGAGAGTCGGGCGTCTTCGATCCCTCCGCGACGATGCTCGCGCCGATCGGCGTGGATTCGTGGGACGCGTGGCTCGAGCGCATCGAACGCGTCTACCAGGAGTCCGAGGGTGAGGCCGACCGCATCCCGTGGTCGTCGCGCCGCCCGAACCCGTCGCTGCTGGCGTGGCTGAACGTCGAGGCCCCGCGGTTGGTGCGTCCCGGCGCGCGGGTCGCGGTGGTCGGGTGCGGGCTCGGATTCGATGCCGCCTCGCTCGTCGATCGCGGGTACGACGTCGAGGCCTTCGACGCCTGCGCCTCGGCGATCGACTGGGCCCGCCGCCTGCACCCGCAGTGCGCGTCGGCCTTCCACAAAGCCGATATCCGCGACATGCCCGCGCGCACGATGCACCGCTTCGACCTGGTCGTCGAGGTCCACACCATCCAGGCCCTGCCCCCCCGCTACCGCCC
Organism: Planctomycetota bacterium; assembly: GCA_039182735.1. Taxonomy (GTDB): domain Bacteria; phylum Planctomycetota; class Phycisphaerae; order Phycisphaerales; family UBA1924; genus JBCDCB01. The sequence goes on from JBCDCB010000036.1 coordinate 20,504, forward strand.
CGAGATCGCCAAGGGCGTCTGCGACCTCGTCGGCAAGTGCGGCGTGCTCATCGCGATCGCACGCGGGCGCGACGCGAGCGTCCCGCTCGCGGACGTCACGGGCCCGCCCTTCGAGCTCACGGCTCCCGAACTGCACGAACTCATCGAAGCGCAGGGGCTCGAGGCGCTGCGACCCATCGACGACTTCGAGGACGACAACGCACCGCCCGTCCGGCGCCTGCGCGGGGTCTTCCAACGCACACGCTGACACCCGCCTGATCGTGTTCCATTCGGGTGGTTCGGGACGGTTGGAACCGTCGCGGCGTCGCCGGCGAATCGGTGTGCGCAGGTCGGTGCGCACGTACAGTGTCGTGACGCGTCCGATTTTCCCCGGCTTGGGAGCCCCGCATGCCCGTTGCACCGCCTTCTGTTCGTCGTGCCTTCACGCTCGTTGAGCTGCTCATCGTGATCGCGATCATCGTGGTCCTGGCGAGCCTGCTGCTCGCCGCGCTCGGGGGCGCCCGCAACACCGCGCGCACGGCGCTGACCAAAACGATCATCACGACGGTGCAGACGGGGTTCCAGCAGTTCCGTGCGGACACGGGTCGTGTGCCGGGCGTGTTCTCGCAGCGCGACTTCGCGAGTTCATCGAACACCAGCGGGCTGACGCAGATGGAGAACGCGCTGCTCGAGCTGTCGTACGACTTCGACCGCTACCAGGGCATCGGCACGCCGACCGACGCGCAGGAGCAGGGCTACTTCCAGATCGACGCCGGCGTGATCGGGAGCGACTCGTTCGAGGTCGTCGGGTCGCTCGTCGGGAGCCCGGAGAACATGAGCGCGTACATCGACGTCGGCGACCGCCTCGCCCCCGCCGCGGAACTCGTGGGCGGGTCGTGGGAATCGCTGCGTCAGCACGCCGTCGATTCCAGCGGCGAGCTGGACCCGCTCGGGATGCCCGACATCCTCGACGCGTGGGACAACCCCATCATGCTCTGGCAGCGCAACCGCGCGTCCGCCGACCGCTCGAGCCTTTTCCTCGTTGACTTTGAGGACGCGCCGGCCAGCGATCTGCCCGGCGGCGCGAAGTTCCACTGGCGCACCAACGCCGGATACCTCACGAGCTTCCAGCAGGTGACGGGCGACAACCCGAGCCTCATCCGCGCGGACGCACTGAACGACGCGGGCGCTGATCCCCTCGACCCGACAGGCGATCCGCTGTTCCGCACCATGGACGCGCTGCTCGGGCACCCGTCGTTCCCCAACGCGGACGCGGGCAATGTGCCGGGCCACGCGACGCAGATCACCGAGTCGCCCTCGCGCGAGCTGAGCGACGTGATTTTCCACTCCGCCGGCCGCGACGGGATCTACCTCGAAAAGGTCGATCGGGGCGACCCGTCGGATACGACGACCGGGACGCAGCAGGCGCTCTACAACATCGAGGCGTGGGGCACGAACACGGACGACTCTGTCACGATCGACCAGCTCGACGACGTGATCCAGGCCGGCGGGTGAGCGAACAGCACGCGCCGGAGCACACGCGGGCGCTACGCGCGCGCATCGAAGCGCGCGAGGCACGCGTCGCGGTGATCGGGTTGGGGTACGTCGGGCTGCCGCTGCTCGCAACGGTGATCGACGCGGGCTTCCCGGCGATCGGGCTCGACCACGACGCATCGAAGATCGAACGCCTCGCGCGCGGCGAGTCCTACCTGCCGCACCTCGGGATCGATCTCACGCGTTTCGCGTCGGGCGACGATGGCGTGCGGCTCGCGTCCTCCTCGGAGGCGCTCGACGACGCCGACGTCGTGCTGATCTGCGTCCCGACGCCGCTGCGCGAGGATCGCACGCCCGATCTGTCGGCGGTGGAGCACGCCTGCCAGGAGATCGCAGGCGCGTGCGCGCGCCACAACCGCCCGATGCTCGTGGTGCTGGAATCGACGACGTACCCGGGGACGACGCGGGAGGTGGTCTCGCCGATCGTCTGCGTGCGCGACGGCGTCTTCGTCGCGTTCAGCCCCGAGCGCGAGGACCCCGGGCGCACGACGCACACCACCGCGACGATCCCCAAGCTCGTCGGTGGGCTCGACGAGGCGAGCGGCGCACTCGCGCGCGCGTTCTACGAGCGCGTGGTCGAGCACGTTGTGCCCTGCGCGAGCGCCGAGGTCGCAGAAGCGGCGAAGCTCGTCGAGAACATCTACCGAAGCGTGAACATCGCGCTCGTCAACGAACTGAAGGTCTCGCTGCACGCGATGGGGCTCGACGTGTGGGACGTGCTCGACGCCGCGGAGACCAAGCCCTTCGGATTCCAGCGGTTCGATCCGGGCCCGGGCTTCGGGGGGCACTGCGTCCCGATCGACCCCTACTACCTGTCGTGGAAGGCGAGCGAGGTTGGCGCACCGGCGGACTTCGTACAACTCGCCGGCGAGGTCAACCGGCGCATGCCGCGCTTTGTGGTCGATCGCTGCGAAGAAGCGCTGCGCGCTCGCGGAACGGCGTTCGAGCGTGCGCGCGTCCTCGTGCTGGGTCTGGCGTACAAACCCGACATCGCCGACGTGCGCGAGAGCCCATCGTTCGAGCTCATCGCACTGCTGCGCGCGCGCGGGGCCGACGCGGCGTACCACGACCCTCACGTGCCCGAGACCTGGCCCGGTCGGCGTCACGACGTGGGCATGCGCAGCATCGAGTGGACCGCCGAGCGCCTCGCCTCCTTCGACGCGGTCATCATCTCGACCGATCACGCGTGGTACGACTGGCGCTTCGTCGGCGAGCACGCACGGCTGATCATCGACACCCGAAACGCCATGCGGGCGGTCACGGAGACCGACGAGGGCGTTCGAACGAAGACAATCCTGTCCTGATTTGAGCGGGCATCTGCTAGGCTCGGGCCCATGATCCGACCCCAACGCACCGACGTGCGCCCGCTGGCGATGCTCGCGGCGATCGCGCTCCCCATTCTCGCCACGCTCTCACACAGCGCGAGCGCTCAGTCGCAGCCGACCGACCCGACCAACGGCCCCAAGCGGGTCGATCCGGGGTGGCACGCGATCACCGACGCGACGGTCGTGGTCGCACCGGGGCAGGTTGAGCAGAACTGGAACGTCGTCTTCCGGGGCGACACGGTGCGCTACGTGGGGCCGAACAACCCACCCGCCGGCGCGCGTGTGTGGCCCGGCACGGGCATGACCGTCTACCCCGGGCTGATCGAGGCGTACCTGGAGGTGGACGCGCCGTCGCCCGAGGAGGGCGCCGCCGGCACGTTCTGGAACGACATGATCGGCGCCGAGCGCTCGATCCTCGACGGCGAAGGGATCGACGAAGACACACGCCAGAAACTGCGTGAGCAGGGGTTCGTGGTCGCGCACGCATCGCCGACGAGCGGCATCCTGCGCGGGCGCACCAGCGTCGTCGCGCTGAGCGAACCGAACGATTCGGGCGACCCGCTGGCGCACGTGATCACGCCGAGCCTCTTCCACGCGGCATCGATCGATCTCAAGCGAGGCGACGGGTACCCGGGCTCGAAAATGGGCGCGATCGCGCTGCTGCGTCAAACGCTCTCGGACGCGATCTGGTACCGGGCCGCGTGGGAGGCGCACGAGAGCGACCCGTCGCGCGTCGATCGCCCGGCGCTGAACAACACGCTCGAGACGCTCGTCCGCCACGACGCGCCGCTGCTCTTCGAGGTTGACGATGAGCTCGACCTGCTCCGCGCGATGAAGATCGCCAAGGAGTTCGACCGCCCGATGCACGCCGTGGGCAGCGGGAGCGAGTACCGACGGATCGGCGGGATCGCGCAGGCCGGCGCCGACCCGCACGCGCAGGGCACGCAACTCGTGGTGCCGCTGGCGTTCCCGAGCAAGCCCGACCTCGCGACGATGAGCGACCGAGAGATCGTCTCGCTCCGGCGGCTGCAGGAATGGGAGCGCGGGCCGGCGAACGTCGCGCTGCTCGAAGAGGCCGGCATGGAGCCGATCATCACGTCGAGCAAGCTCCCCGAGAAGCAGACGTTCCTCGACAACCTGCGCCGCGTCGCGCGCTACGAGAACCTCGACGAGGACGACGTGCTGGCGATGCTCACGACGAGGCCCGCCGCGATGCTCGGGATCTCGGACCGCTACGGGACGATCGGGATGCACTCGTCGGCGTCGTTCGTGGTGGTCGAGGGCTCGCTTTTCGATGACGACGCGGTGATCCGCGACGTGTGGGTCGATGGCGAGCGTTACGAGATCACCCCGCGCGAGACGACGCTGCTCGAAGGCGAGTGGGACGTGCACGTGGACGGCGCGGTGGTGGGTCGCCTGTCGTTCGACACCAAGAACACGCCGAGCTGGCTCCCCGGAGCGAACGGTGCGGACGCGGAAGACGCGCAGGAATCGTTCAAGGGCAAGCACGCGGAGGTGATCGGCGATCGCGTGGAGTTCGTGCTGCCCGGCGCCGCCGCGGGTCTGGAGGGCCCGCTGCTCGTCTCGGCGATCGTCAGCGAGGGCGGTTCGGGCGACAGCATGTTCGGGCGGACGGAGTTCGCGGACGGCGGCGTGATGTCGTTCGAAGCGACACGAGCGGCGCCCGATGAAGGCGAAGCCGCGACCGACGAGGAGCCGGAGTCGGAGGATGCGACGCCGCTGCCCGGCGCGTGGGGCATGCCGCTGGGCGCGTTCGCGTTCGAGGAGCCGCCCGAGCAGCGTGAGTACCTGATCGAGAACGCGACGATCTGGACGTGCGCCGAGGAGCCGGAGAAGCTCGAGAACGCGTCGATGCGGATCAGTGACGGGAAGATCGTCGGGGTCCGTCCCGGCGGCGAGCCGATCCCGCCGACGTGGCAGGACGATCGCACGATCACCATCGACGCGACGGGCAAGCACATCACCCCCGGGCTCATCGATTGCCACAGCCACACGGGCATCAGCGGCGGGGTCAACGAGGGCACGCAGGCGGCGACCAGCGAGGTCCGCATCGCCGACGTCATCAACACCGACGACATAAACTGGTACCGCCAGCTCGCGGGCGGGCTGACCGCGGCGAACCAGCTGCACGGCTCGGCGAACCCCATCGGCGGGCAGAACAGCGTCGTCAAGCTGCGCTGGGGTGCGCTCCTGCCCGACGACATGCGCCTCGACACCGCGATCGAGGGCATCAAGTTCGCGCTGGGCGAGAACGTCAAACAGTCGAACTGGGGCGCGCAGTTCAACACGCGCTACCCGCAGACGCGGATGGGTGTCGAAGCGATCATCCGCGACCGCTTCATCGCGTCGCGTGAGTACGCCAAGCGCGTCACCAGGTGGATCGACGCCCCGGGCAACAGCGCGAGCGACATGAACCTGCCGGAGAACGTTGCGCAATCGATGCGATCGGCGGCGGGCGACGTGTCGAACGTGCCGGTACCCGCGTCGATGCCGCGGCGCGACCTGGAGCTCGAGGCGCTCGCCGAGATCCTCGCGAACGATCGCTTGGTGCACTGCCACTCGTACCGCCAGGACGAGATCCTGATGCTCTGCCGCATCGCGGGATCGTTCGGGTTCACGATCGGAACGTTCCAGCACGTGCTGGAGGGGTACAAGGTGGCCGAGGCGATCAAGGAGCACTCGCTGGGCGGCTCGTCGTTCAGCGACTGGTGGGCGTTCAAGTTCGAGGTGATCGACGCGATCCCGTACAACGGCGCGATCATGCACGACGTGGGCGTGGTGGTGTCGTTCAACAGCGATTCGAGCGAGCTGGCGCGACGGATGAACGCCGAGGCGGCCAAGGCCGTCAAGTGGGGCGGGGTCGATCCGCACGAGGCGCTCAAGTTCGTCACGCTGAACCCCTCGAAACAGCTGAAAATCCAAGACCGCGTCGGGTCGATCGAGGCGGGCAAGGACGCGGACTTCGTGATCTGGTCCGCCGAGCCGCTGAGCACGCGCGCCCGCGCCGAGCGCACGTTCATCGACGGGCGGGAGTACTTCTCGCTGGAGCGTGACGCGGAGCTGCGAGCGCTCGCGTCGCAGGAACGCGCGAGGCTCATCGACAAGTTGCTCGCCTTCGACGACGGCGACGCGGACGACGCCGAGCCCGCGGGGGAAGAGCCCGCGGCCGACGAACCCGGCGTGGACGGGCTCACGAGCGGCGGGCGGCGGGGCATCCTCGCCTTCCGCGACGACACCATGCACCGCGCCCTCGAACGCGAATACCGCTGGCTGCTCGACAACGGGTTCGACCCGTCGGAGATGCGCTGCGGCGATTGCGGGTGCTCACTCCATTCACTCTTCGCCAACTGAGCGCGACGCGCACACCACACGGGACACACGACGATGATCAAGGCACTGACCACGCTCGCCGCGCTCGCGACCGCGACCCTCACCTCGGCGCAGGACCTGACGCCCAAGGCGCCGCCCGCTGTCAAGACGTGGGTGTACGGCGCGATGCTCTACACGCTCACGGACGACCCGTACCAGGGCGCGGTGCAGTTCAACGAGGAGGGCCAGATCGGAAGCGTGCTCGATCAGGACAAGTGGGACGATCTGCCCGCGAGCCAGCTCGAAGGTCACGTGCTCGTAGACGCGACGGGGCTGCATCTCTACCCCGGGTTCATCGGCGCGAACACGCAGATGGGGCTCATCGAGATCGGCGCGGTGCGCGCGACGCGCGACATGGACGAGGCGGGCGACGTCTCGCCGGAGGTCTACGCCGCGATCAGCGTGAACCCCGACTCGACCGTCATCCCGGTGACGCGGTCCAACGGCGTGCTGACGGTGAACGTGCTCCCGCTGGGCGGGATCGTGCCGGGGCGGGCCAGCCTGATGCGGATGGACGGCTGGACACACGAGGACATGACGATCGCGGAGGAATCGGGGCTCGTCGTGAACTGGCCGGTGCGTTGGGTGAACAGCGCGTGGTGGTCGGACACACCACCCGAAGATCAGAAGAAGCAGGTGGACGAGCGTCGCGCGCGGATCGACGAGATCTTTGAGACGGCCACGTCGTACCTCGCGGCCCGCGCCGCCGACGCGACGATCCCCGAGGACCTGCGCTGGGAAGCGATGTCCAAGGCGATCAACGGCGAGCGCCCGGTCTTCATCCGCGCGAACTCGCTGGAATCGATCACGAGCGCCGTCACGTGGGCAACAAGCCGCGGGCTCGACCCGATCATCGTGGGCGGGCGTGACGCCGGCATGGCGACCGACCTGCTGCTGCAGCACGACGTGCCGGTCGTCATCACCGGGACGCACCGCCTGCCCGGGCGACGCGACGCGGACTACGACAGCATCTTCAAGCTGCCGCAGGTGCTCGAGGCGGCGGGCGTCACCTGGTGCATGGCGGGCGAGGGCGGGAGCTTCGAGACCCCGCACGAACGCCTGCTCCCCTACCACGTCGCGTCGTCGATCGGGTACGGGCTCGACGAGACCATCGCGCTCAAGAGCGTCACCATCTACGCCGCGAACATCCTCGGCATCGGCGACACGCACGGCACGATCGAGTCGGACAAGCAGGCCACGTTCTTCTTGAGCGACGGCGATCCGCTCGAGGTCATGTCAACAGTCACGCACGCGTGGATCGACGGGCGCAAGATCAACCTGACCGACAAGCAGAAGAAGCTCAACGAGAAGTACCGCGAGAAGTACCAGCAGCTGCGCGACGCGGGCGAGCTGTGATCACTCCGCGTCGTCCGCGCCGCCGAGCGCGCGTCCGTTGCCGTCGAGCTGACGGGCGATCCACAGGCGTGTGTCGCGCAGCAGTTCGACGAGGCACGCCGAGATCAGCACGCTGAGCAGGAAGCCGCCGCGATCGAGATAGCCGATCGCCTCGAGCGCGAACGACCCGGCGATCAGCGTGAGCAGCGCCGCCCCGTGGTTCACGCGCAGCGCGCCGATGGACCAGAGTCGTTTGTGCGTGCCGGTGACGCGCAGCGCGCCCGCAACGCCCACGGCTCGACCATCGTTCGACCAGAGCAGCGCGATCGCCAGCCCGAGCCACCAGACGCTCCCGCCCAGGGCGTGGACATCGACCTGCGCGCCCATCGCAGCGCAGAGGGTGGCGACGAGCGCGTCACGGATCGCAGCGGGAACAACGCGCACGCCGCGCGTGCGCACGGGGCTGACGAGCGCGAAGCATGCGCCCATGGCGATCGCACCGTCCCACCCGAGCGGTGTGAAGGCCCGCGCCGCGACGATCGGCGGCAGCAGCGCGATGATCGCGAAGACCGCCGTCGCCGCCCCGAGCAGCGGGCCCGGATCTCGCCAGCGCCGGACGCTGACGATCGAGGCGGCGCCCGCGAGCAGCGCGAGCGCTTGCATCGTGCGCGCGAAGGCGTCCATGCGCGCCGCCTGCGCGTCGTGCCACGCGCGCGTCGTGTGCTCGACGCGCGCGCTCAGCTCGGCGGTCTGCTCGTCGAGCGCGACGGGGCTGACGTCGCTGGCGCGGAGGGCCGCGACCATCGCGCGCCGCTCCCCGTGCGCCGCTTCCGCCTCGACGCGCTCGCTCGCGCCGGAAAGAAAGACCGCTTCGTACAGGTCCGGCGCGGTGCGCCCGAGCACGCTGGGCCCGGCGAGCAAACCGATGACCGTCCCCCCCACCACCGCCGCGGCACGCGCGCGCCCGGGGATCCCCGCGCGGCGCAGCAGCAGCGCGAAGGCGATCGACGCGAGCGACAGCGCCGCCAGCGCGACGGTGATCGCGAGCGCCGCCCGATCGTTCAGGCTCTCGAGGAGCGATGCCATCGCGTCACACTAGCGAGCGCCGGTACGATGGGCGGGTGCCCGACCCATCCGCCCTCATCGCCGACGCGTGGCTGCACGACCTGAGCCCCTTTGTCCTGCGCATCCGCGGCGAGTTCGGCATCCGCTGGTACGGGCTCGCGTACGTCCTCGGCTTCGTCTTCGCCTGGTGGGCCATGGCGCGCATGGCGCGCGCGCGCCTGCTCGCGCTGCGCGAAGCCTTCGTCGGCGACGCGATCCTCGCGATCGTCCTCGGCACCGTCGTCGGCGGACGCCTCGGGTACGTGCTCTTCTACCGACCCTCGCTCCTGTGGACCTTCGATGGCACGCTGCCCTTCTGGGGCCTGCTCGCGATCAACGAGGGCGGGATGGCGAGCCACGGCGGGATGCTCGGGCTCGTCGCCGCCGCGTGGTGGATCGCCCGGCGCGAGAACCTCCCGCTCCGCCATGTCACCGACGCGATCTGCCTCGTCGCCCCCGTCGGGATCCTGCTCGGGCGGCTGGCGAACTTCGTCAACGGGGAACTGCTCGGCAAGGTCGTCGCGCTCCCGGGCGAAGCCGCACCGTGGTGGAGCGTGCGCTTCCCGCAGGAACTCGGCGAGCGCCTGACCGCCGAGCAGGCCGCCATGCTCAGCGTGCGGGGCTTCTCGCCCGCGCAGGCGATCGAGGGCGTGCAGCGCGGCGATGCGTCGATCATCGAACTCGTCGAGCCGATGCTCCACGCGCGCCACGCCTCGCAGCTCTACCAGGCGTTCGCCGAGGGTCTGCTCCTGCTGATCGTCGTGTGGCTGCTGATCCGGCGCGTGCGCACGCCGGGCGTCGTGACGGCGTGGTTCGTGATCGTCTACGGCATCGGGCGGATCGCCACCGAGTTCGTCCGCCTCCCCGATGGGCACTTCGACGCGGGCAGCGAACGCCCGCTCGGGCTGAGCCGCGGGCAGTGGCTCTCGATCGGGATGATCGCCATCGGCCTGCTCATGCTTGTTTGGAACGCGCGCCGCCAGCGCGCGGCTCGCGCCGAAGAACGCGCGCGATTCGGCGTCGGCGGATGGGGCGTCGCGCGCGACAAGCGCACGAAAACGCCCGAGCCGATCAACGACCCGGGCGCGCCGGATGAATCGAGTTCGGACGCGTGATCAGGAGAGTTCGTCGAGGGCGGCGGCGATGTCGTCCTTGCTCGCCAGCCCGACAAACTTCTTGGCGACCTCCCCGCCCTTGAAGATGATCACGGTGGGGATCGCGGTGATCTGGTACTTGATCGCCACGTCGCGGCTCTTGTCGGTGTCGAGCTTGCCGACCTTGGCCTTGCCCGCGTAATCGCCGGCGATCTCGTCGATCGTCGGGGCGAGCATGCGGCAGGGCTGGCACCACTCGGCCCAGAAGTCCACCAAAACCGGCTGGTCCGCGTCGAGGACCTCGTTCTGGAAGTTGTTGTCGGTGAACTCGAGCGTGTTCTCGCTGGCCATGGGGACCTCCAATCGCCGCGTGCGGCGTGAATCGGCGTTTCGGGTCAGTCTAGCGGGCTCTCCGCCCGTATCCAGACGCAGAACCCCACGCCGCGCCACCTTATTCCACGGCCGTCGAACCGACCGCCCCCGCGATCCGCAGCGCCCGCGCGTGCGGGCCCACCGCGTGCACGCGAAAGACGCCCGCGCCGGCCTGACGGTGCAGCACGCTGACGATCGCCGACGCCTCGTCGCGCATCGCCGGGTCCTCAACCCCCGAGATCGCGCCGACGAAGCTCTTTCGGCTCGCGCCAGAGAGGACCGGTCGCCCCAGTTCGCAGAGGCGGTGTGTCTCGCGGATGAGTTCGAGGTTCTGCTCGACACTCTTGCCGAACCCGAGCCCGGGGTCGAGGAGGATGGCCTCTTCGCGCACGCCGAGGTCGAGCGCGCGCGCAAGCAGATCCTGCAGCGCCGCGCGCACAGAGGCGACGACATCGCCCGCGTAGTCGGGCTCGCGCTCGTACTGCGTGGAGTAGACATCGCGCGTGGGCGTCGTCATGCGGTGCATGAGCACGATGCCGCAGCCCCGCTCGGCGGCGAGGCGCAGCATGGCGGGCTCTTCCGTCGCGCCGGAGACGTCGTTGATGGCGTCGGCACCAGCGTCGAGCGCCGCGCGAGCCACCGCGACGCGTGTCGTGTCGATCGTGATGGGCGTGTCGAGACCCGTCTCCCGGATCGCGCGGATCACGGGGATGACGCGTGCGAGCTGCTCGTCGGTGGGCACGCGCTCGCTGCCGGGGCGGGTCGATTCGCCGCCGACGTCGATGACGTGCGCGCCTTCTTCGATCGCG
>JBCDCB010000037.1:0-31234 GCA_039182735.1 Planctomycetota bacterium
AGATCCTTCGAGTAGGCGACCGGCATCCGAGCCCCTTCCCGGCCCGCTCCTTCGGGCCGAGCGTGAGAGTACGACGGCCGCTCGCGATGCGCAACCGGACACGCGCCGTGCGGCGCTACAAAGCGAAGAAAAACGCTCTAGAAAGCCAAGCCCACACATCCGGGGTTCGAGCCGACGAACGAGATGTCTTCAACCGGATTCGCGCGCCCGATGAACGAAACATCACCGTTCGCGTTCGCGCAGAACGGGCTGTCCGCGAGCCCAAAGAACCCCGAAAGCGACGAGGGCCGCAACACACCAGGGAACACCGTCGACGAGGGCCCAATTTGACATAACGTATGTTCTCGGACCTTCGGGGTGGTTCACACCGAGGCCGCTCAAAATCCGATCAATCGGCTCACCCGGAACGGCTCCCGCTCAGGCCGCGCCCACGAGGTCCGAGTCCGCCGGCGACTCCGACTTCACCGGCTTGCCCTCGATCGTCAGCCCCAGCGACGCCAGCGGGCCGTGCGGCTTCGCCTCGGCCGCCTCCAAGCGCTTCTTCGCACGCGGGTTCACGTACGCGCTGAAGACCATCGCTTTGATCGTGCCCCAGATCCCGCCGAACGAACTGAACGTGTGGTCCACCGCCGAGGCCTCGTAGCCGGAGTGCACCATGCACTGGGCGCACTTCGGGTTGCCCGAGGCCCGCCCGTACTGATCCCACTCGGTCTCCTGCATGAGCTGCTCGAACGTATCAACGTACCCGTCCTGCAACAGATAGCACGGTTTCTGCCAGCCGAAGATGTTGTACGTCGGGTTGCCCCAAGGCGTGCACTCGTACTCGCGCGAGCCCATGAGATATTCAAGGAAGAGCGCGGACTGATTAAACCGCCAGCCCTTCTTGCGGTTCGACAGGATCGTCTCGAACAGCTCGTTCGTGTTGCGCCGCTCGGTCATGAACGACTGCTGGTCCGGCGCCTTCGGATAGGCGTAGCCGGGCGAAATCATCATGCCTTCGACGCCGAGCTCCATCATCTCATCGAAGAACTCGCGCACAGCGGCCGGGTCCGCGCCGTCGAACAGCGTCGTGTTCGTTGTCACGCGGAAGCCCTGCTGCACGGCCATCTTGATGCCCTCGACCGCCTTGCTGTACGTCCCGTCCCGGCACACCGCGAAGTCGTGGTGCGCCTCCGTGCCGTCCATATGCACACCGAACGTCAGGTACTTCGTGGGCTTGAAGAGGCCCTCTTCGAGTTTCTCTTTCAGCAGCAGCGCGTTCGTGCAGAGGTAGATGTACTTCTTGCGCGCGACCAGCTTCTCCACGATCTCTTTGATGTCCGGGTGCAGCAGCGGTTCGCCGCCCGGAATGGAGACCATCGGTGCCCCGCACTCGTCCACCGCCTTCATGCAGTCTTCAACCGACAGGTTCCGTTTCAGGATGTGCGCCGGGTACTGGATCTTCCCGCAGCCGGCGCACGACAGATTGCACCGGAACAGCGGCTCGAGCATCAGGACGAGTGGGTACCGCTCCCGCCTCGCGAGCTTCTGGCTCACGACGTAGCTCGCGACGGTCCACATCTGACTGATCGGTACACCCATGGCGCGCACTGCCTCCATCGCGGGCGGCCCATGTTTGCCGCCACCAACCCGAAACACTATCGCATCGCGCTCAAGCCCGCGACCTTACCAGCACGATGCGGCTCAACAGGTTGCGCGATCAATCGCCTCGCCCGCGACGTACCATCGAACGACGCTCCCGGATCACTCCCATCGAAGACGCCTCCAGCCAAACCCGCTCCGACGAGACCCTCGTCGAGGACTACCTCGACGGCGACGCCGGCGCGTTCCGTGTGCTCATCGATCGCCACCACGACCCGCTCATGGGTTTCCTGTACAGGATGATGGGCGGCTGGCCCGCCGCGGACGATGCGTTCCAGGAGACCTGGGTCCAGGTCCATCATTCGCTCGAATCGTTCGATACAAGCCGAACGTTCCGCCCCTGGCTCTTCACGATCGCCGCGAACAAGGCCCGGGACCTGCTCCGCAAAGCCGGGCGGCGCCCCGCCGTCTCGCTGCACACACCACTTCAGGCCGGGGGCGACTCAGGCGATTTGGTCGATTTGATCGAAGGATCCAGCGTCTCGCCGACGGCAGCGATGGACCGCGAAGACCTGTCCGAGCGCGTCCAGCGCGCGGTGCAGTCGATCCCCCCGCGTCTCCGCGAGATCTTGCTCCTCGCGTACTTCCAGAAGATGCCATACGCCCAAATGGCAGATGCCCTCGGCATCCCTGTCGGGACCGTCAAGTCCCGCCTCCACGCCGCGGTCGCCGCCTTTGCCAAGGCCTGGGCCGCCCTCGAAAGTGAAGACGGCTCGGACAACGTCCGAGAATCCAGCGGCAGTGCCTAAAGCGTCAAACTCCGCGCGAACACGCCCGCGACCATCGGCGTACCCGGGTTCAGCATGAGCGACACACACACCAACGACGTCCCGCTCAACACCGCCTCGATCGACGCTATTGACCGTCGATTCTCCGGCTCACAAGCTCCCTCCCGATCCCCCCACGATCGCGCCCTCAGCGATCTGCTCTCCCTCCTCGACGTTCCCACCTCCCAGGTCACGCGTGGTCGGCAGTCGCGCATCGAGACCGTCGCGGCCCGCGTCGCATCCCCCGACAAGCATCTCGCCGGCTCCCTCGCCGAGTGCTCTACCTGCGTTCCGCTCTCCCAGGCGGACCGCGCCGCGATCGACGCGTGGGCGACGGGCAATGCTCCCCAGCCCGACACGCTTGCCCCCCTCGCCGCGATGCCAAGCGTGACAGAAGGCCGTGAGCAACGGATCGAATCGACGTTGGCGTGGCTGCAAGCGGCGATCGACGCCGAAGAGACTTCCCGCCGCGTCATCGCGGGCGATTCCCACTCTTCGGGCGGCTGGTGGACCGGGCTGGTTCGCATCGCCGCCGTGCTCCTGCTCGGGTGCGCCGTGCTCTGGCCGCTCCTCGAGCGTTCGGACGTCCGCGAGCAGCCGCTCGCGAATCTCAGCGGCTCATCGCAAAGCCTCCCCATCGAGCCGATGCCCGGCGCGTTCGACACGCAAACCGCGACGTTCGGCGACCTCTTCGACGCCGTCTGGGGCACGGGCAACTCGCCGTCCAACGCGCCAAGCCCTTCCGCGTCGTCCAGCGAGGTTGCCGTGCCTGTGTACTTGATCCTCGACCCGATCACGGTCTCGGGCGACACCGCGCCGAGCGACGCCCGTTCGTTCGACCGACTGATCCCCTGATTGCCCGAGGCCGGCACCGGGGCTACACTCGCCGTCCCGCCGCGAATCCGCTTCGCGGTGTTCTCATCTATAGAAGACCCACTGCGGGACTCCCGCGAGCGAGTGTGCCATGCCCAAGAACAAGACCCACAAGGGAATGCTCAAGCGCATCCGGATCACCAAGACGGGCAAACTCCGTCACAAGAAGGCCGGCTGCAAGCACCTTCGCTCGGCGAAGTCCCCCGCTCGTCTGCGCCGCCTGCGCAAAGACGGGTTCATGTCCAGCGCCGAGGCCAAGCGCCTCGGTCGTCTGCTGAACCGCCGTCTGCGTGGTGAGAACCAGCCCCGCTCCGCGATCCGCCGCAGCCCGAGCCCCGAAGAGCGTCGCGCGAAGCGCGAAGCCGCCCGCAAGGCCGCCGCCGAAAACTCGTAAACCGATTCCCGCCACGCGCCGATCCGGCGCGTCCCCCTTCACCGCTGTCCGGGACCCAAGCCGGGACACACGAGCCCGCCCCGTCCGGCACCAATCTGGAGACCGATCATGCCCCGCGTCAAGTACGGCGCCGCCCGCAAGCGCAAGCACAAGCGCGTCCTCCGCGAAGCACGCGGCTACTTCGGCACCAAGAGCCGCCACTTCCAACAGGCCAAGGTCGCACTCACCCGCGCCGGCGCCTTCGCTTGGCGTGACCGCCGGCAACGCAAGCGCGACATGCGCCGCCTCTGGATCACCCGCATCACCGCGGCATGCAAGATGCGCGGCACCCGCTATTCGCGGTTCATCAACGGTCTGAAGTTCGCCGGCGTCCTGCTCAACCGCAAGATGCTCAGCCAGATCGCGATCGACGATCCCGCGACCTTCGACCGCCTTGTCGAGCTCTCCAACGAGCACTCGACCGCCGCCGCCTCCAAGTAATCAGCCGACTGCGGCCCCCTGCTTCGAGAGCGGTCCGCGCGCCAGCACCCGAACGATCGGGGCCGGCCGCAGCGCGCGCACAACATGGTCGTGCGCCGGCTCGTCGAGCGCCGCAGCAGCCGCGGCGTAGCCCGAGCGGGCCGCGCCCTCCATCGTCGCCGGCCAGCCCGTCTGCACGTAGCACCCCGCGAGCACGATCCCCGATGGACCCTCTGTCGTCGGACGGTGGACATCGCTGCCGGGCGTCGGCGCGAACGTCGCGCGCTTCTCTTTCACCGCGCGGCCGCTCACGAGCTGCGCTCCGTCCGCACCCGGGAAGCACGCGCGGATGTCGCCGAGCACGCGGTCGAGGATGGCGCTCTCGTCGAGACTTACCCACTCGTCCGCGCCGCTGATAACCGCGTGCAGTCGCTTCCCCTCGTCATCCTTGCGGAACACCCATTGCGTCGAACGCTCGACGAGCACGGCGCTGTGTGTCGGCAGCACCGGGCGATCGAACACCAGATGCACGCCCACGATCGGGCTGTGCGTCAGGTTGGCCATCGCATCAAAACGCGGATCGTGCGCGCGCACGCCGTCGTCAACGAGTCGCACCGTCCGCTCCGGCGGCGTTGCGCAGATCACCCGGTCCCCGCACAGCCGCTCTCCGCTCGAGAGCGTGACAGACTCCGCACCCAGCGAATCGACCGACGCTCCAAGGCGAACGTCGCCGCCCGCCGCGCGGATCACCTCTTCTGCACGGTCGTAGAGGTCCAGCAGCGGGACCGTCGGCACGCCCATCCGCCACGCCTCCGCGTGCGAGAGGAACCCCTCCTGAAAGACGTGGGCGGCGACACGCGCATCGACACGCTCCACGCTCACGTTGCACGCACTGATCACGACAGGTTCCCAGAAGCGGTCGATCGCGGCACGGCGCTGACCGCGCGCACGCAGCCAGTCGCCGAAGGTCCGCTCACGGATCGACTCCCGGTTCGCCGACCAGAGCGCGAGCATCGCGCTCGACACCCGCACGCGATCGATCGGATCGAGGAAGCGTGCGCACGCGAAGGACGGCGAGAGATGCCCCGGTACCGGCAGCGGGCTCGCGCGCATCGTCGTCGTGCGCCCGCCCGCTTCGACCCAGTAGAGCTCATCGGCGAACGCGATCTTGTCGCGCGCGCCGAGGCGCTCCAGCAGGTCGAGGTAGTTCGTGCAGCACCCCAGCGCGACGTGCTGGCAGTTGTCCACCCACTCGCCGCTGCGCTGATCGAGGAAGGATGTCGCCCGCCCGCCGAGTTTCTTGCGAGTTTCGAGGAGCGTGACCGCGACCCCGCGTTCGCTGAGCCGCAGGGCCGCCGCGATCCCCGCAACCCCCCCACCGACGACGATGACGCGTGTCACGACGCCTGCGCCGCCCGACCGGTGACCGCCGCGCGCACGGCGATCGCGACCTTCCGCCAGCCCGCGAGGCGCACACGCCGATCGCTCACGACACGCGATGGATCGCGTTCGATCACGCGCAGCAGGCCGTTATAGATGTCGGTCATCGCGCCGATCGCCGCTCGACACTCGGGCACGATCATCTCGTCGAGCTCCGCCGATTCCTGATACGCACGCGCCGCCCAGCCCGCGGCTTCGCGCAGCGCCGACTCGCACGCCGCCGGCTTCGCCCACGAGCGCAGGTCGGCGCACGTCACACCATGTCGCTCGAGCAGGTCCGACGGCAGGTAGCAGCGCCCCTCGTCGAGGTCCTCGCCGAGGTCGCGCAGCACGTTCGTGATCTGGAACGCGTGCCCACGGACCGTCGCGAGCTCGCGTGCGCGCGCTCGCTGCGTGTCATCGCGGATACCCCAGATCGCGACGCAGATCCGCCCCGCAGTTGACGCAACGCGATCGCAATACGTTTCGAGATCGGCGCGGGCGGCGAACTCGACGCGGTCCCCCGCTTCGATGTCCGCGCGGACGCCGCGGATGAGCTTGCGCAGGTCCTCCGGATCGATCGCGTACCGATCGATCGCGTCGCGCATCGCGGTCCAGCAAGGTCCGGCATCTGCCGGCGCGTTCCCGCCGTCGAGCAGGCGCTCCGTGAGCGCCTCGAAGGCACCGAAACGCTCGTCGCGATCTGCCTGCGAGAGCCCGGGATCGTCGGCGATGTCGTCAGCCTCCCTCATCCACGCGTACACCGCATAAATCGCTGATCGCTTGGGCTCGGGCGTCAGACGCAGCCCGTAATAGAAGTTCCGGGCGCGTGCACGGACGATCTCCGCGCAAGACGCGTACGCGTCCTGCAGGCGGTCGCACGCGAGGCGATCGCTCTCGGCGATCACGGTGCCGGCATCGGCGCGTGCGGTCGTCACGGCGTGTTGGCCCTTCGCGTCGTCATCCCGCCGATGGTAGCGTTCAATAACAACAGCGCCTTGCGGGGCTTGGAGAGCGTCGGGCGACGCCACAGCGTGGCCCCGCCGATCGACTCCACGATGGCGAGCACCGAACGCCCCCCTGCCGCGAAGAGTCCGACCATCGGCGCGAAGTCTCCCAGCCTGTGTGCGCGCATCGTTTTCGGAAGCGCCGAACCGGAATCGAACAACGCCTGCGTACGCGCGGACAGCGGGCGCATCGCCTTGATGAACGGCACGCGCACCGCTGGATCGTTCGGGCGATCGAGCCACACTCGGAGCGTGCCGGCCAGTTCGTCCGGTTCTGTATCGAGAAACTCTCGCGACGGCAGGTAAACACGATCGCGCTCGACCAGATCACGCCGGACGTCCTGCCAGAAGTTCGTGAGTTGGAGCGCCGTGCAGGTGGCGTCGCTCATCGCGATGAGCCCGCCGGGATCCTGCTCGGGCGCGGGCGTACCCCGCGGGAGCGGTGCCTTGGCGGGTTCGTGCCCGGCGAGCGCGAGGACGAGCCTGCCGACCGGATCGGCGCTGCCGGTGCAGTACGCAACAAGCTCGTCCCACGTCTCGTAGCGCGTGACGCGCTGGTCCTGCTCGAAGGCGTCGAGCAGATGCGAGAAGGGCTCGATCGGGAGCCGATGTGTTCGGATCGTCTCGCGCAGCGCGACGAAGACCGGATGGCTCGGCGGCTCGCGCTCTGGATCTGACGCGGAGCGATGGCACGATTCGAGTTCGCCCCGCCACCACGAGAGCAGGCGCAGCGAGCGCGTGCGCGCCGCCTCGTCCGACCCGGTCTCGTCGGCGAGGTCATCGGACCAGCGGCAATAGGCGTAGATCGCCGCGACGTCCGGGCGCACGCGTTCGGGCACGAGTCGCGAGAGCACGCTGAAGTTCTCGTAGTGCGACGTCGTGAGTTCGCGCGCGTACGCGAGCGATTCTTCGAGCCCGGCTCGCTCGGGTTCGCCGGCGCGTTCTTCGGGGGGGCCGAAGCGGCGGAGGAGCGGCATGGTCTCCGGCGGTATCATCCCACAGATTCTGACGGGGGCCTGCGCACCCCGCCACCTGCACGAGGAATGCGACGCGATGCGACTCGTTCTTGCCAACCCGCGCGGCTTCTGCGCCGGCGTCCACATGGCGATCGACGTCGTCGATCAGCTCCTCGACCTCTGCCCCGAGGAGCACATCTACGTTTATCACGCGATCGTCCACAACAAGCATGTCGTGTCTCGGTTCGAGGATCGGGGCGTGACGTTTGTCGAGGATGTGGGCGACGTTCCAGAGGGTGCGATCGTCGTGTTCAGTGCGCACGGCGTCTCCCCGCAGGTCCGCGGTGCCGCGAAGGCGCGGGATCTCCGCGCGGTTGATGCGACCTGCCCGCTCGTCACCAAGGTCCACATGGAGGCGATTCGCTACGCGAAGCAGGGCTATCAGATCCTGCTCGTTGGGCACGCCGATCACCAGGAGGTCGTCGGAACACGCGGCGAAGCGCCGGACTCGATCCAGGTCGTCGAGTCGCCTGCTGATATCCCGAGCCTGTCGATCGACGATCCGACCAAGCTCGTATATCTCACTCAGACCACGCTGAGCACCGACGATGCGTTCGTGATCATCGACGCGCTCAAGGAGGCCTTTCCGGAGATCAAGGAGCCGCCCAGCAGCGATATCTGTTACGCGACGACAAACCGCCAGACCGCGGTACGGCAAATCGCACCCGCGTGCGACCTGTGCCTTGTCGTGGGGTCGCGGAACTCGTCGAACTCGGTGCGGCTCACGGAGATCAGCGAGAACGTCGGCTGCCCGGGGCGATTGATCGACGATGTGAGCGAGATCGACCCGGCATGGTTCGACGGCGTCGATCGAGTCCTCGTCACCGCAGGGGCCTCTGCGCCGGAAGATCTTGTTGCGGGCGTGTGCCGTCATCTTGTCAAGGAATATGGCGCGGAGATCGAGATCGCGGACGTCTTTGAGGAAGACGTGGAGTTCGCGATCCCGGCGACGCTCAAACGCATGATGCGTGATCGAGGCGTGGACCCCGCCGAACGCCGCATCCACTTTACGCGGCCCGACGTCACGCAGGACCTGTACGGCGCGGTGCCCCTCACCGTGAGCGCGAGCGGTTGAACGTGTCGGGACGCGCGCGCACGACAACGATCCGTGTCGACCGGGAAGTGATCGGCTTTGTCGCCGGGCACTTCACGATTTTCGGCGAGTCGCAGCGCGAACGCCTGCACGGGCACAACTTTGATGTCTCCTTCGAGGTCGATGGCGAGGTCGATGACAACGGGATGCTCGCGAACTACTCGCAGCTCCGACGCTCGATGCGCGACCTGACGCAGGAGCTCGACGAGTACTTCCTGCTCCCGTCGCAGTCGCCGCATCTGCGGATCGAGCGCGATGGCGAGATGGTCTACGCGCACTTCGCGGGCACACGGATCCCCTTCCTCGCGGAGGACGTGCTGGTGCTGCCGGTCGTGAACGTCACGCTCGAAGAGCTCGCGCGATACCTGACGGAGCAGTTCATCGATCGGACCGGGCTGCGCCGCGACGACTCGGTCCTGAGCGTGACGGTGCGCGTGTCGAGCAAGCCAGGGCAGGACGCGTCGTTCACGTGGCGGCGGGAGCGCTGAATCGTGCGCGCGCCGGAGCAGCACATCTTCTCGCACACGCTCGATTCGCTCGGCGACTGGTTCGAAGCGAAATCGCTGCCGAGGTTCCGCGCGAAGCAGGTGCTTGAGTGGGTCTACCGCAAGAACGTGGTCGAGCCCGGCGCGATGACGAACCTCGGCAAGCGCGAACGCACACTGCTCACAGATGGCATGGTGTTCGACTCGGGCGAGACACTCGCGCACCAGGTCGCCAGCGACGGCACACAGAAACTGCTCGTCGAATGGTGGGACGGCGACGCGCCGGGCGCCCCGGCGCTCCCGGTGCTCGGTCAGCGGGCGGGTGATCCGACCCGGCAGACCGAGTGCGTGATGATCCCCGCGGAGAGCCGATCGAGCGGCGCGGTGCGTAAGACGGCGTGCGTGTCGAGCCAGGTCGGTTGTCCCGTTGGCTGCCGGTTCTGCGCGAGCGGGATGGGCGGGCTGGACGGGAACCTCACCGCAGGGCGGATTGTCGAACAGGTGCACCGGCTCGCGCGGCTGCCGCGCGTCGAGCGGATCTCGAACGTGGTCTTCATGGGTATGGGCGAACCGCTTTCGAACTTTGGTGCAGTGAACGATGCGGTGCGCACAATGACGGCGGACTGGGGGCTCGGGATCTCGGCGCGCCGGATCACCATCTCGACCGTCGGTCTGCCCAAGGCGATCGAGAAGTTGGCCGATCGATTCGATGTGCCGGTGACGCTCGCGCTCTCGCTTCACGCGACGGACGACGCGCTTCGCCGGGAACTGATCCCGTGGGCGGAGTACAGCACGATCGAACAGCTCCTTGCGGCGTGCCAGACATGGTTCGAGAAGACCGGAAGAGAAATCACGCTCGAGTACACGCTGCTCCGCGAGGTGAACGATCGTCCCGCGCACGCCGAACGGCTGGCTGAACTCGCCAGGACCATGCGTGGGAACGTCAACCTCATCCGGTACAACGAGGTCGAAGGCGTGCCGTACCGGCGTCCGCTCGGCGAAGACGTGCGTGAGTTCCAGCGGATCCTCCGCGAGCGTGGGGTGAACGCGCACATCCGCGCGAGCCGAGGGCGGGACATCTCGGCGGCGTGCGGGCAGCTCCGCCACGAGCGCGCTGAGTCGCCGGGCGATCCGGTCAACATCTGAAGGGCGAGATCCCCAACAGTGATGTAGGATCCCGCGATCCCCCGCGCCCCGCGGAGGAGCCGCAGATGACCCGACCCCGCGGAGAACGACGCTGTGATCGATCTTCTGAAAAGGCTCCGCCAAGCAGGACGGATGTTCACGCAGGCGCGGATGCCACGACGCGCCCGCGTGGAGATCGAAGGGAAGACGATCAAGGAGCGATCGGCACCGGGCGGCATCGGCGCCGAGACGGCGCAGTTCCTCGCCGATCGCATCAGCGACCTGCGCCCAGAGCGTGTGCTCGAGTGCGGGCCCGGTGCCTCGACGATCATGATGGCGCGGGTCATGCAGAAGCTCGGCATTGACGGGACGATCGTCTCGCTCGAGCACGACGAGGGCTGGGCCGAGGTCGCGCAGAGCCGGATCGATGAAGCCGGCGTGCATGACTTTGTGGATCTCGTTGTCACGCCGCTGACGCCCGCGCTCGGGGATCACGTCGAGCGGCTCAACGGCTGCGGCGTCAGCGAGTGGTACGAGAGCATCGACGCGATCGTCGAACGAGGCCCGTACGACTTTGTCTTCGTAGACGGCCCGCCCGCCCTCGACGGTCGCCCGCGGCGCGCCCCCGTGCTCCCCCTGCTGTGGGACGCGATCAACGACGGCGCGGAGATCGTTCTCGACGACGGAAACCGCCCGGGCGAGAAAGAAACCGTCCGCTACTGGCGAGACCGCTTCGGGCCCTCGATCGATGGCGAACTGCTCTCTCTTGGCAAAGGCCTCTGGCACATGCACAAACGCCCGCTGCCCGACGATGTCTCGAGCGGGTCGGCCGCGATGACCGCGAGCGGGTGATGCAGATCGACCCCGCGGAACTGCCCGCCGGCGCGCGATACAAGCTGCTCATCGGCGGGATCGTGCCGAGGCCCATCGCGTTCGTCTCAACGGTGAACACGAACGGGCAATCGAACCTCGCGCCGTACTCCTTCTTCGCGGGTGTCGGCAGCGACCCGATGACGCTGCTGTTTTGCCCCGCCACGCAGCCCGACGGTCGCGACAAGGACTCCCTCCGCAATGCCCTGCCCCCAGGCGAGGGCGGGACGGGCGAATTCGTCGTCAACGTCGCGACCGAGGCTTATGCGGCGAAGGTGTCCGCCGCCGCCGAGGACCTGCAGCACGGCGTCAGCGAGTTCATGCTCACGGGGCTGACCGAAGCGCCGTGCGCGCGCGTCGGCGCGCCGTGGGTGGCCGAGAGCCCCATCGCCTTCGAATGCCGAACGGTGCAGGTCGTGCGCACGAACCCCGGCGTTCCGAACGCCGGCAACATCGTGATCGGCGAGGTGGTGTGGGTGCACGTCGCGGACGAGATCGTCAACGAACGCCTGCACATCGATCCGGACGCGCTGCGCGCGATCGGACGCATGGGCGGGCTCACGTACTCGACGACGCGGGACCGCTTCGACATGCCGCGGGGGCGGGCGGCCCTCGAACGCGGCGTGTGACTCAGCAGTTCTTTGCGAGCACCTCTTTGCGCAGCGAGGGATCGACCGCGATGGGGTAGTCCCCCGAGTAGCACGCGGTGCAATAGCGATCGGCGGGGACGTCCGCGTTGCCCACGCATCGCAGCAGGCCATCGAGGGAGAGGTACGCGAGCGAATCGACACCCAGCAGCGCGCGGATCTGTTCGGTCGTGCGGCCGGTCGCGACGAGCTGCTGCACGTCGGGAAAGTCCACGCCGAAGTAGCACGCGTGGCGGATCGGCGGGCACGAGATGCGGAGATGAATCTCTTTCGCACCCGCCTTGCGGAGCTGATCCATCTTGGCGCGCGTCGTGGTGCCGCGAACGACGGAATCGTCCACGACGACGATGCGCTTGTCGCGCACGATCTCGGCGATCACGTTGAGCTTGAGGCGCACGGCGGAGACGCGTTCCTCGTCGGTGGGTTTGATGAAGGTCCGCCCGACGTAGCGGTTGGGGATGATGCCCTCGCGGTACGGGTAGCCGCTGGCACGGGCGAAGCCGGTTGCGGAGGAGCGACCGGAGTCCGGCATCGGCAGCACGATGTCCGCGGCGACGGGCGCTTCGTCCCACAGCGTCTCGCCCAGTTTCTCGCGGATGAGCTGCACGGTGGAGCCGAACACGCGTGACGCCGGGCTTGCGAAGTAGACGTGCTCGAAGACGCAGTGCGCCAGGCGTGGCGAGGGCTCGGCGAAGCGCCGCGATGAGACGCCATCGTCGTTGAGCGTGACGATCTCGCCGGGCTCGATCTCGCGTTCGTACGTCGCGCCGATGACGTCGAGCGCCACGGTCTCGGACGCGACGACCGGGGCGCCATCGCTCGTTCGACCGAGCACCAGCGGACGCCACCCGTGGCGATCGCGCGCGACCTCCACGCGATCTCGCGACAGCAGCACGAAGCAGAAAGCGCCCTCGAGCCGTTCCATCGCCGAAGCGAGCGGATCCGGCGCGCCGCGTGCCGCTTCGTGGGCGATCACGTGGAGCACGACCTCGGTGTCGGACGTCGCGTGGAAGGCGGCACCGGCCTCTTCCAGCTCTCGACGGAGCACGTGGGCGTTCGTGAGGTTGCCGTTGTGCGCGATCGCCAGCGCGCCGGCGGCGAACTGCCCGACGAAGGGTTGGGCATTCTCAGCCGATGACACGCCGGTGGTCGAGTAGCGGTTGTGGGCGATGACCCCGCCGGGCGTCCCGTCGCGCGATGCGGCGACCGCGTCGAGTTCTTCGAGGTGCTCGTTGGCAAAGACGTTCGCGACGAGGCCCATGTCACTGTGCCTGTGGAGGCGTTCGCCGTCGGTGGCAACGATGCCGGCGGATTCCTGACCCCGGTGCTGGAGCGCGAAGAGCGCGTAGTAGGCGAGCCTCGCGGGGTTGGGCGCACCCCACGCCGCGAAGACGCCGCAGTGCTCGCGGGGCTCGTCGAGGACGGGCATCGGGATATCGGTGCCGCCAGAGTTTCCGCTGGGTTGGCTGGGCATCGTCCTGAACCCTCGGGGGTTGGGGGAAACGAGAGTCTAGGACGGCGCGGGGGGGGTATACTCGTCGCTCACAACCGGACCCCACTCGGCGTGGCGGCGTGTTGCCGCTCGTGAGCCGCAGTCGCGGGACTCGCTGGTCGAAGGGTCGCTCATAGCCGCCCGCCCCTGTGTGGCGGCATCAGCACCCCGCCGAAGGCTCGGCGGGAGACGGAGGCACGAATGGCCCGCTACACGGGACCCAAGGTCCGACTGTCGCGCCGCGTCGGCGTCCCCATCGCCGACATCCCCAAGCACACCGCCAACCGCCAGCTCACGCCGCCCGGCATCCACGGGTATCGCGGGCGTCGCCTGCGTGACTACGGGCTGCGACTGAACGAGAAGCAGAAGCTCCGCTACCACTACGGCGTGCTGGAGAAGCAGTTCCGGCGGTACATCGCGGAGGCGTCGCGCCGCAAGGGCAACACCGGTGAGGTGCTGCTCGAGCTGCTCGAGCGCCGCCTGGACAACGTCGTGCGCCGCACGGGCGTGGTCCGCACGGTGTGGGCCTCGCGGCAGATGGTCGTACACGGCCACGTCAAGGTGAACGGCAAAAAGGTCGATCGCCCGAGCTACCAGCTCAAGGTTGGCGACGTCGTCACCTTCCGCGACAAGATCCACAAGGTCATCCGCGACAACATGGAGTCGATCGTCGGGCACGTCGTGCCTGAGTGGATCGAGTTCAACCCCGCGGAGCTCAAGGGAACCATCGCGGCGCTGCCGGTGCCCGAGCAGGTCCCCTTCGATGTGAACACCAACCTGATCGTCGAGTTCTACCGCTGATCCGAGGCGCGCCGGAGGGCGCGCACGGCGCGGGTCGGAGCGGTCCATGCTCAAGTTCTTTCGCAAGTACAACAAGCTGATTCTCGTGGTCGGCGGGTGCTTCCTGATGGTGGCGTTCCTGCTGCCGCAGGCGCTGCAGAGCATCGGGCAGGACCCGATGTCCCAGCCCGTCGCGCGTCTCGACGGTCGGGTCATCGACCGCAGCGAGATGGTCCAGCGCAGCCGAGAGCTGGGCTACCTGCAGGCGATCGCGCCGGCGTGGGCCAACATCTTCGAACTCGGGCGCACGAACACCGACGCGCCCGACCTGTGGATCCTGCTGACGCACGAGGCGGCGTCCGCCGGTCTCGTCGGCGGCCCGCGCGATGGCGAGGCGTTCCTCGAAGAAGCCACCAAGATCATCACCGACCGCGCCATCCAGGATCAGGCCCAGACGTTCCTGCAGTTCGGGCTCCCGGCGCAGGCCGCGGTCAACCAGGCCGAGGCGCAGCGACCGCAGACCGAGCTCTTCGTCGCCCAGCAGCTTGAAGCGGGCATCAACGCGACCATCGCCAATGGCGTGCCGCGCGTTGTCATCATGAACGCCTTTGCGAAGGCGCACGGCGTGATGCGTTTGCTCGAACTCTCGCTGCGCACGCCGCTGATCTCGCGCCCCGAGTTCATCGCGGTGGGCGATCACATCTTTGACGAAGCGCAGGTCAACGTGGCGCTCGTGCCGGCGGCGTCGGTGCAGAACCTCGAGGAACCCACCGAAGCCGAACTGCAGGCGCACTTCGAGCAGTACCGCGAAGTGGACGCGAACGAAGATCCCTACGGCATCGGGTACCTGCTCCCGCCCGGCGCGTCGTTCGAATGGCTCACCGTCGCGCGGCGAGACCTGAGCGACGCGGTCGCCGTGGACCCGATCGAGATGCGCAAGCACTTCGAGCGCAACTCCGAGCGGTTCGGCGGGGTCTTCGCGGACTCGCGCAGCATGATCCGCACCGAGCTCCGCGACGAGGAGGTCCGCAACGTCTTCGGAACGGTCATGGAGGTCGCGCGGGCCGAGATCTTCCGCGCGCAGTCGGATCTGCCGAGAGACGACAGCTACCGCGTCCTGCCCGAGGACTGGGAGGAGCGTCGCCCGACGCTGGACGCGCTGCGAGCGCGCATCGTGCAGGCGCTGCAGGAGGTGCACGGGATCGAGGGCGTCACGCCGGAGATCGGCTCGACGGGCGACTCGCTGCTCTCGCAGGACGAGATCCGGACGGTCGGCCCGATCGGTCGGTCGTTCTTCCAGCTCAACCAACGCACGCGTATCCCGACCGACTTCTTCATCATGCATGCACGTGAGCTGGGCGAGCACCGCGTGCCGATCGCATCGCTCCCCAACCCGGACGCGCTGCCCGTGCAGGAGGGCCTGATCTACGGGCCGTTCCGGACGGGCGTGGATGGCGATGTGTCGTACCTCATCATCACCGACACCGCCGGCCCGCGTGCGCCCGAGTCGCTCGACGACGTGCGCAACCAGGTCCTCGCCAACACGTTTATTCTCAAAGGCTTCGAGCATCTCGAACGCGAGCAGGCGAACTACGAAGAGCGGTTGGGCGATGCGCCCTTCCGCTCGATGACCGCGAACATCCCCGGCATCACCTGGCAGTCGCTGACCGTCACCGAACGGTTCGTCTCCGACGTGCTGGGCGAAGGTCTTACGGCAGAGTTCAACGTCCCCGAGTTCCGCGACCGCGTGATGGACCTCGTCAACACGTGGGACCCGGTTTCCGATGAACCTGCGGGGATCCCCTACGACCAGCGCACGCTGTCGATGATCCTGCCGAGCGCCGGTGGGCTCGCGGTCGTTCAGGTCCGCAAGCGGTTCCCCTTCACCAAAGAACTGTTTGATCAGAGCATCGTCAGGCTGACGAATGCCGTGCAGTCCGGCGGGTACGACGGTTCCGTCGAAGAGGACGCGGATTCAAGCCCGGGCGAGCAGGTCGCCGAGTTCTTCGACTTCGAGCGGCTCAAGGCCCGGTGGGGCTACGAGTCGCTGGGCGACGATGACGACGAGTCGGACGACACGCAGCAGTCATGAGTCTTCGCACGCGAGCCCGGGCCTGAAGCCGGGATCGTCGAGCAGGCTTTCGACGCGTTCCATGAACCCCTCGTGCCGGCGCGCGAACGCCGACGCGTCCTCGCGATCGGGCAGTTCGGCGATGCGTACGTGGTCGAGCGCGGCCTGGATCGCCGCCGCCGCGACCCGCGCCGGCGCGTGCCGCCCCTGCGACCATCGCTCGTAGTCGGCCCAGTGCAGGCGGAGTTCGGTTGAGGCTTCGCCGGTTTCGCCGCGCACGCTGACCTCGAAGGACCAGGCGCTGGCACGCTCTTGTTCGAGTCCGACCACGATCTGTGCCACGAATCGGCTCCCCGTCGGTAGGCTCTGCGGAGCGTAGCGGATCCCCCGCGGCGCCCGGAGACCCGCGGTGTTCCTCTTCGAGACGATCAAGCTCGGCTTGAACAACCTGAGGCTGCACCTGCTGCGTTCGATCCTCACGGCGCTCGGGATCATCCTCGGCGTCATGGCCGTGATCACCATGGTCGCGATCGGCGAGGGCTCCACACGCGCCGCGCTGGACCAGATCGAGCGGCTCGGTGCCCGCAACATCATCCTGCGTTCGGAGCGACCGCCCGAAGCGACCCAGCAGCAGCAAGGGCAGCAGCAAGGCTGGCAGACGTCGTATGGCTTGAAGCGCGCGGACCTGGCCTTGCTCGAAGAGCGCTTCCCCGAGGCCGAGGCGATCGTCCCGCTCAAGTCCATCGGCAGCGAGATCCTCAAGAACCAGTTCAAGCGCGCGAGCCAGGCCTTCGGAACGATCCCGGAATTCAAGACCGTGGCGAACGTGGTCGTCGCGCGGGGGCGGTACCTCACGCAGGAGGACATCGACGAGCGGGAGGCGGTGGCGATCATCGGTCACGAGGTCGCGCGCACGCTCTTCCCCTTCGACGACCCGCTCGGAGACACCATCCGCATCGACGAGCAGGTGTACACCGTGGTGGGTTTGCTCGCGCCCGTCGGGCTCTCGGGCGGCGCCGGTGCCGCGCTGATCGGTCGCGACCTGAACCTCGACGTCCACGTGCCGATCACGACCGCCAAGTCCAGACACGGCGACGTGGTGACGCGTCGCTCTTCCGGGCAGTTCAGCGCCGCACAGATCGAACTCAGCGAGCTGTACATCGTCAGCCCCGACCGCGATCGCGTGCTCACCGACTCCGAGCTTATCCGGCGTGCGCTCGAAGCGCGGCGTGTCGGCCCCGACCAGCGGATGAACGACATCGCGATGGTCATCCCGTACGAACTGCTCGAGAGCGCACGCCGAACGCAGATCACGTCGAACCTCGTCTTCGGATCGATCGCGGCGATCTCGCTGCTGGTCGGGGGCATCGGGATCATGAACATCATGCTCGCGTCCGTCACCGAACGCACGCGCGAGATCGGCATCCGGCGCGCGCTCGGCGCCACCCGCGTTCACATCGTCATGCAGTTTCTCGTCGAGACCGGCGTGCTCAGCGCGATCGGGGGCGTCGTCGGCGTGGCGCTCGGGATCGGTCTCAGCGCCGGGATCGGGGCGCTCGCCCCGTACGCCGCCGAGTTGTACGAGGTGGATCTCGCGCTGCAGACGCAGGTGACGGGCTGGTCGATCGCGCTGTCGTTCGGCGTCGCGACGGCGACGGGCCTCGTCTTCGGGATCTACCCGGCGCGGGTCGCCGCGCGGCAGGATCCGATCGTCGCGCTCCGACACGACTGATCCCGGGCGGGGCGGGCGCTATGCTTCCCGCCTTGTCACGTATGCCCCGGACAGGCCGACCATCCCCCCAACGCCGTCCAGGGCGTGGGTTCCCGATGCGCGAAGAGCGCCGGTGCCCTCTGAACGGGCGCGACGTGGTCATGACGCGGCTGGCAAAGGAAGCGCGCAACTTCCCCGATCTGGGAATCCAACCCCTTGAGACCGACGGGCTCGATGCGCGCGAAGCCGCCTTCGCGCACGCGCTCTACGACATCGTGCTCCGGCGTTGGATCACGATCCGGTACCTCTGCGAAGGCCTGCTCACACGGGCGTGGCACGAGACGGACCCGCGCGCCCGCGCGGTGCTGCTCGCGGGCGTTGCGCAGATCCTCTTCATGGACGGCGTGCCCGT
This sequence comes from Planctomycetota bacterium, assembly GCA_039182735.1. Classification (GTDB taxonomy): domain Bacteria; phylum Planctomycetota; class Phycisphaerae; order Phycisphaerales; family UBA1924; genus JBCDCB01. Next base: position 18,263 of record JBCDCB010000037.1, read on the forward strand.
GCATGCCGCGGTCGATGAGAGTGTCGGCTGGGCCAAAGCGCAAGGCGGGCACAACGCGAGCCGGATGATCAACGCGGTCCTCCGGCGCGTGAGCGAACTCCGCGATCCCGAAGAGCCCGAGCGCGCGGTGTGGTCGGATCGGCGGGACGAACTCCCGCACGAACGGGGCGGCGCGATTGCGCTCACCCAGAGCGTGCTCCCCGACGACGGGCTGCGCCGACTGAGCATCGCGACGAGCCACCCGCTCGAACTGCTCCGCACGTGGGTGAAGACGTTCGGGATGGGCGAGGCGAAACGCATCGCGCTGCACGGGCTGACGCGCCCGCCGACGATCTTCAACACCGCGCACGCCCGCGACCCCCTGCCGGAGGGCGTGCTCGAAGCGCACGACGTGGTCGGGCATCACGTCTTCGTCGGCGAGGGCGGCACGCTGGGCGATCTGCTCCGCTCGCGAGACGACATCTGGGTGCAGGACCCGGCCTCTTCGCTCGCCGTCGAGTCGGTCGTCGATCTCACGCCCGGGTTGATCGTCGATGCCTGCGCCGGGCGCGGCACGAAGACTCGACAGCTCGCGCGCACGTTCCCCAGCGCGCGGATCGTCGCGGCGGACGTGGACGGCGCCCGCGCCCGATCCCTGCGGGAAACCTTCGCGCATTCCGAACAGGTCCGCGTTGTGCCCTTCGAGTCGCTCGACGAGTGGAACGGCAAAGCGGACCTCGTGCTGCTCGACGTGCCCTGCTCGAACACCGGTGTGCTTGGCAGACGCCCCGAAGCGCGCTACCGCTACGAGAAGAAGCGGCAGGAAGGGCTTGCGGGGGTGCAGCGTCAGATCATCGCGGACGCGCTCCGGCTGATCTGGGGCGACGGGCCGCGAGGCAAGCTGCTGTACTCGACGTGCTCGCTCGAACCGTCGGAGAACGAGGAGCAGGCCGTGTGGGCGGACCGCTGGCACAGCCTGGGCGTGTCGCGTGAGCACCGACGCGTGCCTTCGGGCGGCCCGGGTATGGCACCGCGTTCGTATACAGACGGGTCGTTCGCGGCGCTGCTGGGATAGAGCGCTGGCGTGCGCGCGTGGGCGGTGTAGGATGCAAGAAGATGCGCGGCGAGCGCGGGGAGCCGAGTCCGTATGAACCTTCTCGATATCTTGACTCAGGCGTGTGTGAAGGTGCCGCTCGAGGCGAGCGAGAAGCGCGGCGCGATCGACGAGCTCGTGGACGTGCTCGCTGCCGATGGGCGGGTCGCGGATCCGGGGGCGCTCAAGCTCGCTGTCTGGACGCGCGAGTCCACTCGCACGACGGGCATCGGCAACGCGCTGGCCATCCCCCACGGAAAGAGCGAGGGCGTCGGTGATCTGGCGATGGCGATCGGCAAGCCCGCCGAGCCGATGGAGTTCGAATCCATCGACAAGAAGCCCGTTCGTCTGATCGTGCTGCTGGCGAGCCCGCTCGATCGCACGAGCGATCACATCCAGGCGCTCGCACGGATCAGCCGGCTGATGACGATCGAGTCGTTCCGCGAACGCATCTACTCGGCGGATTCCTCGAACGAGGTCTTCGGGCTCTTGCAGGAGCAGGAATCCGCGAGCGCGTCAGGCGTTTCCTGACCCCCCGCGTGCCGCGGCGATCCGCTCGATGTTCCCGATCGCACGATCGGCCTGTGCGCGGAACAGCATCGCCGGGAAGAGTGTCATCAAGGCGACAATGAGCCCGAACGCCGTCGTGATCAGCGCTTGGGCGATGCCGCCCGCCACCGCGCCGATGTCGGCGACCTCGTTGACCCCGAGCAGGTTGAAGGCCCGGATCACACCCAACACCGTCCCGAGGATCCCGAGCAGCGGCGCCGCGGCGATGATCGTCGCCAGGCTCGCGGCGAAGCGCTCGAACGTCGGACGCACTTCCTCAGAGAGTTCGATCGCGAGACCCGCGTGCGCGGAACGGTCGGCGGCGGCGCTCAGCGCCCCCGCGTAGGGCGACGAGTCACGCGACGCGATGCTCTTGGCCAGCGTCGAGTCGCCGGAGGCGAGCGCCCGGCAAGCGTCGCCCACCCACTTCGACCGTCCCGGGCGGTGCACCACAAGCCAGAAGAGCGCCCGCTCGGTGGAGAGCGTCACCGATACCAGCGAGAGCGCAAGCAGGGGCCACATCACCGGGCCGCCACGCTGGGAGATCGTCAAGGTTTGCTCGAGCAGATCCTGCACCCGCGGGATCATAGTGGACGCCCGAAGCCGTGCGTTGTCGCGCGGGGCGACGGTGGGTAGGCTGGTCGTTTGCACCCTTCGGAGACGGGCGATTGCGTGACCAGCATGCGGAAGCCGGCGGGAGTACCCGCACCAAGATCGAACCGGGCCCCCTGCTCGCCGAGCCGGTGGAGGTCATGGGCGTGAGCGCGGACGAGGCCTTCTCGGCGTGGTGCGAGCAGGTCGCGATGCGCACGGACGATCGCATGCGCCGCGTGCTCGGCGCACGCTGGATGCCCGCGAAGCTCCACGATGCGATGTCCTACGCGCTCTTCGGCGGGGGCAAACGCGTCCGCCCCCTGCTCGTCTCGGCGTGCTTCGAAGGCGTCGGCGGAAACGGCGACACGCACCTCGATGCCGCGGCGTCCGTCGAGATGATCCACGCCTTCAGCCTCGTGCATGACGACCTGCCCGCCCTCGATGATGACGATCTCCGGCGAGGCCGCCCGACGGCACACGTCGCGTTCGGCGAGGCCATGGCGATCCTCGCGGGCGACGGGCTCATGAGCCTGGCCTTCGAGGCGCTCGCCGAAGTCGGCGACCCCGTCCTTGCCGGCAAGCTCGTACGCGAGCTCTCACGCGGCACCACCAGCATGATCGGCGGGCAGGTGCTCGACACGCTGGGCGGCTTCGGCGAGATCGACGACGAACGCCAACGCGTCCAGCTCATCCACGAGAACAAGACCGGCGCGCTCATCCTCGCCAGCTGCCGGATGGGCGCGATCGCGGGCGGAGCCGACGAGGAGCGGATCGATCTCTGCACGACGTTCGGCACCTCGATCGGGCTCATGTTCCAGATCGTGGACGACCTGCTCGACGTCGAGCAATCGAGCGAGCACCTCGGCAAGCGCACGGGCAAAGACGCGGACGCCGGCAAGCGCACGTGGCCCGGCGTGCTGGGTGTCGAGCGTGCCCGCGGCGAGGTTGAACGCCTGCACCGGCAGGCATCGGACGTGTGCGATCGGCTCGGGCCCGCGTCGGTGCACATGCGGACCCTCAACGACAAGCTGGCTATCCGGACCAAGTAAGTCAGAATCCCTGCCGCGGTCCTGAACACGGATGGGCCGATCCGGCGTAGGATATTTCAAGTGAGATTGAAACTCGGCGCATCGGGCGTCGAAACCCCTGCAGGAGGCGCCGATGGGGCTTTTGGAGTCGATCAACGGACCCGCGGATCTCAAGCGACTCTCGGTTGACGAGTTGCCGACGCTCTGTGCGGAGATCCGGCAAGCGATCTTCGATCAGGTCGCGAGGACCGGCGGTCACCTCGCGCCCAACCTGGGCGTCGTCGAGCTGACCGTCGCGATGCACTACGTCTTCGACTTCGGGCGCGACCGCTTGCTCTTCGACGTCGGGCACCAGTGCTATCCGCACAAGCTGCTGACCGGGCGGCGCGAGCTGCTGGGCAAGCTGCGCACGCGTGAGGGCATGGCCGGCTTCCCCGAGCCGCGTGAGAGCGGTTTCGATCTCTTCAGCGTCGGGCACGCGGGCACGGGCATCTCCACCGCCGTTGGCATGGCGCGGGGCGATGAACTCAACAAGGAGCACTTCGAGCCCGGCGAACGCCCCGAGGGCCGACGCGTCGTGACGCTCATCGGCGACGCCTCGATCGTCAACGGCGTCGCGATGGAAGGGCTCAACAACGCCGGCACGCTCAAGCGGCAGTTCCTCGTCGTCCTGAACGACAACGGGATGTCCATCTCGAAGCCGCAGGGCGCGATGGCGCAGGCCTTCGATCGCTTCCGCATCAACCCGATGTACGGCGACATGAAGAAGCGCGCCCGCGAGGTGCTCAAGCGCCTTCCCGGGGGCAGCATCGTCGAAGAGGGCTACCACCGGCTCGGGGAAATGGCGAAGGCGGCCATCGCCGAGAACGGATGGTTCGAGCACTTCGGGCTGCTCACCGTGGGACCGATCGACGGTCACGACATCCGCACGCTCGTCGAGTTCCTTGAAGAGGCGAAAGACTGCGATCGCCCGCTCGTGCTGCACGTGAAGACCATCAAGGGCAAGGGGTACGAGTTCGCCGAGGGCGACGCGACGACGTTCCACTCGCCGGCGGCGTTCCAGTACAACCCGGATTCGTGCCGGGTCGAGATGCAGAAGAAGGGTCGATCGTTCACGAGCGCTGCGGCCGACGCGTTCATCGACGTGATGACGCGCGACGAGAAGGTCGTCGCGTGCACCGCGGCGATGCCAGGCGGCACGGGGCTTGACAAGGTCATGCCCGCGTTCCCGGAACGCACCTTTGACACCGGGATCTGCGAGAGTCACGCGATGGACATGATGGCGGGGCTCGCCAAAACGGGGTGGAAGCCCTTCTTCGCCGTCTATTCAACGTTCCTCCAGCGCGCGTTCGACCAGGCGTTCCAAGAGGTCGCGCTTCAGGGTCTTCCGGTGCGGCTCTGCCTCGATCGCGCCGGGCTCGTCGGCGGCGACGGCGCCGTCCACCACGGGTTCTGCGACGTCTCGATCCTGCGTGTGCTCCCGGATGCCTGCCTGATGGCCGCGGCGGACGAAGACTCTCTGCGCGCATGCTTCGAGTTCATGCGCACCTACGACGACGGGCTCAGCTGCGTGCGCTACCCGCGGGACAACGTCAGTGACGCGCTCGCGCCCTTCGGCGAATGCCCGCCCTATGAAGCCGGCAAGGCGCGGGCGCTCATCGAGCACGAGCAGCCCGATGTGGCGATCCTCGCCTTCGGCACGCCGGTCGTGCAGGCGCTCGAGGCCGTCGAGGCGCTCGGGCCCGAGATCCGCGCGAGCGTCTATGACGCCCGCTTTGCCAAGCCTGTGGACCGTGACCTGATCCGCTCGCTGCTCGAACGCGGCATCCCTATTGTCACCGCGGAAGACCACGGCATCGAGGGCGGGTTCGGCTCCTGCGTGATCGACGCGGCCGCGGGAATGGGCCTGCACGCCGGGCTCATCCGACGCGTGGGGCTCCCGGATCGCTGGATCTATCAGGACTCGCGAAGCAATCAGCTCGCCGAGGTGGGCCTCGATGCTCCGGGCATTGCCCGTGCCGTTCGCGAACTCCTCGATGAGCTCGGCAGCGGCGGACGCACGCCCTCGGTCGAAGTCAAGTCCGGCGTCGGCGTGCCCGGGCAGCGTGTCACCGGCGCGTAAGAAACCCCCGCGATCCGATTCGGAGCCGGCATGTCGCGATCGGTCCTCATGCTCGTCAACGGTGACAAGAGCGGGATCGCTCGCGCGGTCGATGAGGTCACCGCGCTCGTCAATCGTCACGGCACGCTCGCCCGGGTCATCGAGGACGAAACCGGACCCGTCGAAGACGCGAGCGGCGCTGATCTCGTGCTCGTGCTCGGCGGGGACGGAACGCTCCTCAACGCCGCCCGGCGCTGCGTCTCGCTGGGCCTCCCGCTCATCGGGGTGAATCTTGGTCGGCTCGGTTTCCTCGCGGAGTTCAACCTCGAGTCCTTCACGGAGCACGCCGCCCACCTCCTGGGCAACGGCGAGCTCGACACTCGCCAGCGCATGCTGCTCCGGGTCGAGGTCTTCCGAGACTCGGACAATCAGCGCGTGGTGCTCGACGAACTGGTGATGAACGACTGCGTTATCGCCGCGGGGCCGCCCTTCCGGATGATCGAGATCGGGCTCCGGTTCGACGGCGACGAGGGGCCGATGCTCCGCGGCGACGGTGTGATCGTCGCGACGCCCGCCGGTTCGACCGCGTACGGCGTCTCCGCCGGCGGGCCCATCGTGGCGCCAGAGGTCGATGCGCTCGCCGTCACCCCGATCGCGGCTCATTCGCTCGCGGCAAGGCCCATCGTCGTCCCGGGAGGCTGCACGGTCGAACTGCTCGTCCTGAAGGCGAACAGGCTCGATCACGACGCCGGCGACGGCACGACCGACCTCTCCGAGACCGGACGCTGGCACGGCGTCGCGGAGGGCACCACGCTGGTGATGGACGGGAGGAGCCGCTGGTCGCTCTCCGCGGGCGACACCGTCCGCGTGCGGCGGTGCCAACGCCACGTGCAGATCGTGCGGAACCCGAGCGGGACGTATTGGCAGACGCTGGAGGACAAGCTCCACTGGGCGATCATGCCGACGGCCAACCGATCAGAATGCTAACGTGTTTTGCGCGATCTCGACCCGAAAGTGAGCCAATCCGCGTGCGGACGTTTGCATCGGGCCCGTCCCGGGCTATTCTCAAAGCGTTGATATGGGGAAGCACGGTGCTTCGGCACCATCTCTGAGAGAGATCGATCTTCGGACCGGTTTCTCTAGGGGGAAACACGTCAGCCGGGTCCGCCCGGTCGCCCGCAAGGGCATGGGAAGATGTGTGGTCCGTGGGGACGGGTCACACTGCAGCACGTCAGAGGAGGCCTGCCTCCTCACCACAGACTTCGCACTCGCGGAGTGTGGCAGAAGCCGAGACCGCTGAATAAGCGATCTCGGCTTTTCTCTTGCGCTCGCTTTGCGGGCACCCTGGTCGCTTTGCGCGGGCAGCCCGGTACCATCCGCCCGTCATGATCGATCTGAAGCAACTGCGTGAGAACCCGGACCGCTATCGAATCGGTGCCGAGCGGAAGAACGTCGCGGTCGATATCGACCGCCTGCTCGAGCTCGACTCCGAACGCCGCGCTTTGATGAGCGAAACCGAGTCGCTCCGAGCCGAGCAGAAGCGGCTCGCGAAGGAGAGCGGCCCGCAGCTCGGCAAGCTCAGCGGTGCTCTGAAGAAAGCGACGGAGAGCGAGCGACCCGCGATCGAAGCCGAGATCGAAGCGCTCAAGCAGGGCCCCGCGAAGCTCAAAGCGCAGGTGCAGTCGGGCGAAGAACGGCTCGGCGACGTCGAGCCCCAGCTGCGCGCGCTGCTGCTCGAAGTCCCCATGCCGCCCGACGACGACGTGCCCGTCGGCGCGGGCAGCGACGACAACATCGAACGATCGCGCTGGTGCCCGAGCAACTTCAACTTCAAGCGGAGCTTCGAGTCCCAGCGCGGGTTTGCGCCGAAGTCACACGTCGAGATCGCCGAGTCGCTCGGGCTCGTGGACTTTGAACGGGGCGTCAAGCTCGCCGGCTCGCGCAGCTACGCCCTGACCGGAGACGGCATGCGCTTGCACCAGGCGGTCCTCCGCTACGCCTTCGACACGATGGTCGAAACGCACGGGTTCGAGCCGGTCAGCGTGCCGGTCGTCGTGCGCGAAGAGGCCATGGTCGGCACGGGCTTCTTCCCGGGCGGACGCGAGCAGACGTACCACATCGAAGAGACCCGTCGCGGCACCGGGCAGGACCTGTTCCTCACCGGCACGGGCGAGGTCGGGCTGATGGGCTTCCACGCCAGCGAGATCCTCGACGCCTCGAGCCTGCCCAGGAAGTACGTCACGGTGAGCACGTGCTTCCGCCGCGAGGCGGGCGCCGCCGGACGCGACACCGCCGGGCTGTACCGTGTGCACAAGTTCGACAAGGTCGAGCAGGTCGTGATCTGCCGCGCGGACGAGGGCGAGAGCCGCGCGTGGCACGCCAAGATGATCGGCTACGTCGAGGGCCTGCTCCGCGCGCTCGAACTCCCCTACCGCTTGCTGCAATGCTGCACGGGAGACCTCGGCGTGAAGAACGCCGACATGATCGACATCGAGTGCTGGATGCCGAGCCGGGGCGAGCTCGATGCTGGCGGTGCGCCCGTTGGCGCGTTCGGCGAGACTCACAGCGCGTCGCGTCTCTACGACTTCCAGTGCCGGCGGCTGAACATGCGGTACCGCGGCGATGACGGAGAGACCGTCTTCTGCCACTCGCTCAACAACACCGTTGCCGCGAGCCCGCGTCTGCTGATCCCGCTGCTCGAGATGCACCAGCAGCAAGACGGCCGGGTTGCGATCCCCGAGCCGCTACGGGCGTACATGGGCGGACGCACGCACATCGGCTGAGCCCGATGACCGCGGGCGTGCGCACGAAAGCGCCCGAGCCGTGATGGCCCGGGCGCTGCGGGGTGCAAGAGGTGTCGGTCTCGGCGGTCGCCCCGCCGATCTCGATCAGTTGCGGCTGGTCAGCGAGGTGCGTCGCTCGCCCGAGATGACGCCGGCGTGCTGCAGGCGCTGCAGCTGCCAGTTGATGTCTTCGAGGTTGACGATGCCGTCTTGGTTGTGGTCCGCCGAGATGTCGTAGTGGCGATCGACGATAGTCGCACCGAAGCGGGGCAGTGTGTCGAGGATGTCCTTGACGGCCTTGCGGCTGGTCTCGACCTGCGAGAGCCCGTTGTCGGACGCGAGACGCATGGAGCCCATGCAGAAGGTCGCCTCGTCGAAGTCGTCATCGACGCGCCACGCGACGGCGTACTTGACCTCCGCGACGGGATCGTTCTGGAAAACGTCGTAGAGCTGGCTGTCGTGACGCACACGCAGCGTGAAGAAGAAGGGGCCGCCGCCCTCGGGGACCGCGAAGACGATGTGCTCGACGTTCGACCACTGCGAGATGGAGGACGCGATCAGTTCGCCGTTCTGGTTGGGATCGCCGAGGTAGAGCTCGAGGTCGAGATCCTCGAAGCCCAACGCGACGAGGTCGCCGAAGTTGGGGTTCGTGAGGTTCGAGGCCTGCGGGCGGCGCATCTGGACGTTGCGGTTCCAGACGAGCGTGGCGATGAAGTCCTGCGGGTCGGCGGTCGTGGAGAAGACCGGGCCGATCGGGTAGTCGATGTAGTCCACGGCGACCTGGCTGAAGTCGCCGTTGCTGACGACGGCGGTGTCGAGGTTGCCGATGTCCCAGCCGTACGTCGGGAAGGTGACGACATCGAGGGGGTTGATCTCGACGGGGGGCACGCCGACGGCGCCGATGTTGGGGATCGGCGCGGAGAGGGGCGGGAGCCCGCCGACGGGGATGCGCGGGGGCACGTCGCCGCCACCGCCACCGCCTCCACCGCCGCCGCCACCACCGCCGATGGGCAGTTCGAGGACGGGGTCGGGACGCCCGGTGAACTGGAGGCTGCGTGAGTACGAGCGGGTCCGGGGCCCGGACATCGCCTGCGCGGCCGAGACGATGCTCATGGCTTCGTGCTTGGTGCGGGGCGTCTTGGGCTGGTTGGCGGGGTCGTCCTCGCTCGCCGCCGAGAAGCCGGAGGGGATGATGGGCGGCTCGAAGGCCTCGGGCGGCACGCCGACGGTCGGGCGGCGGGGGTCCGTGACGTCCCAGTCGGTCTGCCCGAAGTGGTACTGGAAGAGCGCGCGGGTTCCGTTGATGAGGCCGGCACCCTGCGCGACGTCGAGCGGAACGGTGACGTCTTCCGCGCCGACGAGGTCATCTTCGGTGCACGCCAGCCCCTGCCCGCCGACGACCTGGTCGTTGCCGGGGTTCTGCGTGTTCGACCACCCGATGAGCTTGGTCGCGGAGTTGAGGACGATCGCCTTCATCACGAGGGGGTCGGTCGAGAGCGGATCGGGGTTGCCCTGGTCGTCGAGTCGGAGCGGGAAGAGCTCCGCCGGCGTCGGGAACCCGTTGGTGCCCGCGGAGGCGTCGGGGATGATGAAGTCTTCCGCGGTGACGGCGGAGTTGCCGTCGCCGAGTCGATCGAGGCGGTACGCGGCTGACTCCTGGAGCAGGGCGATCAGGCCCGTGACCGTTGAGGCGGCGATCGACGTGCCTTCCGTACCGATTTCATCGGTGGGATTGTCCGGATCGGTGTTGCTGGTGAACTCATCCGGATCGGGGTCGTTGGCATCGAAGGTCGGCAGGGCGACGCGTGAGAAGACGCGGCGGTTGAACTGCGGGCAGGTCTCGCCGGGGATGAAGATGCGGGGGTTGAGCTGGCCGACGCCGATGGCGACGACGTCGATGCCAGGGCGTGGCGCGTTGTCGGTGACGAGTTGCATCGCCGTGTAGTCGAACGCGTTGGCGGGCCCCTTCGAGGAGAAGGGCGCGACATGCTGCGTGAGCCCGCGGACCCCGCCCTCGTTGGGGCTGCCGTCGCCGCCCTGGGTGTCGAAGCCCGCGGCACCGACGGTGATGGTGTTGAACGCGGCGCCGGGGATGTTGATGGTCCGCGAGCCGGGGAAGATGCCGCCCGGTTCGTCGTCTTCGCCCTCGTCGCTGCATTCGTCGGTCTGGTCGATCTCGCCGTTGTTGCCGGCTGCGGCGACGATCGTGACGCTGTACTGGTTGACGGCGGCGTCGGTCAGGAGCGAGATGTCGTCGCTGGCATCGGTCGTGGAGAGTTGGCCGAAGGGCGCGTTGAGGATCGTCGCCCGCGCGGGAAGCCCCGCCGACTGCGAGAAGGCGATGTCGGTCATCACAAAGAGAGAGAACCCGTAGGCGTCTTCGCTGACGACAAAGAAGTCGTCGAAGATTTGGCCGCGCAGCGCGACCGCACCGGAGGCGAGGAACGCGCCGGGCGCAACGGAGAGGAAGTTGGAGTTCAGGTTTGAGTTGGTTCCGTCCGGATCGAGGAAGACCGGCACGGGCTGCCCGCTCCCGGTGTCGTTGGTGAAGAGGATCTCCGTGGTCGGGAGCGTCGAGAAGAGGAAGGGGTTGGCGCTGATCAGCCCGCCGCTCTCGGTCGCATGCGCACCGAAGGTGTTCTCGCCGGGCAGGCGCGTGCCGTTCCACGTGACCTGCGGGACAGGCCTGCCGTCGAAGACGGTGTGCCCGTCCCAGACGTGCTGCCCATCGATGTTCCCGACGACGATGCCGGCGCCGGAGAAGATGTCGCCGGGCCCGAGCGCGCTGCCGACCGGGGAGTTGATCGTGACGAGGCTGGATCCGATGGCTTCGTCGCTCTCGAACCCGAGACGCCGGCTGAAGATGCGCTGGCGTTCGATCGCCGAGCCGGTGTCGAGCACGAAGGCGCCGCGGTCGCCCGTGGTGACCTCAACCTGCAGCGAGTAGCGCTGCACGTCTTCGGGGTCGCCATCTACCGCTGTGACGCGGATCAGGAAGAACTCGGTCTCGGCGTTGCCGGCGTCCATTTCACTGGTGAGTTCGCGGAAGATCTCGACGGGCTCGCCCAACGCCGTGGCGTTCGTGGAGATGAGCGGCGCATCGATGACGACGTCGGGGAACTGCAGGGCGTTGGCGTCGGTGCCGAGGGACCAGACATCGACGATGAGCGTGCGCTGCTGGAGCGGGTTGATCTGTTCGAGGGTCGCAGGATCGCAGGAGCCGCCCACGCCGACCGGCCCGGTCAGATATTCGGGCGAGGAGAGGTCGTTCGCGAAGGGGGCGATGGTGATGGTGAAGTCGCCGCTCTGCGCGTTGCTGACCGAGGGGCCTTGGAAGAAGAAGTAATCGAACTCATCGACCTCGTCGATGCTGTCGGCACCGAGACGCAGGAACGTGTTCGTGAAGCTGTCGCCGACGGCGTCCATCATTGGATCGAGGAGTTGGATCGCGCGCTCGGGCTCGTTGTTGTCGAGGAAGCCGCCCGAGACCGACGTCCCGATGAGACCGGCGTCACCGTACAGGTCGTGGATGGCGCGGATGTCGTCTTCCTGCGGCCCGTCAAGGATGCTCGCGTCGAAGAAGAGCGTCGGGCCCATGATGCGCGAGCTGTCGTCGGGGCACGTCGTGGAGAGACCGATCGCGTGCCCAACGACCTGCGTGACAACGTTCTCGAGCACCGCGAAGCGGCCCTCGGGCGTCTGCCCGCCCCAGTTCTCGGCAACATCGAGCACGATGTCGCGCGAGCCGTTGTCCGAGTCGCGGTTCGACAGCGCGAGCACACCGCCGGGGCCATCGATGGAGGCCATCGCGAAGCGGATGTCGCCGACGCGGAAGCCGCCGGCGGTCGGATCGAGCGGGCCGTTGGTGTCCGGGAAGCTCAGACTTTCGGTTGAGGGATCACCCGCCATCGCCGGGGGCTCGAGCTGGTCCCAGAAGTTGATGTCGGGGTCGTCGCCGGGCACGGCGGGATCGCCTTGGGCGCGAAGCACGAGCGCGACGCGCACGCCGCTGACCGACTCCCAGTCGGTGAGCGCATCGTCGAAGACACTGAACCAGGCGCTGCGTGCATCGACGCCGACGGCGGTGAAGGCGGAGTCGAGCGTCGCGAAGGTCTGGCTCGTGCCCGATGCCATCGGGAAGGCCGAGACGTCGGTCCCGTCTCGAACGAACGAGAAGGTGATGACCAGCGGTTCGCCGTTGTCACCCGTGCCAGGCCAGCGATCGCCGGGCTCGAAGAAGTTGTGATTGATCGGGGCGGTGCGGTCACGCAGTTGGTTGAACTGGTCGCGATACGCCGGCGTCGCGTCGGCGTCGAACACCACCTGCGCGACAGACTGCTCCGCGATCCCCGCAAACGATCCGATCACAACCGCCATGGTCAGCGGACTGGCGGCTTCGATACGTCGCTTCATCACTATCAACTCTCCCGAAAGACACGGGGCAATCGACTCATTCGACCCTTGCGACGGGCGGCGCGGACGCGCACCCACCGCCACGGAGCGGGCATGAGCGTACGACTCGGGTGCCTTCTCCGAGAACCGCACACTGTACCCGACAGGCCAGCCCGTTGCACCGGGCCCAGACAAGCACCGTTCGAACCTCGTAAAATCCTTTCGAGACCCGACTTACCGACATACGCACCCTGAGGGCTCATCGGTTCCGACGAATCCCTCGGAGTTTGGTGGCCACTTGCTTCGACGCACGCCGCTCCGGGCGGTTCCGCGTGCCCTCCGCGGCTCCCGCCTCGCGATTCCGTCCGAATCGTTTGACTCGTCAGCCGAGGGACGCCTACCCTCTCGGCCTGACTGCGGGGTAGAGCAGCCTGGTAGCTCGTCGGGCTCATA
>JBCDCB010000038.1:0-31082 GCA_039182735.1 Planctomycetota bacterium
ACGAACTCGAAGTTCGGCTTTTCGAGCAGGTGCTCAACGTTGTGCTTCTGGCTGGTAAAGAAGTTGTCGAGGCAGATGACGTCGTGCCCGGCGTCCACGAGGCGTTCGCAGATGTGGGAGCCGAGGAACCCGGCGCCGCCGGTGACCAGGATGCGGTTGGTCTGTGTCACGTGTCTTGAGGCCTCTCTACGGTCGTTTGGGTGAGGTCGGGCGGAGTCTATCCCTGGCGTTCGGCTTCGGGCCAACCGCCGTCCTGCCGTTTCGGGCGACTGGCGGGGAAGTACTTCTTGAGCTTGAGGAACTGCTTCTCGAAGAGGTGCCAGGACACCCACGCCGCGAAGAGGGTCAGCAGTGTGGAGACGGCGTAGAAGACGATCTGCATAGGGACCATGGAGCCGGCGATCAGCGGCCATCGCTCGGGCGGCATCACCAGGTCACGGACCAACGCGCGGATTGGGAGATTGAACAGGTAGAGCGCGTATGAGTACTTGCCCAGGACGACCATCGGCTTCCAGAGCATGAACCGCGCGAGCAGTGACCGATCCGGAGCGGCGGCGGTGCGGACGAGCAGCGCTCCGAACCCGATCGCCGCGGCGGAGTAGCCGACAGTCTGCACGAGATACCCGCACCACTTGGCGGCGGAGGGTATCCGCTCGTTCCACCCGAAGATGTCGTCGATGACGATCGTGGCGTAGATCGTCAACAGCCCGATGGGGATGAACCATGACGTCCGACGGGCGAGCTTGGCGAGGTTGCCCCCGCCCTTTGCCCACAGGGCGATCCAAGCGCCGACGGCGAGCGAATCGGCGCGTGCCGGCGTGAGCACATACGTGGCGAATGGCGTGGCATCAAATACGAAGATCATGGCCAGTCGGATTGCGAGCGCGCCCACAATGATCCCGACGCACAGCTTCATGAGCGTCTCGCGTTTGAACAGGAACACGACGATCGGCCAGACGAGGTAGAACTGCTCTTCGATCGCGAGCGACCACGAGATATCGAGGATGCCGTGCTTAAACCCGTGGGTCGCGATCGCGAAGTTTGAGAGGTAGGTCCAGTAGTACCACTCGCGCCCCTCGACGCGCCCGAACCGGTCGAGCTTCTCCTGGAGGAGTTCCGGCTCGATCGGGGGGCCGCCCGGCAGCTGCTGGAGCATCGTGCCGATGTTCGGGATGACGATCAGCGCGAGGAAGACGACGGCGTAATACAGCGGGAAGATGCGCAGCGTGCGTCGCATGTAGAAGTTGCGGAAGTAGTGCTGGCTCCCCTTCGACGAGAAAAGGATACCGGTGATCAGGAACCCCGAGAGCACGAAGAACAGGTCCACGCCAGACCAACCCGCGTGGGACAGGAAGTCGAGCGATCGGTCGAGCGGGTTCTGCGGCTCGACCATGATCGTCTGGTGCAGGAAGAGCACGAGCAAGATCGCCAGCCCGCGGAGCCCGTCGAGCACGGGGATGTGCCCGGTGACGCTCGACTTCCAGCCGTTCTGATTGTCACTCGCTTCGCTCATCGCGTGCTCCAGAGCCGGCGTGGTCAGGTGCCGGAGGTCTCCGCTTCGATCTTCTTCTGCGAGACGACGATCGGCACCTTCCCGGCGCGGGTCTCGAAGAGCTGTTCGACCCACTCGATAGGCGTGTCGTCGAGGATCGGGTTCAGGTTGTGCAGCCGCTGGTAGATCCGGCCTTCGATCGCTTTGCGTTCGTCGGCGGGGATGTCGGGCGCGACGAGGCGGATGGTGGCGGCGCCGTGGCGATCGATGATCTGGAAGCGGTGGAGCGCGGTCTCGGGGTCGATGCAGTGCGCGATGCCGACGCTGTGGATCTGTTCGCCGCTCGGGAACTCGAGGTAGGCGTTGGCGCGCCCGATGACGTACTCCCAGCGTGCGGGCCCGATGGCGGGTTCGCCGGGGGTGGGTTTGATTTCGTCGCCGATGGCGTATCGGACCATGGGGAAGCAGCGCGGGGTGAGGCTGGTGAGGTAGATCTGCTTGCCCCCACCGGGCCCGTCGTGGGTAGCTTCGATCATGTACGTGCGCCAGAAGACGCGGTATCCGCCATCCGGGTGCGTGTGGGCGACGATGCCGGCTTCGATAGAGCCATACTCCATCGCGGAGGGCGCGTTGAGGAGCGTGCTGATCTTCTCGGGCCCTAGCTCGCTGGGGAAGGGCTCGGCGCAGCCGACGCTGCACTTAATGCCGAGGTCACGGAGGTCGGTGCGCCCTTCGTTGGCGCGCCCGAGGAGTTCGAGGGAGGAGGAGTACCCAAGGACGTAGCCCGGCTTGAACGTGGCGATGCGGTCGGCGGCGTGGCGGGCCGCCTCTTTGTTGAGCTTGTAGGCGTTGTGCCGCTCGTACCCGAGGAGACGGTCTTTCAGCAGGCGGAGGCGCCAGTTGATCTGGAACTGGAGCCCGGTACCGAGGAGGTGTCGGTGCCCCCAGATCATGAACATCTTGTCGGAAGGCCTGATGCCGTAGAAGTCGCGCCCGTACCAGCGGTTGGGCTCGACGAGATCGACCTCGTGCTTCCACCCAGGGATGGAGACGGGCTCGGTGGTGCTGCCGCCGGTGACGAAGTGCTTGTCGGGCGGCTGGGAGGGGTCGGTGAGGTCTGGGAGGCGGGACTGGACGAGGGGCCGGTCAACGACGGGCATGACGTCGGCGAACTGCTCCCACGAGTTAAAGGTCTCGGGCGCTTGGCCCGACTCAACCAGTTCGCGATAGAAAGGGATCCGCTCGCGGTACCCCCGCCAGAGGTTGTTGAAGGTTTCGAGTTGGAAGGCTTTGCGGGAGGCTTCGTCCCAGTCGCCGGCGTACTCGCGTCGGCGCGCTTCGGTCTCTCTCTCGATCCGGGGTTCCCGGAGATACGCCGCAATCCGCATGGTGACGAGCCCTTGAAAGCGAGGAGGTACGATGCCAAGCGTGCCCCGGAACGATGCTACTGCAAGCCCGAACGACGCGTCCGAGCCGAGGCGTGCGCTCATCACCGGGATCACCGGTCAGGACGGGTCGTACCTCGCCGAGTTCCTGCTCGCCAAGGGGTACGAGGTGCACGGCATCGTCCGTCGCGCATCGCTGTTCAACACGGGGCGTATCGACCACATCTATCAGGATCCTCACGAACCCAACAGAAAACTCGTGCTGCACCACGGCGACGTCACCGATGCCGCCCGCCTGCACGTGCTGGTGAACAGGGTCCGCCCGCACGAGGTCTACAACCTCGCGGCGCAGAGTCACGTGCGGGTGTCGTTCGACCTGCCGGTGGACACGTGCGAGATCACGGCCATCGGGACGGTGAAACTGCTGGAGGCGGTGCGCGACTTCGAGCGGGCCGCCGGGCGTTCGGTGCGGGTGTTTCAGGCGTCGAGCAGCGAGATGTTCGGCAACGCGCCGGAGGTCCCCCAGCGCGAGACGACGCCCTTCGCCCCGCGATCCCCCTACGCCTACGCCAAGGTCTTCAGCCATCACGCCTTCGTGAACGATCGGGAGTCCTACGGCACGCACCGCTCGTGCGGGAGCATGTTCAACCACGAGTCGCCGAGGCGCGGCGAGACGTTCGTGACGCGGAAGATCACGCGTGCCGTCGGGCGCATCGCGGTGGGGCTGCAGGACAAGCTGTTCCTGGGGAACCTCGACGCGAAGCGCGACTGGGGCTTCGCGGGGGATTACGTGGAAGCGATGTGGCTCATGCTGCAGCAGGACGAGCCGGGCGACTACGTGATCGCGACGGGGACGTCGATCAGCGTGCGCGACTTCGCGGCGCTCGCCTTCGAGGCCGCGGGGCTCGAGATGAGCGGGCGCGTCGAGTTCGACGAGCGGTACCTCCGCCCCGCGGAGGTGGACACGCTCTGCGGCGACGCGTCGCGCCTCAAGAACACGCTGAACTGGTCGCCCAAGACGTCGATCAAAGAACTCGCGCGGATGATGGTCGCGCACGATCTCGAACTTGCGCAGCGCGAGCGCACGCTGCGCGACGCCGGCTACGCGATGCCCGAGCACACGGGGCACGACCGATGATCGACTGGAGCGCGCAGCGCGTGATCGTGACGGGCGGTGGTGGCTTTCTCGGCAAGGGCGTGTGCGCGACGCTGCGCGCACGCGGCGTGACCGAGGATCGATTGTTCGTTCCAAGGTCGAAGCACTACGACCTGACCGATGAAGCCGCGTGCAGGCGCATGTACGACGAGGCGTTCGGAAGCGAGCGTGCGAGTGTCGTCATCCACCTGGCGGGCGAGGTCGGGGGAATCGGCGCGTACCGCGCGAGGCCGGCGGAGTTCTTCCATCGCAACCTCGTGATGGGCGCGCACGTGCTCGAGCACGCGCGCACGAGCGGCGTGATCGACGCGGGCGGGCGCTACGTGCTGGTGGGCACGGCGTCCTCGTACCCGGCGGAGGCCGAGGTGCCGCTCAAGGAAGAGGACTTCTGGCGCGGGTATCCGGACGCGGGCGGGGCGGCGTACGGGCTGGCGAAACGCGCGCTCGCCGGGATGCTGCGGACGTATCACCAGCAGCACGGGCTCGCGTGCGCGCACGTGCTGCCGATCAATCTGTACGGGCCGGGCGACCACTTCGACAGCGAGTCGGCCCACGTCGTGCCGGCGCTGGTCGGGCGGATGGTCCAGGCGCAGGAGCGTGGCGAGGGGCTGGTCTGCTGGGGCAGCGGCAACGCGACGCGCGAGTTTCTGTACGTGGACGACGCGGCGGAGGCGATCGTGCGCGCCGCCGAGCGGGTCGAGGCCCCCGAGGAGATCAACATCGGGCCCGGGCGCGAGACGAGCATCCGCGAGTTGGTCGAGACGATGGGCGAGGTCGTGGGGTTCGAGGGCTCGATCGAGTGGGACACCACGAAGCCGGACGGCGCGCCGCGGCGCGCGGTGGACGTGTCGCGAGCGCAGAAACTGCTCGGCTGGTCGGCGGCGGTCGATCTGAAGACGGGCCTTGCGCGGACGGTGGCGGACTACCGGGAACGCCGCGTGTCGCGATAGGCGTTTGTTTGCCGCTTTGGTTCGATTCGTCGTGAACCCGGGTGATCGTTGTGGCGTACCCGGCGGGGGGGCGCCCGGGGGCCCCCGCGGTATCGGGTGTTAGGCGTCGAGCAAACAGGTGAGGCCGAATCGCCCGTGGGGGGTGATGGAGCATGCTCCAGCGGCCGAAAGCATTGGTTCGCCGCGACACGGGTCCGAGCGCGGCAAGAGCGCACGCGGAAGGAGCGAGACGATGGGCAAGGGTCTGGCGGTTGTTGCCGGTGGCGGCGGGTTTATCGGCGGTCACCTGGCGAAGGACTTGATGAACCAGGGCTACGAGGTCCGCGTGGTGGACATCAAGCCGATGGAGCAGTGGTATCAGGTTCATCCCGAGGCGCACAACGTCGTCGCGGACCTGCAACTGCTGGAGCACTGCCGCGACGCCGTGAAGGGTGCCTCGCGCGTGTATCAGCTCGCCGCGGACATGGGCGGCATGGGCTTCATCGAGAACAACAAGGCGCTGTGCATGCTCAGCGTGATGACGAACACGCACATGCTTGTTGCGGCGCGTGACGAGGGCAAGATCGACCGCTTCTTCTACTCCTCGTCGGCGTGCGTCTACAACGCGGACAAGCAGGTGAGCGAGGATGTCGTCCCGCTGAAGGAAGCCGACGCCTACCCCGCGATGCCCGAAGACGGCTACGGGTGGGAGAAGCTCTTCTCCGAGCGCATGTGCCGCCACTTCTGCGAGGACTACGGCCTGGAGACGCGCGTGGCGCGGTTCCACAACGTGTACGGGCCCTTCGGGACGTGGGAGGGCGGTCGCGAGAAGGCCCCCGCCGCGATCACGCGCAAGATCATCGAGGCGAAGACCTCGGGCAATCACACGGTCGAGGTGTGGGGCGACGGGAAGCAGACCCGCTCGTTCATGTACATCGATGACTGCGTGAAGGGCATCAACAAGTTCACGGATGGCCCGCACATCGAGCCGCTGAACCTGGGCTCGGACGAGTTGACGACGATCAACGGCCTGACCGACATGGTCGCGGAGATCGCGGGCATCGAGATCGAGCGTTCGCACAAGCTGGACGCGCCGAAGGGCGTGAACGGTCGCAACTCGGACAACACGCTCATCAAGCAGCACCACGGCTGGGCGCCGGAGATCAGCCTCCGCGACGGCATGGAGCGCACGTACAACTGGATCTGGCAGGAGTTCGTGGGCAAGTACGGCGCGGGCAAGGCCGCGGCGGCGACCGCCTGATCCCGGTCGAATCGACTCACCATCCGTGCGCGCTTGTGAGGGGGCGCACGGGCTTTCGGAATCCTCGGGCCGCGGGGTGGATCAACGCGGCAGGAAACCCGATCATCCTCCCGTGAACACCGATCCCAACACCTCGTCGAACGGCCAGGGCGCGACCGGTTCCGGTCGGACGCTGCTCATCTTCAGCCAGGTCTACCCGCCCGATCCGGCGAGCGTGGGCCAGCACATGCACGACGCCGCGAAAGAAATGGCGTCGCGCGGATGGAACGTGCGCGTTATCGCCGCGGACCGCGGGTACGACGACCCGACCAGGAAGTATGAATCGGGCGAGGTGATGGACGGCGTGCGGGTCACGCGCGTGCCGTGGGCATCGTTCGGCAAGGCGACCATCGCCAAGCGCGCCATCGGCATGATCACCTTCATGCTCTGGTGCCTCGGCTACGGGCTCTTCGGCAAGAAGCCGGACTTCCTGCTCGCGAGCACCTCGCCCCCGCTGTGCGGGTTCGCGGCGGCGATCATCCACACGCTGCGAGGCGTGCCGTTCCTCTACTGGGTGATGGATCTGAACCCCGACCAGCTCATCGCGCTGGGCAAGACCAAGGACGGTTCGCCGCCCGTCAGGTTCGCCAACTGGATGCAGCGCTTCATCCTGAAGCGGGCGAAGGTGGTCGTCCCGCTCGACCGCTTCATGCTCGAGCGCTTGAACAAGAAGCTCGACGTGACGGCGAAGAGCGAGATCCTGCCGCCGTGGCCGCACGAGGACTCGCTCGAGCTCGTGCAGCACGAGGACAACTGGTTCCGCGACAAGCAGAACCTGCAGGGCAAGACGGTCTTCATGTACTCGGGCAACCACGGCTTCTCGACGCCGGTGGACACGATGATGGATGCCGCGGTGAAGGTCGCGAAAGACGAGCGCGCCCACTTCATGTTCATCGGCGGAGGCGTGCGCAAGAAAGAAGTGGATGAGCGCCTGGAACGCGAGAAGCCCGCGAACGCCAACACGCTGCCCTACCAGCCGATGAAGGACCTGCGCTACTCGCTGAGCGCCGCGGATGTCCACATGGTGACGATGGAATCCGAGGTGGTGGGTATCGTGCACCCGTGCAAGATCTACGGGGCGATGGCGGTGGGGCGCCCGATTTTGCTGCTGGGCCCGACGCCTTGTCACGCGTCGGACATCCTTGAGGGCGAGGGCGTGGGCTGGCAGGTCGGGCCGGAAGACTCGGAGGGCGCGGCGAAGATCGTGCGCGAGGTGCTCGAAACCCCGCGCGAGAAGCTCGAGGAAATGGGGCGGACGGCGCGCCGACTCGTTGACGAGAAGTACTCGAAGCGTTCGCTGTGCGGCCGGTTCTGCGACCTGATGGAGCGCTGATGCACGACGAGGCCGCGAGCACGGCGGAAGCGGTCGAAGCGCCGAGCGCGCCCGCGCGCTCGCGCAGCAACATCGAGGTCCTGATCCCGACGTTCAACGAGGAGCTGAACATCGAGCACGCGCTGCGGAGCGTGGTCGAATGGGCGGACCGCGTTGTTGTGGTGGATTCGGAATCGAGCGACCGAACGCGTGAGATCGCCGAGGAAATGGGCGCCGAAGTGATCGTGCAGCCGTGGCTGGGCTACGCGCGGCAGAAGAACTGGGCGCTGGCCAACGGCGGGTTCGAGGCGGACTGGACGTTCATCCTCGACGCGGACGAGCAGATCACCGAGGAGCTGCGCGACGAGCTGCTCGCGATCGCGGCGAAGCCATCGAGCGAGGTGGAGCAGGCGGGCTTCTACATCAACCGCCTGACCTTCTTCATGGGCAAGCCGATCCGCTACTGCGGGTTCTTCCCGTCGTACAACCTGCGCTTCTTCAAGCGCGGCAGCGCGGAGTACGAGGAGCGCGAGGTCCACGAGCACATGGTGGTCAACGGGCCCACGGCGCGTTTGCGCTACATGATGCTGCACAACGACCGTCGCGGGCTCGAGCACTTCATCGCCAAGCACAATCGCTACAGCACGCTGGAGGCGCGCGAGCTGGTCAAAGAAGGCCGCTCGAAGGCAAAGCGTGCGACGAATCTGGAGCGCGGGATCGCGCTGCGGCGTTGGCTCAAGCACAGCGTACAGCCGCGCCTGCCCCTGCCGGGCTTCTGGCGCTTCGCGTACACGTACATCGTGCGGCTCGGCTTCCTTGATGGGATCAACGGGCTGCGCTTCAGCCTGTTCCTGGCGACGTACGACTTCTTCATCGCGATCAAGCTCGCGGAACTGAAGGGCGCGCGCGCGGACCGCCCGGCGGAGGCGCCCCCGGATCTGGTGAAGGGCATCAAGCCCAAGCGCCCGAGCGAGCAGCCGTCGCGCGTGGCCGACGAGCCCGCGCCGGCGCTGCAGGAATCGCCCAAGACCGGCCCGACCGACGCGCTCGCCAACCCGCAGCGCACCGGGGATTGGCGCCCGCTCACCCTCGCGGACAAGGACACGACGCCCAAGGCGCCGATCTCGATCGTGGTGCTGACGTACCAGGAAGAGATCAACATCCGCGCGTGCCTCGAGAGCATCGCGTGGTGCGACGACGTCCACGTGCTCGACAGCGGGTCGAGCGACCGCACGGCGGAGATCGCGCGTAAGATGGGCGCGCAGGTCCACGTGAATCCGTTCAAGAGCTTCGGGCAGCAGCGCAACTGGGCGATCGACAACATCTCCTGCAAGCACCGATGGCACTTCCACCTGGACGCGGACGAGCGTTTCACGCCGGCGCTGGCGGAAGAACTGAACAAGCGCCTGACGGAGACCGAGGCGAGCGACGGATCGCACGCGTTCCGCTGCCCGTCGATGATGGTCTTCATGGACCAGTGGCTGCGTCACGCGGCGGAGTACCCGGTCTACCAGGTGCGCCTGTTCGACAGCGAGAACTGCCGCTTCGAGGACTTCGGGCACGGGCAGCGCGAGGTGTGCGAGGGGCCGATCGGGACGCTGGAGAACCCGTACCTGCACTACAACTTCTCGAAGGGCATCGAGGAGTGGTTCGACAAGCACAACCGCTACAGCACGCTCGAAGCGACGCAGGCGCGCCAGCAGCCGAGCGCGGGTCTGATGACGCAGATCAGGGGTGTATTCAGCGGGGACTCGACGGACAAGCGGCGCGCGCTCAAGTCGCTTTCGTACCGCGTGCCGATGCGATCGTCGCTTGTGCTCATGTACACGATGCTCTTCCGGCGCGGGTTCCTCGACGGCAAGGCGGGACTGAACTACGCGCGCATGCGCGCGATCTACGAGGGCATGATCTCCGTCAAGCTCAGCGTGCAGAAGCACCGCGTGTCGATGGGGCGCGAAGAGAGCGACGAGGGGCACCGCGCATGAACGATGCCGAGGCCCCCATCACGCAGCCGCCGGTGGTCGAGGACACGCAGCGCGCGGTCAGCCCGTACACGACCAAAGAGAAGATCATGCGGGTGCTGTGGGACTACGTCGGGTCGGTGCTGTTCCGGTTCACGTTCCACAACTGGTACGAGCTGCGCGCGTCGCTGCTGCGTGTGTTCGGCGCGACGGTGGGCAAGCCGACGCGGATCCGCGCGAGCGCGAAGATCGAGCAGCCGTGGAACCTGACGATCGGGGACAACTCGTCGATCGGGGACGGGGCGATCGTGTACTGCCTGGGCAAGGTGACGATCGGGCGCAACGTGTCGATTTCGCAGCTGGCGCACCTGTGCGCGGGGACGCACGACTTCACGAAGCCGGACCTCCCGCTGCTGCGTCCGCCGATCGTGATCGAGGACGAGGTGTGGATCGCGGGGGACGCCTTCGTGGGCCCGGACGTCACGGTGCGCGAGGGGTGCGTGATCGGGGCGCGTTCGAGCGTGTACAAGGACACGGAGGCGTGGAAGGTCTACGCTGGGAACCCCGCGCGGCCCATCAAGGACCGGGTGATCGAGCGATCCAAAGGCGATGCGACATGACCGCGGCTGTTCGGAGTCTCGATCAAGTTGGCTGCACAACGGCGTGGCGGGAGATCCTGCGTGGCTGACTCGGTGAACGAACTGAAGCCGCCGGTGCTGGTGGTCGGCGGAACGCGCTCGGGCACGAGCATCCTCGCGAAACTGCTCGGCGCAGCGCCGGGGCACTGCCTGTGGTACGAGCCGAACATCATCTGGCGGATCGGCAGCGCGTACAGCCCGGACGACGCGGTGGACGCAACGGTCGCGACGCGCGCGGTGCGCCGGAAGATCCACCGGCTTTTCCTCGAGTACCAGCGTCGCCATGACGGCGCGCGGGTTGTCGAGAAGACGCCGTACAACGTGCTACGCGTCGGATTCCTGCACGCGGTGTTTCCCGACGCGCGGATCGTGCACATCTATCGAGACGGTCGCGCGAACCTGCGTTCGCAGCTCGATCGTTTCGAGAACTTCCGAACGTACAACGTGACAAGCGGTCGCAGCGCGCAGGTCATTCGCGAGCGGCTCTCGACGATCCCGTGGTGGGAATGGCCCGCGTACCTGCCACGCGCCGCGGGTGGGCTCTTCCGCAGCTACGTCACGAAGCAGAAGCCCGGCTGGTGGGGCGTTCGCTACCCGGGCTGGCGGGAAGATCGCGGGCGGCTCTCGAAGACAAAGATCGCGGCAAAGCAGTGGGTCGTCGCCGTGACCGAGGCGCGCAGAGCCCTTGCCGAGCTTCCGCGCGACGCGTGGTTCGAGACCCGCTACGAAGACCTCGTGACAAACCCGCGCGAGAGTTTCGACCAGATCGCTCGGTTCATCGGCATGGACGACGAGGCGAGGGAGCGGTTGGTCGATGCGGCCGGCGAGTCCGTTCGCACCTCCTCCCTGACCAAGTGGCGGGACGAACTCGAGCCCGGCGTATTGGATGAGGCCATGCCGATCATGGGAGACCTGCTCGACGAGCTCGGGTACCTCGCCGATGACGATCGTCAGGAGGCGCTCGCCGAGGCGTGAGAAGCCGGCGGCGTGCGCAAGAATCGACCGGTTCCGCTGCTACACTATTCCCGCTCGTGTTCGGCAAGGGCTCGAGCGACCCATCCCATCACCCGGAGGACCGAAGACATGCACGGCCTGATCCCGCCGCACGGCGGCACTCTTATCGACCGCGTCGCGACCGGCGCCAAGCGCGACGAACTCATCAAGGAAGCCGAGGGGCTGCCGCGCATCGACCTTTCCGCGAAGCAGTCGTGCGATGTCGAGATGATCGGCACCGGCGCGTTCAGCCCGCTCTCCGGGTTCATGGGCTCGAAGGACTTCCACGGCGTCATCGACTCGATGAAGCTCGCCTCGGGCGATCACTGGCCCATCCCCATCACGCTCAGCGTGGATAAGGCCAGCGCCCCGTCGCAGGGCTCGCGCGTCGCGCTCTACGCGCCCAACGGCGTGCTGCAAGCCGTGATGACCGTCGAAGAGGTCTACGACCACGATCGCGCCAAGGAAGCGACGATCTTCTTCAACGACCCGGGCGACGACGACGGGCAGCACCCCGGCGCCGAGGCCGTGAAGGCTGAGGGCGACACCTGCCTCGCCGGCCCGATCGACGTGGTCACGGTGTGCGTCGATCCGGACGGGCCCGAGGCCTTCCTCGATCACCGCCTGACGCCCGCGCAGACGCGCGCGGAGTTCGAGAAACGGGGCTGGAAGACCGTCTCGGCCTTCCAGACGCGCAACCCGATCCACCGCGCTCACGAGTACCTCTGCAAGTGCGCACAGGAGATCACCGACGGGCTGCTCATCCACCCGCTTGTGGGCGAGACCAAGCCGGGCGACATCCCCGCGGACGTGCGCATGGACTGCTACCAGAAGCTGATCGAGCTCTACTTCGTGGACGAGCGCACGTGCCTGAGCGTGATGCCCGCCGCGATGCGCTACGCGGGTCCGCGCGAGGCGATCCTCCACGCGGTGGTGCGCAAGAACTACGGCGTGACGCACTTCATCGTGGGGCGCGACCACGCGGGCGTGGGCTCGTACTACGGGACGTACGACGCGCAGAACATCTTCGACCGGCTCGACGAGGGGAACCTTGAGATCGAGCCGCTGAAGTTCGAGCACGCCGCCTACAGCCACAAGGCCCAGGGCATGGTCTCGGGCAAGACGTTCCCGAAGCTCGAGGGCGACCAGGTCTTCCTGTCCGGCACGAAGGTGCGCGAGCTGCTGCAGAAGGGCGAGCGTCCGCCGGCGGAGTTCACCCGCCCCGAGGTCGCCGACATCCTGATCGAGTGGGCGACCAAGAGCTGACGCGAACCGGCGCGCACACGCCGGCGTAGGAACCGTCGATGCGCATCGTGCACGTGATCAACACCATCGACCCCTCGGCGGGCGGACCGTCGGCGGTCGTCACGCGTCTCGCCTCCGCGCAGGTCCGCCTGGGTCACGATGTCTCCATCGTCACCGGGTTCGACCCCGCGCGGCGAGAACAGATCGAACAGTCCCTGCCGAGCGTCGAGGGATTCGATCGCGTCAGCCTCGTGAAGATCGAGCCCCCGCGCGACGGCGTGAAGGGGCTCTTCGACACCGGCTTCGAGCGCACGCTCGACGGGCTCGCGCCGATCGACGCGGTCCACATGCACGGCGTGTGGGACCCCCCGCTGCTGCGTGCCTCCAAGTGGTGCAAGCGCAACGGGGTGCCGTACTACATCCGCCCGGCGGGGATGCTCGACGACTGGTCGCTCGAGCATCAGTCGGCGAAGAAGAAGGTCGCGCTTGCGATCGGGTTCCGCGCGATGCTGCGCAACGCCGTGGGCATCCACGCGCTGAACCGCCACGAGCTCGAGACGATCCGTCGGCGTGGGTTCAATCGCTCGCTCCACCAGATCCCCAACGGCGTGTTCCTGGAGGAGATCGAGCGCGAGACGGAGCCCGGCGCCTTCGCGTTCAAGGTGGACGGGCTCGACGGCAAGCCGTTTGCGCTCTTCCTCTCGCGCCTGCATTACAAGAAGGGGCTGGACATCCTCGCCGAGGCGTGGGTGCGTGCGTCGGATCGTGTCGGTGGGGCGCACCTAGTAGTGGCGGGCCCGCGCGAGGACGACTCGATCGACGGGTTCAACACGCGCATCAAAGAGGCCGGGCTTCAGGACAGCGTGCACGTGGTGGGCCCGATCTACGGCGCGGACAAGACGGCGGCGTTCCGTGACGCGCGGTGCTTCGTCCTGCCGAGCCGGCAGGAAGGGTTCAGCGTGGCGATCACGGAGTCGCTGGCGCTGGGGACGCCGGCGGTGGTGACGCGGGACTGCCACTTCCCGGAGGTGGGCGAGGAGCGTGCGGGCGTGGAGACGTCGCTGGACGCGGGCGAGGTCGCCGAGGGGCTCGTCGCGATGCTGGCGGACGCATCGGCGGCACGGGAAGCGGGCGAGCGTGCGTCGGCATTGGTCCGAGAACGCTTCACCTGGCCGGCGATTGCGCGGGCGACGCTGACGATGTACGGCGAGGATGCCGATGAGCCGTCTGTGCCGGTCGGCGCATCGGGCGTCGAGCGCGATCGCGTGGAGTCGTAAATGGGTTCGAGCCTGCTCCAGAACGTCGGGCGAAGACTGCGGCGCAGCCCGCTGCTGCTGTGGGCCGGGCACCACGGATCGGTTTGGATCGGTACACGCTTCAGCGAGTCGATCCCCATGTACTTCGTGATCGGGTACCCCAAGAGCGGGACGACGTGGGTCACGCAGCTCGTCGCGGACTACCTGATGCTTCCGTACCCGCAGCACCTGCTGCTGCCGGCGACGTTCCCCGCGGTGATCCACGGGCATGAGTCGCTCACCTCATCGCTGATCGGGCGGTGCATCTATACCGTCCGCGATCCGCGAGACGCGGTGATGAGCTACTACTGGCGCAGCACAAAGCAGCTCAAGATCAACAAGACGAAGGGACGCCTCAGGGCGTATCAGCGCGGGCTGCGGGCAAACCCCGACAACCTCGAAGACCACGCCGCGAACATCCCGGCCTTTGTCGAGCGATACCTGGAGAACACCTCCGGCACGCGTCACACGTGGCGCGGGCACGTGCAGACGTACTTGCGGGAGCGGGAACGTGTGCCGCTGGTAACGTACGAACGCCTGCTTGAATCCCCGGTCGAGGAGATGTCGCAGGCGATCGAAGCGTTGACGGGCGAAACGACGGACCGCGAGCGGATGGGCTGGGCCGTCGCGAAGTACTCGTTCGCGAACCGGAAGAAGGTGATCACGCCGGGCTACGACAAGTCGTTCCTGCGATCGGGTCGTTCCGGCGGCTGGCGCGACTGGGTGACGCGGAAGACGGCGGAAGTCTTCGCGGAGCGCTGCGGCGACGAGCTCGTGCAGTTCGGGTACGAAGCCGACGCGTCGTGGATCGATGCGTGCCCGCCCGCGCTCCCCGAGCGCGAGCCGGAGGCGGCCCATGCCTGAGCGCTTCCCGGACTTCCTCATCATCGGCTCGATGAAGTCGGGCACGACGACGCTCTTCGCCGACCTCGCGGCGCAGAACGCCCTCTTCGGGCCCAGCGAGAAGGAGCTCGACGCACTGCTCGAAGATGGCGTGCTGCGCGACTCCGGGCGGCGTGAATACGCCGGCAAGTTCAAGCCCGCCCGCCCGGACCAGCTCTGCTTTGAGGCGAGCACCGGGTACACCAAGCACCCGGAGTTTTTCGGCGCACCGGCGCGCGCGCTCGAGCTCTGCGGCCCCGCGCTCAAGCTGATCTACATTATCCGCGAGCCGATGGGGCGGATCATCAGCCATCATCATCACTGGCGCGCGATCGACAAGGCAGTCGAGACGGTGGATGAAGCCGTCCGCGTAGACTCGCGCTACCTCGCGTGGTCTCGATACGCGTGGCAGCTCGATCACTGGCTCGATCACTTCCCGCAAGAGAACGTGCTGCTCGTGCGCTTCAACGATCTTGTGAAGAACCGGGTGGGAACGTCGCGGCTCGTGTGCGAGTTCCTGGGTGTCGCGTGCGATGAGTCGGTCGTCGATCCCGAACGCGTGATGAACATGAGCGCCGGCAAGCCCGTGGACACCACGGTGACCTCGTCGATCGCGACGAATCCGCTCTATCGCAAGTACGTGCGCCCCCTGCTGCCCACCGGGCTGCGCGACAAGACACGACGACTGCTGAGCGCTCGCTCGACGCACGAGAAGTCGAGGCCCTCGCGCGAGACCGTCGAGCGCGTCTACGCGGATCTCGCTGAGGACCTCGAACGCCTGCGCCCGCTCATGCGCGGACACGAACTCGGATGGTCCGTCGAGTCGGCGATCGAGAAGCACTGCGAGCCGGCACCGGCGGGAGGTGCCGCATGCTGACCGCTCCCTTCCCCGCGCTGATGCTCTGGCTGCTCTCGCTGATCGTGCTGGCGGTCGTGGCGTTCGACGGCTTCACGCGGCGTGTGGACTTTGTGTCGCTTCGGAACTTTTTCTACCTCGGGTTCGTGCTGTTCCTGCTGCAGAACGCGGCGAGTTCCCTGTACACGGGCACCTATAGCTGGTTCACGCTCCGCGAGCCGCAAGCGACGGGCATCGCGTATCTGGCGCTGTGCTGCATGTTCCTCGGCCTGTTCCACGTGTTTTACATGAATGTCCCGCTTGGTCGGAAGCTCGCGGGCGTGCTGCCGAGCAACTTCAAAACGCCGGGCACAGGTAAGATGCTGGTGCTCACGGTCTTCTGCGCCGTCCTCGGCATGGTGCTTTTCTTCACGGTGAACATCCCGTACGTCGGGATCCTGGCGCGAGGCGTGGGGTGGTCGATGGCCGCGATCGCGTGCGGGCTCGGCGCATGGATGTGGGCGCGGAACTCGTTCAACCCGGTGTTTGTGTTCACGCTCATCAGCGTGTTCGCGGTGAGCGCGATCCCGGCGCTCTCCGGGCACTCTTCGCGGAAGCCGCTTGTGGGTCTCTTTGCCGCGGCGGTGTGGGGGGCGTGGTACGCGTCGTATCGCTACCGCCCGTTCCGGAGCTACGCCTTGCCGCTGTCCCTGCTCCTGGCCGTGGGTATCAGCGCGGTGGCGCTGCTGACGGCAACGCGCGGCGCGGGGGGCGATCGCGAACGCAGCGCCGCCCAACACGCGCAGGCGATCGCGAGCGGTCTGTCCGTCAACAACATTCTGGACGGTGTGCGCGAGCTCTCCGGTGGTCAGTCGGGCGGGCCCATCAGCATGTGGCTTGTCGAGATGTACCCCGAGCGCCGCCCGTTCGAACCGCTCTTCACCGCGCGGTATTACTTCATGTTCCCACTGCCCCGCGCGTACTTCCCGTGGAAGGGCGAACCCGTTTCGGTCCGTATCGCGAAGATGGCCGACGTCGAGGGCGTGGATCAAGACTTCATCAAGGTCTCGCCGGGGATGATGGGGCAGTTCTGGATCGACGGGGGCTGGCTCGCCGTCGCGTTCTATGCCGTCCCGCTCGGGATCATCTTCCGCATGCTCGATGAGTGGGCGCGCCGGAACGCCAACAGTGTGTTCGTCGTGCTCCCGCTGGGGTCGGGGCTCGCGGAGATCATCGGGCTCCCGCGCGGGGAGGTCACGCTCTTCGCCTTCAACGCGACCCGAGCGATCATCCTCACCTTCATCCTCATGGTCATCCTCGCGAAGATCTTCCGTCTCGAAGACACGCGCCGCGAGGACCCCGATGTCGATCACTGGCTCGATGACCACGAGTACGCGTGGGAAGGCGAGGACGAGTACGACCACGACGTTCACGAAGAGCATGAGTACCCCGAAGACGGGTACACCGACTACAACGACGAGTACGACCGCCCGAGCGCCGCGCGATGAACGACGGCGAGACCGGCGGCCCGCGCCCGCGCCGGCGAGGCGTGCTCGTCCGCGTGACCAGCAACTACGCCAGGCTGCTCATCAATATCTCGGTGGGCGTCGCCTTCGTGCCCGTGCTGCTCAAAGCCGTCGGGCAAGAAGGCTTCGGGCTCATCCTGCTGATGGGGTCCGCGGCGGGGATCGGATTGATCTTCGAGGAGGTCGTCCGCGGGAGCATGATCCGTGAGTTGGGTTCGGCGTGGCACGAGCCGGGGCGGGAGCGCTTCCCGCGCGTGAACGCCGCCGCAACCGTGCTCGCGATGTTGCTCGCGCTCTTCGCGCTGCTGGTCTTCGCATTGATGCAGTTCGCGCTGCCGCTGCTCTCCATCCCGGAGGAGCTCATGGCCGCGGCGCGCTGGTACCTGGCGCTCGAGGGGCTTCGCGCGGCGATCGCGGTGGGCGTCTCCCCGCAGTTCAACTTCTTCATGATCGATGAGCGGTTCGTCTCCTACAACATCCTGCGTGTGCTCCAGCGCCAGAGCCTGCTGATCGCGGCGCTCGCCGTGCTCTTCGCGTCGAGGCCTTCGCCCGCGGAGGGTGTTGTGCTGTACGGGATCGTCAACCTCGGCGTCACGGCACTGCTCAAGACCGGTGCGGTCGGGGCGGCGTTCGCCCTCATCCCCGACATGCGCCCGCGCCTCGCGCTCTTCGAGCGCGGCGAGATGATCGCGTTCGTCCGCCTCGCACGCTGGCGCCTCGTGACCAACCTCGCCCAGACGATGCACCTCAAGCTCGACCAGGTGCTGATGAACGTTTTCTTCGGTGTTGTCGCGAACGCCTGGTTCGGGATCGCGATGCAACTCGCGAGCTACGTGCGCATGATCGCCGTGGGCATCACCGACGGGCTTGAAGCCGTCGCCACGCGCACCAGCGCACAGGGCAACGATGTCAGGTCCCTGCTGACGCTCTCGACCCGCCTGAGCGCGGGCGTCTCGGTCCCCGCGTGCGTCGGCGTTGCGGTGCTCGCCCCCGCGCTCATCGACCTGTGGGTCGGCAAACGCCTCGACGACCCGAGCGACACGACCATTGTCGCGTGGATCGCGCGCGCGCTGCTCGCTGGTGTGCTCATCCGCGCGATCACCGACGCGTGGATCCAGGTGATGTACGGTGCCGGGCACATCCGACGCTATGCACTGCACATGCTCACCGGAGGCGTTGCGAACGTGGCGCTCGCGTCGATCCTCGCGTCCTCACTGCAAACGCCCCTTGCGTACTACGGGCCCGCGCTGGCCTTCTCGATCGCGCTGCTCGTTTTCCACCTGCTCATCATCGGGCGTGTCTGCGCGCGGGTGATCGGCGTGTCGTACGCGGCGCTGCTCCGCCCGATCGGGCCCGGTGTGCTCGCGACCCTCATCGCGACACCGATGCTCTTCGTGATCCGCCCGTCGGGCGCGTGGACGCTGCTCGATCTCGCGTTGTGTGCAGGCTCCTACGGCGTGGCGTACGCGATCGCCGGCGCCTTCCTGGTGATCCCAAAGACCCTGCGCAACCGTCTGCTGTCGAAGGTGCGTGGTCGCGGCGGGTCAGGCGGAAACGCCGCGGCGGTCGAGGACTGACTTCCACTGCCGCGTGACGCCTGTCTCGAAGGGGATGTTGGGCATGTAGCCCAGTTCCTCGTTCGAGCGTGTGAGGTCGGCGTAGGTGCGATCCACATCTCCCGGCTGGGCCGGGAGCTGCTTGATGTTGGGCTCGCGCCCGACGGCCTCACCGATCACCTCGATCATGCGCGACAGCGTGACGGGCTGGTTCCCGCCGAGGTTCCAAATGCGGTATCCGTGGTCGGGGATGCGCAGGATGCTGGCGACGACACCGTCGATGATGTCGTCGATGTAGGTGTAGTCGCGACTGGTCGTCCCGTCGCCGAACATCGGGATCTCTTTGCCGTCGGCGACGAGGCTCAGGAACTTGCTGATCGCGAGGTCCGGGCGCTGGCGCGGGCCGTACACCGTGAAGAAGCGTAGGCAGGCGACGGGCAGGTCGTAGAGGCTGGTGTACACGTGCGCCGTCAGCTCGCATGCGCGTTTGGTCGCGGCGTATGGGCTGATCGGTTCTTCGACCGGATCACTCTCGCTGAAGGGGACCTTGCCGTTGTTCCCGTACACCGAACTCGACGAGGCCATCGCGAAACGCTCGACCTTGTTCTTCGCCGCTGCTTCGAGCAGCACGCTGGTACCCTCGAGGTTGACGCTGGCGTAGAGCGCCGGCTGCTCGATGGAGGGGCGCACGCCCGCGCGGGCCGCCATGTGCGCCACAATCTTCGGACGCGTCTCCTCGAAGAGCCGGCCGATGGCCTGCGCATCGCGGATGTCCGCTTCGAGGAACGCGAAGCTCGCACCCGATTCGCCCGCCGTCTTCTCGACGGAGGCAACGTTCTCGCGTTTCATCGACGCGTCGTAGAACGGATCGAGGTTATCGACGCCGACCACCGAGACGCCTGCGCGCAGCAGACGTTGCGACAGGTGCGACCCGATAAACCCGGCAGCGCCGGTCACGATCACGGGTTGACCCGACGCGGCGTCGAGCAGTTCGGCGGACATGAGTCAAGCCTTTCCGTACCGGATGCGCCCGCGCTGCACCGCGGGCGCGTCGCACTATAGCCGTACACACCGCACAGCCCGCGTGTTCGGCGTGCGGCGCGTGAATCCGGGCGAGCGCGGGTTGCCGGACAAGCGAGGCGATTCGAGTCTTCGGATCCGGGGAATCCGGGTGGACCTGTAGGGGAGGGAACTCACATGACCAAGGCAAGCACACTTCGTGCATTCAGTGGGAGCGCGCTCGCGGCGTGCCTCATCGCGACGTCCGGGGCGGCGCTGCACCTGACCGCGGCGGACGCCTCCGCCGACGTGCGGACGTTCCGTTCGACCAAGAAGGTGCCGACCAAGCCGCAGCGCGAGAGCGAGACGAACAGGTCGGCATCGCGCACGAACGACTCGCGCAGGCAGCGCCCGCCCCGCGACGCCGACGATGATTACAACGAGGAGAGCATCGAGGCCCGGAAGCGTCAGCAGGAAGAAGAAGAGAAGAAAGAGCAGGGTGCTGGCGACCCTGGCTCGCAGCCCGACCCTCGTCCCGAACCGGACGCGCAGCCCGATCCCGTCGGTCCCACCGGGCCGCAGATCGTGACGAGCCTCAACAGCAATGGTCTGTACGTGAACATCGAGGAGAACGGCTCGCTGCAGAAAGTGCTGGTCAAACCCAACGGCGCGGACCTTTGGAAGCCCCGCCCGAACTCGGACTATCACAACGTCGAGCCGAGCGTTCGCATGTTCTCTAACGACGACGGCTTCGACCTGCGCTACACGTTCGTCAACGACACGAACGACGTGGCGAACCTCGGGCACATCCAGATCCCGGGGATCCGCTTCGGCGAGGTCCTCGAGACTCATATGCTCGACTACGACGGGCGTGAGGTCGAGCTCGATCTCGACGGGCGTCGGTTCTACTTCGGGCCCCGGCGTAAGTGGCCCGACGGCTTCGGTCTCTACTCCCCCGTTTCTGTCATCCGCGAGGGTGACACCCGAATCGGGATGAGCATCCAGTACGACGCGCGCGAGTACGAGCACGTCGTTGCCGTGCGCCTCACCGTGCCCGGATCCGGACTGCAGAACAGCGGGCTGAACTGGCAGGTGGACTTCGAGCTCAACCCGGAGGATGGGGACTTCGCGCCGGAAGGGCTGCTCCAGCCGGGCGAATCACGCACCTACACGGTTTCGTTCCGCGTCCAGACCGACGCCGAGAATGAGCAGTGGGTCGAGGTGCTCGAACCGTACAAGGATTACTTCCGCAGCACCTACGGCGGTGTGCAGTACGAGGTTGACCGCAGGCCCGTGCGTTCGATCGCGATGGCGCAGAAGACCCGCCTGAGCCCGAATAACCCGCGCGGGTTCACGCCTGAGCGGTCGAGGCTCGACGACCTCGGGTGGAGCCACGCCGTCGATCGCATGGACGAGTTCACGGATGAGGGCTTCTCCCGCTTCATCATCCGCAAGCCGACGGGGCTCTACTTCAACAACCAGACCAACAACTTCCCTTACCAGATGGCCTCTGCGTGGGACGACATCCCCCGCGCCCGCCAGACTGAGCACCTGCTCAAGAACTTCGCAGCGCGGAATGACGTGGAAGTCGGGCTCTGGTGGGGCAACGCCGCGAAGGTCATGACCGAATGGGACACGCCTGACCACCAGATCTTTGACATCGATGTGCCCGAGTTGCACGATGCAGCGCGTGCCGAGGCTGTGGCGGCGTTCCGCGTGGGCTCTGAGGTCATCGGGATGGACGCTGTGCTCCTCGCGGATCACTGGGACCTCTACGAGTGGTTCCAGGAAATGCGCTCGATGAATCCCGACGTCCGCCTGATCATGGAACCCTTCGGCCCCGACTTCCTGAACACGCTCGCCGGCAACTACGTCTTTGCAGTCCGCGGCACGGACGAGGGCCGTCTTGGGCAGCTCCAAGTCTTCCAGGAACTCGAACTCGCCAACTACCTCAACCCGGGACAGGAAACCTGGGCCCAGGTGCGCGGTGAAGAGCTCGCCGAGCGACACGGGTACGCTGACGCCTCCGACGTTCCGCGCCAGATGATCATCGATGAAATCGTGCGCGTCGCGGAACTCGGGTACATCCCCGTGATCCACGACGACGTGGACTTCGACCCCGCCTTCGTCGCCGTCGATCCCAACGCCAACGACGACTGAGCCCGCGGGGCGAGACGCCCCGATGAACCGAGACCCACACCCGGCCGGACGTGCGCAGCGACGCGCGTCCGGCTTTTTCGTGCTGCCGGGGAAACCACCATGCACTCGATGTGAAACTGGGAAAGCAGGGCGCTATCGCAAAACAGCGCCCCGCTGGAGGAGAGAGAGATCTATGCAATAGTACCGGGTATCGGACACTTGAGGTGTCCCGACTTGAGAGAATCGTGACACGTTTCGCACGCAAGACTTGACATTCCGCGCATGCGGGCCCGTTCCGCAGCGCCGAAATCCGCTCAAAATCCAAACACAATCGGCGCCACGATGACCGTCACCACCCCGCCCAGAACGGTCAGCGGCAACCCGAAGCGCGTGTAATCCAGCCACCGATACCCGCCCGGGCCCATCACCATCAGATTGGTCTGGTAGCCGATCGGCGTGGAGAACTCCGCCGACGCCGCAACCGCCAGCGCGATCGCGAAGGGCATGAACCCGAGCCCGGCTTCCTGTGAGGCAGCGAGCGCGATGGGGAACATCAGCACCGCCGCCGCGTTGTTCGTGATGAACATGGTGAAGAGCAGCGTGACGACATAGATCGCCGCGAGCAGCGCGATGGGACCGAGCGGCATCGCCGCATCGACCAGCAGGCCCGCGACGGAGTTCGCGAGCCCGGTGGATTCCATCGCGCGTCCGATCCCGAAGGCGCACCCGATCACCACGACGACCGTCCAGTCGATCGACGAGCGCGCCTGGGGCCCGGTGCAGCATCGCGTGAGGACCATGCCCGCCGCCGCCGCCGCCGCGCCGACGAGCGGCGAGAGAACCTCCGTGCTGATGAGGATGACCAGCCCGCCAAGAATGACGGTGGCGATCCACGCGCGATCGTGACGCGGCGATGCCGCATCGTCGAGCTCACTCACAAGGTGAAAGTCGCGCGACTGGCGGAAGCGCTTGGTGAACGACACACCCACTTCCATGAGCAGCGTGTCGCCGGGGCGCAGCACGATGTCGCCCAACTTGCCCGGCACGGTGTGGCCCTGTCGGCTCACCGCGACGACCACCGCGCCGTAGCGCGTGCGGAAGCCCGCGTCTCGGATGCTCCGCCCGATCAGCGGCGACGAGTTCGACACCACCGACTCGACCAGGCGGCGCATCGAGCGGGGCTCATCCTCGCCCGCCGCGCGCTCTTCGTGCGCCAGCGGCACGAGCCCGCGGATCTTCTGCAGGTCCACCACGGAATCGAGAATCCCAACAAAAACCAGCACATCATCGCCCCGCAGCGCCTCTTCGGGCTCGGGGCCGATGATCGTTTCGTCGGCGCGTTCGATCCGGCTGAGGAAGAGCCCGGGCAGGTGGCGCAGCCCCGCCGCCTCGACCGACTTACCCACCACGGGCGAGCCCGGCTCGACCCGCATCGCGGTCTGGTACTGGCGCGCGTTCTGCGCGTCGAGCCCCGCGTGCCCGCGCGCGGGCAGCAGCTTGTCGCCCAGCAGCAGCACGTATGCCGCCCCGATGATCGTCAGCGGCACACCGACCGCGCCGATGGTGAACATGCCCATGACCGGGAGCAGTTCGCCGCCCTGGCGCTTGATGTCTTCGTTGTGCTCGAGGATCTGCCCGTGTACGACGAGCGTGGTGCTCGTCCCGATGAGCGTACACGTCCCGCCGAGGATCGCGGCGAACGACAGCGGCATGTAGAGCTTGCTCGCGGGGATGCCCGAGCGCCGGCTGAGCGTGTCGATGACCGGAAGAAACGACGCGACGATCGGCGTGTTGTTGGCGAATGCTGAGAGCGCCGCGACGGGCGCCGCGATGCGCGCGGTCGCGCCGCGCGCGCTCTTGGGTCTGCCGATGAGCTTGGTCGTGAGTGCGGTGATGGCGCCGGTCTCACGCAACCCGCCGGCGACGACATAGAGCAGCGCGACCGTCCACAGCGCCGGGTTCCCGAACCCCGAGACCGCTTGCGTGGGTCCGACGATCCCCAGCAGCAGCAAGAGCGCGAGGATCCCGACCATGACGATGTCCACGCCGAAACGACCGCTCGCCAGCGCGCCGAGCATGAGCCCGATCAGGCCCAGCAGCGTCCATGCTTCCCAGCCGGGCGTGGCCTGGACGGACGCGGCGGCCTGCCCCGCTTGAGCCAGAACTATGCAGACGTGCCCGTCCATCGGCGTCCCTTCACGCGTCCGGTCGGTACGCACCGGCGCGTTGCGGGTTCATCGGCCGATGCCGAGGTGCTCGATCACTCCGATCGCGGCCCCGTGAAGCTTCACCGGCGCGGCGACCACGCCGCGGTTCTGCTCCAGCCGGCGCCCGTGCGAGAAGTCCAGCTCGTGCCCGAAGACGTCGGTCACCGCGACGCCCGCCTCCTTCGCCACGATCGCGCCGGCGGCGTGATCCCAGATCTTCTCGACGTAGTACCCGCTCCCGTCCTTCGCCTTCTTGGGCAGACGCAGGTACAGGTCGGCCTGGCCGCGCGCAACGACGGCGTACTTCGCCTGGCTGTCCAGCCGCGCCGGCTCCGCGGGCTCACCCAGCTTCTCAAGGATCCGCTCCGAGTCGTCGTGGCTCGTGTGCCCCGACTCCACCGACTCGCACATGCGGATCGGCTCGCCCTCGGCGGGCTCGAGACGTTCGACCGCGACGCCGTGCGCGTTGGGCTGGTCGGCGGGCAGTTCCACGACGCCGTCGCCAGCCATCGCGACGTACATGACGCCGTGCGGATCGGGATCATCGAACGGGCGTTGGAAGTCGCTCGACAGGTTGGGGCACCCCAGCACGCCGAGGATGGGCGAACCGTTCTCGACCCACGCGAGGGAGACGGCGTACTGCCCACGCCGCAGGAACCCCTTCGTGCCGTCGATCGGGTCGAGCGTCCAGAACCCGTGCGTGGAACCGGCGTCCGGGTCCGATTCGCTCCCGCCGAGGTCGATTGCATCGAGCACGATGTCACGCGTGGCGTCGGGCCAAACGCTGGCGAGGGACTTGACGACGGCGTCGATGATCGTTGTGTTGCCGTTCGCGACCTGCTGGCGGAGTTCGTCGGCGTCTTCTTCGCCGATGAGCGTGATCCGGTGCCCGAGCAGTTCGCTGAGCGTGGCCGCGACGACCGCCTGGCTCGCGAAGTCGGCGACCGTCACCGGGCTGCGGTCGTCCTTCGTGAGCGACTGCACCGATTCCAACTCGCGCTGCACCTCGCGGCACACGGAACTCGCGCGCGAAACAGCCTCGCGTGCGGCCTTGAGCATCTTCGTCAGGTCTGCCATGCGGGAAGGGTATCAGGTCATTGATCGCGGTCGGGTTCGTCGGACGCCCCATCGAGCTTCGACCCGATCAGCCTTCCACCGAGGAACGCCGCTACGAGCGACACGATGGTCGTTCCGAAGATCGTGCCGCCGACAACGGCATGTCCCCCGAGGGTGAGCCAGACACCCGCAGCGATAAGTGTGAGCGCGAGCACAAAGGCGAGCACCTGCCCGCGAGAGAGCCGGGCATGCTCACGTTCGCTGGACTGCTTCTTCGCATCGAGCAGTTCGAACTCGGAGCGATGCCGGTGCGCCTGTTCGCGTTCGGTCATCGCGAGGATGCGTTCAGGAAACGAAGCATCGACCTCACCGAAGGCTCGCAGCACGTCGGGCGGCGGGAGCGGGGCTCGCCATTGCGCGATCGTGACTTCCGCGAAGCCGACGTGCTCTTCAGAAGAGGGTGAGTTGGTTCCCGGTGTCGGACCGGGCGACTCCGAACTCGCCAAGCTTTCCTCGGACGACGGCTCGTTCATCCTCGCTGAGCTCCGCATAGACGGTGTTCGCAGCGCGCTCAAAGTCGCCCATCACGCGCTCGAAG
Organism: Planctomycetota bacterium; assembly: GCA_039182735.1. Classification (GTDB taxonomy): domain Bacteria; phylum Planctomycetota; class Phycisphaerae; order Phycisphaerales; family UBA1924; genus JBCDCB01. The sequence continues at coordinate 25,505 of JBCDCB010000038.1, forward strand.
TCGGAACGCCTGTCCGCCTTCTCGCGCAGCACTGTTGACAGGTCATCGCGCGAACTCGACCGATAACCCCACAGGTCAAGCAGACCTCCGACGGATTCGAGCATGCGAGCGATATCTCGAGTGCGCAGCGACGCCATACCCAAGTCTACGGCAAAACAACACTCAGATCTTCACTCAATCGCAGAAACGCGACCAACGCTCAGTCGCCCCGAATGATCCCATGCTTCTCGAGCAGTTCGAGGCACTGCGCCACGCACTCGTCCACCGAGTGGTCGGCAGGGGTCAGGCGCAGCTCGGGGTTCTTCGGCGCTTCGTACGGATCATCGATCCCGGTGAAGCCCTTGATCTCCCCCGCGCGGGCCTTGGCGTACAGCCCCTTCGGATCACGCTCCTCGCACACCTCGATAGGCGTGTCGGCGTACACCTCGAAGAAGCCGAGGCCCGCCTGCTTGTGCGTCTCACGCGCGATCTCGCGGTCCGCCTCGTACGGGCTGATCACGCTCACCAGCGTCACCGCGCCGGAGTCGGAGAAGAGCTTGGCGACCTCGCCGAAGCGGCGGATGTTCTCGGCACGGTCCTCGGCGGAGAAGCCCAGGTTGTTGTTGAGGCCCGAGCGGATGTTGTCCCCGTCGAGGCGATAGCACGCCAGGCCGCGGTTCACGAGAACCTGCTCGAGCGCGCAGGCGACGGTGGACTTGCCCGAGGCGGAGAGCCCGGTGAACCACATGGTGGCCCCGGTGCAGTTGAGGGCCTTCCAGCGCTCGTCGCGGGAGATAATGCCCTCGTGCCAGTGGATGTTGGTCGCCTTGATCGCCATAGGAAGCCGCTCCTCTCGCCGGTGTGCTGTCATACAAATCGAGCGGCGGATTCCGCTCGGGACCCGGGCGGAAGGTAGGAGCGAAGCGGCAAGGGGTCAACGCGCGCCGGGGCCCATCGCCGCCGATCGCGTGATCGGACCCGCGATCACCGCGGCGCGGGCGAGCCCGAACGGAGGATCGGTGCCGACTCGATGCCCTCGGCGTCCTCCGAGAGGTTCATCCACAGCACGCCCTTGACGTCCTCGGGCGCCTTGTCGCGGAGCCAGAGGCGGACGTCCTCGATCGCCTCGGGGTCACGCTGCGTGCGCACGCCGATGATCTTCTTGACCTGCGCAACGAGGTCGATCGCACGATCGCTGTCCCGCGAGCGCAGCACGCCGAACCCCGCGACGCTCTCGGGCAGGCGGGCATCGCCCCCGAAGACCTGATCGAGCTGCTCGTCCGAGAGGAAGCTGACCTCGAGGAGCTTGCCCTGGTGCGTGACGGGCGCCGCCGCCGGCATGGGGACGTCGGGCGGCTCGATGCCCGAGAAGGGCGCGAGCATGTGCGCGAGCTGTTCGCGCGAGATGTGGATCCGCCAATCGTTGGAGGCCCACGCGTGCTGCACGTCCGAAGGGATCAGGAACTTGGGGACCTCGACGTCCGGCGTCCCGTCGTGGTCAAGGTCGATCGCGACCGCCGTCCCGCGCTCGTGCCCCTGGAACGAGAGCACCTCGGCCCGGTCCGCCCCGCGCTCGAACGCCTCCGGGCGCACCGACGCGAGCGCCCGCGCCACCTCGTTCTGGATCTCGAAGCGCAGCTCCTCGGCATCGTTCGAAACCACCGACGCGGTCGGGGCGTTCTGCGTACCCAAGCCGGGCATCAGGATCAGGAACCCCGCGAGCCCCACGCAGACCGCGAGGAAGAGGAAGACCGCCACCGCGACGCCGGTATTCGGATTGTTGCTGTAGCGCGACGGGCGCGCGCGCCGAGACGGGTTGCGCCGCGCGTGCGCACGGTCGCGCGCACGCTGCACGCGCTCGCGCGCGCTGGCGAGCTGTTCGTGCGCCGGCTTGCGGAGCGCGGGGTCGATCGTCGCGCGAGCCGCGGGCGCCGCGACGGGCGAAACCCTCGGCGACGCTGGCGCGACACTCGCCACGCCCGCCGTCTTGTACGAACCCTTCCACCAGTCGGTAACCGAGATGCTCGGGCGCGCACGCTCGGCGACGGCAGCGGCAGCGACAGCCGGCGCGGGCTCCGGGCGCGGCGGGACGGGCGACGCCGCCTGCACCACCGTCGGGCGCGGCGCCGGCGCGGGCGTGAAGGGCTCGGGCTGGCGCGACTCTTCGAGCGCCTCGGCGTGATCGCCGAACGAGGGCAGGTCCGCCGGCTTCATGCTGTGCATGTCCGGCGCGTGCATCAGCGCGTTGACGTCGGCGAGCATCTCCGCGGCGCTCGCGTAGCGCTGGTTCATGTCGGTCATGGAGCGGCGCACGATCCAGCGGAGAGCCTCCGGGCAGGTCTTGCCGATCTGCGAGAGCCCGCCGTGCGCGGGGAAGGAGTTCTCGATGACACTGAAGAGCACGGCGCCGGCGCCGTAGACATCGAACTTGACGCCGTCCACTTCGTGGACCTTCGCGCCGCGGAGCGCCATGCGGACGAGCTCGGGGTCGCGGAAGTACTCGGTGCCGTGGGTGGTGAGGGTCATCGCGCTGCGGAGCGGGGTGATGAGCCCGAGGTCCACGAGATGGGCTTCACCGTCGTGCACGATGATGTTGTCGGGCTTGATGTCCTTGTGCCAGAGCCCGCCGCTGTGATAGGTCTCGAGCGTGCGGAGAAGGTCGGCGGTGTAGCCGAGCATCTCGCGGATCGCCGGGACGTTGAGACCGTCGGCGCTGCTCGAAGCGTGGCGTTTGCGTGTGACGGCGGTGAGCGACTCACCCGGCACGTAGGCCATCACGTAGTAGAACCGCGCGTCGCTCAGTTCGTGGTCGAGCACGAGCCCGAGCTTCTTCGCCGCTTCGAGTGCGCGGCTCTCGCGCACGATCTGCGGCATCGTCGAGCCTTCGCTCACGCTGAAGCTCTTGATGACCACCTGGTCCACGTGCCCCGCGCCCGCGCGCTCGAAGGACGCACGCTTCACCGCCGACGGCTCGGCGACGTAGAGCTTAGCGCCGGATCCACCGCCGGCCAGCGAGCCGACGATGGTGTAGCCGTCGAAGGTGCCCAGCGCCTTGCTGCGCGGCTTGTCGCGGGTGGGCGCCTGGGCGACGACCTCGGGGAGGCGGCGCTCGATGCCCTCGGTGAGCGGGGTGAGCAGCAGGAAACGCGCCGGGTGCCCGATGAAGACGCGGTACGCCGCGGCGGCGCCGGCGCCGAGCTCGTCCTGCACCGCGCGACCGAAGTGCGACGACGCCGACCATCGCCCGATGACGATGTTCGCGATCACGAGCGGCATGAAGACCAGCGCCGTGATCGTGCTCCCGATGATGCGGAGCGAGTCGCCCAGCATCCCGCCGATGAAACGCCCGAAGTGCAGGAGCACCGCGACGAATCCCTTGGCGACGGCATTGAGCAGCCACCACAGCCCGCGGAACGCGAAGACCAGCACGATCGCGCCGACGACGACGCCCAGCAGTGTTGCGAGCAAGGCGAGGATGGGGGACATTCGGCATCTCCTTCCCGAAGACCCGCGGGCGACTCACCTCAGTCGAGCACGCGTGCCTCGTCCGCCCGCCTCGCCTCCAGCTCCCGGAGATAGACCTCCGCGATGGCCTCGTCGAAGAGGGCGTCGTCTGCCTTAGTCGGATCCAGCACCAATCCGTTTCGCTCGGGCTCGGCCAGTTCGTCCTTCGTAAACGAATACGTCGAGATCACCTCGCCCAGCCTGCCGCGCAGGCGCTCGCGCACCTTGGTCAGTTTCCGGCTCACGGTGGGCTCGCTCGTCCCGAGCTGCTCCGCGACGTCTTTCCCGGACTTCCCGTCGAAGACACGCATCCGGTAGATGGAGAACTCGGTGAAGTCGCTGGCCTGCTCGACCATGCGGATCGCCGCGTAGACCTTGGCGCGGAAGACGGCGGCTTCGTAATCGACGTCGGGCTCGACGCCAGCCTGGACCATCCAGCCCTCTTCGAGCGGGGCGGCCTTCTTGCCGGAGCCTCGTTTCTGAGCACCGCGCCGGTCCATCTCGTCGCCCAGCGTGTGCTTGGCGATCGCCAGGAGCCACGTGGAGAATCGCGCGCCGCGAGCCGGGTCGTAGCGATCGATGCTGTCAGAGAGGGCGGCGAGCGTCTCCTGCGAGAGGTCGCGCACGGTTTCGGCACCGATGCGTCCGCCCCCCCACTTGGTGAGCTGCGCGCGCAGGACGGGCCCGAAGGTCTCCCACAGTTCGAACCAGGCGGCCGGGTCCTTGGCACGCAGGCGGGCGATGAATGACGTCGTGAGATTGTTCAGCACGGGCACTGGCCTCGTTTGGCGACGCTCCGACCCCACCGAAACGCGCTAGGACACGTCAACAACATACCCGCCCCGGAAGGCGATTCCACGTCCGATCACGAGCCTTGCACGACACGTCGCGAAATCCCGCGAGATCCGTTCCCAAAGAGACGTGTGACAGAACACGCAACCTCGCCGCCCATCGCAGACACGCATCGGCGGCTTCGTGAAAGGAACGAGTCATGGGAATCGCCAAGTGCATCATCCGAACGGGTGTGATCGGGGCTTTGGCCGCGGGCGGCCTCGTGCTTGTCGCGGGCCCTGACACCGTCCACACCATGTGGAGCCAAGTCCGCACGGGCGTCGGCGACGCCATCAACGAGCACATCGACGACCCCGTCGTCCTCCGCTCGCAGCTGACGCGCCTCGAGGCCCAGTACCCCGCGAAGATCGCCGATGTTCGCACCGAGCTCGACAGCCTGCGCACGCAGATGTCCGACCTCGAACGCGACAAGGCCATCGCCGACAAGGTCATCGAGCTCGCCAGCGCCGATCAGTCGGAGCTGACCCCGCGCCTCGCCGAGGCCGCCGAGGTCCGCGCCGATTCGCCCTACGCGACCATCCGCGTCCGCTTCGACGGGCAGTCGATGCCCCTCGAAAAGGCGTACGGCAAGGCGACGCAGCTCACCAACACCATCAACGCTTACACGCAGCGTTCGGCGAACGCGCAGTCCAACCTCGACTACCTCGCCGTGCAGGCCGGGCATCTTGAGGGCTTGCTGACCGACCTCGAAGCCGAGCACGCCGAGTTCCAGGCGCAGCTCTGGCAGCTCGAGAGCGAGATCGAGATGATCGCCCGCAACGATGCGCTGCTCGCGATGATCGAAGAGCGTCAGCAGTCGATCGACGAGCTCAACCGCTTCGAGGCCAAGAGCATCAACCACGTGCGTGACCGCATGGCGCGCATCCGCTCCGAGCAGGAGTCGCGCTTCGAGACGCTCATGAACTCTCCCAAGGAGACATATGAGCAGCAGGCGCAGCAGATGCTCGACCGCGAGGCGAACGCACGCGAAGTCTTCGAGAAGTCGCAGGAAGCCGCGGTCGTCAACGAGACGATCGAGATCGGCAGCGACGAGGTCGAAGACGCCAGCGTCGCGATGCGTGAGATCGTCATCGACTGATCAAAACCCCACACCGCGAGGGCTCGTGCCCATCGCGAAGACCCCCGATCGCACCCTGTGATCACACACGCCGGCGGGACCTCCCGTCGGCGTGGTTGTTTTTGGGAAGCGACGGAAAGACAACGAGGGAAAGCGACGGCGTCCCTGGCTCCCTCTCCCCGCGCG
>JBCDCB010000039.1:0-30171 GCA_039182735.1 Planctomycetota bacterium
CAGAGGAGAGTGCGTAGGTGACGGGCAAGATGCCCGTCCCACGAGGTGGGGGAGACTGAGAAACCCCGCTCCCTGACGGTCGCGGCTCGTCAGACCCCAGACCCCAAACCCAAGCCCCCATCCTCCTCCGCGCCTCCGCGGTGAGTTCTCTACCAAGTGCGGGCGAGAGGACTCGAACCTCCACGGCCTAAAGGGCCACGGGAACCTAAATCCCGCGCGTCTGCCAATTCCGCCACGCCCGCGGCGGGCCATCCTACGCCGACGCGTCGCGGCGACAGGTCCCGCGCGAGAATCCCAACACTTCCCTGTCGGGGTCGCGCTCGCGGTAGACTCGCGGCGTTGAGTTGAACCCTCGCGGAGATCTGCGATGAGCGCCGGACAATGGCTCGGTCTGAACGTCACCCCCCTGCTCCTGCGCGTGGTGCTGGGCGTCACCTTTATCTGGGCGGGCTCCGCCAAGCTGTTCTATCCCATGCAGGTTGAGGGACAGGCCGCGGCGACGCTCGCGAACATCGGCGCGCTCGACCCGGGCTTCCCGCCCACCGGCTCGCCCGAGGACGTCGCCCCGGACACCACGCCAGAGGAGGCACCGCCGTCACCCGCGCCGCCGACCGAGGACGCGTCCGCAGAGGCCGATCCTGCGGCAGAGCCAGAACAAGAAGCCGGCGAGCCCGAGGCGAACGCGGGTGCCCGCGTGCTGCTCGCGCAGAACACCCCCTCGCTCTACACCGCCGATCAGTTCCCCGACGAGATCCCGACGAGCCGAGCGAAAGGCCTCGTGCTGCTGATGCACGGCGCGTCGCAGCCCAACGACGCGGGCAAGGCGATCTGGCCCGCCGCCCTCGCCGAGCCGCCCGTGGTCACCATGCTCGCGTGGGCCGCGGGCGTCACCGAACTGCTCGGCGGCGTGCTCATCCTGCTCGGGTTCTTCTCGCGGATCTGGGGCATCGCGCTCTTCGGCACGATGGTCGTCGCCTGCTGGCTCACGCAGGTCGGGCCCGCGACCATCTCGGGCGACGCCTTCCTCGGTTTCCTGCCACAGCCCGAACTCAAAGCGAGCGACTGGACCGAGATCTGGAAGACCTTCCTCTGGCAGTTCTCGCTGATGGGCGCGTCGCTCGCGATCTTCATCGGCGGTCCCGGCAAGATCAGCCTCGACGGGCTCCTGTTCGGCAAGAAGAAGGCCGAGGAAGACGCCTGACCCGCGCCCGTACACTGCCTGTGTGAGCGAAGCGGGAACCACAGGTCCATCGTCGCGTTGGCTGCCGTGGGCGATCTCGATCGGTGCGCACGTTGTGCTGATCGTCGCGGGGTTCTTTGTGGTCTTCGGCGTCACGCGGCGCGCGCCGGACCCGCCACCAGTGACAATCTCCTTCGACGATCCCGGCATGGCGCGCGCATCATCCGAAACACCCGTCGAACAGACCGATGCGCCGATCGAGTTCCCCGAGCTCGAACCGCTGCGGCCGATCGAAGACCCCGACACGCCCAGCCTCGACGAACTGCTCGCGGAGCCCGCGGTGCAACAGCCCGTCGTGCGCACCACGACGGCGAGTGAATCGATGCGCGATCTGCTGCGCGACGCGTCGGTGCCCGAGGTGCGCTTCGCCGGGCTCGGCGCGAGCAACGCCGAGGAAATCGTCTACGTGCTCGACGGCTCGGGCTCGATGGTCGCGGCGTTGCCCCTCGTGATGAACGAGCTCGAGCAGTCGCTGCGCCGCCTCGATCCGACGCAGCGGTTCCAGGTGATCGTGTACCAGGGCGGCAGCTACGTCTCGGCGCCGCACCCGGAAGACGGCGCACAGCCGGTGCCCACAACACGCCTGATCCGCGCGCGCGGGGAGTATGTGAACGCGGTCGTGCGCTGGATGCGCTCGACGGTCTCACCGAAGGGCGTGGGCGACCCGATGCCGGGGCTCGAAGTCGCGCTGTCGCTGCGGCCCGACGCGGTCTTCTGGCTCGCGTACCGGCTGCCCGGCGTCGGCGAGTTCAAGCAGAGCAAAGACTCGATGCTCGCCCAACTCGATGCGCTCAACCCCGCGAACCCGCGCAGCGGGCGGCGCGCCATCACCATCAAGACCATCCAGTTCATCGACCCGGATCCGACGGGCATCGTCGAAGCCGTCGGAAGGCTCCACGGCGGCGACGGCGCCAGCGGGTCGGCGGGCGGAGATTCCGGCTACCGCTTCTATTCGCGCGAGGAGCTCGGGCTCTGAAGATGTACGCTGTGCCGTCACGGAGGACACGCATGCGTCGCCTGCTCACCATGTTGCGGACCGTCTTTGTCGCGGGCGCGCTCGTGCTCGTCGCCTGGGTGATGGCGGTCTTCCCGAACGCCGCGGCGCGCGCGCAAAGCGACACGGGTACGTCAGACGCCTTCGCGCTCGACACGCCTGCGCGAGCCGGCGCGGTCGTGACGTCGAACGAGACATCGCTCGCCGAGGCCTTCTTCATCCAGCGTCACCCCGTGAGCGGGCGCGTCGAGTGGCTCGGCTCGATGATCATCTGGTTCCTGCTCGGGCTCAGCGCCTTCTCGATCGGGCTCATCTGCGCGCTCGCGCTCGGCAACACGCTCGACAAGATCCTCCCGCAGCAACAGGTGGATACCGTACGCGAGCTGCTCCGCCAGCGCCAGCTCAAGCGCCTCATCGAGGCGAGCGAGCGGTACGACTCCATGTTCGGTCGCGTCATGCACACCGCGCTGGGCGAGTCCGCGCACGGGCACGGCGCCATGATCCGTGCGCTCGAACAGACCTCCGAGCACCTCACCGTCGAACGGCTTCGGCGCGTCGAGATCCTGAACGTCATCGGAAACGTCGCGCCGATGATCGGGCTCTTCGGCACGGTCTACGGCATGATCCTCGCCTTCCGACAGATCGTCGCGTCGGGCGGTTCGCCCGATCCCGTCGAGCTCGCCGCGGGCATCGGCACCGCGCTGACCACCACGTTCTGGGGGCTCGTCGTCGCGATCCCGGCGCTCGCGGGGTACGCCGTGCTCCGCAACCGCATCGATTCGATGACCGTCGAGGCAACGCGCACCGCCGAAGAGATCATCAACCGCTTCCGCCCCGACACGCCTTCGAAGGACGCGTGAGCGATGGGTCGTCGTCACCAGCGAGAGCCCGCGCAGGTGCGCGCGAACCTCACGCCGATGATCGACGTGGTCTTCCTGCTGATCATCTTCTTTCTGCTCGTGGCGCAGATCAGCCGGACGCGCCGGGTGGAGCTCGACCTGCCAGAGATCCGCGAGGCGCAAGCCGGCGAGGCGTCGCGAGATCAGCAGGTCATCATCAACGTGGTGCCGCTGTCGCAATCGCTCGGCGCCGGCGATTCGTACCGCGTCGGGCTGCGTTCCTTCGGGCGTGACGGCGCGAGCCTCGAACGCCTCACCACTGAACTCCGCCGATCACTCGAGCGCCAGCCCGAGACGAGCCTGCTGCTGCGCGCCGACCGGACGGAGTCGTACGAGCGTGTGCATCCGGCGATCAAGGCCGCGCGCGCGGCCGGCTTCGAACAGGTCGAGCTCGTCACGCGCCCGGAGGAGGCGTCGTGAGCGCGCCCGCGCCGCGAGACGATCGCGTGATTGAGCACGATCCGCGTCGGCGTGCGCACGCGCAGCGCGCAGCGCTGCCCGTGCTGAACCTGAACCTCACGCCGATGATCGACGTCGTGTTCCTGCTGATGATCTACTTCCTGCTGATCACGCAGTTCCAGCCGCGCGAAGAGGCTCAGGCGTACGAGCTGCCCAAGGAAGGCGACCGCGCGGAGCCGACGGACCCCTTCGAGCTGCCGGTACAGCCCGTGCGGATCGCGGTCGAATCTTTCGGCGACGGCGGGCAGGCGTACCGCGTGACGAGCGACCTGTCGCTGCTCGCGGGCGCAACGTCGGCGCGCGCGCTGGGCGAGGCGCTGCGCGCGGAGCTCGACGCGACGATGGGCGACGATCAACGCTTCGTGATCGAACCGGCGCGCGAGGCGCGCTGGGAGCACACCCTCGCGGTCTTCAACGCGGTGCGCGGCGCGGGGTATCCGTCGATCCGTCTTGCGCCGCCCGGCGAGGGTGCGCTCCGCATCGGGGATACGCCATGACGAGATGGCTCTCGCTCGCGCTGTCGTTCTGCCTCGGCGTGTGCGCGCACGCGCGCTCGATCGAGGAGATCGGCGGGCTGCTGCGCGATGTCTCGGCGCGCACATCTGATCTGTCGGTGCTCTTCGGCGTGCCGACGGACGACGATGTCGAACGTGTGCGCGCCGCGTCCCGACGCGTGCTCGACGCGGAACCCACGATCGACGCGGCGCTGTTGCGCGAGATCGAGGCCGCCGAGCCCGACGGCCCCTTCGGGCACGCGACGGACGAGGCGGAGCGCGCGTACCGCGTGCTCGTTCGACAGCGCAGCGAGCAGTTGCCGCTGCACGCGGCGCGCGCGCGTGTGCTGCTCGCGGCAGTGACGCGTGATCGCGAGGCGCGGGCGGCGCTGCTGCGCGACGCGGTGTCGTCGCTCTCGGACCTGTCGCCGAGGTCGGACTGGGGGCGCGCCGAGCGGGCGGTGCTGCTCGGGTACGCGGCGCTCATGTCGGGGCGCACGGAGAGCGGGCTGGAGGCGTTCGACGGTGCGCGCGCGTTCATCGCGGGCGACGACGGGCTCCTTGCGCTGCTCGGCGCAGAGGTCACGCTGGCGCGCGCGACGGCGGTCTCGGCGCTCGACGGCTGGAACGCCGGCGCGCGCGCACTGGACGCATCCGATGACGAGGCGCCCTTCGTGGTCGATGGCCTGCGCGACGCGGCGCTGGCGCTGAGCACGCTCGACACCGCGTTCGTCATCACGCGGCGTGGCACCGACGCCGCCCGCGCGATGCGCGTCTACGAAGCGGCGCTGTGGCTGGACGATCTGGCGATGGACGGCGATGCGTGGCGCGCGCGGGTGTACGAGCGCGTGCGGCGCACGCTGGAAGACGACGCGATCGATGGATCGCTGCCGCCCATCGCGGCGCTGGCGCTGGGACGCCGGCTCGCGATCGAGGGCGATGAGCGCGGCGTGCGCGCGCTCACGGCGCTCGCTGAGGGCGGGGGAGAACCGGCAGATTCCGTGCGCGCGCTCGCGCGGCTCGAGCTCGCGCGCTCGCACTTGCGACAGGACGCGCGCGACGAGGGCGCGGCGACGCTGCGGGCGCTGGTGGAGGCGTCGCCGGAACACCCGTCGGCGCGCGACGCGGTGGCGCTGGCGATCGGTTTGCGCAGCGGGGAGGACGTGATCGCGGTGCTGCGCGCTGCGCACGAGGAACGCGTGCGTGTGGAAGATCCGGGCGCGGCGAGGGTCGCGCTCGTCGGTGCGCTGGGAGGGCAGTTCGACGCGACGGGCGACGAGGGTCTGCTGAGCGAAGCGATGAGCGTCGCCGGCTCGATCCGCGACGTCGAGCGGGCTGAGTCAGCGTGGGTGTCGGTGCTGGGGCACGTCGTCGCGTCGTTCCCGCTGAAGGCGGATCTGGCGTCGCGGGCGCTCTCGTCGTCTGCGGTGCGCGCGCCGGCGGGCGATCGCCTTTCGATCATGGGCGAGGCGCTGCGCGTGCGTGTGCTGCTTGAGGGCGATGTGCCGCTCGACGCGATCGAGCCGACGCGTGACCTGCTCCGGCGGATGGGGTCGTTCGAGCCCGCGATCCAGCGGGTGTGCGTGCGTGTGCCGATCGAAGCGCTGCGCGCGCACGGATTCATCGAGGTTGCGGAGGCGGCGTACGACGCGTCGGGCTCGCTCGACGCGGCGGTCGGTGAATCGCTGCTGCGGGCGATCGCGCGGTTCGCAACGTCGCCGATCCGGCGCATGGCGCAGGGCTTTCCGGAAGATGCGCCGATGGACGAGGACTTCGCGCGCGCGGCGATGCTGTTCGACCGGCGAGACCTGCGCGAACGCCCGGACGTCGAGAGCGCGCTGGCGTGGGCGCTGCTGCTGTCGGGCGATGGCGAGCGAGCACTGGAGATCTTTGAGCGTACGTGGGAGACGACCTCCACGTGGCGTGAGGATGCGCGCGGGTACGGCGAGGCGCTTCTCGCGACGGGGCTGGAGGAGCGCGCGTTCGCGCACTTCCGCGACCTGTCACGCCGGTTCGAGCACCGGACGGGGTCGCGTGACTACTGGCACGCGTGGGTGCGCATGCTCGAGGTGCTCGAACGGCGCAACGAGGCGGGCGCGCGCACGGCGACGATCCTGCGCGAGATCAACCGCCTGCGCGGCGGAGAGTTCTGGGGGCAGTATCCGGATTGCGTGGCGCGGCTGGAGGCGATCGAGCGGAGGCTCAGTCGCTGAGGGTGCGTGGGTCTTCGCCGCGCTCGATGGCGTTGATCTTGTTGAGGCGTCGTTGGTGCCTGCCGCCCTCGAAGTCGGTGCGGAGCCAGACGTCGATGATCTTCTCGATGAGTCGCTGCCCGAGGAGGTCGGCGGGGAGGCACAGGACGTTGGCGTCGGCGTGGGCGCGTGCGATTTCTGCGGAGAGTTCGTCCTGGACGAGTGCGGCGCGGACGCCGGCGATTTTGTTGGCGGCGATGGACATGCCGACGCCCGAGCCGCAGATGAGGACGCCGAGATCGGCGAAGCCGTCGATGACGGCGCGGGCGACGAGCCACGCGGGGTCGGGGTAGTCGGTGACGCGGGTGCCGCGGTCGGGGAAGAAGGTGGTCATGTCGAGCCCGCGCTCGCGGAGGGATTCGACGAGGCGCTCGGCGGTTTCTTCGCCGCGGTGGTCGCAGCCGACGACGAGCTTCACGCGGGGTCCTCCGCGAGTCGGGCGCGGATCATGGCGTGGATGGTGTGCGCGGTGGCGCGGTAGACGTCCATGGGGTGCCCGATGGGGTCGGGGACGTCGTCGCCGTCGGGATCGAGCAGCGCGATGCGGTCGCGGGCGGCGGGGTCGATGTCGAGCGCGGCGAGGAGGTGGGGCTCGGTCATGGCGTAGATGACGTCGGCACGTTCGAGCAGTTCGCGCGTGAGCGGGGTGGAGGCGTGATCGCGGAGGGTGATGCCCATTTCGCGGAGCGCTTCGAGGGCTTCCGGAGTAGCGGGCGCGCCGGGGGCGGCGAAGGCGCCGGCGGAGAGAACGCGCGTGTACGCGCGCTGCTCGTCGCTGAGTTCGTGGCGTGCGATGGCCTCGGCCATGGGGCTGCGGCAGGTGTTGCCGGTACAGACAAAGAGGATGGTGCGGTGCATGACGCGCTCCAGTTGCGAATCGGTTGCGGCGCCGGGGCGGAGGACGCGCCACGCGTCGCCCGCGCCGAGTTCGATGAGGGTGGAGGCGGCGCGCGCGGGCTCGTGCGAATCTTCGTGCAGGGCGACGGCGACGCGACCGTCTGGATCGATCTGCGCGAGGAGGTCGGCGGTGTGCGCGCTGGTGGGGGTGTCGGGGGGCTCGGCACCCGCGGGGAGCGCGGCGGCCATCACGACGGGGCCTCCCGCGGTTGTGATGACGGCGCGCGCGAGTTCGCTGGCGGGGGTGCGGAGGAGGAGGCGGTTGTCTTCGTCGATGACGCCCGGTGCGATGCCGACGCGCTGGCGGGCGCGGTGCGCGTCGATGGAGGTGTCGGGATCGAGCGCGAGGGTGAGGGGGAGCGCGTCGGCGTGCGCGACGACACGCCGGTGCATGGGTGTGGTTGGCGCGATGACGCTCGTGAGTTGTTCGGTGGACCCGAGGTGCCACGCGAGGGCGGAGCGGCGCGCCTCGCCCTTGATCGACCAGAGCGTGTCGAGCGCGCGCGGGAGGTCGGCGCGGCAGGCGAGGGCGTAGACGGTGTCGGTGGGCAGCGCCACAACGCCCCCGGCGCGGAGCGCGTCGGCGGTCGGCAACGCGTCGGGCGCGTGGCCCGTGAGATCGAGCACGGCACGGTGATTCACTGGTGAAGTATGGGAGGCTCGGCGTGCTCAGGCAACGCCCGGTTGCCGCTGGGTGGGGTGCGCGGATAGATTCAAGGGTCGAGAACGCCCTACCAGGGAAGAACCGTGGAGTTTCTTGCATATTCGGAGTTGGTGGAGTCGCTGAACTCGTACGGCGTGGTGGAATCGCCCGCCGGTGATGTGATGCGCTTCGACGTGAAGGCGGACGAGGACAAGGCGCTGGAGCCGGCGCGTGTGCTGATCCGCGTGGCGGGCGTCGAGAAGCCGGAGGGTCTGCCCGAGACGCTCGGTGAGAAGGAGATCGACGCGGAGCGGTTCGCGGGGATGGTCGAGGAGCTTTGCCACATCACGCACGTGGGCGATCTGGCGATCGTGCCGGCGAAGACGTGGGGCTCGATCCTCGATGTCGCGGCGTTCGATCTGGCGAGCGACGAGACGTGGCTCGAGGTGGACGCCGAGGTTTCGCTGCATCAGAACCGTCGTGATCCGCTCGCGCTGACACCCGAGAGCCGGGAGATCGTGACGACGATCACCAAGGCGCTGCGCGAGCACGGCGAGGGCGAGGCGCAGGACATGTCGGTGCTGCCGATCGAAGCGACAGTGGTGTTCGACGTGCGGTGCGCGGGGGTGATCCTGGTGACGTGCGGGAACCGCGCGACGGCAGAGAACATCCTGTCGAGCCTATGAGCCCGCGTCGCGGGTGACGAAGGTCAGGACGAGCCGGTCCTCGTGCGATTCGATCGCTTCGAGCGTGACGGTGCGCCCGTCGCGCAGGCGGAGCGAGGCGGCGCCTTCGAGCGCGGCGAGTTCGTCGCTGAACGAGGCGCGCGCGGTGCGCTCAACGATGGCCCGTGAGACGGGGACACGGTTGCGGGCGGCGCCGGCGATGCGGACTTCGGGCAGCGGGCCGTCGCGGAAGGCGAGGGCGTAGACCGCGCCGTCGTGCTCGACGCCGAGCCGGATGGTGCCGGCCTCGAAGGAGACGCGCGGGGGGCTGGTGTTGTCCGGCCACTCGAGGTCCTGGTTCGCGGCCCACTTGCGGAGGCGGATGGCGAGCCAGGCGCCGGCTTCGCGCTCCGAGAGTTCGACCTGCCAGGGCGCGCCGCCGGCGTGCGGGCGATGGATGGCTGCGGCGAAGCCCTGCTCGATGCGCTGGGAGAGCGTGTCGGCGTCGGTGTCTTCGGACGCGAAGACCTCGGCGCGATCCCACCAGCGTGGCGGGCGATCGCCGACCCACATGAGCAGCAGTGCGCCGGTCACCACGGCGGCGATGACGGTGACGGTGAGCAGCGCGAGTGCGCGCCAGGTGGTGATGGCGGCTTCGAGGCGCGCGCGATCGGGTGTCACGGTTCGTAGCGTTTGAGGAGCAGCGTGTCGTTCTGCCCGCCGAAGCCGAAGGAGTTGCTCATGGCCATGCGCACGCCGCCGAGGTCGGTGAGATCGCGGGATTCGTTGGCGACGTAGTCGAGATCGCAGGCTGGGTCGGGGTCGTGCAGGTTGATGGTGGGCGGGACGCTGGCGGTGCGGATGGCCTGCACACAGGTGACGAGTTCGACGGCGCCGGCGGCCTGGATGAGGTGGCCCATCATCGACTTGACCGACGAGAAGGGGACGCGGGGGGCGAGGTCGGCGAAGACTTCTTTGACGGCGCGGGTCTCGATGGAGTCGTTTTCTTGCGTGCCGGTGCCGTGCGCGGAGATGTAGTGGACGAAGGGCCTGCCGGTGTCGTCGGTGGCGTGCGGATCGACGCCGGCCTGCTGGAGGGCAGCGCGCATGGCGTATGCGGCGCCGAGCCCGTCGGGGTCGATGTCGGTGATGCGGTAGGCGTCGGCGGTGGAGCCGAAGCCGACGATCTCGGCGAGGGGCGTCGCGCCGCGCGCGAGGGCGTGGTCGAGCGATTCGACGACGTGGACGCCGGCGCCCTCGCCCATGACGAAGCCGTCTCGCGACTGGCTGAACGGGCGAGAGGCGGTGGCGGGATCGTCGCGCCGGGTGGACATGGCGGTGAGTCGGATGAACCCGGTCATGCCGAGCGCGTGGATCATGGTGTGCGATCCGCCGGCGAGCATGGCGTCGGCGTCGCCGGCGCGGATGGCCTGAAAGGCCTCGCCGATGGCTTGGGTCGAGGCGGCGCAGGCGGTCATCGCGTTGAAGGAGGGTCCTTCGACCTGGAAGGCGGTGGCGAGGTGCTGCGCGGCGATGCTGGGTTCCTGCTCGATCTCGTTGCGCGGATCGAAGCGTTCGTGCGCGATGCGGGCCCAGGCGTTGCCGTCGATGTCGCGCGACTCGGCGTCGTACGCGCCGACGTTGGCGGCGGCGAAGTTCTCGAAGTCCACGGTGCCCTCGCCCGACCCGAGGTAGACGCCCATGCGGGTGCGATCGAGGTGGGCGCACCCGCTGTGGAGCGCGCCGGGGGTGGAGGCGTCGCCGAGCCCGGCCTGCTTCCACGCCTGCGATGCCGCGCCGAGGAGGTAGCGCACGTGGTCGTGCGCCTTGGCGTGCGGCTCGGTGTTTGCGAGGAATCGCGCGAGGTCGAAGCCCCCCACTTGGGCGGCGAAGTTGGTGGCGAAGGCGCTGCCGGGGAACTTCTGCAGCGCGGAGATGGCGCACTCGCCGGCGAGGAGGCGTTGCCAGACGCGTTCGAGGTCGTCGCCGAGGGGGGTGACCCATCCCATGCCGGTGATGACGACGCGTTTGGATGTCGGCTGGCTGGGCATGCGCTCAGGCCTCGGCGTGCTCGACCTCTTCTTCTTCGTGCGCGCCGCCGCGGAGCTCTTCGAGCTTGTCGGGGTTGAGGACGCGGACGAGCCCGCCGTCCTTGAGGCGGCGGCGGTGGAAGTTGATGATGAGCCCGAGTTCGAGGTCGGCGGCGCGGAGCTGCGCGCGGAGGGCGTTGCGGTCGAAGCCGTCGATCTCGCGGTCCTCGGCGAGGACCTGCACGATGAATCGCTTGTCCACGAAGACGGAGGCGCGGAAGGTGCCGACCTTGGCGCCGTTGTAGTGCACGTCGAAGTTGTGGTCGGTGTCGTGCCCGACGCTCTCGTTGCTCAGTTCGTGCGCGATCGCCTGTGTGTAGACGGACTCGTCGAAGCCGGGCCCGAGGGCCTTGTGGATTTCGATGGCGCACCCGATGACCTTGCGGCTGACTTCGGTGAGCGCGGGGTCGAGTTCTTCGTTGCGGAGGGTGGGTCGGCGATCGTTCATGGTCGTGCTCCGGCCGAAGGTTGTCGGCGTGAAGGGTCGAAAGGAACGGTTCCGGTCAGGACGCTGATCGTAGCACCAGCGACCCGTGCTGCCCGCTGAAGGCGGACGAGCAGACGAGGACGTGTGTGAGGGGCGCGTCGCGCTGCTCGGCGGCGCCGGCGCACAGGCCCGGTGCAGGCTCGCCGTGGTGGATCCGCGCGGGCAGCGACTTGTGGTGCAGGGCCATCACGCCCAGCGCGAAGGCGAGCGAGGAGGCACCGGCGGAGGCGACACCGATGTTGGGCGACGAGGTCAGCAGTTCGATGTTCGCAAGCGATTCGCCGAACACCTTGCGAAGAGCGATGGCCTCGGCCTCGTCGTAGCGGGGCGAGCCGGTCGCGAGGGGGACGATGGCGTCGATGTCGCCGGGCGAGATGCCGGCGTCGCTGAGCGCGCGTGTGATCGAGAGCTCGAGCCCGCGCCCGATGATGGCGGGGTCGTCGCCCAGGAAGGACTGCGCGGCGCCGAAGCCGACGAGCTCGGCGAGCGTGCGCTCGCCGCGTGCGTCGGCGGTCTCTTTGGCTTCGAGGATGGCGATGCCCCCGCCTTCGCCGAGCGCGCCGCCCTGCGAGCGCGCGTCGTACGGGCGGATAGCGGATTCGTAGGTGGTGTCGTCGTCGCCTTCGGGGGCCTCGATCGCGCCGGTCTGCCCGACGTAGCCCATGCGGATCATGCCCATGGGGTTGATTTTGGATTCGGCACCGCCGGAGAAGCAGCAGTCGGCGTCGCCGCGCTGGATGACGCGGAGCGACTCACCGATGGAGAGCGCGCCGCTGGCTTCGCCGCAGGTGTGCGGGTTGGAGGGGCCCTTGGCCTCGTGCAGGATGGTGACGTGGCAGGCGAGCATGTTGGGCAGGTACTTGAGGAGCCAGAGTGGCGTGAGGTTGTGCATGCCCGTCTCGCCCCAGGCGTCGTAGTCGATCTCGCCCGGCGCGTGCGCTTGCGTCGCGGTAGACATGGCGGTGGCGAGTTCGGGGACCTCGCACGCGATCAGGCCCGCGCCGATCTGACAGCCGACGCGGCGCTGGTCGTAGGTGAGCGACTGGCCCTCTTCGGCGACGGCTTTGGTGACGATGCCGGCGTGCTCAGTCGCGGCCTTCGCAGCGCCGACGGCGATCTCGATGTCGCGCGCCATGACCTTGACGGCTTTGCGGTAGTGCTTGGGGACGTGGTCCTTGCCGCGGTAGCCGCGGGCTTCGGCGGCGACCTGGCAGCGGAAGCCGGAGGGATCGAAGGCGGTGACGCGGCGGAGCGCGGAGCGCCCTTCGAGCATGGCGTCCCAGAGGGCGTCGATGCCGTAGCCGAAGGGTGAGACGACGCCGAGCCCGGTGACGACGACGCGGCGTTTTGCGGGAGCGATCATCCGGGGAGTGTAAACACACCGCGGAGGCGCGGAGAACGCGGAGGGGCGGCCATCCTGCGGTCTCTCACTCCGGTCCCCTCGTCTCTTTTGCTCCGCGCTCTCGGCGTCTCCGCGGTGCATCCCCCGGTACGATCGCGCCATGCCAGACATCGTTCGAGTGACCCCGAAGATCGGCATGGAGGTACACGTCGAGCTCTCGACGCGTCGGAAGATGTTCACGCGCGTGGCGAGCCCGGCCTTCGCGGGCCACGAGGACGCCGAGCCCAACACGTTGATCGACCCGGTGACGCTGGGCCTGCCCGGCGCGCTGCCGGTGATGAACCGCGAGGCGATCGAGCGTTCGATGCTGGTGGGCATGGCGCTGGGTTGCTCGATCGCGCGGTACACCAAGTGGGACCGCAAGGGGTACTTCTATCCGGATCTGCCGAAGGCGTACCAGATCAGCCAGTACGACCTGCCGCTGTGCTTTGACGGCGCGGTGACGTGGCCGATCGAAGACGACGGTACGAGCGTGCGCATCGGCATCGCGCGCGCGCACTTGGAAGAGGACGCCGGCAAGCTGCTGCACGACTGGCCCGGCGGGAAGGCGATCGATTACTCGATCGTCGATCTGAACCGCGCGGGCACGCCGCTGCTGGAGATCGTGACAGCGCCGGACTTCACGAGCGCGGAGCAGTGCGTGAACTTCAGCCAGATGCTGCGCAACGTGTGCCGGTGGCTCGGCGCGAGCGAGGGCGACATGCAGAAGGGGCACATGCGTTTCGAGCCCAACATCAACTGCGTGCTCGAGCTGGAGGACGGGCGCACGGTGGCGACGCCGATCGTCGAGGTGAAGAACCTCAACTCCTTCAAGAGCCTGCGCGGCGCGATCGAGCACGAGCTCAAGAAACAGCCGGAGCGATGGAAGGATGACGGGCTCGTGATGGGGCCCGGCGCGAAGACCACGCGCGGCTGGGACGACGCGAAGTCTGTCACGTTCGTGCAGCGCGAGAAGGAAGACGCGCACGACTACCGCTACTTCCCCGACCCCGACCTGCCGCCGGTGCGTGTGGACGAGGCGTGGGAAGCGCGCGTGCGCGAGCGGTTGCCCGAACTGCCGCACGAGCGCGCGCAGCGGTACGAGCGTGAGTTCGGCATCGGCGCGAAAGAAGCGAACGCGCTCGTCAGCGAGCGCGCGACGTGTGTGTACTTCGAGGACGCGGTGGCGCGGGCGTCGTCGAGCGACGCGATCGCGCGCGAACAGGCCGGCAAGAAGGTCGCGAACCTCATCCTGCAAGCCGGGTTCAAGCGGGCGAACGAGACGGGTATGCCCGTCGAGGAACTGGGCATCGACGCGGAGCAGCTCGCGGGCATCGCGGCGTTGCGGGCGCGCGGGGACATCAGCGCCGCCGGCGCGGACGAACTCTTCGGCGCGCTCTGCGAGACGGACGAAGACGCGGCGACGGCGGCCGATCGCCTCGGGCTCGTGCAGGTCCGTGACGAGGGCCAGCTCGAGGCGTGGGTCAAAGAAACCATCGAGGACCCGGCGAACGCGAAGAGCGTCGAGGACTTTGCCGGCGGCAAGGACGCGACGGTCGGGCGGCTCGTCGGCGACGTGATGAAGCGATCGCAAGGGCAGGCCGACGCGAAAGCGGTGCGTGAGATGATCGTGAAGGTTGTAAGGGGGTAGGGGTCCGCCGTCCGGTATTCTCCGGGTGGAGGAGTAAGGCAATAAAGCAGACCGGCAGGATGCCCGTCCCATGGGGTTGGGGAGTTCAGAAGAGTCCTGCTTCCTCACGGGCGCGGCTCGTTGGGAACAGCGCATGCGGGGCCTCACGCGAGCAAACGCCCCTCGGGGTCGCCGGCGAGGAGGTCGAAGCCCTCGGCGAGTCGCTTGCGCGCGGCCCGCTTGAGGCGCTGCACCTGCACGACGTCGGGGCGAGACCAGGCGGGCATGTCGAGTGTGAAGGTGCCGGCGTCGCGCCCGCGGAGGACGCGGAGCTCCTCGACCGGGGCGTCGAGCAGGACGCCGCGGCCCGACGGGTCGGCGCCGGTACGCCCGGGCAGGAGCACGATGATCCGCCGATCGGTGAGCACGACGAAGCGGTAGAGCTGCTTTTGCAGGCCGAGCGCGATGAGCGCGCCGAAGACGGGGACGGCGTTGAGCGCGACGACGAGCGCGGCCTTGGCGGCGTCGGTGCGTTTGAGGACGGGCCCCCACCCGACGAGGCGCTCGCCCTCGGCGAGGCGCCAGCGCAGGAGGCGGCGGAGCTCCCACGGGCCGTATTCGCACTGCTCGAACTGGATCATGTGGCTCGCCGCGTCTCCCGCCGGTTATGGTCGTCGCATGGCCAAGCGTACGTCGAGCGGGTCGCGCGGTTCCGCCGGATCGAAGTCGAAGATCGCGGGGATCGCCGGTGCGCCCACTACCGAATGCCGAGCGATGCTGCTGAAGGGCAAGGAGCTGTTCCTGCGCACGCGGTACGTCGAGCTGCTGCGCGAGGCGGCGCAGAAAGAGGGGCACGAGGTCGAGGTGCTGCGTTTCGACGGGAACTCGGGCGAGCCGGCGGAGGTGCTCGACGAGTGCCGATCGTTCGGGCTGATGTCGGCGTACAAGATCGTGGTGGTGGACGAAGCCGACGCCTTCGCGACGGGCGACGCGCGCAAGGCGATGCTCGAGCGCTACCTCGAAGCGCCGACGGAGGAATGCACGCTGGTCTTCCGCGCAGATTCGTGGCGGCACAAGCGGCTGGAGAACCTGATCCAGAAGATCGGCGTGGTCATCGCATGCGACGCGCTGAACCCGGCGCAGGCCGTGGGCTGGGCGCAGCGCAAGGCGCGCGATGGGCTCGGGCGCGAGCTGTCGCACGATGCCGCGACGCTGCTGGTCGAGCGGGTGGGGACGGACCTGTCGAGGCTGGGCAGCGAGATCGCCAAGCTGTACGCCGCGCGCGGCGCGAGCGAGGAGCCCATCAGCGTGGAAGAGGTGCGCACGCTGGTGGGACTCACGCGCGAGGAAACCGCGTGGATCGTGCGCGACGCGGTGCTGAGCGGGGACCCCGAGTTCGCGGTACAGAAGGTGCGGGACCTGGTGACGCTGTCGCGCGTGAGCCCGGTGCCGCTGATGATCGCGCTGGTGGACTTGGCGTCGGCGCTGCACGCGGCGTCTCGGGCGCAGGAGTCGGGCGGGTCGGCGAACGCGGCGCTCAAAAGTCGCCGGCTGTTCGGCGGCGGGCTGAGCGCGGCGAGCCGGGCGGTGGGGTCGGCGCCGTCGTCCTCGTGGGCGCGGCTGCTGGACGCCTGCTTGAGCGGGGATGCCGACGGGAAGAGCGGGCGGGGCGACGCGAAGGTGGATCTCGAGGTGCTGGCGGCCCGGTTTGCAAGTCTCGTCGGCGGACGCGCCGATACGTTTGTCATGCGGCGCGGAGCGCCGTGAGGTCCCGGGCACCCCGCGAATCGGCGGGACGCAGGAAGCGAGATGCCGACCATGCCGACCACGAAGAACCGATCCATTGTCCGCTGCGCGATGACGGGCGCCCTGTGCGCGCTGCTCATCGGATGTGCCGGTGGGGAGAAGACGGCCCAGACCGATGCCGCGGCATCGCGCCCGGACGAGCGCCCCACGACGAACGATCTGGACGCGCGGACCGCCGACGCGCTGGAGCGGATCGCGCAGATGACCGACGCGCAGCGCGCCGATCGGGAGGCGGAGCCGATCATCGCGCGGGGTCCCTCGGCACGTGCGAACGCGGGGCCGAGCTTCGACGTGGCGGGCGAGGACCCGTCACCCACGGTTTCGGCGAGCCCGGGGGGGCGCTCGGGCGAGGTGATCGATGAGACGTTCGCGTCGCCGATGCGATCGCTGGAGCCGACGCTGACGCTGGAGCAGCAGCGCGCGGACCTGATCGCGAAACTGGCGGCGAACCTGCGTGCGCAGGCGGACCGGGACGTGTCGCCGTTGCCGTCTCTTGCGCGGCTGGCGGCACTGGAGATCCTGCAGCCGGGGATTCTGAACTCGACGTTCGTGGGCGTGCAGGGGGCGGGCGGTCCGCTGGTGCTGCCCGACGAGGACCTGGCGTTCGTGACGACGTGGCGCGACCTGATGAACGAGGCGGGGCTGCGTCTGGACGCGACGGGCGACACGGCTTCGCTGGCCGGTCTCTTAGAGAACGCGGCGCTCGAGACGCGGGACATGCGGCCGCTGGACCTGCCGGCGGCGGTGCTCGCCACGCGGGTGGACGGTTTCGGCGTCTACAAGCAGATGCCGACGTACGATCCGGACCCGATCATCGCGGAGCAGATGGGCGGGGTGGACGAGGACGAGCGTGTGTACAAGCTGCTCGCGGGTCGTCGCCACCGGGTGATCGTGTATGTGGAGGTGGCGCACTTCGCGCGACGCTCGATCGCGCGGGACGGCGTGCGCGGGCACGAGGTGCAGCTGACGCAGGAACTGGCGCTGTACCACGCGGGCGAGGACGGCGACCTGCTGGCGTGGCGCAAGCCGGACCAGACGATCACGGACTTCTCGCGGAACCCGCGCCGGGACTTTTACATCGTGCAGGTGATCGAGCTGCCCGAGACGCTGACGGTGGGCAAGTACGCGCTCAAAGTGACGGTGCGGGACGCGGTACGCGAGGCGGTGAGCGAGCGGATCATCCCGATCGACGTGGTGGCCGACGCGAACGCGCTGCGTTGAGCGCTGGCGTGCATACAGTCCGCGCGTGACCGTCGAACCCACCATCCTGCTCACCGCGCTCGCGATCTTCTGCCTCCGCATCGTCGATGTCTCGCTCGGGACGATGCGTGTGGTGATGGTGATGCGCGGGCGGCGGGCGCTGGCCCTCTCGCTCGGGTTCTTCGAGGTGCTGATCTGGGTCTTCGCGGTGGGCACGGTGGTGAACCGGCTCGACGAGCCGATCATCGCGATCTTCTATGCGCTCGGGTTCGCGGCGGGGAACTATGTGGGCGTGACGATCGAGGGTTGGCTGGCGCTCCGGCAGCAGATGGTGAGCATCTACACGCACGAGGGTTCGGCGATCGCCAAGGCGCTCCGCGAAGAGGGGTATCGCGTGACGTCGTTCGAGGGCGAGGGACGGGACGGGTCCGTCACGCTGCTCGTCGCGAAGGGCCCGCGGAGGCTGGTGCCCAAGGTGTGCCGCATCGCACGGTCGATCGACCACGACTGCTTCTACATGATCGCGGACCTGCGGGCGGCCTCGGTGCAGCCGAGCGAGATGCGTCGCGAGCGCGGCTTCCGCGCCCGGGTCAAAAAGGTGTGATCGCGGTACAGTCCGGGGTATGAGCGAGGGATCCCCACACCGCTTGGCGACGGACACCGAGAACGGGATGCTGCTGGTGATCAGCGGGCCTTCCGGGGTCGGGAAGACGACGATCGCGCGCGCGGTGGAGCGTTCGATCGCCGACGCCGCGTTCTCGATCAGCGCGACGACCCGCGCGCGCACGGAGAAGGACGTTGACGGGGTGGACTACCACTTCATGACGCCCGAGCAGTTCGAGCGGCGTGAGAAGGCGGGCGAGTTCATCGAAACCGCCGAATACGCGGGCAACAAGTACGGCACGCGGCTCGAGCCCGTCGAGGTGCAGCTCGAACGCGGGCGGCTCGTCATCCTCGAGATCGAGGTGCAGGGCGCGCAGCAAGTCAAGGCCAAGAAGCCCGACGCCTTCGCGATGTTCGTGCTCCCCCCCAGCGAGGAGACGCTGCTGCAGCGCCTGCGCGACCGCGGGCGCGAAGACGAGCAGAAGATCCAGCGCCGGTTTGCGATCGCCAAGAACGAGATCGAGCAGGCCAAGGCGTGCGGGATCTACGACGCGTTCGTGGTGAACACGGTGCTCGACGAGGCGATCGACGAGGCCGTGACGCTCGTTCGCAGCGCGCGGAAGGAGCGGTCGTGAGCGACGATCCGAACAGCGAGAAGAAGCGTCCGACGCTGATCACGGGGCTCGGGTACTACATCGCGGGGGTGCTGGTGGGGATCCTGGCGCTCTTCGCGGGCAGCGCGATGGGGCTGTTCTGAGCCCCGCCTCCTCTCCCCCGCTCGCGGGGGCGACGGAGCGGCGGAACGGGCCCGCTTCGCGTCGGTACGATCGGGACCCCGCGAGTCGATCGCGGTGAGAGGAGACCCCGATGACGACCGCCGCCCCGCCCGCGACCTCGTACGACAAGCTCTGTGCGCACCTGCGTGAGACGGCGCTGCTCCACGCGACGGAATCGACGCTGGCGTGGGATCAGGAAACGATGATGCCGCGGAAGGGGTCGGCGATGCGGGCCGACCAGCTCGCGCAGCTGGCGACGATGGTGCACGCGCGCCGGACGTCGAACGAGCTGGCCGACCTGCTCAGCGAGTGCGAGCACGACGACGCGCTGACGAGCGACCCGCGCGCCTCGGCCAATCTGCGCGAGGTGCGGCGCGAACTCGATCGCGAGTCGCGCTTGCCGGCGGAACTGGTGACGGAGATCTCGCGCACGTCGGCGCTCGGCATGGAGGCGTGGAAAGAGGCGCGGGCGAAGCAGGACTTCTCGCTCTTCGAGCCGTGGCTGCAGAAGACGTTCGACCTCGCGCGCCGCAAGGCCGAGTGCCTGAAGACGGACGATCACCCGGAGCTGTACGACGCGTTGATGGACGGCTTCGAGCCGGGGATGACCAGCGCGCGCACGGAAGAGGTCTTTGCGCCGCTGCGCGAGTTCACCGTGAACCTGCTCAAGGACGTGCGCGGCAGGGCGCAAGTGGACGCAACGCCCGCGATCATCGAGCTGCCGATCGACAAGCAGATCGACTTCACGACGAAGGTGCTCGAAGCGATCGGCTACGACTTCGACGCGGGACGCATGGACCCCTCGACCCACCCCTTCTGCGAAGGGCTCGGCCCCGGCGACACGCGCATCACCAACCGCTACCGCGCCGACGGCTGGACCGATGCGCTCTCCAGCGGCATGCACGAGGGCGGGCACGCGCTCTACGAACAGGGCCTGCCCAAAGCCGACTTCTTCGGGCAGCCGATCGCCAGCGCGATCTCGCTGGGCATCCACGAGAGCCAGTCGCGCCTGTGGGAGAACCAGGTCGGGCGCTCGCGCCCCTTCTGGGGCTGGGCGCTCGAGCAGGCGAAGCAGGTCTTCGGTGCGGGCACGCTTGGCGGCGTGAGCGCCGAGGCGCTCTACAAGGCGGCGAACATGATCGAGCCGAACTTCATCCGCGTGGAGTCGGACGAGCTGACGTACAACCTGCACATCATGCTGCGCTTCGACTTCGAGCGCGCGTTGATCGACGAGCGGTTGAAGGTCGGCGACTTGCCCGGCGAGTGGAACGCGCGGATCAAGAACGACCTGGGGCTCGACGTGCCGAACGACGCGAAGGGGTGCCTGCAGGACATCCACTGGTCGATGGGCGCGGTGGGGTACTTCGCGACGTACACCTTCGGGAACATCTACGCGGCGCAGCTGTGGGCGACGATGGGCGAGGCGCTGCCCACGCGTGACGAGCAGATGGTGCGCGGGGAGTTCGGGCAGATCCTCGCGTGGCTGCGCACGAACGTGCACGAGCTTGGCATGCAGCACCGCGCGGAGGACCTGTGCAAGAACATCTGCGGCGAGGGGATGAACCCGCAGCCGCTGATGGATCACCTGCAGGCGAAGGTGGACGCGGTGTATGGGTGAGGGGGCAGAGACGGAGAGACGGAGAGATTGTGGTTCGGTTTGCTAGGCCGGCGCGTCCGCGCTTCGATCGATGACAATGCGTTGGTGCCCACACTCGGGGCAGTAAATAGTGCCGTCGAGATCCGTGAGGTCATACGCGCAGCGTTGGCATCGCCACGGTGGAATGAGCGAGAGTGGCATTTGGCGAAGAACCAGGGCAACCGCGATCAACGGTGTCAGAACCGGAGCGACGAAGATGGCGAGCGGAGGAATGAACCCGCAGATAAGCCCGCTCGTCGTTCCAACGATGAGGAATACGCGATAGACCTTGTCGAGTGGACGATTCCAGAGCGGGATCGCCATGAAGATGCCGAACGGGATGGCGGCGAGGGCGATCAGAATCCCGGCCGGAATCAGGTAAGGCAGTGTGTACACCACGTTATTGAAGTTGCCGTCGGCAATCCCGATCCAGACGATCCCGGCGACGAGTGCGAACACCGCGCCTGACAGAAGCGCGGCGCACATGGTGGCGAGGACGACGCCGAGGTATCGCTGTCCGCGGCTCAGACTCCACGGGCGATCGGGCCAGTCTTCCAGCGAGTCTTGATTGGGGCGCACGCTCGTCATCGTGAGTTTCCGCACTCGGGGCAAATACTCGTTCGGAGCCCTGTGAGATCGTATCCGCACGCTGCGCAGTGCCACGGGCTGGGGACGCGTATCGGGCTTGACTCGAGCCCCCAGCCGATCGCGAAGAGCAACATCAGCGGTGCGCTCAGGAAAAAGAACACCGGGTGGATCATGACCGCCAGCGCGATCACGATCGCGCACCAGAAGATCTTCCGGAAGACCTCGTTGAGCGGCCTGTCCCACAAGGCGAGCGACATGATCGCGCCGCTCGGCACGCCCATCGCCGCACTGATCGGCGCGGCGGCAAAGATCGCACCGATCGCGTCGTAGGGCGTGATCCAGCACGAGTTGAACACCACGAGATGCAACAGCGCGAGCAGCACCCACGCGAGCGGTCCGGTGATCACGCCGACGAGCATGGTCGCGCCGATGACGCACGCGTACCGACCCAAGCGGTACCTGCTCCACGGTTCGTGGATCCAGATGTGCGCAACACCACCCCTCTCGCTCCGTGAAGGCGTGTCATGCTGCATGTGTTGTGGGCACCACGCGGCGGGGAAAGTCGCCGCGTTCTGTTGCCCTTACGAATGAGCACGCGCGTCGGTTCGTCTCACCCCATCGCGAAGATGAGCATCGTGAAGATGAACCCGTTGTTGATGGCGTGGGCGACGATGGGCGCGATGATCGAGCCGCGCCACTCGCGGAGCAGTGAGAAGACGATCGCGAGCGAGCTGAGCGCGGGGATCGCGACCCAGCCCTGCGGGTGGATCATCGCGAAGATGACGGCGATCGAGACGGCGCTGAAGAGGAACCCGAAGCGTTGGCGCAGGTGGTGCTGCAGCGCGCCGCGGAAGAAGGTCTCTTCCACGATTGGTGCCCAGGCAACTCCCAGGATCAGGGTGCCCCACGGCAGGCCCGAACCCCCGACCAGTTGTTCGACAGCGGGGTGGCTCGGCGGCGCGCCGTCGCCCGGCAGGAGCCATGTGCTCAACGCCATGAGGATGACGGTGGTCAGCAGCCCGACGAGCACCAGCGGCAGCCCGGCAATGTAGCCCACGAAGCCCGCGCCGACCTCGATGAAGACGTTGCGACCGGGCGTCCAGCCGAACCCGCGGAGCGTGTCGCGCATCGGCACGCCTCGGACGATCGGCCACGCGAGCAGCGCGAGGCTGAACCAGAGGACGTGAGGCCCGAGGGGGGAGCCGAGCGCCATGTCAACGATCGGCAGCAAGAGCAGGGCAACGATGAAGAGCGCGAAGGCTTCGAGGAAGGCGCTGTGGGTGCTTCCCCCCTGCTGCACGCGCGGGCCGACGAGCTCGCGATACGCGCTCTTGAGTCTGCCCTTGCTGAGCATGACGATCCCGATGATGAAGAGGACAAAGCCGGTGATGAGCGCGAGCCCGACAACGAGCAACGCAACGCCGAGCGCGATGAGCATGCGCTGGCCTTGTGCAATGAAGGGCGCGCGGGCGGGGTCGTCGTCGTCGAGCCCGAAGGTGAGCGCGAGTTCCGCCGACCAGCCGTGGCGATCGATGATGTTGTCGCGCTGCGCGTCGTCGATCGTGATCGGTGCGTCTTCGGTCTGCGCGTAGATCGCGCGGAGGGTGGTGAGGTCTTCGCCGTAGTCGAGCACGCGCTGCCGGGCGGCTTCGTCGAACGCGTTGTCGGCTTCGAGCTCCGCTTCGATTTCTGAAAGGCGTTCGCGCAGCCCGTCGAGGTGTTCGAGCGTGGCCTCGGCGCCGGCGAGTTCACCGACGGCGGGGGTGATGCGGAGCTGCTCGACGAAGCTGTCGCCGACGCTCTCGGTGATCTGCTCGACGGGGTCGCCGCCGAAGGTGGACGCGGCGCTGTTCATCCCGAGGGATCGCTGCATGAGCGCGGCGCGTCCCATGTATCGCCCCATGAACCCGCTGACGTCCTGCGGCTCGGGGAGCAGGACATCGACCGGGTCGGGCTCGTCGCCGGGTGCGCCGACGTTCTGGAGGACGGCGAGGAAGAGGGCCATGCCCAGCACGACGATCCACGCGATGATCGCGCCGGGTCTGACGGCGGGGTGGAGCGCGATGGAGCGCGGTGCTTCGGTGGGGGCCGGGTCGGTGGGATGGGGATGCTCGCTCATGGTGCTCCATCATCGGCGAGGCGGGCCTCGTTCGCCCGCAACGGGCGGGCGATTGGAGTGAACCGGCTCGGAGTCGGACGGTTGACCGGGGCGGGGCCCCTGCTATGCTTGTCGGCTCGCTTCAGGGCAGGGTCTGCCCGACGAGCGTCACAACTCGAACGCAACGCCCGTGACACGTGCCGCGGATTCCTTCGGGATCATGGCGGATTCGGCGGGTCGGACCCGGCGGTCTCGAGCACGATCGCCCGGTCCCGAGCGCGGTTCCCGGCCCGAGCCCCCGTCAACCCTCGGCCGGCAACAGGCGTGAGAGCGGTCGCGTCGTGTGCCACGAACTCGGGGCGACCCGGGGTTGGCGGCTTGGATTGGAACTCACCGCTTCCGCACGGAGCGAGCAGATGCGACAGACAACGTTCCTGAAGACGGCCGACGTCGAGCACAAGGACTGGTACCACCTCGACGCCGACGGTTTGCGCCTCGGTCGCCTCGCGACGGAGGTCGCGCGGGTGCTGCAGGGCAAGCACCGCCCGGACTTCACGCCGCACGTCGATACGGGTTCGTTCGTGATCATCACGAACGCCGAGAAGGTCGAGATGACCGGCGACAAGTTCAACCAGCGTCTCAAGACGCGGTACTCGGGTCACCCGGGCGGTCTGAAGGCGGAGACCTACGGGTCGCTGCGGGACCGTCGCCCGGAGTTCCTGCTGGAAGACGCGGTGCGCCGGATGCTGCCCAAGGGTCGGCTCGGTCGCCGCATGTTCAAGAAGTTGAAGGTGTACCGCGGGAGCGAGCACCCGCACACCTCGCAGCAGCCGCAGCCCTTCCCGTACGAGATCAAGACCCCGTCCTGAACGGATCACCAGACCGAGCGACTGAGAGCGCCGTCACACCTCATCCGAGCGAGCACGCATGAACGACGAGCAGAACAGCACCGAGACGCCGGACATCACCCTTGGCGAGGGGAGCGACCTCTCGAGCGGTCCCGACCTGAGCGCGGGCCCGGACCTCTCGGCGCTCTCGACGGGTTCGGTCCCGACGCCCACCGTGGCGCCCGAGCCGGAACGCCCCGACCAGCACGGCTGGTGGTGGGGCACGGGTCGTCGCAAGACGGCGGTCGCGCGGGTGCGCATCAAGCCCGGCGACGGCAAGTTCATCGTCCAGGTGACGCGCAACAAGACCAAGACGGTCGAGGAGTACTTCACCGAGGCGCAAGACCGCAACGACTGCACCGCGCCGCTCAAGGTGACCGACACCTTCGGCAAGATGGATGTCTACTGCCGCATCGACGGCGGCGGGCACACGGGCCAGGCCCAGGCCGTCCGCCTCGGCGTCGCCCGCGCCCTCAAGAAGTACGACCCCACGCTCGAAGGCTCGCTCCGTGAGCACGGGCACCTCACGCGTGACGCGCGCAAGGTCGAGCGGAAGAAGTACGGCCTCGCCGGCGCTCGCCGCTCGTTCCAGTTCTCGAAGCGCTAGCCGCACGCCTTCGCGACATACCGGTCCACCCCGCAACCCGGTCGAGAGGCCGGGTTGTTTGTTTTTCGCGTGGCGTTTTGAGAAAGAGTCCTTGCGAATCTCATTCGTGGGGCCATCGTTCAGACGGAAACACGGGTTGCCGGTGCGCTTGGGAGGCGATCGGCAACACACATATAGGGAGGGAAACACCCATGCGTACTGCTCTTGCTTTGGGCGCGATCGCTGCGCTCGCGACGTCCGCCAGTGCCCAGATCGCCTCGCAGCCGTTCGACGGCATCACCGACGGTTTCGTGATCAGCGAAGCGACCCCCGGCGGCTTCTTCGATAACCGCGGCGCGGACAACTTCAACGTCAGCACCGCGTCGTTCATCGACGGCGTGTCCTGGTGGGGCACCGAAGAGGGCTTCTTCTCGATCGACTTCCCCGGCAACATCGCCTCGTTCGAAATCAGCTTCCTCAACGACAACGCCGGCTCGCCCGGCTCGGTCGCCTCGTCCACCACGGTGTCCATCGCCGATGCGAACCTGAGCGCGACCGACACCGGTTCCGACTCGTTCAACGGCGGCGACATCTTCCGCTTCGACTTCGTCTTCGACACCACGCCCGAGCTCCCCGCCGGCGACTACTGGCTGAGCATCGGCGCGAACCCGGTCACCGACTTCCTCGACGATGACTCGTTCTTCTGGGCGTACTCCGGCACGGGCGATGGCACGCTCGCGCAGGTGACCCCGGCGGACGGCTCCGGCTGGGTCGTGGCCCCGGGCACCGATCCGGGCGGCCTGAGCAACGGCCTGGCGCTCGAGGTCTTCGCGACTCCGGTCCCGGCTCCCGGCGCGTTCGCGCTGGTCGGTCTCGCGGGTCTCGCCGGCGCGCGTCGCCGCCGCTGAGCCGCCTCTCGTTCCCAGCATCTGAAGCGTTGATCACGCTTCGGCAACACACCACTCCAGCAACCCGGTCGAGAGGCCGGGTTGTTTGTTCGTGCGCTCAACGCACGTGCGTGTCGAGGAACGCGCCGATCGATTCGATCGTGCGCGCGCGGTGCGCGGACTCGCGCCAGAGGTCGTTGTGCCCGCCGCCGGGGATCGCTTCGAGACGCCCGTCCGGCGCGCGCGCGGCGATGGCGCGTCCGTCATCGAGGGGGCAGACGGCGTCCGACTCGCCGTGCACAATCAGCAGCGGGACACACAGATGCGATGCGTGTTCGGCTCGATCGAAGCCTCGCCACGTCGGCCCCACGCCGAGACGGAGCCCCATGAACCAGAACGCGAGCGGCCCGTTGAGCGTCCACGGCATGCGCGCCTGGCGCATGACGTTCTTCGCGGGTGTCGGCGCGAGGCGGTACGGCGCTTCGCCGATGACGCAGCGGATGTTCAGCGTGTTCTCTTCATCCTGCGCGGCGCACGCGATGGCGACGCCCGCGCCCATCGACCAGCCGTAGAGAATCACGCCCCGCCCGCGCTCGGTGTCGCTCGTGGCCTCGCGGATGAGCGCGTCGAGCACGCGCGGCTCGCGGGTGCCCATGAAGCAGAGGCCCGAAGATTCGCCGTGGCCTGGCGGATCGACGAGCACGAGGCGCGACGTGCGCGAGAGAAAGGGTTCGAGCCGCGCGAGCGCGCCGATGCGGGAGTCGCCCCAGCCGGGCCAGAGGATCGCGACAGGTCCGTCCGGGTTATCACCGGGCAGATCCCACAGCGCGAGGTCGAAGCCATCGATGGTGGCGCGCGAGGGCTCGAAGTCGCGCGGCGAATCGAGTTCACTCGGGTCGCCCGGGAGGTTGCGCGCGACGGCGGAGCCGTACGTCTTTCGCGGCGGGCGGCGCAACCGGCGCGCGGTGCTCGCCGTCACAAGCAGCAGCGCGAGCACAAAGCCCACGAACATGATCTGCGCGAACTCGAAGAAGGGATTCACGACCCGAAGATACGCGCGATGTCGTTGTAGGTGACGATCACGAACACCGTGCCGATGATCGCGAGCCCGATGAGCGTGAGCCCGTTCTGCAGCGCGATGGGCACGGGCTTCTTGCGGATGCCCTCGGCGAGGAGGAGCAGGAACATCCCGCCGTCCACGATGGGGATGGGCAGGAAGTTGATCACCGCGAGGTTCGCGCTGATGACGGCGAGGAAGAAGATGAGCGAGAGCAGGTCTTGGGCGGCGATCTGCATGCCGGTGTGCGCGATCCCGACGGGCCCGCTGAGCGCCTGGATCTTGACGCTGCCCTCGTACAGACGGAGGAACGTGGCGTAGGTCATGAGCAGCATGCGCTTGGTTTCGTGCGCACCCATCGCGAGGGCGTCGAGCGGGCCGTCGGCCTTGAGCGTCATCGCCGCGAGGTCGAAGGCGGCGACGATCGGGCCGGGCGTCCAGCTCAGTTCATGCAGCCGCGCGAGGTCGTCGGGCGTGAGCTCCCACGTTGCTTCATCGACGAGCGCCGCGTCGAGCGACTCGCGCGCGAGCGTTTCCAGCGTGAGCGAGACGGTGGCGGGCTCGCCTGCGTTGTGCGCGTCGAGCGTCACGCGCTGCAGCGCTTCGCGCACGTCGATGAGGCTGGTGACCGTTTCGCCGCTGACCGCGACGATGCGCACGCCGCCGAAGACGGGCGGTTCGAGGCGGGACGACGCGGGCGTCACCGACTTGCGCGTGTCGGCGTCGATGAAGCGCGGGGTGTCGGCGAGGATGCTCGTCTCGAAGGCGCCCGCTGGCGTGAAGCCAACGAGACCTTGCGTACTCACGGGAGCACGGAGTGTGATGAGTTCGCCGCCGCGCAGGATGGTGAGCGCGACCTCTCGCCCGGCGTGCGCGCGGATCTGCGAGATGCCCTCGAACATGCTGGGCCAGTCCGCCTCGCCGATGCGAATGAAGACGTCGTCCGTGAGCAGACCGGCCTTCGCGCCGTCTTCGTTGGTCGCGGCGACCTTCATCAGCGGCGTGAGCCCGAGCAGGTGCTGGATGCCCGATGGCACGTCATCGAACAGGACTGCGCCGGTCATGAACTCGGCCTCGGGCGCCGCGCTCACTTCGATCACTTGCGTATCCGGACCCTTGAAAGCAAGGGAGATCGGCGCACCATTCGATTCGCGGGCGGCTTCGCGCAGCGGCGCGATCGTCGCACTGCCCTCGATCGATCGCCCGCCGGCGCTGACGAGTGTGGAGCCGAGCGGGACGTCGATGCCGACGCGCTCGAGCGTGCTTGTGATAAAGGCGCGGTCGGGTCGGGTGGTGTGCTCGATGCCGATGGTGGGCTGTCGTGCGGGGGGGATGCCGAGCGAGAGCAGCCCGCGCTGCGCGCCGGGCTCGGGTTCCGCCGAGAGCTCGATGGGCGCCGCTTCGCCCGGTCGCTGGACCACGACGGGGACGGGCCGGTCCTTCTTGGACATCGCCACGGCGACGATGGCGTCGTTCATCGTCGTGACCGGCGCGCCGTCAACTTCGAGGATGCGGTCGCCCGACACGATGCCGGCGCGGGCGGCGGGCGATTCGTCGCTCAGCTGGCCGACGATCGGGGGGTTCTGTTTGAGCCCGATGTTGAAGACGAGGACGAAGAGGATCGCGGCGAGGATGACGTTCATCACGACGCCGGCGCTGATGACGACGAGGCGTTTGGGCACGCTGGCGTTCTGATAGGAGTCGGGCTCGTCGCTGATGGCGCCGGGGTTGGCGTCTTCCTGCCCGAGCATCTTGACGTAGCCGCCCAGCGGGACCCAGTTGATGCGGTACTCGCAGGGGCTGACGAGCGTGCCGCCGTCACTGATCCAGCCGCGGTCGTGCGGGTCGCCCGGGAGTTGTCGCGCGCGCTGCTGCGCGAGGAGGCGGCGGTACTCGGGCTCGCTGCTCGAGCGGCGCAGGCCCAGGCCCTTGCGGTAGGTGATCGCGGCGGGCCCGAAGCCGACGGCGAAGCCCTGCACGCGGATGCCCGCCCACAGCGCCGCGAAGAAGTGGCCCGCCTCGTGCACGACGATGACGAGCCCGAAACCGAGCACGATGAGCAGGAGTCCGAGCGCGTTGTCGAGCAGTTGCAGCAGCATGGGTGTCCGTGCTTAGGCGTTCGCGGCGGCGAGTTTCGACTCGACGTAGGCCCGGGCGGCGCGGTCGGCTTCTTCGACATCGGCCAGATCGCGGAGCGGGCTGACGCCGATCTCGTCGAGCGCGCCGCGCGTGAGCGCGGGGATCTTGCCGAAGGGGATGGCCCGGTCGAGGAAGGCTTCGACGGCGCGTTCGTTGGCGGCGTTGACGATCGCGCCGGATGTACCGCCGGCGTCGATCACGTCCCATCCGAGCCCGAGCGCGGGGAAACGTTCGAGGTCGGGTTCGATGAAGTTCATGACGCCGCCCGTGCCGAGATCATCGAGCCCGCGCTGGGCAAAGAGATCGAGCGTTCCCGCGCGCCCGGGGAAGCGCGCGGGGTGCGTGAGCGCGTACTGGATGGGCGTGCGCATGTCCGGCGCGCCCATCTGCGCGATGACGGAGCCGTCGGCGAACTCGACGAAGGCGTGCACGGTGGAGGTCGGGTGGACGAGCACGCCGAGGCGGGCACGCTCGAGCCCGAAGAGCCAGCGCGCTTCGATCAGCTCGAGCGCTTTGTTCATGAGCGAGGCGGAGTCGATGGTGACCTTGGCGCCCATGTCCCACGTGGGATGGGCGAGGGCGTCCTCGACGGTGGCGTGCATGACGTCTTGCAGCGAGCGCTCACGCAGCGCGCCGCCGCTGGCGGTCAGCACGACGCGCGTGATCTCTGGCGACGCGTCGATCGGCGGGCGCGCCGCGATCGGGTCGGCCCACTGCGCGCACGGCGCGAGGCACTGCCACAGCCCGGAATGCTCGCTGTCCACCGGGAGCAGACGCGAGCCGGTGCGAGCACACGCGTTCACAACGATCTCCCCCGCGGCGACGAGGGTCTCTTTGTTCGCCAGCGCGATGTCGATGCCGCGCTCGATGGCGGCGAGCGTCGCGGGCAGCCCCGCGGACCCGACCATCGCGCCGAGGACGAGGTCGGCTTCGACCTCCTGCACGAGCCGTTCGGCGGCGTCCGGGCCGCGGCGCAGGTTCGCGCCGTCGGGCGGCGTCGGGATGTCGGCTTCGTCGCACGCGAGCGCGAGCTCGCGCACACCCAGCGCACGGGCTTGTTCGATGAGCGCCGGCGCGTTGCGCCCCGCGGCGAGCCCGACAACCTCGAACGACGGCGCATCGTGCCCCTGCGCGCGCAGCGCGCGAAGGTGACCGATGACGTCGATCGTCTGCGTGCCGATCGAGCCCGTCGAACCCAGGATGATGATGCGTCGCGTGCTCACGCTTGCATGGTACCGGCGAGCGCGTCAGCGGCTTTTCTTGAGCGCCGCGGCCGCCTCGCCCGGCTTCAGCTTGCGACGAGACCCGAACAACGCGCGCGGCTTGGGCTTCGCGTCTTCCGAACTCTCGCCCTTCGGTTCGCTTGATGGTTCTTTCTTTGGGCTTCGCTTCGGCGCGGGCTTCTCGTCGCGATCGGAATCACCGCTCTCGGAGGAAGACGAATCGCCCTCGCCATCGTCACTCTTCTTGCGCCGGCGGCGTCGGCGGCGGCGCTTCTTCTTGGCGGGCTGCCCGTCCTCGTCCGTCTCGCCGTCTTGCGACTCCGCGGAATCGGGAGCGTCTTCCGCGCCCGCGTCCGAATCGGTGTTCGACGCTTCGCCCGAATCGCTCCCCGGCCCGTCGCTGCGCGCGCTGTCGCTGTCGTCGCCAGACTTGCGCTTGCCGCGGCGGCGGCGCCGGCGGCGCTTCTTCTTGGGCTTGTCGTCCGAGTCCTCGTCGTCGGCGTCCACGACCTCGAGCGGGTCGCCGTCGAGCAGCGGATCGGCGCCGGCGAGCG
>JBCDCB010000040.1:0-30160 GCA_039182735.1 Planctomycetota bacterium
AGATCCTTCGAGTAGGCGACCGGCATCCGAGCCCCTTCCCGGCCCGCTCCTTCGGGCCGAGCGTGAGAGTACGACGGCCGCTCGCGATGCGCAACCGGACACGCGCCGTGCGGCGCTACAAAGCGAAGAAAAACGCTCTAGTTCGAGTCCGGTTCCGCCGCACCCTCGCGCGATTCGAACGACACGAGCTCCACCTCGAACACCAGCGTTGCGTCCGGCGGGTAGGGCGCGCGTCCCGTCCGCCCGTACCCCATCGGCGCGGGGATCGTCAGGCGTCGCACCGCGCCGCGGCGCATACCCGCCACGCCCGTGCGCAGCCCCTCGATCACGCCGGGCCCGTCGAGCGCGAACGTCAATGCCCGCCGGCGCGCGCCGGTGCTGTTCGCCTCGACCAGTGCGCCCGCTGCGTCGATGTAGCGCTCGCGCGTGCGCAGGGTGACCTGATCGTCCGCGTCGCACGCCGGCCCGATCCCGAGCGCGAGCTCCTCGATCACCATCCCGCCCGGCAGCGTTCGGCGTTCGAGCACGTCGAGCCCGCGCAGGTCCAGCGCCGGATCGAAGGCCGGCGTTGCCGTCGATCGTGCGAGCGGCTCGTGGTCCTGCTCGGATCCGTGCCCGTGTTCGCCGCAGCCCGCGAGCAGCGCACAGAGACCGGCAACCGCGAGCGGTTCAGGGCGAAGCGGGTTCCGTCGTCGGCGTCGGTTCATCGATGGGATTGTTGCCGACCGCGGGCGGCGCGTCGATCACCAGCACCGTGTTCGCGATCTGCACCAGCACCTTGCCGTCGATCGCCAGCACCGTGTCCGGGCGGCCGTTCTCGCGCGCCTCGATCTCGATCGGCTCCTCCAGCATCCGCAGACCGTCCAGCGAGAAGGTGTGCATCGCGTGACGCACCACCCGGTCGTTGACCTCCTCGCCGTCCAGATCGAGCGTCAGCACCCGGTCGCGCGCGATCCCCGGCGGCACGACCATCGGGTACCGCTGGTCCCGCGCGTCGAGCCCCACCAGCTCGCCCGTCTCATCGAAGAGCGAAATCCCCTTCCGCGTCGCGACGAGCAGGCGATTGTTCAACAGCCGCAGCGTTGCCGGCTGGAACCCCTGCGTAAACCGGTCCCGCACGTCGAGCTCGCGCAGCGATCCGTCGCGCAGGTCCACGTGCACCAGCTGGTCGAGCGTGTTGAGCACCACGGCTCGTCCCGGCAGCGCGATGCCCGCGTTGGTCTGCACCACGAGCTCGCCCTCGATGCGCCACTCCGTCCGGTCGGAGAAGAGATTCTCGAGCGAGACCGACCCGTCCGAACCCATCAGCAGATCGCCGCCGGGCGTCAGCTCGACCCAGCGCACGTGCGCGCGCGGCGAGCGTTCGAGCATCGTCTCGCCGCTGCGCGCCTCGATCGCGACGAACCTGGGCTCCGCGTCGAGCGTCGGGGAGGTCAGATCGGGCGGGCCCGAACCGGGGTGGAAGTCCGCGCCGGCGACCACCAGCGTGCCCGCGTCGAGCGAGATGTCGTGCACCTGATCGCATACCGACTCGGCTTCCCACAGCAGGCGCCCGCTCTCGATGTCCCACGCCGCGACGTCGCCGTTGCGCTGGATGGCGACGAGCGTGTCGTCGCTCATCGCGACCATGAGTTCGGTTTCGAGCACGATGTCGCGCGTGGGCAGGCGGAGCTGGGAGAGGTTGCGCCGGATGCGTCCGTCGGGGAGCCGGTCGCGCCGCGGGTGGACGGTATCGAAGGTGACGGTCTCCCACAGCACATCACCGGTCTCGACGTCGCGGCGCACGAAGAGGCGCCCCTCGGTCTGCCCCTGCCGCTGGATGCGCCGGGAGAGCAGCAGGGTGTCGCCCCGGTGGCGCAGCACGGACTCGCTGACCTGGCGCGACCAGATCATCCCGAGCGTGCCGTCGTCGCCCACGCCCCACATCGCGGTGTCGCCATCGTTGTTGTGCATCACGACGCGCCGGGCGTCGGGTTCGGAGCGCACGTCGTTGGGCATCGCGATGCCCCAGTCGATCAGCACGTCTTCGACGTCGCCGAGCGGGCCGACGTCCGGGCGACGATCCCGCACCGCGATGCGCACACGCACCGCGTCGAGCAGCTCGCGCGCGTCCGCCGTGACGCCCTCGATGCGCAGGGTGCTCGGCGTGCGCGTGCGCTCGATGTCTTCGAGCAGCCCCGCCGCGAGCCGCAGCCGACCCTGTCGCACGAGCTGGTCGGCAAGATCGCCGGCGATCGAGGCGTACAGCGGGTCGGACGGCACGAGCGAGAACTCTGCCGCTTCCAATGCCCGGCGGAGCGACCGCAACGCCAAGCCGCTGCGCCCGCGCTGCGATTCGCGCTCGGCGGCCTCCGCCCACGCGCGCGGCGCCGAGACGCTCACCGGGTAGCGCGTCGCCACGGATCGGAAGGCGTCGGCGGAGGTCTCGCCGCGCGTCAGCGCCGCGTCCAGCATGCGCTGCGCCTCCGCGTCGTACGCCGCGTACACCCCGCGCCCTTCGGATTCCACCAGCCGGCGCAGGCGTGATGCCGCCTCGCGCTCGGCGGGCAGCAGACGCTCGCCTTCTACGAAGTCCTCCTTCGCGAGCGCCGGCGAGGTGAGCACACGCTGGTACGACGCGACGGCGTCGGCGAACGCGCCGCGTTCCTCGTGATGCCGGCCCGCGGTCATCAGCGCCAGCACCTGCTCGAAAGGCGATGTCGCGAGCTTGCCCAGGCGTCCGACCAGATCGCCGCGCAGCGTCGGGTCCAGCGCGCCGGCGGCTTCGAGGGTCTCGGGCGAGAGCATGCCCAGCACCGCGCCGAAGAGCCTGGATCGCGCCGCGTCGTTCGAAGCGGAGAGGGGGTCGCGTTCGATCGCGCGGATCGCCGCGTCCACCGCCGGGAGCACGCCCTCCGGGCGCGAAGCGCGGTACGAGAGTTCGGCAAAGGTCACCGCGGGCGACGGGTCGAGCGGGGACCGCTCCATCCGGTCGCGCAGCAGGCGCTCCGCCGTTTCCCACATCAGGTACGCGTGCAGGCGCGTGTCATCGACCACGATGAGCTGGCTGGGCAGCGGCAGCACGTTGCCCGGGTCGTCGAGTCGCAGCAGCGTCGGTTCCGGCGCGCTGGCGCCGAGCGAAGCGATCATCACGCCTTCCGACGTCGGGGCGGCGATGCGATCGCCGATCACGCTCGCGCGACCGCGCACGCCCAGCCCATCCAGATCGATCACCACGTCGCCCTCGAGTTCTTCGACCGTTTCGAGGTCCGAGGCGCGCACGCTGCTCACGTGGTTGCGCCCCACCGCGACGACGCGGTCGCCCACGCCCAGCAGGTACAGCGGGCGGAGGTGCGCCGCGCTCTCTCCACGCTCGACCGGGCGGTGGAAGATCGAGGCCCCGCGCTCGCGGATCAGCGCGCCCGTCGCGCGATCGACGACCAGCACGCGCTGGTGGTCGGGCGTGAGCATGTAAAGACGATCGCCCAGCAGCACGGGCGCCTGCGTCGCCCAGGTGGGCGTGACGTCGGTGCGGACGCCCACGCGCTTGCCGGTGCGCCGCGCCCAGTGGATGCGACCGGTCGCGCTGTCCACCGCGGAGATGAACCCGATCGCGTTGGCGTGGTAGAAGACGCCCTGGCCCGCGATGGTCCCGCTGATCGCGCCGGGGTCGCGGTCGTAGGGGAGCGATCCGGCGCTGCCCAGCACGCGGGTCCAGAGCTGCGCGCCCGTTTCGACGTCGATCCCGATGACGTACACGCTCTGCAGGCGCCGGCGCGCGATGGACTTGCTCATGCGCACGATCGCGACGCCCTCGTCGATCACCACGGGCCCGCGAAGGCGGCTCTCTTCCGTGTCGAGCCCAACCGCGCGCGACAGGTCGAAGGACCACAGCACGCCGCCCGTCTCCGCGTCGAGCCCGACGAGCACGCGCGGCGACGGGTCCCGACGGTGCACCAGCCCCATGAGCGCCACCACGCGCCCGCGCTCATACGCGATCGCGCTGGGCTCGTCGATGCGCTGCTGGCTCGTGATCGAGATGGTGTCCGTGGTGGACGCGAGCGTGCGCTGCCACAGCGGCTCGAGCGTGAAGCGGTTCCACGCGCTGACGGCGATCCCGTCGTTGATGAAGACCGTGTCGCCCACGACCAGCGGGAAGACATCGAGCGACTGCGTGTGCATCGTGATGCCGTCGCGACGCTCGCTCTCGCTCGGCGCCTGGAACGAACGTCCGCCGCTGGTGAAGACGGTGGCCAGAGGCTTGGCGAGCAGGCCCGCCAGCTCGACGGGCTCGAGCGGGTCGAGCGCGGACTTCACCTTGGGCAGGTCGGGCCCGCGCGCGTCGCGCGGCGCCTCGAAGCGCGCGTCACCCGCGGCGCGCGACCACCACGCCGCCAGCGTCTCGGCCCGCGCGCGCAAACGATCGCCCTCCGGGCGCACGTCGGCAACAGACGCGGCGTACCGCTGCAGCCACGACGCGAGCAGCGCGCCCTGCGCCGCACGCTCGCCCCGCGCCATCGGGTGCTGCTTGAGCTCGGTCAGCACGCGCAGGGCGCCGGCGAAGCGTGCGCGCTCGATGCGGTCCTGCGCCACGCGCAGCGCCGCGTCGAACCCGCTCGGGGTGAACAGCAACCGGTCGAACGCGCGCTCGTGGTCGCCACGCGTCACGAGGGCGCGCGCGTCGCTTTCGAAGAGCTCGCCGAAGCGTTCGAGCAGTTCCGGTCGCGACACGAGCAGCTCGTGTACACGTTGGCGGACGCTTGCAAACAGGTCGGCGTCGTCCGGGGATTCGAGCACCCGGTCGCCCTGCAGCGCGAGCGTTTCGCGGAGCAGCGTGGCGGCTTCGTCCGTGTTCCCAACCGATTGCAGCTCCGACGCGCGCACGAGCGAGTCCCGCGCCAGCGCGGAGTCGTCCATGAAGATCGGTGCGGCGACGCCCTGCGCGGACGCGACCCGAACGGGCACCGCCGCCCAGCACGCGCCGAGCAGCAAAATCGCGGATGTGAGCGCCGAAAGCGAGATTCTCGGGCTCCTCCGTGCATGTGTTCCGTTCATGTGGTCTCCCCGGTCGGTGCGGGCAAGTTGGTGCATCTCGACACGTTATGCGTGCCGCCGGTCGTGCCGATACGCAGACTTCCTGTGGCGAGGCGTGAAACCCTCGGCCCGTTCGACTCGCATACATCTTCGGGCACGCCACCGATGCACGCCTTTGACGTTGTCAGATCGGGATCCGTCGCACTCGGGCTCAGGCCCGTGGGTGTCGCCCCCGCCGCACTGCCCGACGAGGACGCCGAGACCCGCGCACGGATCCTGCGAGTATGGCTGCTGGTCTTCGCGGCGTTCCTGATGGGATTGGTCGATCTGGCCTGCACGCTCGAGTACATGCGCAACGTCGGGATGTTCGAGCTCAACCCGATCGCGCGGGCGCTGGTCGCCGGCGGATCGCACGAGCCGCTCGTCGCCTACAAGTTCTTCACCATGGGCATCAGCGCGGGGCTGCTGATCGCGTACCGACGCCACTCGCAGGCCGAGTTCTGCGCCTGGCTCTGCGCGAGCGTGCTCTTCGCGCTCATGATCAAGTGGACGTGGTTCAACGCGATGTTCCCCACGATGAGCGATGAGTACCTCACGCTCGCCACCGCGGATCCGGGCGACCTGCCCGTCCAGTGGGTCAGCGCGCTGAACTGACCGGCGCCCCGCCGCGTGCGCGCACCAGATCGATCGCGAGCGAGACGGCCGAGGTCATCGACCCGGGATCGGCGATGCCCCGCCCAGCGATGTCGTACGCCGTCCCGTGGTCCGGGCTCGTGCGCACCGCCCCCAGCCCCAGCGTGGTGTTGACCGCGCGATCAAAGGCGAGCAGTTTCACCGGGATGAGCCCCTGGTCGTGGTACATGGCCACGACCGCGTCGAACGTCCCTTTGAGCGCCGCGTTGAAGACGGTGTCCCCGGGGTGCGGGCCCGAAGCTTCGATGCCCACCTCCTGCGCGTGCCGAACCGCGGGCTCGATCACGCGCCCGTCCTCGTCGCCCAGCAGCCCGCCCTCGCCCGCGTGGGGGTTCAAGCCGCAGACCGCGATGCGCGGTCGCTCGACGCCCAGGTCCCGGCACAGGTCCGCCGCCATGTCGATCGAATCGAAGACGCGACCGATCGTGAGGTGGTTCCGGATCTCCATCAGCGGAACGTGCGCCGTCGCCAGCACCACACGCAGCTCGGGCGAGACGAAGGACATCCGCGTCCGCTTCGCCTGGAAGCGCGTCGCGAGCAGTTCGGTGTGACCCGGGTACTTGCCCCGACCGGCCAACGCCCACGCCTCCTTGCTCACGGGGGCCGTCACCAGCGCGTCGGCGAGGGGCGACTTGCCCTTGCACGCCTCGATCGCGTGTTCGACGTAGGCGAAGCTCGCGGCGCCGCCGGCCTTGCTCGGCGCGGGAGGCCCGCTGGGGGGCGGGAGCATCTCGTCGAAGTCGATCAGCACCACCCGCCCGCTCGCGTGCTCGACCAGGCCGCTCCCCGCCGGGACACGCCACCAGAAGGGCTCATCGTGAACCAGCTCGGCGGCCCGGGTCATCGCGGCGTGGCTGCCAAACACGATGAACCGCGCCCGATCGCGCACCGTGGGGTGGCGCAGGGCCTTCACGGTGACCTCCGGCGCGATGCTGAGCGGATCGCCCATCGAGACGGCGAGCGTGGGCAGCGGGTCCGGATGTGCGTCCTGGGCGTTCACCGCGGATCGTAGGGGGGCACAGGCGTGAAACCGGATCGCGGCGCGTCCCAACAAGTTGCGGAGCGGGTTCCCCGCGCAGGCCGAGGAAAGGAAACGCCGGACCATGTCCGCCATGCCCACGATGAACGCCTGGAACGATCAGCCCGCCGAACCGCACGTGAACGAGCAGGGTCGGTTCGTCGATCCGAGCGCGACGGAGGCCGAGCGCAACTGGGGGATGTTCACCCACCTTGCCGGCGCGCTGGCGGTGTTTGATGGTCTGGGCATCGTGGCGATGATCGTGACGCCGGTGCTCTGGCGCACCAAGGCGAGGCAGTCGCCCTTCCTGGACGATCACGGTCGCGACGCGACCAACTTCCAGCTCTCGATGCTGCTCTACACGCTGGTCGGGTCGGCCGTGGTGGCGCTCTTCACGCTGGGGCTCGGGCTGGTCCCGTGGCTCATCGCGATCGCCGTGGTGCGATTGGTGGGCAACATCCGCGGCGCGATGGCCGCCAACCGGGGTGAGTACTACCGCTACCCCGTGTGCATCCGCTTCTTCAACGAGCCGGTCAACGCGGCGGCGTGAGGCGGAATCTCCGACGATTGTCTTGAGCCGGATGGGAATGCGTGGTATCCCTTCGCGCATGGACGAACCCAACCCCATCCCGGATCCGAACGCCCAAGCACAGGGCGATTCGGTGGTGCCCGTCAACAACACGTACTTCGTGCTGCTGCACGTGCTGCCGCTCGCGGGCATCGTCGTGCCGGTGGGCAATGTCATCATTCCGCTCGTGATGTGGCTGCTGAAGAAAGATGAATCGCCGCAGGTCGATGCGCACGGGCGCGAGGTGCTGGCCTTCCAGCTGTCGTATCTGATCTACGGCGTTGTGGCGGGCATCCTGATCGTGGTCATCATCGGGATGATTCTGGTCCCGCTCGTGATGCTCGCGTGGCTCATCCTCACGATCGTCGGCACCATCAAG
This sequence comes from Planctomycetota bacterium, assembly GCA_039182735.1. GTDB lineage: Bacteria > Planctomycetota > Phycisphaerae > Phycisphaerales > UBA1924 > JBCDCB01. Next base: position 7,672 of record JBCDCB010000040.1, read on the forward strand.
GCCGCCGACGGGATCCTCTACCGCTACCCGGGCACGATCCGCTTCTTCGGCTCGCGCGAGGCCTGAGCCCCGGCGCGTAGACTGCTCGCCGTGCCCCTGCTGCAAGCCTTCAACCTGGTGAAGTCCTTCGGCGACCGCACCGTCGTGCGCGGCGTCTCGTTCGACGTCCACGAGTCCGAGATCGTCGGGCTCCTCGGGCGCAACGGCGCCGGCAAGACGACCAGTTTCCGCATGACCGTCGGCATGATCGACGCCGACTCCGGGCAGGTTTTCTTCGGCGGCAAGGACGTCACCCGCCTGCCCATGTACCGGCGGGCGCGCCTGGGCATGGGGTACCTCTCGCAGGAGCCCAGCGTTTTCCAAAGGCTCACGTGTGAGCAGAACCTGCTGGCGATCCTCGAGACGATGCGCCTCTCGCGCAACGAGCGCAAGCGGCGCGCGTCGGCCCTGCTCGAGCAGTTCGGGCTCACGCACAAAGCCAGGGACCTCGCGCGCACCTGCTCCGGCGGCGAGCGACGCAAGCTCGAGATCGCGCGCGCGCTCGTGACCGAGCCGAGGCTCATCCTGCTCGGCGAGCCCTTCAGCGGGGTCGATCCGCTCGCCGTCGAAGACCTGCAGAACGAGGTGCGCAGGCTCACCGATATGGGCATCGCGATTTTGATCACGGATCACAACGTGCAGCAGACGCTGCGCGTGTGCGACCGGGCGTACATCATCGACGAGGGCAAGAAGCTGCGCGAGGGCTCGCCGAGGAGCCTGATCAACGACGAGATCGTGCGCCGCACGTACCTGGGCTCGCTCTTCCGGGGCGACGAGTTCGACGAGCCGGAGGACTTGGCCGACACGCGCATCGCGCGGTCCCGTGTCGCCGCGCGCCCGCACGACGAAGACCGCGAGCGGCTCGAGCACGCGCAGATGGAGGCGCTGCTGCGCGAGGCGCGCGATCGCGCCGCGTCAGACCGGGAGGACCCGCGATGAGCGCGCGCACCGTGGCGGCATGTGCGTTGTGCGCGCTCGCGATGGTCGGCTGCGTCGATCGGCGCATCCTCATCACCTCGGAGCCCAGCGGCGCGCGCGTCCTGCTCAACGACGTGGACGTCGGCGTCACGCCCGCCGAGGTGAACTTCACGTACTACGGCGTGTACGACGTGCGCCTCCGCAAGGAGGGATACGAGCCGCTGCGCACGACCGCCGAGGCCGCGGCGCCGTGGCACGAGTACCCCATCGTCGATCTCGTCTCGATGGGGTTCGGTCCCAAGGACGTGCGGATCGAGTGGCACTTCGATCTGGTGACGGCGGACACGGACCCGGATGCGCTGCTCGATCGCGCGGGCGCGCTGCGCGAGCGGTTCGAGCCGACGGCTCAGGAAGAGACCGAGACCGCGCCCGAGTGAGCGCGCGCGGGGACGCCGACGACGGTGGTGTGTTCGCCCACGTCGTGGATGACGGCGGACCCGACGCCGACGATCGCGTGCGCACCGATGGTGATGGCGGGCTTGACGCTCGCGCCGATGCCGACGAGCGAGTGGTCGCCGATGCGGACGTTGCCGCCGAGCGCGGCGCGTGGCGCGAGGTGGACGTTCTCGCCGAGGGTGCAGTCGTGTTCGACAACGGCGCCGGTGTTGATGGTGGCGTGCGGGCCGATAGCGGCGTCGGCCTGCACGATCGCGCCGGCGCCGATGAACGACCCCGCGCCGATCGCGGCGCCGGGGGAGACCCACGCGCCGGGGTGGACGACGGTCGCCCAGTTGATGGCGGGGTCGGCGGACTCGATGACATCTTCGCGCGCGCGCAGGTCGCCGATCGCGAGGATGCCCGCCGGCTCCGGGTTGGATTCGAGATGGGTGAGCCCGTCGTCGATGGGCCCGAGGTGCGGCAGGACACCCCCGAGCGGCGCGTGGGGGTCGTCGTCGTAGACGCCCAGCACGCGGAAGCCGCTGGTGATGGCGGCGTCGAGGATCACCTTCGCGTGCCCGCCCCCGCCGAGGAGGATCAACGAGCCGCGACCCTCAGGGAGCGGATTCTGATTTCGGTTGGCCAAGGTCCCACTCCCTCACGGTCGTGGCTCGTTCGGAACGCGCGCCACGTTCCTAGCATCGGCTCATGAGCGACGCGAGATCAACAGAGGTGGAGGCTCGCCCGTCGAGGCTGGGGTGCGTGTCGTATCTGAACACGCTGCCGCTGATCGAGGGGCTGGGCAAGACGAAGGACGCGCGTCTGACGCTGACGCCGCCCAGCGGGCTGGCGGACCTGCTGGTCGCGGGCGAGGTGGACGTGGCGCTGGCGAGCGTGATCGATTATCAGCGTGCCCCCGAATCGTTGGTGCTGTGCCCGGTGGGGATGATCGGGTGCGACGGCCCGACGCTGACGGTGCGTCTGTTCAGCAGCGTGCCGATCGATGGCGCGCGGCGCGTGCACTGCGATGTGGACTCGCACACGTCGCTGGACCTGCTGCGGGTGCTGCTGCACGCGCGGACGGGCGTGGTGCCGACGATCGAGGCGTTCGATGCGGACGCGTTCCGCGCGTCGCGCGAGCAGCCCGAGCGTGAGGACGCGCCGACGCCCGAGAACCGCCAGGGCTGGCCCGAGGCGCTGCTGCTGATCGGGGACAAGGTGGTGAGCGATTCGCCGCCGGCGATCCTCTACCCGCACCAGCTCGATCTTGGCGAGGCGTGGCACGAGCTGACGGGCTTGCCGTTTGTGTACGCGATGTGGATGTGCCGGGAGCACGACGCGGGCTCGGCGGAAGTGCGGCGGGCGCTGGCGCTGCTCGATCGCACGCGTCGGCACAACGCGACGCGGACGGACTGGATCGTGGCGCAGCGCGCGCCGCGGCACGATTGGCCACCCGAGCTAGCGCGCGCATACGTCAAGGACATGCTGCGCTATGAGGTGGGCCCGCGCGAGCGCGAGGCGGTGGAGAAGTTCTTCGACCTGGCGCACGCGGCGGGCGTGATCGACGAACGCCGACCCACGATCTGGGCCGAGGAGATGCGCGAGCGCACCGAGCGCGATCAATAGACGACGACGTCCTCGGTGGGGTAGCTGTAGCGCACGCGCCGGCGGGCGGCGACGGCGATCAGCGACGCCGTGATCGCCAGCGGACCGACACGCCCCACGAACATCGAGACGATGATCGCGGCGCGCCCCATCGGCGAGAGATCGGGCGTGATGCCCATGCTCAGCCCGCACGTCCCGAAGGCGGAGACCGCCTCGAAGAGCAGCACGTCGAGACCCGGGACGGTGCCGTCCCACGGGCCCGCGCCCATCCCGTGCGCGTGCTCCGTGATCGCCAGCACGCCGCACGTGATGAGCAGTCCGGCGAGGCACATCACCACCAGTGCCGCGCACTTGCGGACGAGTTCGTCCGGGAGCGTGCGCCCGAAGGCCGTCGTCTCGCGGCGGCCGTTGATCGTCGCCCAGATCGTCAGCGAGAGCACGGCGAAGGCCATGAGCTTGATCCCGCCCGCCACCGATCCGGGTGAGCCCCCGATGAACATGAGGAAAATAAGCGCGAGCTGGCTGAGCAGGCCCATGTCGTTGGGCGAGATGGTGTCGAAGCCGGCGGTGCGGTTGATGTTCATGAAGTGGGCGTCGAACGCCGCCGTGCCCGGGCCGTCCACCACGCCGGGCACCGCCTGCGCGAGCTCACCCAGGAAGATGATAATGAAGCCCAGGACGTACACCACGAGCGTCGTCGTGAGGATGATCTTGGTGTTGAGGTTCAGGCGGATGAGCGAGCCGTTCTCGACACGCCGCCCGCGCACGCGGCTCCACGCCACCTTGAAGACGTTCTCGAGCACCGGGAACCCGATGCTCCCCAGCACGATCAGCGGCGCGACGATCGCGTGCGTGGTCCAGTCCGTGCGAAGCCCGCGGAGCGAGCCCTCCGTCGTCACGAAGCCTGCGTTGCAGAAGCTGCTCACGCTGAAGAACACGGCGTGGTAGAGGCGGTCGCCCGGGGTGCTCATGTCCGGCGCGCCGGGCCACGTCTCGGGCCACGTCACGTACAGCAGCAGCGCCCCGATCAGCTCGATCCCGTGCGTGAAGACGATGATGAACGTGACGAGCTTCTGCAGGCTGAGCTGACCGGCCCAGCCTTGTTCGGTGCCCTCCGCGATCGTCTGCGTCGCCTTGAGCCCGAAGCTCGAGCCGAGCACGCTTGCGAGCAGCGCGCCGAAGACGATGATGCCCAGCGCACCGATCTGGATCCAGATCAGGATGATCACCTGACCGAAGCGCGTGAACCCTTCACCCGTCGAGCGCACGACCAGCCCCGTCTGGCTGATCGCGCTGGTGATGGTGAACGTCGCATCGAGGACGCTGATGGGCTGGTCCGCGGGTGTCGCCGCGGGCAGCAGCAGCCCGCCCGTCCCGACCGCGATGAGCAGCACGAATGAGCCGACGAAGACGATGCCCGATGGGATCCGTGCGGTCTGCACCACGAGCAGGTAGGCGCGGAGCATCTGCGTCACCGCGAGCCCGCCGCCCATGATCGCGAGCGTGACCCACGACCACGCGCCGAGCGTGAGCCCGACGAGCAGGAAGAGGCGTTCGGGTCGGTGGATCTTGTCGAACTCGGCGCGTGCAGCCTTTGGGACGCGCATACGCGCGCGCAGCAGGTTGATCCCGTAGAGCAGCATGAGCGCGAACTGCACGCCGTGCAGCAGCGCGGCGTCGAAGATCGGTTCGTCCCATCCCACGCGGAGCACGCCCGGGACGACGGCGAGCAGCGCGAGCACTAAGCGCACGAACGACCCGCGCTGGAGCGCCTGCGTCTGCATCGGTGTCGGAGTGGAACGCCCCATGCGCTCGCATGCTACCCGAGCGGGTCGTCGGGACGCCTCTCCAGGATCGACCGGCGCACGCTCGCGAGCCCGGCGCTCGACGTCCCGAAGCGCGCGCGGAGCTCGGCGTCGGCGTGCGGTCGCTCGCCGTGCAGCCCGTACTTCGCGTCGATCAGCGCACGCTCGCGCTCGTCCATCCGCCCCCAGCGCGCGAGCAGGCGTTCGCTCGGGTCGAGCAGTACGCGCGCGATGGGCGACGGGTGCAGCAGTCCGCGCGTCCAGTCATTCGCACGCGCTGGGGCCTTGGCGCGGGCGGTGCCGGCGCTCGGCGAGATGCCAAGCTGCGCGATCGCGCGGTTCACTGCGAGGCCCATCGGCGCGGCCAGCCGCCCGCCCCGCGCCGGGTCGAACCCGCGCGCGACACCGACCGCGGCTTCGAGCGATGCGCGGTGGGAGCGCGACTGGTCGCGCCCTCGCAGATCGTCGAAGGCGCCGAGGCGCTGCTCGAGCGTGCGCAGGATCGTGCCGTGATGCAGCGAGACGAGTTCGGCGAGCCAGAGCCGCGCCGCGCGGAGCTCGGTGGTGACCACATCGATCGGCGCCTCGCGGCGGGCGCGGGCGCACGCTGCGCGGTACCGCGCGAGCATCGCCGACTCCTGTGCGCGATCGATCGTGGGGGTCGCGCGCGCACGCTGCGCCCACTCGGCGCACGTCGCGTCGGCATGCGCGCGCAGATCGCGCGGCGGCGCGGGTTCGGTGTCAGCACCGGCATCCGCTGGCGCATCGGGCAGGCCCGCGAGCAACTCCTGGGCCCATGCCAGGCGCTGGTCGCGCGCCAAGCGGTTCACGCTCGCGTGTGATCGATCCAGCCGCTTTGTGAGCAGCGCCGGGCGCACGCCGAACCGCTGCGCCCGCGCCGCGAGCACGCGCTCGTGCGCGCCCATGCGCGAGCGTTTCGAGAGCAGGGGGATGTCGCGCTGCGCGTCGTCGCGTTCGATCATGGTGCGCAGCGCGACGGGCGATCGCCCCGTCTTGCGCGCGAGTTCCTTCGCCACCGCGTTGAGCGACGCGTCGCCCTCGCGCAGCGATGCCCGCGCGCGGTCGAGCGCCGTCGAGCGGGCCTCATCGCTCATGCGTTCGAACGAACCCGCGCGGACGAGCGTCTCCTTGTGCGCCTGTTCGAAGCGTTCGATCGCGTCGGCGGTGAAGGCGAGCGCGACGTTGCCGTCGTCGTCGCGCACGCGCCGCGCGATCAGCCCGCGCGATCGGTAGCGGTCGATGGTCTTGCGCGAGACGTTCCACCGGCGCGCGAGCTCCTCGATGCGCAAGAAGCCCGGGTCGAGGTCGTCGAGCGTGATCCCGTGCTCGTGGCAGAGCCGCTCGGCGAGCGCGGAGAGGTCGGCGAGCACCGCGGCGGCGACGAGCATTGCTGGCTCGTCCATCGACTGGCGGTAGCCGGTGATGCGTTCGATCACCGCACGCTCGTCGAGCAGCGCGTCAGGGTCGATGTCGCAGGCGAATCGCTCGATGCGTTCGAGGTGGCGCAGCACGGCGCGCTTGGGCGCGAAGCGTTGCTGCTCGGCGATCTCTTCGAGCGCGCCGGACGCGATGCGTCGGAGCCGGGGCATCCGTCGAGTCTCCCGCGATCAGCGCACGCTCGGCAAACGCCCGCCTACGAACTGGCGTTCGTAGGTGCGCACCTCGCCGCGCCACGGCTGGACGGTGTTCCCGTCGGCAGAGTAGGAGGAGACCTGCACGCGCAGCTCGCCCTGCTCGTCGCGCACCTCGACGAGCCCGCTGGCGCTGGCTTCGACGCGCACCGCGCCGTTTGGCGCGAGCGCCTGCATGATCCCGCCCGCTTCGTCCACGCCCGCGGCGAGCACGGGGTTGCCATCGACGTCAAAAAGGGTGACCGCGCCGCCGAGCTTTGTGGAGGTCAGGAGCGTGAGCGTGTGCCCGCGGTCGTTGACAACGCGGACATCGCGCACACGGAGGGTGTCCACAACGAGTTCATCGAAGGAGGTGGCGTCGTCCCCCGGGCGCGCCGCACCTCCGAGGATGAGGCCCCCGATGACGGCGCCCGCGCCGACGCCCATGCCCGAGACGAACCCTCGCTTGCTCATGCGTGCTCCTTTCGCAGCGTGACGGGTCAATGGAAGCGCGGGCGGGCTCTTCGCTCCCCCGGAATGCCTCGATCGGGTGAATTTCTGCCTCGGGGCGTGACAACGGGTCTTTGTACGGTATCTTGTCGGTGTGATGCAGCGCGCCAGACACGCCGAGGCACCCGCGGGGCAGGAACGCGAGGCGTTGCTGCGCCTCTGGCTCGCGCGCGGGGTCGGCCCGGTGCTGGTCTCGCGTCTGGTAGAGGCGTTCGGCAGCGCCGCCGACGCGCTGGGCGCATCGCGTGAGCGGCTCGAACGCGTCCCCGGGGTGGGGGTGTCGCGCGCGGACGCCGTGCTGAGCGCGGGATCGCTCGAACGCGGCGTGCTGGGCGAAGAGCTCGAGCGCGCGCACGAGATCGGCGCGCGCTTCGTGGTGATGGGCGAAGACGCGTACCCGACGCAGCTCGCGCAGGTACCGTCCGCGCCGATTGTGTTGTGCGTTCGGGGTGAACTGCCGGCGGAGCGCGCCGCGGGCGTCGCGATCGTTGGGTCGCGCCGGGCGTCGGCGTACGGGATCGAGCAGGCCGAACGCTTCGCGATGGGGCTCGCGGGTTCGGGATTCGTCATCATCTCGGGTGGGGCGCGGGGGATCGACACGGCGGCGCACCGCGCGACGCTCCGCGTGCAGGGGTTCACAGCCGTGGTCATGGGCTGCGGGCTTGCGCACGCGTATCCACCAGAAAACAAAGAGCTTTACGACGACGTGGTCAACGCCGGGGGATGCTTGATCAGTGAACTCCCGACGCGCGAGCGCGTCAGCGCCGAGAACTTCCCGCGGCGCAACCGGATCATCTCGGGCTTGAGTCTCGGTGTGCTCGTCGTCGAAGCGCCCGCGAGCTCCGGCGCGCTCATCACGGCACGCGTGGCGATCGACGATCAGCGGCGCGAGGTCATGGCGATCCCCGGGCGCGTCGATGCCAAGTCCGCCGAGGGTTCGAACGAGCTGATCCGCAGCGGTTCGGCGGCGATGGTCACGAGCCCCGTCCATGTTGCCGAACTGCTCGACGCGCCTCGCCGGCACCTCGCCCACGGCACACACGCGGCGCGCTACGCGTCCGCACAACCACCGACTCCTTCGGAACCGGAGGCGCCGGCGGCGACGAACCTGTCGGTGAGCCAGCAGCGTCTGCTGCACGCGCTCGACGAGCCGCGCACGCTCGATGCCCTTGTTGAAGACAAGGGGTTCGAGGTGGGGAGCGTGCTGGCGGACATCACGGTGCTCGAGATCCGGGGGCTGATCGCGCGTCGCGGGTCGCTGCTTGAGCGTCGCTGAGGCGATCTGGGTGGCGGGTGCGCGGGAATTCCTGACAATATCCGAAAAGAACGGTTGCCGTCCGGTGTCTGATCCCCTATTCTATACCAAACGTCGATTTGGCGTTGGACATTCGGGTCATCGCGGTAGACTACGCGTTCTAGATCACAACTATAGTTTCTTGAAGGGTTTGTGGTTTCCGTCACGGAGTGGCGGCGAGTTGGAACAGCGGGCGATCGGCGGGAGCGTTGGTCGTTCGTTCGTACACGGACATGAGAACCACATGACGAAGCAGTCCGCGAATCCGCCGCTGGTGATGCACGGCCCCGGTGGTGACTTTCTGCAGAGCTACGACGGCGCAGAAGTCACGCCCTGGCAAGAAGTTGGTGCTCACTCGGCGGCTGCAGCCCCTGTTCGGGACGGGTGTGTACCACGCGTCTCGGCGCTCTGGCTGCTCGAGGACACGATCCGCGCGTGCGCCACGCGACTGTTGGAATCGGCGCACCTCTCGGCGAGGCTTGCGAGCGTCGCCCCACACGCCTCGGGGATGAGGCGAACGGTGCACACGAGCGGCCTGCGCGTGCGTGTGCGGAACTGCGGGCCAGGACGATCGACGGGGAGCCCACTCCCGAATCCCGTCGATCCTGAGATGGAGAGCAGGACACATGAACCTCACGCCCAAGCAGCTGAAGATTCTCAAGCTGATCCGGGACAGCCGGGTCCGCTTTGGCTATTCCCCGACGATGCAGGAGCTCGCCGACGAGCTCGGCGTCAGCAAGGTGACCGTCTTCGAACACGTCGAAGCCCTCATCAAGAAGGGCGCCCTCGTGCGCGAGCCCAACAAGGCTCGCTCTTTGTCGATCGCTGACGGCGTCGCGCTCCCAGACGAGGAGCGCCCGCTCAAGTACCCGCTGGTCGGCAAGATCGCCGCCGGCTACCCGATCGAGAAGTACGAGGACAACGACGAACTCGACGTCGGGGATCTCTTCGGCCCGCGTGTCGGGCAGAAGGGCGCGACGTACGCGCTGCGGGTTGATGGAGACTCCATGCGCGACGAGGGCATCCTCGATGGCGATTACGTCATCGTCGCGCGGCGAGATTCCGCCGCCAATGGTGAGCGCGTCGTGGCGCTGCTGCCCAACGGTGAGACCACGCTCAAGACGATCTACCGGGAAGACGGGCATGTGCGTCTGCAGCCGGCGAACCCGGACTTCGAGCCGATCATCGTGAAGGACTGCCGGGTGCAGGGCGTCGTGGTGGGCGTGATGCGCCGCTACGACTGACGGCAGTCGGGCGAGTCCGTGTTAGCGCGGGCTTGGTCTGGCGGGGATGTGTTGTGCCGCGGACGCCGCATCGGTAGCGTCTGGGCATGGGTGGAACGGACGGCAACGGGCCCCTGGCGGGGCGGGTCGCGGCGGTCACTGGTGCCAGCGCGGGCATCGGTCGCGCGATCGCGTTGGACCTCGCGCGGGGCAGGGCGGCGGTAGCGGTCAATGCGCGTCGGGCGGAGCGGCTTGAAGCGCTGGTGCAAGAGATCGAGGGCGCCGGCGGGCGGGCGGTCGCGGTTGCCGGCGATGCGGGCGAAGCATCCACGGCCGTTCGCGTGCTGGACGGTGCGCGCGAAGCGTTCGGAGCCGACCCGGATCTGGTCGTGGTGAACGCGGGGCGCGGGCTCAGCGGCTCGCCGATCACGTCGGACCGCGAGATCTGGGAGTCGATGTTCCGCACCAACGTGATCGGGGCGGCTCATCTGATTCGCGAAGCCGCGACGCGCATGAAGGAGATGACGAGTGTCGAAGGCGGGGCGTGGCTGCAGAAGCCGAGGGACATCGTGATTCTGGCGTCCACGGTCGGGAAGCACATCTCGCCCTTCTCCTCGATGTACGGCTCGACGAAGTTCGCGATCGGTTCGATCGCGGAAGCCGTGCGCCGCGAGCTCGCGCCGGAGGGCATCCGCGTGAGCCAGATCAGCCCGGCGATCGTGCGGAGCGAGTTCCAGGATGTCGCGGGCTACGACCCGGAGCAGTTCGGCGCGTTCATGGAGTCGATCGGCCCGGTGCTCGAACCCGAGGATATCTCGCGCCTCGTGTCGTTCATGGTCAGCCAGCCGGCGAACGTCAGCCTGAACGATGTGGTGATTCGCGGCACGCGACAGGAGTATCCCTGATGCCGGGCGCGACGGGACAGCGGCGTGCGTCGGCGGTGCTCATCACCGGCGCGGTGGGCGAAGTCGGTCACGGCTTGATCCGTGCGCTGCACGCGCGCGGGCAGCGCGACATTGTCGCGATCGACCTGCGCGAGCTGGACCCGGAGCTGCGCGCGTTGTGCCGGGACTCCACCGTCGGGGATATCTGCGACACCAACCTGCTCTCGCGTCTGCTCGGGGCGTTCGAGATCGGCGAGATCTACCACCTCGCGGCGCTGCTCTCGACGCGCTCGGAGTACACGCCCGAGCGCGCGCACGAGGTCAACGTCGTCGGCACGCTGAACCTGCTGCAACTCGCGGCGGAAGAAGCACGCTCGCACGGCGAGACTGTCACGTTCGTGTACCCGTCGTCGATCGCGGCATTCGGGCTGCCCGACATCCCGACCAAGAACGACGCCGGCGCGGTGGGGGAGGATGACTTCCTGCGACCGGCGACGATGTACGGCTGCAACAAGCTCGCGTGCGAGCATCTCGGCCGGTACTACGCGCGGCACTACCGCCAGCTCGCGCAGGACCGCGTGCCCGATCTCATCGACTTCCGCTGCTTGCGTTATCCCGGGTTGATCAGCGCCGAGACGGTGCCGAGCGGCGGCACGAGCGACTTCGGCCCGGAGATGATCCACGCTGGGGCGGCGGGCAAGCCCTACGCGTGCTTCGTGCGCGAGGATGCGCGCCTGCCCTTCATGACGATGGACGAGGCGGTCGAGGCGACCTTGCAGCTCGCGAGCGCGCCGCGCGATGGGCTCACGCGCTGCGTCTACAACGTCGCGTCGTTCAGCGCTTCGGCTTCCGAGATCCATGCTGAGACCCTCAAGCACTTCCCGGGTGCGGAGGTCACGTTCGCGCCCGACGAGCAGCGTCAGGCGATCGTCGATTCGTGGCCGGCGGACGTCGATTGCTCGGCGGCGAAACGCGACTGGGGCTTTACGCCGAAGCACGATCTGGCGAGCGCGCTGGGCGGCGTGCTCGTGCCGCGGATCCGCGAGCGGTACGCGTCCTGAGAACTCGAACGCGGCGCTTTGTTCCCTACGTTCGTGTGGTACATTTGCGAAAGATAGGTGCAGCAAAGGAGCGCATGATGAGCGATCAGAACACGCAGGAGATGGACTTCGCGGCGATGGCGGCCCCGGCCGAGCAGCACGAGCTGCTCAAGAAGTTCGAGGGCACGTTCAAGAGCGAGGTGCGGATGTGGTTCGAGCCCGGTGGCGAGCCGCACGTCTCCACCGGCACCATGGTCAACGAGCTCGACCTCGGCGGGCGCTTCCTCAAGCAGACGTACACCGGCGATCCGAACGAGGGTCCCTTCCCGGCGTTCGAGGGGCGCGGCTACTTCGGGTTCAACAAGACCACCAATGAGTTCGAGGGGTTCTGGATCGACAACGCGGTCACGTCCATGTCCACGGAGCAGGGGCGCGTGAACGCCGACTGCACGCGATGGGAGATGCACACCGACATGCAATGCCCGATGTCGGGCGAGCCCATGAAGCGCCGGAGCGTCTGCATCTGGAAAGACGCCGACCATCATGTGATGGAGATGTACCACACGGCCGAAGGGCACCCCGAGACGAAGTCGATGGAGATCCGGTACGAGCGGGCGTAGGCGGAGTCCGGGAAGAGACAGCGAGAGCGCGAGACGGAGAGAGGGCGTTGCGGGGTGGTGGCGCGCGGTCGCTATTGTTCGTGCGTCCGCATTGAGGAGACGCCCGCGATGACCGATGCCGCCGCCGCCGAAGGCCCGATCACCGACCCCGCGCTGAAGTCGATGGAAGACCTCGTGTCGCTGTGCAAGCGGCGCGGGTTCGTCTTTCCCGCCTCCGAGATCTACGGCGGTCTGAACGGTTTCTGGGATTACGGCCCGCTCGGCGCGCAGCTCAAGAACAACCTGCGCGACGCGTGGTGGCGCTCGATGGTGCTCGCGCCGCCGCTGGGCCCAGACGGCGAGCCGGTGCGCGTGGTGGGGCTGGATTCGTCGATCATCCAGAACCCGCGTGTGTGGGAGGCGAGCGGGCACGTCGCGGGGTTCAACGACCCGATGGTGGATTGCCGGGAGAGCAAGTCGCGCTACCGCGCGGACCACCTCATCGTGTTGCGTGAGAACGCGGAGAGCCAGGGCTTCGCGTACATCGAGAACAACGACGAGTCGCGCGAACGTGCGCTCAAACTACTTAGTAAGTACCTCAAGCGAACGATTGAAGAGGACGAACTGCAGCGCGTGGCGCTGACTGACATCGCGGTGGAGAACCTCACGCGCGTCGTCGGTCCGGACGTCAAAGAACCCGGCACGCTCACCGAGCCCCGTCAGTTCAACTTGATGTTCCAGACGTACGTCGGCGCGTTGCAGAGCGAGGACGCCAAGGCGTATCTGCGTCCGGAGACGGCGCAAGGCATCTTCCTCAACTACAAGAACGTGCTCGACACGACGCGCGTGCGCGTGCCCTTCGGCATCGCGCAGGTGGGCAAGGCGTTTCGGAATGAGGTCACGCCGCGCAACTTCATCTTCCGCTCGCGCGAGTTCGAGCAGATGGAGATGGAGTGGTTCTGCCCGCCGAACGAAGCGGCGACGTGGTTCGAGTTCTGGAAGCAGGCGCGCATGGACTTCTGGAAGCGCGTCGGGCTGAGCGACGAAAACCTGCTCTTCCGCCAGCACGACAGCGACGAACTCAGCCACTACGCGAAGGAGGGCGTCGGCACGGCGGACATCGAGTATCGCTATCCCTTCACGGCGCCGGGCACGGGCGAGCTCGAGGGCATCGCGCACCGGACCGACTTCGACCTGCAGGCGCACGCGCAGCACAGCAAGGCGAAGCTGGAGTACTTCGATCAGGAGCGGAACGAGCGGTACATGCCGCACGTGATCGAGCCGGCGTCGGGTCTGACGCGCGGCGTGCTGGCGATCCTGTGCGACGCGTACACGCCCGACCCGGGGCGTCCGAGCAAGGTGTACCTGCGGTTCACGCCCGAGATGGCGCCGGTGAAGGCGGCGATCTTCCCGCTCGTCAACAAGGACGGCATGCCCGAGAAGGCGGCGCAGCTGTACGAAGGCATCCGCGAGAAGGTGCTGGCGATGCCCATCGGCGGGACGGTCGAGTTCGACGCGAAGCAGAACATCGGCAAGCGGTACGCGCGCATGGACGAAGCCGGTTGCCCGTGCTGCTTCACGGTCGATGGGCAGACGCTCGAGGACCAGACGGTGACGGTGCGCGACCGCGATACGCTGAGCCAGGAGCGCATCTCGATCGAGCAAGCGCCCCGCTGGTTCGAGGACAAGGTGAAGAACTGACCGGCCCGCGGGGGCCGGTTGGAGACCAGTGGGTTCAGGGCCCGGTGCAACGGGTTGAGCCGTGGCGCCCAACGCCGCGTCCGCGAGCGCGGATACCGTGATGGCGTGACTCGGCACGATCCACTCGACATTTCGCGGCACGCGCGTCTGGTCTTCCTGCCCGGGCTCTTCGCCGACGCGCGGCTGTTCGAGCGGCAGATGCCGGTGTTTCCGCACTCGGTCGTCGCGGAGTGGGAAGCGCCGGAGCCGAACGATTCGCTGGTTGACTACGGCGTGCGCGCGCTGGAGCGGGTCGGGGTGCGGCCCGGCGATTCGTCGAAGCCGCTGGTGCTGGTCGGGCAATCGTTCGGCGGCGTGCTCGCGCAGGCGCTCGCGCGAGAGATCGATGTCGCGGGCGTGGTGCTGATCGCGAGCGTGCGCCATCACGGGGAGTTCTCCGGGATGTTCCAGCGCATCGGCGACGTCCTGCGCCTGCTGCCCGCGTCGTGGAACGAGGCGATGCTGCGCCGATCGATGCGCGGCTTTGTGCGCCAGACGGCGAAGTCGGACGACCCCGAGATGCGGATCGCCGGCGAAATGGCCGAGGGCTTCCCGCACGAGGTCTTCTTCTGGTCGGGCGAGCGCGTGCGCGGGTTCGACGTGCCCGAGCACGAACTGGGCGTGCCCAGCGCGCGCATCCACGGCAAAAAGGATCAGGCGATCCCAGTCAAGCGCATCCGCGGCGAGATCGACCTGCTCGTTGACGCAGGCGGGCACAAGGTGAACTGGTCGCACCCGGACGCGGTCAACGCGTTCATCGCGGATTGGGTGCGCGGGCTACTCGTTTGAGCCGGGCTCGATCTCGCGTTCGCCGGTCTTGCGGTAGCCGGCGCGGGCGGCGGAGTATTCCTCGGGCGAGACCTTGAGGTCGGGGGTGCCGTCTTCGCCGAGCCCCTCGCCGGTGGCGTGCTGGCGGTGGAGTTCTTTGAGGAAGGGGACGCACCACATGCAGCCGGTGCCGGCGCCGAGGCATTCGCTGATGAGCGAGGCGACGGGCGGGTCTTCCCGCTTCATGTAGGTGCGGATCTTGCGCAGCGAAACGCGGAAGCAGAGACAGACGTGGTCGTCGGGGTGCACGGGCGATCGTAGGGGGGTCTCGGCTACGCTCTCCGCATGACAGCCTTCGAATACCACACCGCCGGGGAATCGCACGGTCCCGGGCTGATCGTGCTCGTGCAGGGGCTGCCCGCGGGCGTCCCGGTCGATCTGGACTTCATCAACGACGAGCTCCGCCGGCGCCAGGGCGGGTACGGTCGCGGCGGGCGTCAGAAAATCGAGACCGACCACGTCGAGGTCCACGCCGGTGTGCGCCTGGGCAAGACGATCGGCGCGCCGGTCGCCTTCCGCGTGCCCAACAAAGACTCACGGCTGGACGATCTCGAGCGCACGCCGCCGGTCTATCGCCCGAGGCCCGGGCACGCGGACCTTGCGGGCTCGGTGAAGTGGCTGACCACAGATTGCCGCGAGACGCTTGAGCGCGCGTCAGCACGGGAGACGGCGGCGCGGACGGCCGCCGGCGCGATCGCGCGCTGCTTCCTGCGAGAACTGGGCATCGAGGTCTTCGGCTTCCTCCGCGGGATGCTCGACGTCTGGCCCGACTTCGAGGTGACCGAAGACACCTGGCACGACTTCAAAGCAAAGCGCGATGAGAGCGACGTCTACTGCCCCGACGACGACGCCAGCGAGCGCATGCGCGCCGCGATCCGTCAGGCCAAGATCGACAAGGACACGGTCGGCGGCGTGTGCGAGGCGCACGTCTTCGGCTGCCCCATCGGGATCGGCTCGTCGATGGACTGGCGCACGAAGCTTGACACCCGCCTCGCCGCGGCGATCGTGGGGATCCAGGCCTTCAAAGCCGCGGAGATCGGGCTCGGACGCGAGTGCGCGAATCGCACCGGCTCGCAGGTGCACGACGCGATCATGTTTGATGAGTCGAAGCGCGGCACGCCCTCGCTCGGGTTCGTGCGCGAGACGAACAATGCCGGCGGGCTCGAGGGCGGGATGACCAACGGCATGCCGATCGTCGTGAAGGGCACGATGAAGCCGATCTCGACGCTTCTGCGCGGGCTGCCGAGCGTGAACCTGAACACGAAGGAGGCGGAGGATTCGCAGTACGAGCGGAGTGACGTGTGCGCCGCGTCCGCCGCGAGCGTGGTGATGGAGAACGTGGTGGCGTTCGAGGTCGCGCGCACGGTGCGCGAGAAGTTCGGCGGGGACTCGATGCTCGAAGTGAAAGAGCAGATGGTGAAGTACCTCGAGCTCGCGCGGATGCTCCCGCTCGAGCCGCCCACGGAAACGCTGGCATGACGCATCAGTCTCGTGTGATCGTGACGGGCGGGAACGGGACCGTTGGCCGGGTGGCGTGCGAAGCGCTGCGCGAACGCGGGTTCGTGCCGATCGGGTGGGACCGGCGCTTCGCGCCGCCGGATGATGAAGAGGCGGGCAACGCCTTCATCGAGCGCGAGCGCCCCGGCGCAATCATGGCGCTCGCCGTGGCCAGCCAGCAGACCGGAATCGAGAACGAGGGCCCCATCGTCAACGTGGAGTGGCCGACGCGGCTTGCGAGGATCGCGCGCGAGCGCGGCATCCCGTTCCTCTTCACCAGCACCGTCATGGTTTACACCAACAACGCCACGCGGCCCTTCACGACCGACAACGAGCCCGACGAGACGGAGGGGTACGGCGCCGAGAAGCTCCGCGCCGAGCGCGCGATCCGCGAGGCCAACCCCGGTGCGATCATCGCGCGCATCGGCTGGCAGATCGGGCTCGAGCGCGGCGGCAACCACATGGTCGAGCACATCGAGTCCCGCCACGAAGAGGGTGAGACCATCGACGCGAGCACGGAGTGGCTGCCGGCGTGCTCGTTTCTGCCCGATACGGCCGAGGCGCTGGTCGGGCTCGTCGAACGCAACGCCTCGGGGCTGCACCACGTCGATGGCAACGAGGGCTGGAACTTCTTCCAGATCGTCACCGCCCTGAACGACTCCCGCGGCGGGCGCTGGAACGTGAACGCGACGGATGACTTCGTCTATGACCAGCGCCTGATCAACGAGCCCCGGCTCGCGGCATCGATCGCCACCCGCCTGCCCTCGCTCGCTACACTGCCAATCTCATGAGCGCGATCACGGACGCCATCTTTCCTATGTCGGCGCAGGTCTTCGTCGGAAGCCTTGTCGTCGTCGCGATGATCCACGTCATCCTCGGGATCATCCCGCTGCTGATCTATCTCGAGCGGAAGATCTCGTCGTACATCCAGGACCGCATCGGGCCCAACCGCGTCGGGTTCGATCTCGGCTTGCCGATCCTGCAGAAGCTCTTCCGCGGTTTCGGGTTCTGGGGGCTCGGGCAGTCGCTCGCCGACGGGCTGAAGTTCCTGCTGAAGGAAGATTACCAGCCGCGTGGCGTGGACAAGTTCCTCTTCTCGCTCGCGCCGATGGCGGCGGTGGTGCCCGCGTTCATCGGGTGGGCCGTCGTCCCGTGGGGCGGCTACCTGAACGTTCCGGATATCGAGCTCTTCGGGCTGATGATTGTCGAAGGCGGGCGCGCGTCGGTCGCCGCCGCCGATCTCAACATCGGGTTCGTGTGGCTCGTCGCGATCGCCTCGCTGGGCGTCTACGGCGTCACGCTGGGCGGGTGGGCGAGCAACAACAAGTACTCGTTCCTCGGGGGCATGCGCTGCTCCGCGGGCATGATCTCCTACGAGATCCCGCTGGGCATCTCCATCCTCATCCTGCTGCTGACCGCCGGCTCGGTGCGCCCGAGCGTGATCGTGGAGAACCAGATCGACGGCGTGTGGTACGCGCTCGCGCACCCCATCCCGATGGTGCTCTTCTTCGTATGCATCCTGGCGGAGGCGAACCGCGCGCCCTTCGACAACGCCGAGGCCGAGCAGGAACTCGTCGGCGGGTACCACACGGAGTACTCGGCGATGCGCTTCGCGCTCTTCTTCCTGGGCGAGTATGCGCACATGATCACGTCGAGCGCGTTCCTCGTGATCCTCTTCTTCGGCGGGTACCACCTGCCGGGCGTGGCGTGGACGACGCCCGAAGCGGCGGGCCTGCTCCCGGCGCTCCTGAAAATCAGCATCTTCATCGGCAAGATCATGCTCGTGGTCTGCTTCATGATGGTCATCCGCTGGACGCTCCCGCGCATCCGCTACGACCAGGTGCTCAAGCTCGCGTGGCAGTCGCTCATCCCGCTGTCGATCCTGCTCGTGGTGACCACCAGCGTGCTGGTCTTCTACCAGTGGACGGCGTGGTGGCAGTACCTGCTCATGAACGTCATCGTCGGCGGGATCGTGCTGCTCACGCTGCCCGTGCTGCCCAAGAGCGACCCGAACGTGCGGGCACCCCTCGCCGGCTCGCGCTTCAGCCCGCTGCCCGGTGAGATCGTCCTGACCGCGCCGACCGACCCGGTCGCGCTCGACGACAGCAACCCCCTCGCCGACCGCAACCGCAACGACTGATCGCGTGCGCTGGCTCGCGATCGATCTGGGCGGCAAGCGCACGGGGCTGGCGATCGGCTCCGACGAGACCGGGCTCGCCACGCCGCTGCGCGTGATCGAGCACGCGCTCGACGACACCGCAGAGATCGAACGTGCGCTCGCAAAGGCGATCGAGGAGCAGGAGCCCGACGGGCTGGTCGTCGGCTTGCCGCTGAATATGGACGGCAGCGCGGGCCCGCCCGCCAAACGCGTGCGGCACCTCGCGGAGTCGTGGGGCGCGCGATTCTCGATCCCGGTCGAGGCGTTCGACGAACGCGAAACCAGCGAGATGGCCGACGAGGCCATGGCCCAGAGTGGGCTGACGCACAAACAGAAGAAGAAGCGTCGCGACGCGATCGCCGCCGCGGCGATCCTGCGCGGGTTTCTGGAGCATCGGCGCGTGAATCCCGACGCGTTCCCCGCGTGACCTGCCACCGGGGGGCTGCTTGAGCCGAATAATGGGGTATGCCAATGCACCATACGCTGTGCGCCGCGCTGGTCGCCTGCTCCGCGGGCGTCGCGCTCGCGGAAGATGCCCCGGCGTTGCCGGAGTTTGACTCGCCGCGCGCGCTCTTCGAGGCGCTCGAAACCGCCGACGCCGAGATCGACACGTTCGAGGCGAAGATCCAGTACGACCGCGTCTTCATCCTGCAGCAGGATCGGCACACGCGGCTCGGCGATCTCGCGTTCGCCGTCGATCGCGCCGGCGAGCGCCCGACGCGCGCCTTCGCCGTGACGTTCGACACGCTGATCGTGGATGACAAAGCGAGCGACGAAGACGAGCACTACGTCTTCGACGGTCGCTGGTACGTGGAGAAGCACGCGTCGGAGAAGCAGTTCATCAGGCGCGAGGTC
Source organism: Planctomycetota bacterium (assembly GCA_039182735.1). GTDB lineage: Bacteria > Planctomycetota > Phycisphaerae > Phycisphaerales > UBA1924 > JBCDCB01. Next base: position 26,736 of record JBCDCB010000040.1, read on the forward strand.
GCGCCGCCCGGCAGCGACTTCGACCCGCTCGCGCTGGGCGAGGGGCCCTTCCCCATCCCCATCGGGCAGAAGGCCGAGAGCATCCTCGCGCGCTACGACGCGGCGCTGACACCGGTGCTCGAACCGATCGAGCACGACCCGTCGTACCGATCGTTCGTCGAGGGGCGTGCCGACGAGCTCGTCTGTGTGGTGCTCACACCCAAGAACGAAGAGGACGACAACGGGTTCCGACGCCTCGCGCTGTGGTACGAACGCGAGTCGCTGCTCCCGGTCCTCGCGCGCACAACGGTGAAGGGCGGTGATCTGTCGTTCGTGCGGCTGATCGGCAAACGTGTGAACGACCCGGGCTTTGATGCCGGCGTGATCGACGTGAACCCGCCCGACGAGCCAGGCTGGAGCGTGCAGATCGACGAGGGGCAGTTCGTCCGTGAGGAGGCGTCGCCGTGAAGATGCGCATCGTTGCTGCGTCGTTGCTGATGGCGTCGGGGGCGCTGGCGAGCCGCCCGGAGAACCCGGCGAGCGCCGACGTCCCGCCGATCGAGCCGCCCAACACGCTGGAGAGCGTGCTTCGCGCGACGTCCGCCGCGTACTTGAGCGATCAGGAGAAGTCCGCTCTGCGCGTCTTCCACGGGCTGTGGACCACTGAAGACCTCGAAACGCCGGGAAATCGTGCGCGCGCGGCATTGATCGCCGGCGTGTGGGACGATCCGGTCTTTGAAGTCGAAACCATCGGCGCGACGCTCCGCGCCGAGGCCGCCATCGAGCGCGGCGAGCTGCGCGAAGCGCTCGAGATGCTCGTCGGCGAGAACACACTGCGCGCGCAGCGCCTGCGTGTGCAGGCGCTGGATCTGCTCGGGCGGTTTGACGAGGCGGATGCGGCGGCCGAGCCGATCGTGTCGCGCATGCTGCGCGAGCAGGTCGGTGCGCCGGGCCTGACCGATGGTGTGCGCGGTCTGATCACGCGTTCGCGCTACGAGGCGGCGACGCGGTCGGACTACGAGAACAAGCAGCGTCTGCTGAGCCGGGCGCACCAGGAACTCGATCGCCTGTACTGGCCGGCGGTGCTGGCGGAGGCGTCGCTGCTGCGGAGCAAGGACGCGTTCAGCGATTCGCAGGCCGCGGCGTTGCAGTCGCTGGCGATGAACCCGCGCAGCGCGGGCTCGTGGTCGCTGCTCGGGCGCGCCGCGGTCGATTCGTTCGCCGTGGACAACGTCGAGGCGATCGCGCAGCGCCTCGAACGACTCGACGACGCGCTCACGGGTGATCGGCTGGCGAACCCGTACGCCGCCGAGATCCGCGCGCGGATGTGGCTGCGCCAGAACGAGCCCGACGCGGCGGCGAGCGAGGTGGACGCGGCGCTGCAGCGCTACCCGATGCGCCGCCAGCTGCTCGCGCTGCGCACCGCGATCAGCGCGCTCAAGTACGACGACCAGGACCTCGCGTCGCGCCTCGCCGCCTTCGAGGACCTCTCACCGGGCTCCGCGCTCGCGCACTTCGAGGTGGGCAAGGCGCTCTCCGATGCGCGTCAGTACGAGATGTCGGCGGGCTACCTCGAAGAGGCCAGCGCCCGCCTGCCCAACTGGGCCGCGCCGATCATCGAGCTCGGTCTGATGGAGATGCAATCGGGGCGCGACGATCGCGCGCTCACCGCGCTGCGTCGCGCGACGCAGCTCGACCCCTTCAACGTGCGCGCGCGCAACTCGCTGCGCCTGGCGGAAGACCTGCTGTCGTGGCCGCGGCTGGAGACGGAGCACTTCATCGTGCGCTACCCGCCGGGCGAGTCGGAGGCGTGGGCGCGCACGATGGGCGCACAGCTCGACGATATGCACGACGTGGTGGTGGCGGACGTGGGCCACGAGCCGAGCCGCAAGACTGTTTTCGAGCTGATGCCCACGCACGAGGAGTTCGCCGTGCGCATCACGGGCTTGCCGGGGATCCACACGTTCGCGGCGTGTACGGGCCCGGTGATCGCGATGGAGTCGCCCCGCGTCGGCGTGCGACACAAGGCGGGCGAGTACGACTGGCTGCGCGTCGCGCGCCACGAGTACGCGCACACCGTCACGCTGAGCCGAACGAAGAACCGTATCCCGCACTGGTTCACGGAGGCGGCGGCGGTGCACCTGGAGCTGGCGCCGCGCGATTTTGCGCGCTGCCGCCTGCTGTACGACGCGCTGGAGAAGGGCGAGCTCTTCGACCTGCTCGAGATCAACATCGCCTTCGTGCGCCCGGAGCGCCCGCAGGACCGCTCGCTCGCGTACGCGCAGGGTCACTGGATGTACGAGTTCATCGTCGAGCGATGGGGGCTCGAAGCGCCGCAGCGGTTGATGGACGCCTACGCCGCGGGTGAGCGCGAGCTCGCCGCGTTCGAGCGCATCCTCGGGCTCGGGCGCGAGGGCTTCCGCGAGGCGTTCCTCGACTGGGCCCGCGCTGACGCCGCCACCTGGGGCATGCGCGGCACGCCCACGCTCCGCTCGCTGCGAGTCGATGCAACGCTCGAAGATGAGCAGCTCGGCGCCATCGCGATCGAGGAGTTGTTCGGCCTCGGGCGCGAAGTTGCCGAGGCGAGCGCGCACCAGTTCGGCGTGCCCCGTTTCGATATCCCACTCGCCTCGCCCACGCCGGAACTGGTCGAGCAGTGGCTCTTCGATCACCCGGAGCATCCGGAAGTGCTCGAGGCCGCGGTGCGCCAGGAGCTGCAGTTCAACGAGGGTCAGGTGGACGAGTTCATGATCCCGCTGCTCGAGCGGTACGCCGCGGCGCGCCCGGTTGACGACATGCCGCACCGCCATCTCGCGCGCTACTACCTCGCGGCAGGCGAGGCGGAGAAGGCGATCCCGCACTTGGAGTACCTCGACGCGCGCGAGACGTACGCGTCGGCCTACGCCGTGGCGCTCGCGAAGCAATACTCGAGCATGCAGCGTCTGGATGATGCGCTCGTCAAGGCGCAGCGCGCGGTGAACATCGCGCCGTACAGCGCGGACCATCGCGAGCTCGCGGCGACCATCGCGCTGCGCGCGCGCAACTTTGATGAGGCGCGCCGACAGCTGGAGGCGCTCACGCTCCTGGAGCCGGATCGCGACCGCCATCGCCAGCGGCTCGAAGCGCTGGATCGGTTGCAGAACGCGGGCTGAGGAGGTTCACCGCAGATGCCCGGAGTACGCGGAGCGGGATGGGGTCTTGGGTTTGGGATGTTGGAACTGGGGTTCGGGGTCTGACGAGCCGCGACCGTGTGGGAGCGGGGCTTTCTGAGTCTCCCCAATCTCGTGGGACGGGCATCTTGCCCGCCACCTACGCACTCTCCTCTGAGTGTGGCACCGGCACCTTGTGAGCCGGTGCTCATGCGCGTTCTCGATCATCGAGCCACTGCCGGATAAGCCAGCAGTGCCACACGGAGTAGAGGGAGAAGTAGACGGGCAAGATGCCCG
>JBCDCB010000041.1:0-28793 GCA_039182735.1 Planctomycetota bacterium
CTGATGAAGAGGTAGGAGAGCCCGAACTCGTCGCGCAGGTCGGTCAGCAGGTTGAGGATCTGTGATTGGATCGAGACGTCGAGGGCACTGGTGGGCTCGTCGCACACGATGAAACGCGGGTTGAGAGCGAGGGCTCGCGCGATGCCGATGCGCTGGCGCTGCCCGCCGGAGAACTCGTGCGGGTATCGGTCGGCGGCGAAACGCGGCATGCCGCACTTCTCGAGGAGGTCCATGACCTTCTCGCGGAGTTCGTCTTTGGACTTGATGAGCCCGTGGACCTGGAGCGGTTCTCCGATGATCGAGGCGATGCGCATGCGCGGGTTCAGCGAGCCGGCTGGATCCTGAAAGATGATCTGCATCTCGCGGCGGAGTCGTTTGAGGTCCTTGCCGGAGGCATCGAAGACGTCGGTGCTGTCGAAGGTGACGCGTCCGCCGGTGGCCGGTTGGAGGCGAAGGACGGTGCGTCCGACGGTGGTCTTCCCGCAGCCGGACTCGCCGACGAGCCCGAGGGTCTCGCCCTGATTGACGTGGAACGAGACGCCGTCCACGGCTTTCACGTGGTCGGTCGTGAGTTGCAGGATGCCCGACTTGACGGGGAACCACGTCTTGAGGTCGCGGACGTCGAGGAGCGGCTGGTTGGACGGCTCGGCTGATTCGGGCATGGCGGGATGGTAGGGCATGGGCCCGCGCGTGTAGATTGGCTCGCATGAAACGAACGATTGCGACGATCGGGCTGCTGGGTGTGTGCGCGATGACCCTGCTTGTGACGGGTTGTTCGAAGAAGACGGTGAGCGTGGGGACGGCCGCGCAGCCGCCGCTCGTGGACCTTGAAACCCGGCGGTTCGAGCTGAGCGGGATCGCGATGGAGTACGCGCCGTCGATCGATCGGGTGACGTTCTTCGGTCCGGCACCCGATGGGCCGAACCTGCTGCACGTCCGGGACCTCGACATCCCGCCGGCGGAGGACGGCTCGTACCGCTTCTACGGCGGCGGGTATTCGTGGTACGCCCCGCAGAAGCAGTGGGTGGGCGAGGATGGCTCGACGATCCAAGAGTGGCCGCCCGATCCCGCGATGGACCGCGGGCCCGCCGAGACGATCGCCCACAGCGCGACGACCATCACCGTGCGCAACCCCGTGCAGTGGAGCGGGCTGCAGCAGAAGAAGACGCTCGGTGTCAGCGGTCCCGCGCGCGCCGAGGTCACCTACACGCTCACGAACCGCGGCAACGTCTCGCGGCAGGCGGGCACATGGATCAACACGGGCGTGTTCAAGCGATCGCTGATCGCCGTGCGCGTGCCCGAGGGCGCAGAGATCTACGGGTGGAACGACACGGCGGCGGACACGCTGCGATCGATCATGAGCGAACCGATGCCGGGGGACGACGGCGAGCCCACCGACTGGCGCTTCATCGACCTCAAGAAGGCGACGTGGCAGGGCGGGATCAAGGTGTGGATCGACGCGCCGGGGATCGAGCCCGAGATCGCGGTGTACGACGACGGGTACTGGTTCCGCCGGCGCGTCACGACGCCGAACGACGGGAGTGCGCGCGCCGCGGGCGAGGGCGCGGTGGCGATCTACATCGATCCCGGCGCGGGGCTGGTGGAAGCGGAGTTGTACGGGCCGGTGCGGACGCTGACGCCGGGTGAGTCGGTGACGACGATCGAGAGTTGGGCGATCCGGCGCGCGCCGCATGCGCGCGCGTGGCTCATCCCGTAGCGTCGATGAACGCCAGATCGGGCTGCACGGTGGCAACGGCGAGACCGGCGTCCGTGCGCACGATGAGGTCGGTGCCCGGCTCGTGCGAGCCCCACTTGACCTGCGCAAAGGCGATGGAGGTGTCGCCGAGCATGGGGCTGCGCGTGCTGCTGGTGATCGCACCGATGGGCTTGGCCTGCTCGGCGTCGTCGGCTTTGTAGATCGGCTGCCCGGTCTGCGGCTGCTCGGCTTCGGGCGGGTGTTCACCATCGATCGACTTCGTTTTGAGCGCAACGAGGGTCTGCTTCGGGTGCCCCAGCGCGTGCATGCGCGCGACGACTTCTTGCCCGAGGTAGCAGCCCTTTGTGAAGGAGACGCGCTGGTCGATAAGCCCGGTCTCTGCCGGGAGGGAGTCGGGACCGAAGTCGAGGTTGAAGATCGGCGTGCCGCCCTCGAGACGCGCGGTGTTGAAGGCGTGCCATCCTGCCTGGCGGAGGCGGTACGGGTGGCCGGACTTCAGACCCTGCCCGTCTTCGGGATCGGAGCCGACCTCGACGAGGTGTTCATATACCACGCGCGCGTGCTCGACGCTCAGCACGGTGATCGTGAAGCCCGGCGCGGCACAGAGATCCGCGCGGTCGATGATCACCTCGTGGCCCGCGATCGTCGCGGTGCAGGCTTGGCCTTGACCCAGATCAGCAATGGGCGGGCCCGCGGTGTGCGCGGCGAGTTTGGCGAGCAGCACGGGCGCGGTCGTGCCGTGCAGCGCGAGGACGTGCGCACGATCGGCGTGGTTGGTGAAGGCGATGTCCTCGGCGAAGACGAAGGACTCGAGGGATTCGACCGCGGCCGCCGCGACGAGCGCGTCGCACGTCAGCAGCGTTCGCTCCTCGAAGTGTACGAGGCGGAGATCGGCGTCGATGCGCCCCTTGCGGTTGAGCCAGAACGTGTCGGTCGCCGCGAAGGGGCGGAGGTGGGCGAGCTCCTGCGTGAGCATGCGGTTGAGGAACTCGATGCGCTCATCGCCGGTGACCTCGATGAGCGAGCGGTGGGGGGTGTCGAGGAGCGCGCAGCCTCTGCGGACGGCGGCGTACTCGGCTTCGATCTCGCCGAAGGTCTCGACGACCGCGATGCCGGACTCCGCAGGCCCGTACATGAGGAAGGACGCCTCGGCCTGTTCGTGTACCGTGTTGATCGGACTGTCGTGCGCCATAGGGGCAACCATACGCGCGGCATGAACGAGGCTCGAACGGAGACGAGACGTGGCGCTGAACATCGATCTGCTGAAGCGGTTGTGCGAGGTCCCGGGTATCCCCGGACGCGAGGAGCGCGTCCGGGCGCTCATCGAGAAGGAGATCAAGGGGCTGTTCGACGACGTCTCCACCGACGCGATGGGGAACCTGATCGCTCGGCGTGGGCCGCGCGGGAGCCGTGCGAAGGGATCGAAGGGCGCGAGCAAGCCTGCGCCGAAGAAGGGCAAGGGCGATGCGACCAAGGTCATGATCGCGGCGCACATGGACGAGATCGGGTTCTACGTGCGTCACATCGATGACGACGGCTTCGTCTGGCTCAACGCCGCCGGCGGGTTCGACACACGCAACCTCTTCTCGCGGCGCGTGCTGGTGTGCGGCGATCATCCGAACGGCAAGGACGATCTCATCGGCGTCATGAACCCGGGCGGGCGGCCCATCCACATCTCGAGCGAGGAAGACCGCAAGAAGGTGCCCGAGGTCAAGGAGTTCATGATCGATCTCGGGATGCCGGCGCGCGACGTCAAGAAGCACGTCAAGGTCGGGACGATGGTCGTGCTGCACGAGCCCTTCGTCGAGATCGGGACGAAGGTGGTCAGCAAGGCGCTCGACAACCGCTTCGCGTGCTGGCTCGGCATCGAGACCGTGCGCGCGCTCGAGACCAGCGGGAGCGCGCACGCGTGCGAGGTGATCGTCGCGTTCACCGTGCAGGAAGAGGTCGGCCTCCGCGGCGCGAAGACCGCGTCGAACGCGGTGCAGCCGGACATCGGCATCGGGATCGATGTGTCCCTCGCGTGCGACACGCCGGGCGTGCCCGGCACCGAAGCGGTGAACCATCACGGCGAGGGCGTGGGGCTGCACGTGATGGATTCGTCGTTCATCGCGGACCACACGCTGATCAACGAGCTTGAAGCCGTCGCGAAGAAGAACCGCATCAAGCACCAGCGGACGATCCTGGCGCGGGGCGGGCAGGACGGTGCCGCGATGCAGCAGGCGATGGCCGGCGCACGGGCCGCGGGCATCGTGTGCGGCACGCGCTACATCCACACCGTCACGGAGATGATCGACACGCGCGACCTGGGCGCGGCGCTGGATCTGCTCGCCAAGTGGGTGCCGACCGTGAAGTGATCTGGGCCCGCGCCCGGATCAGTGGTGGATGGGGCTGGCGGCCTTCTCGATCTGCTCGATGACGGAGCGGACCTGGAAGGGCTTTTTGAGGACCGCTTCGAATCCCTGCTGGCGGAGGGACATGGCCTGTCCGTCGGTGACCTTGCCGCTCATCGCGATGACGCGGGTGAGGGCGAACTCCTCGCTGGAATCGACGAGGTCGGCGATGTGTGTGGCGTCGCCATCGGAGATGTGCAGGTCGAGGAGCATGACGTGGGGCTTGAAGCGTTCGAGGTAGACGCCGGCTTCGAAGGCGGAATCGGCGATGATGACGTCGTAGCCGCCCTGCTCGGCGAGGACCTTGCTGAGCGTGCCGGTGACCTCGTGCTCGTCGTCCACGACGAGGACCCGGGTCTTGCCGGACATGATCCCGTCGAGGGGGATGTTATGGTCCTTCATGAACTGCATGAGGGCGCCGACGGGGATGCGTCGGTCCTTCGAGCCCGGGATGCGGTAGCCGTTGAGCTGTCCGGAGTCGAACCACTTGCTGACGGTGCGCGGGGCAACGTTGCAAATCTTGGCGACTTCACCGGTCGTCAGAACGTCCTTGTCGAACGACATGATCACGCACCTCTCTCTGAACGGAAGGGCCGAGGCCTCCACGTGTCCCGACGAGAGATCGACGCACGGGGGGCGGGTCTTGACCGCTCGGGAGGGTCTGGGCGTCAAATCCGTCATAAGTCGGGATCTCGACCGAGCGGGGCGGGGGAATCGGACCCGAGAACCACAGCGGCGTTTGGGATCGGGTCGAACCGGGCGGGATTGACACCCGAAAAGGCGGACCGGTAGGCTCGTTGCCCCGGCGTCGCCCGGGATGCCATCGGATCGGGTGTCGGTGGGGCGAACGCGGGTCGCCCAGAGCCCAAGCGGGAACTTGGCCAACGGGAGTTTGGCGTGGTCGAAAAGACGATCGAAGATCGGTGCCGGCGTGGTCGGTTCGCACACGGGCTGGGCTTGGCGCTGGCGTGCCTGCTGGCGTGGATGCCCGCGGGCGTGGCGTCTGCGCAAGCGGAGAGCGTCTCGCCCGAGGAGCTTGTCGAGGACTGGACGCACTACGTGCTGACGGCGAACGTGGACGTCGCCGAGGCGTTCGGGCGGGCGATCCTGGAGCTGGAGCTCGACCCGATCGAGTTCGTCGCGGTGGTGGAAGACTCGCCTCGGCTCGAGACGCGGTTCGCCGACGCGTACCAGCGCGCGACGCGGTACATCGAGCTGCGCGACCTCGCGGCTGAGATCAACAACCTGTACGAAGAGGGTAGGCGTGCGCGTGCGCGAGACCCGCGGGAAATCGGACGCAATATCGAGGAGCTCGTCGGGCCGCGTCGTGGGCAGCTGCTCGCGACCCGGCGATTGGTTGAGGCGGGTGAGTACTCGGTGCCCTACCTGCTCGAGGTGCTGCTCGACGGCGGCGACCAGGTGCTGGCGTTCGAGGCCCGCGGCGTGCTGGTGGATCTCGGCGCGCAGGCGGTGCGTCCGCTGAGCGAGGCGATCCTGGGTGTGCGTCCGGAGACGCAGATCAGCCTGGCCCGTGTCTTGGGCCAGATCGGGAACGACGGGGCGCTGCCGTACCTCTATGAGGTGGCGACCGGATCTGGCGGGAACGACGTCCGTGACGCGGCGCGGGACGCGATCGAGCAGATCGAGCGTTCGTACGACCCGTCGATTTCGGCGGCGGAGCGGTATGAGCGGCTCGCGGAGACGTACCTCGCCGAGTCGCGGAGCGTCACCAGCTTCCCGGGCGAGTCGCACCAGCTGGCGTGGTCGTTCGATCCGCGGACCGGTCTGGAGCCGACGGCGGTCCGCAGCGAGGTCTACCACGAGACGATGGCGATGGAAGCCGCCAAGCGGGCATTGAGCCTCGACGGCTTGCGCTCCGAGGCGTTGTCGATTTGGGTGGCGGCGGACTTTGCGCGGGAGATCGAGACGCCGAGCGGGTACGAGAACCCGCTGGTTGGCGATGATCGCCCGAACGCGATGTTCCACGCGGTGGCCTTCGGGCCCGAGAACGCGCAGCGCGTGCTGCTGCGGGCGTTGGACTCGTTCGACACGCCGCTGGCGCGTCGAGCGATCGATGCGTTGTCGCGCGTCGCGGGGCGAAACGCGGTCGGCGATCTGCCCGGTGGCGGGGCGCTCGTGGATGCCTTGCTGTACCCGGACCGGCGTGTACAGTTCGATGCGTCGCTCGCGCTGGCGAAGGCGAACCCGACGCGGTACTTCCCGGGGGCGGAGCGTGTGGTGCCGATCCTCGCGAACGCGGTGCGTGACGCGGATGCGCGGTACGCGGTGGTCGTATCGCGTGATGCCGAGCGTCGCCAGACGATGGCGACGCTGCTCGAAGGCGTGGGGTACACGGTGCTGACGCCGGTCGCGCGACTGCGTGACCTCGAACAGGAGATCGCCCAGTTGTCGGGCGTGGACCTGATCGTTTCGGACCTGAGCGGCGACGCGTCGATCGAGTTGATCGAGAATACGCGGAACGACCGTCGCCTCGCGGCGACGCCGATCTTCGCAGTGATGCCCGCGTCCGCTGCGAGCGCGAACCGCGTTCGCTTCCAGGCGGACCGTCTGACACGCGTGGCGCGGCAGGGTGTGTCGAGCGAGCAGGCGGCAACCGCGATCGCGCAGCTCGTCGAGCGTGCGGGCGGGGCGCCGGTGAGCGCGGACGAGGCCGAACGTTCGGCGCTCGACGCGCTGGACGCGCTGCTGGCGCTGGCGCGCGGCGGCTCGGAGAGTTTCGACGTGGGCGACGCGACGAGTTCGCTCGTGCTGGCGCTCGAAGAGACGGACGGCGATGTCCGGGTCGCGGTCGCGGACGTGCTGTCCCATATCGATCAGGGTCGCGCACAGATCGCGCTGATGGACGCGGCGATCGACGCGTTCGATCAGGAGCGTGTCGAGTTGCTGCGCCGGGTCGCGCGTTCGGCACGTCGCCACGGGAATCTGCTGGAGCCGCGCCACGAGTCGTGGCTGCTCGAAGAAGTGACGCTGGCGTTCGGCGAAGAAGCCGAGGCGACGGCGGAGGTGCTCGGGGCGATTGGGCTTTCGAGCGATTCGCTGCGGATGATCATCCTCGGCGAGGAGTGATCCGGGCCTTCCCAGTGCGGGCTGCGATTCGATAACTGCACGATTGTCATGGGCTTGCGCGGTCGCTGCGGGCTGTGATGGTGCGGAATCCGCTCGTCATGGCTGCGGCAGTGAAGCAGGAGCGAAGTGGATCCGATGCTCATGGTGCGTGCGGACGCTTGTCTCTCGTGAGGCGTGTGTGTCGCACGGGTCGGATGGCCGGTGTTCGGTCGCCGGCGTCTGATTCGGGTGGTCGCGGGTGAGTCGCACACTCCCCGTGACGTCGCGACACACGTGTTGTTTCGTCTGAAGGAGTGTGAGCACCATGGCAAACCGCAAGGCTAACGCGTTTACGCTGGTCGAGATTCTGATCGTTGTTGTGATCCTTGGCATTCTTGCCGCGATCGTTGTTCCGCAGTTCACCAACGCCAGCAACGAGGCGGTCAAGGGCGCGCTGCAGAGCCAGCTCCAGACCATCACGTCGCAGGTCGAGCTGTACCGCGTGCGTGAGCAGGGCGACCTGCCCGACGACGACGCGGACAACCCGATCGGTGTCGAAGCCGACAACAACGGCTGGGGCGTCCTTATCGAGGACGACTACCTGCAGGAAGTCCCCGTCAACGGGTACACGGGCGATGGCGCTCTCACGGTTGACGGCATCACCGCCGCCGAGGGTGGCGATCGTGATTCGGAAGCCGGTTGGGCGTGGGACGATGACGGCGACGGCGGCACCGAGCGCGTCTGGGCGTACGGGTACGACCCCGTCAACAACATGCTCGCCCACGAGGACGACTACGCCGAGGACTGGGGCGACACCTTCCGTGTCGAAGACGACTAAGCCCCGGCGGGTGATCTGAGCAGTGGATCGACGGGCGTGTCCGCAGGGGCACGTCCGTTCTTTTGCGCGGGCCGCACAACGTCCGAAAGTGCGGCGTTGATCGTGCCGATGCCCGTTGCGAACCCAGCGGAGGCGAAGCGATGGCACGTGGCAACGGGTACACCATCATCGAGATCATGATCGTGATCGTCGTGCTGGCGACGCTGGCGGCGATCGTGGTGCCGCAGATGGGCGGCGCGCAGAACACGTCCACCATCGCGGCGCTCAAGCGTCAGTTCCAGTTCATCGATTCGCAAGTCGAGCTGTACCGCACGCAGAACGGCGAACGGTTTCCGACGCAGGACCCGGACGATCCGCTGAGCGAGGGCGGCGCGAACAGCGGGTGGGGCGTGATGGTGTCCGAGGGCTACCTGCCCGAAGAGCCGCTGAACCCGTTCAACATGCGCTCGCTGCTCGTGGAGGGCACGAGCGACGACGCGAAGGACCTTGGACGCGAGGTGCCGGAGGGCTGGTTCTTCCAGGTGGTGGGCGACAACGAACGGCTCGACTTCTTCGCGGCGGGGTATGACGCGGCGACGGATTCGCTCAGCACGGACTGACCCGTTCGGGTCCGGGAACGCGCGGCGCGTTCCGATCGTGCGGGTTCGTGGAGACGCGCGATTCGAATCGAGACGACCGGCTCAGGTCGGGTGGTGGGCGGTCCGATGACCACGCTAGGTGTCTGCATCCGGACGCCGCGGAGAATGGAGAACGCCCATGACGCGCGCACGCACGAATCGCTCTGACATCTCGCTGCCCGGTCTCGCCCGAGGCGTGGTGATCATGGTGGGCGCGCTGCTCTTGATCGACGCGAGCGACGCGACGGCGCCGGTACGGATGTCCGAAGCGGTCGCGGGGCGCACGGGTGCACCGATGCCACCGAACGCGGCGGTGCAGCGTCGCGACATGCTCGACAAGCTGGACAGCCTCGATCGTCGGATGAAGAAGATCGAAGAGCGCCTCGCCAAGCCGCTGGAGGTGAAGGTGCTCGACATGCCGGATGTCGTCGTCAAGGGGGAGTGACGCATGTGTGACCGTCGCCTCGGACCGCCGCGGAACGGCTTTACGCTTGTTGAAATGTTGATCACCGTCGCGATCCTCGGTCTTGCCGGGGCGTTGGTGATCCCGTCGATGTCGCAGACGGATGCGCTGCGCATCCAGGCGGGTGTGCGCCAGACTGTGGCGGATATCACGTACGTGCAGGGCGACGCGATGGCGTTCCAGCAGCGCCGCGCGATCTGGTTCGGTCGTGTGCCGCAACTGAACGACGACACGGGCGTGTGGGAATTCGTCGAGGGCGACGGCTATACGGTCGCGGATGTGCGCGGGCCCGCGCTCGACCTGGCGACGGATTCGATGTTCGACCTGAGCGACCCGACGCGTCCGATGGGTGTGGACTTCTCGGAGGGGCGCTATGGCGGCGCGGTGCTCGGGAACATCGACTTCAACGAAACGGACCTGCTGATCTTTGACGAGCTGGGAGGCCCGGTCGCCGAGCTCGACGGCCCGGACCCCGGCAACGGGGGCGCGGTCGAGATTTCCAACGGTGACGTCACGTTCGAGATCGCGGTGGCGCCGTTCACGGGCCGCGTGATCGTCACGCGCACCGAAGCCGGCGGCTGAACGGCGCTTACACAGAAAGAGAACCGTCGTGTTTCGCAGCGTGCTGCATCCCGGACTCCTGCCGATCGGCATCGACATCGGTTCGTCGAGCGTGAAGCTCGCGCAGCTCAGGCGTGTGCGCGGCGGGTTCGAGGTCGTCGGGAGCGCGCGCGTCGAATGCCCGACGACGGATGAAACCGTTTCCGCTGCCGACGCGATCGACGCGATCGACCGGGGCATCGCCTCGGCCGGTCTCATCGGGCGTCACGCGGTGATTTCGATCGATGATCGCCTGATCCGTGTGCGTTCGGCGCGGACGCCGCGATTGACTGACGATGAGCTCGATCGTTCGCTCTCGCTCGATGCGCCGGAGCGGCTCGGGATGACCGAGGCCGACGACCCGGTCTTCGGGTGGCTCGACGCCGGGGAGGTCCGCCAGGGGGAGGAGACCTGGCGTGAGGCGATCCTTGTCGGTGCGCGCGGCGACGTGATCGAAGACCTCGTCATGGGGCTCGCGGCGCGCGGCGTGCGCCCGCTCGCGGTCGAGCCCGGGTTCGCCGCGATCGCGCGCTGCTACACGCGGCGTCTTCGGCGGAACGCCGACCGCGGGACATCGCTCGCGATCGTGGACGTCGGTGAGCGCGCGACGGGGATCATCCTCACGCTCGGGACGAGCGTGTGCTTCTACAAACTGCTCGAGCTCGGCGATCGCGACATCACACGCGCGTCGTGCAGCCGGCTGTCGCTCGACGAAGCGAGCGTTGTGGAGCTCCGACGCCGCCGGCTCGTGCAAGCGCAGCAGGGGGGCAATGGCACTGGCGACGAGAAGGTGCAGCGTGCGCTCTTCGAGGCCTCACGGCCCGTGATGCGCGACATTGCGCAGGAGATCAACCTCTGCCTGCGTCACTTCGGTGTGTCGTTCCGCGGTGCGCGCCCGTCGAAGATCGTACTTTCCGGCGGGCTGGCGCAGGAGCCTGGCTTCGTCGAAGCGATCGAAGAGGCGACCCGCCTTACCACGGCGGTCGGCGTGCCGCTCGAAGGGACGTCGGTGGAGGATCTTCGCAAAGTCGGGCCGCAGCTCGCGACGGCGATCGGGTTGTCGCTCCGCAGCGAAGAGAACGCGGCGCGCACGAAGGCGCGTTCGTGGACGCCGCGCGGGAAGACGGGAGAGGCGGCGTGATTCGCCAGGTCGATCTCATCCCGTCGCGTTGCCACGAAGCGCTCGGATTCCGTGCGTGGGTGCAGGGGTGGATCGCGACCTACGCGCTCGTGGCCCTGCTGGTGGTCGCGATGGCGATCGGCGTGCGCGTGCGCGCGGAGCGGATCGATCGCGAACTCGCCAGGCTCAACGATGAGGTGCGCGAGCGCTTCGAGCAGAACGCGGAGGCGAAGGCCCTGCTGGGCGAGCTGGAGTCAATCGGCGCGTCGGTGACGCGGTACGAGGCGCTGGCGTGGCCGTTGTCGTCGGGCGTGGTGCTCGATGGGTTGGTCGCGGCGCTGCCCGAGGCCGTGACGCTGACGGGTCTCGGGCTCACGCCGCGCGAGCTGCGGGTGTCCGGCACCAAACGTGGCGAGCGTTCGGTTCGCCGAGAGCTCGTTGCGGAGGTCGAGGGCATCGCGCGCCGCGATTCCGAGGTCGCGGAGTACGTCTCGGGCCTGCAGGTGTCTGGCTTGTTCACGAGTGTCACGCTGGACTACGCCCGGTCGGCGGATGTTGACGGCGTCGCGGCGCGGTCGTTCAGGCTCTCGGCGGTCGTCGATCTCGAACGCCGCTACAAGCTCGTCGCGCACGCGGACCTCCAGGCGGAAGACATCGCGGAGGTGCAGCCATGATCTCGTCGAGGAGCGTTCCGCCGGCGTGCGGGCTCGCGTTGCTGCTTGCGATCGGAACGGCGATCGGCACGCTGCCGGTGCTGCGATCGACCGCCGACATGCTCGACGAGCAGGAGCGGCTGCGTGGTGAGATCGCGCTGATGCGCGACGGCGCGGAGGTGGTCGATCGCCTGCGCGAGAAGGTCGCGCTGCTCAACGAGCTCGGCGCTGGGCGATTGACGCCGATCCCGCCCGAGAACGACATGGCGGAGCTGATCCGGACGCTGAGCGAGACGATGGACAGCGCCGGGCTTCGCGATCGAGATATCTCACTGCAGAACTCGAAGCAGCTCGACGAGGCGAGCGTACTGCCGATCTCCGTGCGCGCGGGCGGCTCGTTCGACGAGGTCCGAGAAGTGATCCGCGACGTCGAGTCGATGCCCCGCCTCGTGCGCGTCGGGCGGATGCGTTTGCGTATCGAGGGCGGTGTGCGCGGAGAAGTGATACGCCACGGCGAACTCGACGCCGAGCTGCTCGTGGAGGCGTTCTACGGGCCCGGACGCGAAGGAGAGGCCAAGTGAACCGCAGGCTGCAGGCGCTCTGGATCGTGATCCGAGAGGACGCGGCGCGCAGCGGCGTGCTCGCGGTCACGGTGCTCGTGTTCGGCGTCGTGTGCGTGCGTCAGTTCGTGGCGCCGGCGATCCGTTCGAGCAGCGCTTCGACGCAGTCGGTTCAGGCGGGCGCGACGAGCGCGGTTTCGAGCGCCCAGAAGACGATGGACAGCGCGATGGCGGTGCTGTCGCCCTCGGATGGCCCGGCGGTGAGAGTCCTCGAACCGTCGGGTATGACGCGCGATCCGTTCCTGTACTCGGAGGAGCAGTTCCCCCGACCGGTACAGGTGGAAGAGGCGGGCGAAGTCGCGCCGGTCGAAGTGACCGAGGCAGTCGGATCGGACGATGCACAAGTTGACCCGTCGGCGGAGGATGCGCGTCGGGCTGCCGAGGCTTTTGCTCGGCTCGAGCTTCGGAGTGTGGTGCTCGGGCGAGTGAACGCCGCCGTGATCGCGGAGAGCGGTCGGCGGGGTGAGGGGCCGAGGCTTGTGGCGGGTGGCGAGCGGATCTCGGGATTCCTCGTCGTGAGCGTGCTCAGCGACCGGGTGGTGCTGGAGCGCGGGGGACAAGAGTTCACGCTCGTGCGAAGGACCGCCGAGCCGTAAGCAACGGGATGGGACGCGCCACGGCGCGACGGGGAGGAACGTGAGATGAGCAAGCCACTTGGGCGTCTTTGGACGCGTGCCATCGCGATCGGCACGCTCGTGCTCGGCGCAGCCGGCGCGTCGTTTGCGCAGAGCGGGCTCAACGCCCCGCCTGTCACCGTTCGCGCCGTGAACGCGGACGACACCGCACCGAACACGCAGGAGGCTCCGCAGACCACCGCGGCCCAGCCCGAGCAGGGCGTCGCCGTCTCGGAATACCTCACGGTTGACATCTTCGTTCAGGACGAAGAGCTCGCCAACGTGCTCCAGATGCTCTCGCTGCAGAGCCAGCGCAACATCATCGCGAGCCCGCAGGTCAGCGCCGCGGTCACCGCGAACCTGTACGGCGTGACCTTCTACGAAGCGCTCGACGCCATCCTCTCCGTCAACGGCTACGGCTACTACGAAGAGGGCAACTTCATCTACGTCGTCACCGCGGAAGAGCTCGAAGAGATCCGCCAGCGAGATCGCCAGGTCACCGGCAAGGTCATCACGCTCAACTATCTCAACGCCAACGACGCCGCGGAGTTCGTCTCGCCGCTGCTCTCGGAGATCGGCCAGATCAAGACCAACGGCGACGCGGGTGAGTTCAACCTGCCCGACGACCAGCCGACCGGCAGCGAGGAGTTCGCGCTCAGCAGCACCCTCGTGATCTACGACTACGCCGAGCACATCGCCGAAATCGAAACACTGCTCGACCAGCTCGACACGCGCCCGGCGCAGGTCCTCGTCGAGGCGACCATCCTGCAGACGGCGCTCACCGAGGCCAACGCCTTCGGCATCGACTTCGCGATCCTTTCTGACCTCGACTTCACCGACTTCGCCGGCCTCGGTGGGCCGCTCGGCGCTGCCAACTCCCTGCTCAACGGCGGCGCGAACCAGGTCGCCCCCGCGGACAACCAGGGTGCTGCGGCGGTCGGCAGCGCCGGCAACACGCAGGGCCCCGCGTCGTTCAAGCTCGGGATCGTCAACGACGACTTCTCGATTTTCCTCCGGGCCCTCGACCAGGTCTCGGACGTGACGATCCTCTCGAACCCCAAGGTGCTCGCGCTGAACCGTCAGCCTGCCCGCGTGCTCGTGGGTCGCAAGATCGGCTTCCTCAACACGACCTCGACCGAGACCGCGACGACGCAGACCGTCGAGTTCCTCGACACCGGTACGCAGCTCGCCTTCCGCCCCTTCATCTCGACCGACGGCAATATCCGGATGGAGCTCCGCCCGCGCGTCTCGGAGGGCGTGATCCGCGAGGCGACCGACGCGACCAACGCCGTCGTGACAATCCCCGATGAAATCACGCAGGAGATCACCACCAACGTGATCGTGCCTGACGGCTCGACCATCGTGCTCGGCGGTCTCTTCCGCGAGTCCACCTCGCTCACCCGCACGCAGGTCCCCGTGCTCGGCGACATCCCGCTGCTCGGTATGGCCTTCCGCGGGCACGAAGACGACACCGATCGTCAGGAAATCATCTTCATGATCAAGCCCACGATCGTGAACGACGCCACGCTCATCGAGCAGGGCGACCGCTCGCTCGCGTACGCCGAGGAACTGCGCGTCGGTTCGCGTCAGGGCCTGCTGCCCTTCAGCACGCGGCGTCAGGTCTCGCAGCTGAAC
The DNA here is from genome assembly GCA_039182735.1 of Planctomycetota bacterium. Classification (GTDB taxonomy): domain Bacteria; phylum Planctomycetota; class Phycisphaerae; order Phycisphaerales; family UBA1924; genus JBCDCB01. Next base: position 14,337 of record JBCDCB010000041.1, read on the forward strand.
GCTCGGGCGCAGGAGCTGATCGACGAGGGGCGTGAGGGCAAGGCGCTGTGGAACCTCCGCCGCTCGCTCGAGCTCAACCCCAACCAGCCGGCGGTCATCCGTCTGCTCGAAAGGCTCACGGGCGAAGAGACCAACGTGCCCTCGACGAGCGTGCTGGAGATGATCATCAACGATGAGATCGAAGCCCGCTACGACGAAGTCAGCGAGATCACCCAGCCCTGGCGTGACGAGGTCGAGGCGCAGCGTCTGCGCAACACGATCGTCGCGGCGGAGCGTGCGGATGTGGAGAGCTACGAGGCCGACGAGGCCCAGGTGCGTCTCGCGGAAATCGAAGCCGAGAACGCTTCACTCTCTGCGAACGCGACAGTCTCGATCGAAGGCAACGTCAATGACGACTCCTTCTCGACGTTCGATGACGAGATCGATGAGTGGACGTCGCTCTTCCTCGGCCTGAGCGGTGAGTTCGAGTTCGTCTCCGCGGAGGAGTCGAGCCCCGTCGAAGCGGGCACCGACACGATGCTCGACGAGCCGTTCGACGCGCCGGCGTTCGAGGTCGCCGAGACCGCGCCTGCGCCGGCGATCGCCGAGCCCGGGCAGGTCATGGGCCAGCCCGGCGGTGTGCCGACGTCGCTGAGCGATCTGCTCTCGCAGCTCGCGGGCGAGCCTGTCCCGACCGATGAGTCGGATACGACGCTGACCAACGTCGAGATCGAAGAAGACGACGCGCCCTGAGCGCATCACACGAACACACACGGCGACGGGCGTGAGAGCGTTCGTCGCCGATTCTCGCTCCGCACTTCAAGCGAACGGAGAGCACGATATGCGCGTTTCATCGAACGTCTGGAAGAGGGCTCGGATCGCGTTGCTGCTCGCCGCAGCGGGGACGGTCGCCGGTTGCGGCGCCGGCCACGGCAAGTACACGCAGGAGTTCAAGGAGCAGGCCGAGCTGCGGATGACGCAGGTCAAGGCCGCGACCGAGTACGACATGGCGAGGCAGCAGTTCCTCGCGGGCGACCTGAAGAAGTCGCTGAAGACGATCGACAACTCGCTGCAGCTCTCGCCGGACGTGCCCAAGTCGCACGTACTCAAAGCGCGGGCGCTGCTGGAATCGGGGAGCCTCGAGCTCGCGATGGACTCGCTCGAAACGGCGATCGAGCTGAACCCCGAGTTCGCCGAAGCGCACTACTACGCGGGCATCATCCGCGAGCGATGGACGCGACCGGGTAAGGCGTACGAGTCGTACATGCGCGCCTTCGAGCTCGAGCCGACGGACGCGCAGTACCTGCTCGCGGCGGGCGAAGCGCTCATCGATCAGGGCGAACTCGACAAAGCGCACGAGCTGCTGAGCACCGAGTCTGGCGAGTTCGAGCACAACGCGGGCATCCGCCAGACGCTCGCGCACATCGCCCAGATGCAAGGCGATCTGGAGGGCGCGGTCGAGCTCTTCGAGCAGGCGTACCTGCTCGCGCCGGACGAGGTCGGGCTGCTCGAAGACCTCGCGCGGGCGCTCATCGCCGCCGATGATCATGCGGATGGCGAGACACACCTTCGCCGCTTGCTCGCCATGCCCGGCATGGACGAGCGTCGCGACCTGCTGCAACTCCACGCCCGCACGCTGATGGAGCTCGATCGACCGGTCGAGGCGCGTGAGATCCTCGTCGGGCTCGTGGAAGACCCCGAGGGCGCGGGCGACGCACGCCTTTGGCGCGAACTCGCGCACGCCGCTGTGAAGCTCGAAGACGGGCGCCGCCTGCGCGAGTCGGCGAACAGGCTGATCGCGATCACGCCGCAGAGTCATCAGGGGCACTACCTGCTCGCGCTGTGGCATCACATGCACGGTCGCACGGAGAACGCGGTGGACACGCTCGCGCGTGCGGTGCTGCTCTCCGATGAGGATCCGGCGCCGGCGCTGCTGCAGGCGGTGCTGCTCGATCGTCTGGGCGATCCGGACGGGGCGCGCGCCGCGCTGCGGATCGCGTCGTCGATCGCGCCGAACGACCGGCGGATCACGCGGATCGAGTCGGGTCTCGGCAACGCGACGCCGAGCGTCGGTGCGTTTGCGGGTGTCGATCCCGAAGAGTGAGCGACGGGCGCGGAACGGTGGTTCCTGGTCTCTCCACGGATGAGTGCGTGAATCAAGGTCGAATCATCCTGTCGATGCTCGCGGTGGCGTCGGTCGTCGGCGCGATCGCCGGGTTCGCGGGCACCCTGCTCGCGGGTCAGGCGTTCGTCTCGGCGCTGCCGGCGTGGAGCGTGGTGCCGATCGGTGGCGCGCTGGCGGCATCACTCTTTGTTCTGCCGATCGCGTCGCTGCTCGCGTCGGACCTGAAGCTCGCCAAGCGGCGCATCGGTCTGCTGTCGGACGAGCGCGACGACGCGGTCGCCGCATGCCCGCGCCTCGTTGGCCCGATCATCCAAGGTGTTGAGGAACTCGCACGCGCGTGGCGTGATCGCCACGCGGAGGCGTCGGCGAGAGCGAAAGAACTCGAGGTGCGCGTGAAGGTCGCGGAGGCCGAACGCCGGTATGCGGAGGCCGTGCTCGACACGCTGAAAGACGCGGTCATCGTGGCGGACGGGTTCAACGAGCTCACGATGGCGAACCGGTGCGCGACCCGGCTGCTCGGGATCGATGAGGGCGGCTTCTCGCACGCCAAGCTCCAAGACCTGCTCGTCGATGAGCGTCTGAGCCAGGAGATCGATGAAGCGCTGCGTTCCGGTCGGATCGCGCGGCAGCGCCACTTCGAGCACCAGCTCAACGGCGGCGCGGGCGAGGGTGGCGAAGCCATCTACGACGTCACCATCTCGGCGCTCCCCGACGTCACGACGGAGACGCCGGAGCGTGAGGACGGGATCGGCGGCGTGGTCGCGATCCTGCGCGACGTCTCGCGCGAGCGCGAGATCAGCCAGATGAAGACGGACTTCGTGTCGCAGGCGTCGCACGAGCTGCGCACGCCGCTGAGCTCGATCAGCGCGTACATCGAGATGCTGATCGACAGCGAGGCGGGAGACGAGGAGTCTCGCCAGGAGTTCTATCAAGTCATCCGGGCCGAGACGGACCGCGTGACGCGCATGATCGACAACATGCTCAACATCTCGCGCATCGAGGCGGGAATCGTGCAGATCGAGCGCACGGAAGTGGACTTCGTCGAAGCGGCGCGCGGTGTGCTCGAGACGATGCGTCCGCAGGCGGCGCTCAAGTCGATCAAGCTGATCGAGAAGTCCGGCCCGCTCGTGTACACGGCGCAGGCCGATCGGGACATGATCCAGCAGGTCATCACGAATCTTGTGAGCAACGCCGTGAAGTACACGCCCGAGGGCGGGCGCGTCACGGTGACGATCGAGAACGACGACGCGACGCGCTCGGTGCTCGTCGGCGTGCAGGACACGGGGCTTGGCATTCCGCCCGAGGCGATCGACCGCGTCTTCGACAAGTTCTACCGGATCGAGAACTACAAGCGCGTCGCCAAGGGCACGGGACTGGGGCTCAACCTCGTGAAGCACGTCGTGGAGACGGTGCACCGTGGTGGGGTTGGCGTCGAGAGCGAAGTCGGGATGGGCAGCCGGTTCTGGTTCACGATCCCGTATGTCCATGAGCGTGTGTAAGCCCGAAAGGAACGGCGCATGAGCGAACGAAACTCCACTGTTCTGATCGTCGATGACGAATCGCACATCACGCACGTGGTCGCGCTCAAGCTGCAGAACGCGGGGTTCGAGACGGTCACCGCCGGCGATGGCGAGGAGGGGCTCGAGCTCGCGGTGCAGCACGGGCCGGACCTGGTCATTACGGATCTTCAGATGCCGTACATGAGCGGGATCGAGCTCGCCAAGGCGATGTACGCGCGGGAGGACTTGTGCGACGTGCCGGTGCTGATGCTCACGGCGCGCGGGTACGCGCTGGAGCAAGGGGACCTCGACGACACGCACATCGAATCGGTTCTCAGCAAGCCGTTCAGCCCGAGGCAGGTGCTCGCGGTCGTTGAGGAACTCTTGGAGAAGAGCGCGCGGAAGGCGACGGCGCAGCGGAGCAATGAAGCCGCGTGAATCAGCAGGCGTCACAACCCGAGCCCGCCCGCGGGCGGGATCCGCTCGCGGCGCGGTGCGCGTCGATGCGGCTCGCGTGCTGGGTCGTGGACGACACCGGCGCGGTGCGCGCGTCGGCGCCGTTCGACGAGGCGCTCGAACTCGTCATCGGCGGCGACGCGATGCTCGATGCGGTCGGCTCGCTCGACGCGACGGAGCACGTGGTCGAACTGGCAACGGGGGTGTGGGCGATCCCGATCCCCGCGCGCAAGCGGCGAGTCGGGACGGGCGTGCTCGCCGCGGTGGCCTTCGGCCCCGGTGCGTCGGAGTGCTCGTGCCTGCGCGCATCCGCTGCGTCGCACGGGGTCTCGGCGAGCGCTCTGACGCAGCTCATGGGTGACCACGAGGTGCTGAGCGCCGACGCGGCGGAGCGGCTGGCGGTCTCGCTGCGGACAATGCAGAGCGATATCGAGGGCGGTGCCGAGTCGAGCCGGGCGCTTTTTGATGTCAGCCGGCAACTGGGCGAGGCGTACGAAGAGATCAACCTGCTGCACACACTGACGCGTTCGATGAACGAGGTCGCAAACCCCGGGAGTTTCGTGCAGAACGCGTGCGACGAGTTGTGCGCCGCATCGCACTTCGGATGGGTGGCCGCCGCGTTCGTGCAGGATCCAAAAGTGATGCGCAGTCAGGCCGGCGCGACGTTTCGCTCCGGGCAGGACAACGGCCAGACGATCGCCGAGGCGGTTCGGCTCGCGTCGTCCGCGACCGATCCGGAAGGACGCGTCGAGCGGCACTCGACGCTGGGTCTCGTGCTCGTGCAGCCGATCCTCCGCAACGGTGTGCCGATCGGTGTTGCGCTCGCCGGCGGCAAGACCGTCTGCGACGAAGAGATCAACTCCATTGACATCGCGATGGTCGAATCGACCACACGCGCGATCGGCGTGCTCGCGGAGAACGCGTTTCTCTACGAAGATCAGCAGGCGATGTTCATCGGCACGCTCGGCGCGCTGACCGGGTCCATCGATGCCAAAGACCCGTATACACGCGGTCACTCCGAGCGTGTCGCGCACCTCGGTCGCCAGCTCGCCCTCGCCGCGGGCATGACCGAACCGGCGGCGGAGCGCGTGCATATCGGCGGGCTCGTGCACGACATCGGCAAGATCGGTGTGCCCGAGTCCGTGCTCAGCAAGCCCGGGCGGCTGACCGACGAAGAGTTCGATCTGATCCGGCTGCACCCGCGGATCGGGTACGACATCCTGCGCGACATCCCGCTGCTGGAAGACGTGCTGCCCGGCGTGCTCTATCACCACGAGCGCTACGACGGACGGGGCTACCCCGCAAAGCTCGAGGGCGAGAGCATCCCGCTGATCGCGCGGATCCTCGGGATCGCCGACGCGTTTGATGCGATGAGCTCGACGCGCACGTACCGACGCGCGATGCCGCGCCCGCAGGTCATCGGGGAAGTTGAAAAGAACGCCGGCGTTCAATTCGATCCGGAGCTCGCGAAGATCTTTGTCACGCTCGACTTCACCGTCTACGACCAGCTCGTTCAGCAGCACCAACGGCTCGGAGAAGGGAGCGCCGCGGCGTGAAGCTCTCGAGCGAAGACTACGGCGAGGTCTCGGTCGTGGTCCTGAGCGGGGAGTTCACCGCTGAGGACACCGACACCTTCAACCGCTCGCTGACCGACTGCGTGAGCCGGGGCGCGAAGCACGCGATCCTCGATCTCGAAGCCGTCGAGTTCGTCGATTCCGCGGCGCTCGAATCCATGCTCTCGTTGCAGGAGCGGCTCGGCGAACGCGGCGGTCAGCTCCGTCTCGTTCGACCCGACAGCACCGTTGTCACGATTCTCTCGCTGACGCGCCTCGACCTCGCGCTCGAGTCGCACGAATCGGTTGAGTCCGCCGTGCGGAGCCTGCGGTGAACGCCCGCTCGAGTGACGCCAGATCTGCGCAGGAGCGCGCGATGCCGATCGGCGATCTGCTCGTGCGCGCCGGGGCGATCTCGCAGTCGCAGCTCGAAGAGGGCCTCGCCGAGCAGCGCGAGAGCGGGGGCGGGCGCCTTCTGGGCGAAATCCTTGTCGAGATGGGATTCGTCTCCGAGGGGGACGTCGCCAAGTGTCTCGCCGAGTCGTACGGCGTCCCCTTCGCCCGCGTCACCCCGAGGATCGCAGATCCGCGCGCGATCGAATCGCTCCCGCGCGACTTCATCGACAGCCACGGCGTTCTCCCGCTCTTCAGCGTCAATGACGTGCTCACCGTGGCGCTCAGCGAACCCGCGAACCTCTTCCTGATCGAAGAGATCGGGCGCCTGAGCGGCAAGAGCGTGCAGATCGTCGCGTCCACGCCCGCCGACATCCGTGCGACGCTGCAGGCGTACCTGCCGTCGGCGAACGTCTTTGTGATCGACGAGATCTACGAAGACGTCGATGTGCGCGAGCTCTCCGAGGCCGACGCGCAGTCGTTCGACCTCTCGGACATGGAGGAGCTCTCCGGGCAGTCGCCCGTGGTGAAGCTCGTCAACTACCTGCTCTTCCAGGCAGTGAACGACCGCGCATCGGACATCCACATCGAAGCGGACGACGGCATGAGTCGCGTGCGCATGCGTGTGGATGGCAGGCTCATCACCAAGCTCACGCCGCCTTTCCAGATGCACGCGGCGGTGATCTCGCGCATCAAGATCATGGGCGGGATGGATATCTCCGAGCGCCGCCTGCCGCAAGACGGCGACCTACGCGTTGTCATCGACGGACGCCCGATCGACCTCCGCATCTCGACGATGCCCGGCAAGAGCGGCGAGAAGGTGGTCATCCGAATCATCGACAACCGCAACAACGTGCTGCCGATCGAGAAGATGGGCTTCTCTGCGGAGATCCTCGAGCAGTGGAAGGGCGTCATCAACCAGCCCAACGGGATGGTGCTCGTGACCGGGCCGACGGGTTCGGGCAAGTCCACCACGCTGTACGCCGCGGTCAACCACATCAACAGCGACGAGGTCAACGTCTCCACGGTCGAGAACCCGGTGGAGGCGCGCATCCCCGGGGTGAACCAGTTCCAGACGAACGAGAAGGCCGGGTTCACGTTCGCCGGCGCGCTGCGCGCGCTGCTGCGCCAGGACCCGGACGTGATCATGGTCGGCGAGATCCGCGACGCCGAGACCGCGTCGATCGCGACACAAGCCGCGCTCACCGGACACCTCGTGTTCTCGACGCTGCACACCAACGATGCGATCGCGGCGGTCACGCGCCTCACGAACATGAGCGTCGAGCCGTACCTCGTCGCCGGCATGCTTCGCGGCGTGCTCGCGCAGCGACTCGTCCGTAAAGTCTGCCCGCACTGCAAGACACAGATCGAGCCCGATGGCGTCGTGCGGACGCAGCTCGCCATGGCGAAGCTCGAGACCGAAGTCCTGTTCGAAGGGCCCGGCTGCGGACGCTGCCGAGGGTTGGGCTACTCCGGGCGGCTCGGGATCCACGAGCTCTACATCCCGACGTCGGGCGAGCTCGAACTGATCGCGAGCAACTGCATCCTGCAGGAGCTCCGAGCCGAAGCAGGCGCACGCGGCTACTTGGGGCTGCGTGACGACGGACTGCGCAAGGCTATCGCGGGCCTGACGACGGTCGAAGAGGTCGTGCGAGCGTGCGCCTCGTAGCGGGAGACGATCGCGATGCCCAGCTTTGCGTACAAAGCGCGAGATCGTCACGGTGAGCAGATCGCCGGCGTGATCGAGGCGTCCACAAAGGGCGACGCGCTGCAGCGTCTGCAGCGCGACGGGCTGGCTGTCACAGACCTGCGCGCGGGATTGGCGCCGATCGATGAGGAAGCGATCCGCGTGAAGCACGCCGCAGCGCGTGTGCAGCGTGAGGAAGTCATCTCCTTCGCGAACCAGCTCGCCGTGATGCTGGAAACAGGCGTGCCGCTGCGCGAGGCGTTGCAGGCGTACGTCGCGCAGTCGCGTGGATCGCTCCGCCGCATCGCGATGGTTGTCGAGCGCCAGGTCAGCTCGGGCGTGCCGCTGAGCGATGCGCTCGCCGAGTTCCCGAAGGTGTTCCCGAACCTGATGATCAGCCTGGTGCGCGCGTCGGAGGCGTCCGGCTCGCTCGACTCGATGCTCACGCGCATCGCGGGGTATCTGCAGAGCGCCCGCCGAACGGTGCGGCAGATCCAAGGCGCGCTGACGTACCCGGCGGTGATGATCGGGATCGCGACGACGGTGACAGTCTTCCTGGTGATCTGGGTGCTGCCACGCTTCGCGCGCATCTACGAGTCGCGCGAGGCGACGCTCCCCGCCGCGACGCGGTTCGTGATCGGCGTCTCGGAGTTTCTCGGCACGCACTGGCTCACGATCGGTGTGAGTCTCGTCACGGCCGTGGCGGGGCTCGCGGGTTTCGGGGCGACGAATGCGGGACGCTCGTTCTATGACCTGCTCAGACTCAAGTCGCCGGTCATCGGGCCGATGTACAGCGCGTTCTATCTCTCGCGATCGATGCGCACGCTCTCGACGCTGCTCGCGGCCGGCGTGAACATGCTCGAAGCGGTTCGTATCGTTCGCCACGTCAACAACAGCGTGCGCTGGCAGCGGTTCTGGAACTCGTGCGAGGCGATGCTGACCGACGGCAAGTCGATCGCCGACGTCGTGCGCGAGTCGAGCCTTCTCCCGCCGAACGTGGCGCAGATGGTGATCGCGGGCGAACGCTCGGGTCGCCTTCCGGAGGTGCTCGAGAAGGTCGCGGAGGCGACGGAGCAGGACCTCGATGAATCGGTAAAGACCTCGACGCAGCTGATCGAGCCGGCGATGATCGTGTTCATGGGGGTCACCGTGGGCGGCATCGCGATCGCGCTGCTGCTCCCGATCTTCAGCGTTGCCACCGCGATGTCGAACTGACCCTAGACCGGCGTGCGCACGGCGGCGTCACGCAGCACCGGTTCCACCAGCGATCGCCCGTTCCAGTGGTTGAGCTTCGGCTCGACGATCGCATCGATGGTCTCGCCCGCCCTCAGCCGTTCACGCTGTTCGCTCCAGCGCCACCCGATGAACCGGAGGGAGTCCGATCCTGAGCGGACGGTGAGTTTGAGGTGCGCGCCGCGCCCTCCAAAGACCTCGGCGTCTTGCGTCAGCGAGAGCCCGCGGAGCATGATCGATGGTTTCGCGTTCGAGCGTCCGAAAGGGCCGAGCGATTCGAGCTGGCGGATCGCCAGCGGTGTGAGCTCGTGGAGTTCGGCTTCGCAGTCCACGCGCAGCGACGGGAGCATCATCTGCTCGTCGATGTGTTCGCTCGCAACGAGCGCAAAAGACTCGGCAAACGCAGCGACGTTGCCGGCCTCGAGCGCGAGCCCCGCCGCCATGTCGTGCCCGCCGAAGCTCGTCAGGTGGTGCGCGCACGCGCCGAGCCCGGCGTGCAGGTTAAACCCGTCGATGCTGCGACCGGATCCGGAGAGCACGCCCTCGCCCCGATCGCAGAGGAGGATCGCCGGGCGTCCGAACTTTCCGACGAGCCGCGAGCAGACGATGCCGACGACGCCGGGGTGCCACTCTCGGTGCGCGAGCACGATGGCGCGGCTGTGGTCGTCGAGCATGCCGGCGCCGGCGGCCATCTCGCACGCATCGTCGAAGATCTTGCGTTCCACGCGACGGCGCTGCTCGTTCTGCTCATCGAGCATCGATGCGATCTCGTGGGCGCGAGCGCCGTGCGCGGTGGTGAGCAGTTCGAGCGCTTCCTCGGCGTGCCCGAGCCTGCCGCTGGCGTTGATACGCGGCGCGATCCCGAAGCCGATGCTCTCGGCATCGAGCCCGTTGCGCTGGCCGGCGCAGAGCTCGACGAGCACGCGCAGCCCTTCGATATTGGTCCCGAGCATACGCTTGAGCCCGCCGGCGACGATGGCGCGGTTCTCATCGAGGAGCGGGACGACGTCGGCGACGGTGCCCAGCGCCGCGAGCGCGATGCAGTCGATCAGCACCTCGCGCATGTCATCGCTGACCCGCTCGCGCCCTTCGTGCGCGCACGCGAGTTTCCACGCGAGCTTGAGCGCGACGCCCGCGCCGCACAGTTCGCCCCACGGGTAGCGCGAGCCGGGCAGCCGGGGGTGTACGATCTCGAAGGCTTCCGGGAGTTCGTCGCCCGCGCTCGGCGGGTTGTGGTGGTCGGTGACGATCAGGTCGATGCCGCGCGCTCGCGCGACCCGCGCCGGCTCGATCGCGGTGATCCCGCAATCGACCGAGACGATCACCCGAGCGCCCTCGTCGGCGAGGCGCTCGATCGATTCGGCGTGCAGCCCGTACCCGTCGTCGAGGCGGTGGGGGATGTGCGTGCGGACGTCGGCGTCCGGCGCGATCGCACGAAAGGTGTGCCAGAGGATCGCGCTGGCGGTGATCCCGTCAACGTCGTAATCGCCGTAGATCGCGATGGGTTCGCCCGCGCGCAGCGCGTCGAGCAGGCGTTCGCTCGCACGATCGATGCCGGGCAGGAGCGCCGGGTCGTGCATCGCGGCGAGCGAGGGCGAGAGGAACGCCCGGGCCTCGCTCGCATCCGAGAACCCGCGTGACCTGAGCACGCGTTCGGTGAGCGGTTCGAGCCCCGCGTTGAGCGGCTCGACCGGGCCTGGCCGGGCGGGGGGTTCGTTCCAGCGATAGGCGATCCCTCGCATGTGCCAAGGCTACCACGCCGATGGAGAGCGTGGCGCGCGCTTGATCGCCGCGCCGCGGTCGGCTATGAAGCGCGGCTGCGCCGATCGGCGCACGCAGCAGGGAGATTCGACCCATGCCGGAACGGTATCCCAGTGTTCTCCTCTTCGGCCCTCCCGGCTCGGGCAAGGGCACGCTCGGCGCGGTGATCGGGAGCGTGATCGGCTTCTCGCACATGGCGTCCGGCGACATCTTCCGCTCGCTCGACAAGGAGTCCGAACTCGGGCGGCTCTTCCTGTCGTATTCGACGAAGGGCGAACTCGTTCCAGACGATGTCACCATCCGGCTGTGGAAGGACTACGTCGATCGCCGCATCGAGGCCGGCGCGTACGACCCGGCCCGCGAGATCCTGCTGCTCGACGGCATCCCGCGTAACGCGGCGCAGGTCGAGCTCATGCAGTCGCACATCGATGTCAAACGCGTCATCCACCTCGTGGGTGACGAGGCGGAACTCGTACGCCGCCTGAGCAAACGCGCGCACGAACAGGACCGCCCCGACGACGCGAAGGAAGACGTCATCAAGCGCCGGCTCGAGGTGTACCGCGACGAGACTAGGCCGATGCTCGATTGCTACGACGCGTCATTTGTGGCCGACGTCGATGCGATCGGGCTCCCGAGCGAGGTCCTGCAGCGGGCGCTGGGGCCGATCGTCGAAGTCCAGCGGGCGTTCGCGGCGAGCTAACGCCTCGTCGGGCGGATGCGCTGTGCGCCGGCACGGACGTTCGCGGGTTCAAGGGCGATCGGGGAGGCCAGCGGCGCGCTGCTGAAGGACACGGAACTCGACGCGGCGGCGGCGTTCGACCGCCTCGAGCGTGACGCGGTGTCCCATGCGCTGGCCGGCACGAATGGCTTCGATGTTGCCGCGAACCCCGGAGCCGTGGCGCCGAAGTCCACGGTGAACATGTTGCGCCGTTCGAGGGAGCGGAGGCGGGGCGATCGCACGCCGCGTGTGAGGTCGAGCGTCCGGTCGCCGAGCCAGTCTTCAACACTCGCGAGTTCCGGCGCGGTGAAGGGGCTGTTATCCGGCTTCTCACGCAGTGCACTTCGCGGTGCCGCGGGCAAGCCGGGTGTTGATCCGATCGGGTCGAGCCGGCGCACGTCGCCGGGGAGCGGGGAGCCGGTATCGAGTTCGACCTCCTGCGCGACGCCGCGCGAGAAGGTGAAGAGCGCGGGAGGCTTGGGCCCGTCACGTCGCACGGCTTCGGTTTCGACCGCTCGCACGGGGCTCGGTTGAGCGTCCGGGCGCAGCTCGAAGGCGACGGCGCGATCGACGAAGGCAACGGTCTCGTTCGGGCGTGCATCGGGCGCCGGCGCGGCGACGCGGGCGGTTCGCGAAGCCTGCATCGTTGCATCGAGAACCGCGTGCGCGAGTCGAGCGTCGTGGGCGGGAGACAGGGTGCCTTCGACCGATCGGGATCGCAGTTCTGCGAACGCTCGTGCCTTTGCCTCTCGCGACGCGTGGGCGGATTCAGCGTGCTCGAGCAGCACGGGCGTCGGGAGCCACGCTTCGATCCTGGTTGAAGGCGAGCCGATCACCCAGGCCGACAGCGACAGCAGCAGCGCGAAGAGCACGCACGCGGAGCCCCGGGCGGTCGTCCGTGGATCGATGGTGGTCCCGCTCCGGCGTGTGCGCCACAGGCGTCGCTCGCGCAGAGGCGATTGCATCACGCGCGCGAGTTCGAGCGAGGAGAGCGCGAGCTTCGAACCGCACTCCGGGCAACGCCCCCGATCGTGATAGGCGTCGAACCCGCAGGCGGCGCAGGACTCGCTCGCGCGCGGCCGCGAGTTCCGCAGCGACACCGCAAGTGCCGCAGCACCGACACCCCAGCCCAGCATCGCGACCGTGAGCAGGATGGAGAAGAACACCGTGAGCCCCCGTTCCTCGTCCGATTTGAAACCGTATCACAGGAACGTGAGGGGGCCCTGAGGGATCGGGCAGAATCCCGAGTTTGTCACGTGTTGAGGTCTCTATCAGGACAAATGGGCGATTCACGCAAGGGAATCCCGATTCGGTCCGAAACCCGTGGTACGGTTGACCTCGGACGATGAGGTCCGTGTAAGGGTGTCACATGCCGAGCGAGTCCCAACAAGAAGAAGTGTGCGGGCTGTCGATCGGCCAAGTGGCGGAGATGACCGGTCTGTCGCCCGCGATGATCCGCGTGTGGGAGCGTCGCTACGGACGCCCCCGCTCGTTGCGCCTGCCGAGCGGGCATCGCCGGTACAGCACCGAGGAATCCCAATGGCTCCGCCGAGCGGCGGAGGGCCTCTCGCTCGGGCTCCGTGCGAAGGTGCTCGCGACGGCGTCGGACTCGGAACTGGACCGGCTGCTGACGTCCGCCCGCGGTCCGCAACGCTCAGGGTCGGAGTTTGACGAGATCATCGAGGCGGCGCACCGGTTCGACTCCGCCTTCCTACGCGATGCGATTCGCTCGAAGCGCACCGAACTCCGCAACGTGCGATTCGTTCATCGGTTCGTTCGGCCCTTGCTCGTCGAGGTCGGCAAACGCTGGGCGGACGGCAACGTCATGATCCGTCATGAGCACTTCATCTCCGAGGCGCTCGCCCACGAGCTGGTGGTCGCGCGAGACGGCGTTCGGTCACGTGACGACGGTCCGGTGCTCTTGCTGGCGACGCTCACCGGCGAGCACCACAACCTGGGCATGCTGATGGCGACGCTTCTCGCGGAAGAGGCCGGGTACTCCACGCGCGTGCTCGGTCGCGACACGCCCGCCGAAGAGGTCGCGCTGTGCGCGAGCGAGATCGGCGAGCAGCTCCACGCGGTCGTCATCGGTTCGACGGTGCATTCGACGATGCTCGAGCGCGAGCTCGACGAACTCCGCGATTCGCTGCCCGCGAGCGTGCCTCTGCTGATCGGCGGACGCGGCGGCCGTGCGGTGCGTCGGAGCGTCGGCGGGTTGCAGTGGCTCGATTCGCTCGACCTGCTGGTCCCCGCACTCGAAGAGGTGCGCCCGCTCCCGCTCCGCGCGTAGCGCTTCGCACCGACGCGCGGCGATCCTCGATCGCTCACGCGGCGTGCTTGATCGGCTGCGTGAGAAACTCGGTGATGCTGTCGATGTCTTCCTGCGGGATGAGCGATTCGGAGATCGCGATCAGCTGGCTCATCGCGAAGCCGCGGATGACGAGATCCGCCTCGGGCTCAATGCCGCGGAACATCTGGTAGTTCATCTTGCTGTTGAGCGCGATCCACGTGCTTTTGCACTCGATGTAGAAGATCGCGATCGTCGTGTTGATGTCTTCGCTGTCGTTCTTGATTGCTCGCAGCAGGCTCATCATGCCGTCCCACTCGTGCTCCGCCCAATCGATGATGTCACTGACCATCGACTCGTTCGCCCTCTCGTAGTCCGCCGCGCCGGTACGGACGAGGTTGGCGAGGTCGGCCTTCTCGAACGCCGCCTGGATCTCTTCAACGCGCGACATGGGGCGTCTCCGGGCGCGTCTTGGCGCCGGGTGCGGGTGATCGATTGGCTGTCCATCGACGCCCACAGCGCGTCACTCAAGCGTTCGCGTGCAATCCCGTGTTCCGATCGCGATTCCCCCTTGCGCGCCCACGTTCAGCGCGACAAACGGGGCCGGCAGTTTTCGGCCATTCGCTCGATCAGGGGGCGCTGCTCGGGCCCGCGCCGAGATTCGAGACCACGGTCGTGATGTCCGACGTCGTCGTACGCCCGTCACCGTCCACGTCCCCGGGCGTCCCGACCGCCCCGGGGGCCCCGGCCCCGAGGTTCGAGATCA
>JBCDCB010000042.1:0-28028 GCA_039182735.1 Planctomycetota bacterium
CTCGCGGAGGCTTCGAGCGGTGCGCGCCAGCCGGAGTTCTTGAGCACGCACCCGCACCCCGAGACGCGCATCCGGGCGATTGATCGGCGTCTCGACAATGAATACGCGGACGTGGAGACGCGGCGGGGTGTGGAGTTCTACGAAGCGCGCTTCCAGACGCGGTTCCTGCCGATGCTCGGGTGCGCGCCGTACGACGAGCACGCCGACGTGATGGGCGCGGTGGCGGATCTGCTGGGCGATCCGACGATGTGGTGCGGCGTGTGCGCGGCGCGTGCCGCGGCGGCGGGCGGCTGAGCCGGGTGTTCAGGCCGAGGCGGCGCGGGTGGCGCGTTCGAAGAAGCGCAGCCAGTTGCCGTGGGTGAAGCGGACGAGTTCGTCGCGTGACCATCCTCGGAGGCGGAGCGCGTCCCAGAGTGCGCGGAGGCCCGTTGGGGTGTCGATGCCGCGGGGGAGCATGTCGCTGCCGAAGCCGCCGTCCATGTCGGACCCGAGCCCGACACAGTCGGTCGAGCCGGTGAGGTCGCAGATGCGTTCGACGTGCGCGACGGCGTCGTCCACGGTGGGCGGTCCTGGCTCGCTGCGGACGAAGGGCCCGAAGAGGTTGAGCCCGATGACGCCGCCGCGACCGGCGATCTCTTTGATGACGTCGTCGCGCAGGTGTCGCTGGTGCTCGCCGACGCCCGCGCTGGGGTAGAGCAGGGCGCGGCAGTTGGAGTGGCTGGCCATGACGGGACGGTCGGTCGCTTCGAGCAGGTCGTCTACGGCGCGGTCGCAGAGGTGCGAGACGTCGTGGACGACGCGGAGCGCGTCCATCGCGATGACGAGTTCTTTGCCCAGATCGGTGAGCCCGAGGTCGCTCTCGTTGCCCCCGGCGTAGCGCGACGGGTGAGCCCACGCCATGCCGACGGCGGCGAGCCCGCGCTCGACCCACCATTCGAGCGTGTCGGGCGAGCCGATGGGGTCAGCGTTTTCCATGAGGATGCCGATGGCGAGCGGGAAGGACCCGGGGACGTCGGCGATGGCAGCGCGCATCTCACCGGTCTCGGCTTCGTAGTCGTCGGGCGGGATCGATCCGTCGGGATCGTTGATGTGGACGCGGAGGCGGCCTTCCTCTGTCCAGCGCGCGAGCCCGAGTTGCCCGGACCCGAAGAGGGTGTGGTAGTACTCGAGCTGGGCGCGCCCGGCTTCGTGCGCGCCGAAGGCGTCGCCTGCGGGGTAGGCGGCGGGGCCCTCGCCGTCGGGCTCCGTGAAGATCGTGCCCAACGCGAGGCGCATGCCCGCATCGCGGAGCGCCGGGAGCGTGACGGCGGGCGGGCCTTCGTGGATGCGGTCGGAATCGTCGAGCTGGTCGAGCGGGAGGGTGAGCTCGCGCCCGCTCACGCCGAGGTACGCGAGGTCGAGATGCGCGTCGAACCAGACCGGTCCGACGCCTCCGCGGGCTGATTCGTGTGGTCCTTCCGCCATGCGCCCATGCTAGGGGGCGGCATCGGATGGGGTCACGCCGAGGCGTGCGTTGATCGCGTTGGCGGCTTCGCCGAGATCGCCCGCCAGCGTGCGCTCGGGGAGGTGAAAGATGCCCTCGACGCCGAGCAGGCGGTTGAAGAGCGCGATGCGTTTGCGGGTGCGCTCGGGCAACTGGTTGACGAGGCGCTGGTGATCGCGGGCGACGAGCACGAGGTAGCGCCGTCGGATTTGCGTCGAGGCGGCGGGGACGGCGACCTCGGCGCTCGCGAGCTCGTCCCAGCGCAGCGCGAGCGGCTCGGTCCAAGAGTCATGCATGACGAGGCGATCTTGCCGGGCGTCGATCGCGATGATGGTGCGCAGCGCGCGACGCCACGCACGCGCGGCGACGAAGGCGAGCGAGAATCCGATCGCAGCCACCGCCCAGCCCCACCAGTGATTCGGTGCGCCGCCCCACGCGATGAACACGGGGGCAAAAGGCAGCGCGAGCGCGGTCAGAACGATCGCGATGATGACGCGCGGCGAACGCGATGCGCGGATCGTCAGGGTGTCCACTTCCACGTCGTGGGAATCCACTGGAACTTCTCGCCTTTGCGCTGCACGGTGCCGACGCCCGGGAAAGAGATGTGCGTCGCGACGAGCAGGTCACCACGGTCTGCCGCTTCGCTGAGCAGGCGACGGCGGGTCTCGACGGCGCGATCGGGCTGCGCGTCGAACTGGAAGTACCACTCGGGGTGCTCGAACGAAAGCACGTGGTGCGTGGCGACATCACCGATGAAGCGGAGACGACGCCCGTCGTGCTCGAGCTCGACGCCGCAGTGACCGGGCGTGTGCCCGTGGAGTTCCGCGACGCGCACGCCGGGGATGACCTCGTCGCCGTGGTCGATACTCCCGTTGCGGTTGGGGGTGAGCATCATGGCGTTGATCGCGGCCTGCGCGCCCTCGATGACGCCCGCCGGGTCGTTGCCGAGGGTGACGAACGGCATCTTCGAAAGGTCAGGATCGTTGCGCCAGAAGTCGATTTCTTCGGAGCACGCGGTGTGCCGGGCCCGGCGGAAGCGAGCGTTGCCATCGGGGTAGAGCCCGCCGACGTGGTCGGGGTGCATGTGCGTGACAAAGACATCGGTGATGTCATCCGGCGATATGCCAAGCGCTTCGAGGTGCGCGAGCTGGAAGCCGGCGGTGTCGCCGAAGAGGTCGCCGCAGCCGCCGTCGATCAGGAGCGTGCGCCCGCCCGAGCGGACGAGCATGGTGTTGCAGTTGCTCCAGGCGTCTTCGGGGTCGAGGTGCGCCGTGCGCAGGACGTTGTAGACGGCGTCCTTGGTGGTGTTGGCGCCGGTGGTGGGGTGCGGGCTGCCGACGGGCCATCCGCCGTCGGAGATGACGGTGATTTCGTGCGGCCCGAACATGAATCGGTAGAAGCCCGCGCCGTTGCGGATCTTGGACTGGTCCATGCGCGCGCCCCGGTTCTGTACGTGTGCGGCGGTCGCGCCGGCGCCCAGAACGCCCGCGGCCATCAGTGTGATCGCTTCTCGTCGGCCCATTCCGTCGTTCATCGTCTCGCCTCCGCGATGGGTTCAGCGAGAGTGTAGAGCCGACGCACCGCGGCGCGGATTGTTCCGCCGTCGTGAGCCGATCAGACGCTGACCGCCTTTGGCTCCACGTCGGTCAGCAGCTCGGCCTCGGTCTTTTCGATGACCTCGTCCTTCGTCACGCCGGGCGCGAGTTCGGTGAGGCGGAAGCGCTTCTTGTCGTGGTCCATCTCGAGCACGCACAGGTCGGTGATGACCATGTCGATGCAGTTGAGCCCGGTGAGGGGGAGCGAGCACTGCTTCTTGATCTTGGACTCGCCCTTCTTGTTGCAGTGGTCCATCGTGACGACGACGCGCTTGACGCCGCTGACCAGGTCCATCGCGCCGCCCATGCCCTTGACCATCTTGCCGGGGATCATCCAGTTGGCGATGTCGCCTTCTTCGCTGAGTTCCATGGCGCCGAGGATGGCGATGTCGATGTGCCCGCCGCGGATCATGGCGAAGGATTCTGCCGACGAGAAGAACGTCGCGCCGGTGCGCGCGGTGACGGTCTGCTTGCCGGCGTTGATGAGATCGGCGTCCACGGCATCGTCGGTGGGGAAGGGGCCCATGCCGAGCAGCCCGTTCTCGGATTGGAGCCAGACGTCGATGCCGTCGGGGACGTGGTTGGCGACGAGGGTGGGCATGCCGATGCCGAGGTTGACGACGTCGCCGTCGTGGAGTTCGTGTGCGGCCCGTTTGGTGATCTCGTCGCGGGTGAGGGGCATGGGGGTCTCCGATCAGTAGCTGTGGAAGGGTACAGCGCGGGGCGGTGACCGCCGTTGAAGGAAAACTCAACGATCGTTGTTGACAAAGACTCAACGATCGTCAAGAATACGGCTATGCATGGATTGAACGCCATTCTGCTGTTGTCTGCGATGATCAACGGCGAGGGGACCGCAATCGACATGGTCGAGCGGGTCCAGCGCAACGCCGACAAGAAACTCGACCTCGCGTCCGCGTACGTCCAACTCGACCGTCTCGAGCGTCAGGGGCTCGCGAAGAGTCGGCTGGGCGACAAGAAGGACGCGCGAGGCCGACGCCGACGCCTCTTCCGCATCACTGCCGAGGGCGAGCACATGCTCCGCTCCATCGAGCTGGCGAGGGGAGGGGTGAGCTTTGCGTGACGACCGGACAACAACCCGCGTATCTGCTTTGCTCTGCATTGGCGATATGAGCCGGCGGGAGGCCAGTGCCATTCGGCGCGAGGCAAAGAAACTAACGTGCGCTCAATTTCCTCGTTCTGATCGTGTGATTATTAATAGATCAAAGAATGAACTACTTGTGATTACCAAAGGCGATCATGATGGTTCCGCATTCAACTACTTAACATCAATCATGGACAAAAATGAGAAAATCGTTGCGATGTCCATACGTGTGCGGAGGTCTTCATCAAGCAGCGATCCAAGTGATGCTCTCCAACAGATCATGGAGATGATCGCACTTCTTGTTCCGGGACCGCATCGAGAAGCGGTTCTCGGAGAGCTAGACACCGACGAATGGCGCGAGAAGCTCGCACGGTTGCATCCGGTGCTCCGCTGGCTTGTGATCGGCGCGAAGATGATGGCCGTGCTGCGCATCGGGCTGGGGCTGTGGCGGAGTACGTTCTTCGAGAAGATCCGCGTCGGGCCGTGAGGGCGGGTAGGTGACGGGCGAGATGCCCGTCCCACGAGGTTGCGGAGAGCCGGAGGCCCGCCCTCTCACGGTCGCGGCTCGTCAGAAGGTGTCGCGTCACCCCTCGCGCACGGTGCGCTGCTCGATGCGTTTTTCGCTTGTGGTCTTGACGATCGCGTCCACGTAGCAGCCGGGCGTGTGGGTGAAGTCGGGGTCGAAGTCGCCGGGCTCGACGATTTCTTCGACCTCGGCGATGGTGAACTCCGCCGCCGTCGCCATCATCGGGTTGAAGTTGCGCGCCGTCATGCGGTACGTGAGGTTGCCGAACTTGTCTGCCTTGTACGCCTTCACCAGCGCGAGCTTGGCCCAGAGCCCGGTCTCCATGACGTACGGGCGCGAGCGTCCGGAGCCGGCGGGGAACTCGAACTCTTGCACGGGCTTGCCCTCGGCGACCTGCGTGCCGACGCCCGTCGCGGTGAAGAAGGCGGGGATGCCCGCGCCGCCGGCGCGGACACGCTCGGCGAGGGTGCCCTGCGGGTTGAACTCCACTTCGAGATCGCCGTCGAGGAACTGGCGCATGAAGGTGTCGTTCTCGCCGACGTAGGACGAGACCATCTTCTTGATCTGGCGTGTTTGCAGAAGGAGCCCGAGGCCCCAGTCATCGACGCCGGCGTTGTTGGAGACACAGGTGAGCCCGGTGACGCCGGAGTCGCGCAGGGCGATGATGAGCTGCTCGGGGATGCCGCAGAGCCCGAACCCGCCGACGTGGACGACGATGTCGTTTGCGAGGCAGCCGCGCTGTCTGGCGGCATCGAGGGCGGCGGACGGCGTATCGAAGATCTTCTGGCGTGCCATCCGGAGATGGTACCGAACGCGGGCGGTGCGCAATCGCAACAATGCCGATGATGACCGAGACCGCCGCACCGCGCGACAACGCGATCGAGGAGCAGGGGCTGATCACCGACGGCGTGGCGTGCGTGTCGTGCGGGCAGGATCTGGGCGGGCTGGATCCGGGCGGCGTGTGCCCGGAGTGCGGCGCGTCGATCAAGCGTTCGCTCGCCGGGCCAAGACTGTTTTATGCGGGGCCCGCTTGGCTCGAACGCATCGCGCGGGGCGCGCGGCTGTCGTTCATGGGTCTGGTCGCGACGCTGATCGTTTCGGTGGTCGGCGTAAGCGCGTTGCTGGTGCTGTCGATCGTGGAGCGTGCGCAGGGGTTCGGGAGCGGTGCGTACACGACGCCCATTGCGTACGCCTTCGGGCTGCTGCTGCTGCTGGCGATCTTCGCGTCGGCAGCGGGCGGGTGGTTCGCGACCACGCCGCAGCCCGGCATGGGCGTGGTGCGTCAGCGGAAGAACCACGCGAAGCGCGCGCGTGTGCTCTTTGTGATCAGCGGTGGAGCGGTCCTGCTCAACTTGATGCTCACGTTCACGGGTGTGTGGAGCGCCGTTGGCCAGCGGTGGGGATGGGTGTGGCAAGACGGCATCGTCTCGTTCGTGAGCGCGATCGCGCTGACGGCGCTGGTCTTCGCGATCTCCGCGTGGAGCAGGCATCTGCGAACGCTCAGCGCGCGCATCCGTCCGAGATCGCTCTACACGCGCTGGCGACGGTTCTCGCAGATGGTCTCGGTGGGTGCGTGGACCGCGACGGTCGCCGCGTGCGGCTTCGTGGTGCTCGCACACGTCGCCATGCCGATCGTTGCGCGTCTTCCAGCGTCGGCACAGATCCTCGCCGTTCCGGTGGGGCTCACGATCGTCGGGATCGTGTTCTCATCGCTGTTGATCGGGGTGTATTGGTTCGCGCTGGCGATCCGCGCGATGCAGCTGACGCGTGTGTCGCAGCGCGCGTTCGAAGCCGTGCATGAGAAGAGCCTGCTGGTCGATCAGTCGTCGTGATGCCCGTTGCCGACGGCGTCGAGCGCGACACGGGTCTCGTCCTTGATCGGGCTCAGGCAGAACGACGTGCGCACGCGCCCGATGTTGGGGATCTTCGACAGGCGCTGCACCACGAACTGCTCGTACTGCGCCATGTCGGTGACGAGGACCTTGAGGATGAAGTCTTCCTCGCCCGCGGTGTACCACGCGGCCTGGACCTCTTCGAACTCGGCGACGGCTTCGGTGAAGGCGTCAAGCTTGTCCTTGCCGTGTTCGCGCAGCGTGATGTGCACGATCGCGGTGATGGTCTTCTCAAGAAGCTGCGGGTCGAGAACGGCGACGTAGCGCCGGATGATCCCGGATTGTTCGAGCTTCTTGACGCGCTCGAGCGTGCTGGGCGGGCTGATCCCGACGCGCTGGGCGAGCGTGGCGTTGGTGATCTTCGAGTCTTCCTGGAGCTGCCCGAGGATGGCAAGGTCGATGGCGTCGAACTTGACGCGCCCGCGCTTCCCGTTCCCGTTGCGGCGTGCGACGCCGTTGCCCGGTTCGCTCGCGCGGGCTTTGCTGGCTTTCGCGTTGGATGCCTTGGCCATGGTGGGGCTCCGACTCCGGCGACGATTGGTCCCGCACAGGCCCCGGACGTTGGTCGCCCGGGCCCACTGATGAAGAATATTCACAGTGGGGCGTGCTCGGCAAAAGATTTGCGGGAGTATGTCGTTGACGCACACGATTTATTCAGAAAAGAGCCGACCCTGACGCGGGTCGGCCCAGCGGAGGCCAGTCGAACGCTCACGCTGCTCGATCAGACTCCGGTTCCCTGTAGCACAGGCGACGGCCGTCGGTCCCGCCGATCGCCTGTACGACTCGCTCCCCGTCCATGAGATTTCGGGTGTTGTGCCGGAACTGGAACTCCGAGACGTACCGGTGCAGATGCTCTTTGCTGACCGCGTGATACGTCCCATTCAGCCCTCGCTTGAGCATCGACCAGAACGACTCGATCGAGTTGGTGTGGATGATCGGGTCGCCTGCACGGACGTACTCCTTCGCCCAGTGCGTGACGGTGTCGTGACGCAGTCCGAGCTTCCGCGCGTTCGTGTCATAGAACCGCTGCTCGTCGGTCATCAGGTGCGCGTCGCGGTGGAGGTTCGCTCGCAGCATCTCGCGGACGTTCTCGCTCGTCACCGACTGGGCAACGCTCGCACGCACCACGCCGTCGCGCTGGAGCACCGCGAGCACCGGAGTCTTCGCCGACCACTCTTTGCGCTTCGGGTGGCCCGCCGGGTATCGAGGCTTGCCGCCGACGAACGTCTCGTCGGCTTCGACGATGCCGCGCATCGGTGCGGTCTCGTCGTGCTCGTTCGCCATCGCGTACCGGATGCGATGCGTGAGGAACAGCGCGGACTTGTAGCTGAGCCCGGTCATGCGGGAGAGTTGGAGCGACGAGCAGCCCTTCTTGCCCGCGCACAGCGCCCAAAATGCGTAGGCCCAATGCTGAAGCGGGATCGGCGAGTCTTCCATGATGGTGCCGATGCGGACGGTGAACTGACGCTTGCACCCGCGGCAACGCCACAGCCAGCGCCGATTGCGCCCGCCGTCTTTGCTCTTCATCATCCGCACTTCGATATCGCCGCAACGGGGGCACGCGGGCTCCACGCCCCATCGCAGCCACTCGAAAAACTCGATCGCTGCTTGCTCGTCTCTACACGCGGCGGGGAGCCGGCGGATGACCTCGTCTTTATTGGACGCGACACGGCGCTGCTTACGCTTCTCGCACACGAGAAAGCCCTTCCGTTTGCACGGATCAGCGCCTAGAATGTCGATAGCTGGGGCACTCTGGCGCTAACCCGCTGGGTGCTCTCCCCGTTGGTGTTGGCGCACCAGCGGGGCTTGAAGCCGAGCGTGGAGCCTTTCAGCCCCACGCTAGCGGATAAGGGAACTGGATCAGTGCGGCTGACCCGCCGGATCACCTACCCCCGTTGCCGCGGGGGTTCCTTTTGCGCCCCTTGGCGACTGCTCATCGTGACCCCTGTGAGCAGCCGCGGGGACCAACAACCTGCGTGATCGCATAACGCTTACCTCCTTTCCATTACTCATCGCCCGATTGCCCCTTTCCGCTATCTTCGTTGGTGTTGCTGCTAGCCATGGCCTCCGCCAGCGCCATGCCCGCCTTGAGCATGGCTACATCACGCGGCGTCAGATCTCGGGGAACTACAAGGCGGGCCTCCCGCCCGCCCGTAAGTGGCAGCGGAAAAGACACGGTGGACGAGTCGTCCGACGGCGACGGCTCGCCGCCTCCACCATCAACCTCGTTCTTCTTCGTTGAGCGCCTTGAGGAGCTCCGCCGACCGCCTGAGGCAAACTTCCCCTTCTTGATAGAGGGAGAGACTGTAAGGCCCGCCTCCTCAGCTGCTTTGACAAGGAACTGGCACGCCGGCCCTGGCACAGACGCGCCAAGATCATCCGGGAAAGAGTCCTTGAGAGCCTTCGGCGTGCCCTTCGCCAGCGGGTCCAGCTGCGCCGCATAGTGCTTCTCAATCAGCGACTTCATCGTGGCCTTCCACGCACCGTCATCGCCCTCCGCCATCGCTTTGAATTCAGCGGACGGCTTTCCTTTGTCGTCGATCAGCCCTAGATACCGGAGCGCACCGAACAGCAGAGTGCGGGTCGTGCCGTTCATCGATTCGTAGACCGAGTAGTCGATCGTGGAGGGCACATGCTCAAGCTGGGTGATCGCGTTCTTGAACGTCTTGTAGCTGACGTACGGCGGGGTCCGCTTCTTGCTCTCGTTGTCCGACATCGGGAAGCCCTCCATCGCAGTGGACTCTCCGAGTATAGCAGGTCGTTTCGTCCAAGACTTGGACGAAACGTCCAATCGTAGATTTTTTCATGGACGTTTCGTCCTCGTCCTCGCTCCTGTCGCCAGTGATCGGTGGCCGGCCTGAGTCCGCCGAACAATTTGCGTGCGTCAACGCCATACTCCCGAAGATTTGTTTGTCAAACCCGCCGATCGCTGAGATAATCAACGGATGGCCCGTCCCGTATGGGCTTTCGGCCCCGCCGCGCGGGCGCACCGCCCCGGCAGGGTCGTTCGAAACCGCCGAACCGACCTCGATCAGGAGCGCCCACCATGACCACCGCCACGACCGCTTCGCCCTCGACCGCCACCGATCCGCTCGCGCTCGTCGATGTCGATCACGTCCGCTTCTATGTCGGGAACGCCAAGCAGGCCGCGTACTTCTACGCCCACACCTTCGGGTTCAACATCTCGCAGGTCGCCGACCTCACCACGGGCTCGCGCGACGAGGCCGACTACCTCCTCACGCAGGGCAACATCCGCCTCCTGCTGACCACACCCCTCACGAAAGACCACCCCGCCGCCGACGAGATCCTGCGTTTCGGCGACGGTGTGAAGGACGTCGCCTTCACCGTGCACGACGCCGAGGCCGCGTACGAGCGCGCGATCAAGAACGGCGCGACCTCAGCGCAGGAGCCGCGTGTCATCAAAGACGATCGAGGCACGGTCACGGTCGCCTCCGTGAAGACCTATGGGCGCGTGATCCATAGCTTTGTCAGCCGCACCGGCGACTACGCACTGCCCAAGATCAAGACCGAGGGCAGTGAGTTCATGCCCGTCTTTCGGAAAACGCACTCGCCGCTGAACGACTACAACGCCAAGAACCCCTGCGGGCTCAAGTATGTGGACCACCTCGTCGGCAACGTCGAGGAGGGCAAGATGAACCACTGGGTGCAGTTCTACGAGGACGTGCTCGAGTTCAAGATGTTCAAGCACTTTGATGATGCCGACATCTCCACCGAGCACTCGGCGCTGATGTCGAAGGTGATGGCGTCGGGCAACAACCTGATCAAGATGCCGATCAACGAGCCCGCCGAGGGCAAGAAGAAGAGCCAGATCCTCGAGTACCTCGAGTGGCACGACATGACGCCCGGCGTGCAGCACCTCGCGCTGCGCACCGATGACGAGCTGCACTCCGTCGCCGCCCTGCGCAACCGCGGCGTGGACTTCCTGAGCCTGCCCGACACCTACTACGAGCTGGTGTGGGATCGCGTGAACACGATGCTGACCGAGCACGGGCACGAGGCCGTGAAGGAAGATCACCAGCGCGTGAAGGACCTCGGCATCCTGGTCGATGCGGACGACGAGGGGTACCTGCTGCAGCTGTTCACGAAGCCGCTGCAGGACCGCCCGACGCTCTTCTTCGAGATCATCTGCCGGCGCGGCAGCCAGTCGTTCGGCAAGGGGAACTTCAAGGCGCTCTTCGAGGCGCTGGAGCTCGAGCAGGAGCGGCGGGGGAACTTGTGAGTGACAGGTTCAAGGCCTGACAGAGAGCACATCCTCTCGGAGATTCGTCGAGTCGCCGATGCTTTTGGCGGCGCGGCCCCAGGTCGTAAGCGATTCGAGGCTGAGACAGGAATCCGGGAATCTGACTGGTGCGGCGTCTACTTCGTGCGCTGGTCTGATGCCGTCGCGGAAGCAGGACTTGAACCCAATGAATTGCAAAAGGCCAGTCATCGGGATGATCTAGTTGATCTACTGCTCTCAATCGCAGAGCGACTCGGTCGAGTACCAACTTACGCCGAGCTCGACTTGGAACACCGACGCGATCCGTCCGTTCCAACAAGCGGAACATTCCAAAGCCGACTTGGCACGATCCATGAGCGAGCCAAGTGGATCAGTGAATATCTGGAAAGGCACCCGGAGCGCCGTGAAGTCGCACAACTCTTCTTTCAGCAGGCATCATCGACGGAATCCCGGCCGACCGAATCCGCCCGAAGATCATCCGTCCAATTGGAATGGGGTGCGGTTTACCTCATGCGTTCCGGCAAGTACCACAAGATCGGCAGGAGCAACTCAGCGGGGCGAAGGCACGCGGAGTTAAAAACACAGTTGCCCGAGAAGCTCGAGTTGGTACATGAGATCTCAACCGATGATCCTGTCGGCATCGAGCAGTACTGGCACAGCCGATTCGGTAGTAAGCGAGCAAACGGTGAGTGGTTCGACCTGTCCAGCGCGGATGTCGCCGCGTTCAAGCGTAGAAAGTTCATGTAGACCCCTCACCCCGGCCCTCTCCCCGCGGGCGGGGAGAGGGAGCCAGAGAAGGCATCACGGACCAGCGAGCGCGTTATGAATTGTGTTCGTCAATGCGTTGACGGGCGTGGGTGAGGATCGCATCGAGAACGCCGCGGAGATCGGTCGAGACTCGTGACGCGGTGAACCGGATCGTCTCGTAGCCCTCGCTCGTCATCCACGCATCGCGTCGTTGGTCGTGATGGCGATCGTGCATCGAGCCGTCGATCTCGACGATCAGTTTTGCTTCCGCGCAGTAAAAGTCGGCGACGAAGGGACCGACCGGATGCTGGCGACGGAACTTCAATCCGCCGACCTGTCGATCACGCAGCTTCGACCACAGCACACCCTCCGGCGGCGTCTGTTCCCGACGCAACCCACGCGCTCGATCCGTTCGGCGTTCATCCACGCCCCAAGCGTACCCCGAGCATGTGCGGCTCCTTCGCCCCGCTTGCGGGGAGAGGGCTGGGGTGAGGGGCTCCCACCTCTATTTCCTTCAACTCCCCTCGAGCGTGAAGCCGATCCGCACCTTCACCTGCCAGTGCGCGATCTGCTCATCTTCAAGGTGTGCACGGGTCTCGACGACCTCGAGCCAGCGCATGTTCTTGACACTCTTGCCGGCGAACTCGACGGCGCGCTTCACCGCCGCGTCGCTCGACTCGCTGGACGACCCGACAACCTCGATGACCTTGTAGACGTGATCGGACATGGCACGGCCCTTTCTGCTGTGCGCCACGGGGCGCGGTGCTGACGCCTCACCCTAGCGGGGCGGGCGGCGCGGTACGATCCCTGTGTGAACGCGCTCGAAAAACTCCGTGAACAGGTCGATCTGATCGTCGGCGGTGACGCCAGCGCGTGGGCGCTGGCCGAGCGGTTGGTCTCGCGTTTCCCGCACGACAAAGCCGAGGCGGCGCGCGTGTTTTCGGAGAAGGACAGCGCGGGGCTGGATGCGCTCGTGCGCACGATCGAGGGCGTTGCCGAGGGCGCACAGGAGCGTGCCGACGAAGCATCGACGGCGACCAAGGAAGAGATGTCCAAGGCGCTGCATGCGTTTCGCAAGCGGCTCAAGCTCGCACGGCTATCCGATGAATCGAGGCTCGGAGGGCGCTACACGAGCGCCGGGCGCAGCAGCGGGATCGACGCGATCGAACCGCCGAACGAGTATCCGGCGCGCGTGTGGCGCGCGCTCGTGAAAGAAGGGCTGCTCATCCACACCGGGCAGGGCTTCTATGCGGAGCCCTACACCAAGGGCGGCACGGCGCCGGGCTAGGTCGGGATCGCGGCGCGGTGTCGGCGGATCATGCCGGTGATCGCGGTGAACCCGAGGCGTTCGTAGAAGGTGCGCACGTCGTTGTCGCAGACAACGTCGATCATGTAGAGCGGGCCGATCTGTTCGAGGATGCGCGCGACGAGTTCACGCCCGATGCCGGCGCCGCGGTGCTCGGGCAGGACTTCGAGCAATGGGATGTACGCGCTGAGCACGCCGTCGGAGAGCGCGTTGACGAAGCCGACGACATGGCCGCCTTCGCCATCGATCGCGAGGACGATGTGCGCGCTGCGTTCGAGCAGTTGCCAGTGCGCAATCGGCGTCGGTGCGTCGGGCCATCCGTCGAAGAACCCGGTCAGATGCGAGGGCTCGATGCCGTCGAGCGTGTGCTGGTAGCAGATCATGCGCGGAGTCTCTCACGTAGCATGTAGCGGGTCTAGAGAAAGGGTGACGAGATGCCGACGACCGTGCACGCGTTTGCCGCCGAAGAGGCGAAGGGTGAGTTGAAGCGGTTCGAGTACGACCTGCCCGACATCGGGGCGGGCGAGGTAGACATCGACGTCACGCACTGCGGCATCTGCCACAGCGATCTGTCGATGCTCAACAACGACTGGGGCATGAGCGCATACCCGCTGGTGGGCGGGCACGAAGCCGCGGGCACCGTGCGCGCCGTCGGCGAAGGCGTGACGAACGTCAAGGTCGGCGATCGTGTCGGGCTCGGCTGGTTCAGCGGCTCGTGCATGCGCTGCCGCGACTGCATGGGCGGCGATCACAACCTGTGCGCGGAGAGTGAGTCCACCATCGTCGGTCGTCACGGCGGCTTCGCGGATGTCGTGCGCTGCAAAGAAGCGTGGGCGATCAAGATCCCCGACGGTGTCGATCTCGCGAAGGCCGGCCCGCTGTTCTGCGGCGGGATCACGGTCTTCAACCCGATCGTGCAGTTCGGTGTGAAGCCGACGGATCGCGTGGGTGTTGTGGGCATCGGCGGGCTGGGGCACATGGCGTTGATGTTCCTGAAGGCGTGGGGCTGCCACGTCGTTGCGTTCAGCAGCAACCCCGCCAAAACGGAAGAAGCCAAGACGCTCGGCGCGCACGAGGTCGTCAACTCGCGCGACCCGGAGGAGTTCGGCAAGCTCGCGCGATCGCTGGACTTCGTGCTGGTGACGGCGAACGTGCCACTCGACTGGGAGGCGTATCTCACGACGCTCAAGCCGAAGGGGCGCCTGCACTTTGTTGGCGCCGTGATGGAGCCGATCGCGGTGCAGGCGTTTTCGATGATCATGAGCCAGGCGTCGGTTTCGGGCAGCCCGCTTGGGAGCCCGGCGACGACGTCGGACATGCTCGAATTCTGCGCGCGCCACGACATCGCGCCCGTCACCGAGACGTTCGCGTTCGACAAGATCAACGACGCGATCCAGCACCTGCACGACGGCAAGGCGCGCTACCGCATCGTGCTCGAACGCTGACCGGTCGCGACGAGGAGGAGCGCGCAGGGTGTACGCGAAGTGGAAAGATCGACCGCACATCACGATCGAGCCGGACGACACGGACCGTGCGTTGTCGCTCGTGGCGTGGGCGATGGTGCTGGTCGTGCTGGTGACGCCGATCGCGCTGCTGCCGGTGCTGCCCGATCGGCTGCCGATGCACTTCAACGCGGCGGGTCAGCCGACGAGCTCCGCCGGGCGCTGGTCGATCATCGTGCTCGGCGTGGTCAGCGCGCTGACCGCGTTCGGCGTGCTCATGGTCACGCGTATAGACCCGCGAAAGTTCAACTACGCGACCACGATCACGGAAGACAACGCGGAGGGGATGTACCGCCTCAGCCTGCGCTTCGTGCGGGTGATGAGCATCTGCGTATCGCTTGTGTTCCTCATCATCGAAGCGGAGATCGCACTCGTCGCGACCCGGGGGCCCGGGTCGCTCGGCGTGTGGATGCTCCCCCTGCTGCTGGCGATCATCTTCGCGCCGATCGGCTGGTTCCTGCTGGCGGCGAGCAAGATCGCCCGCGAGGCGACGGGCATATCCTAAAGGCATGATCGAAACGCTCGTGTGGTCGCTCCGGGTCTCGCGTCAGCAGACCGTCTCGCTCGTCTCGGATCTCGACGACGCCCAGATGATCCAGCAGCCTCGGGCGGGGATGAACCACCCGGCGTGGACGCTGGGTCACCTCTACATCCTCGACGCATATCTTGCCGACGCCTTCGACCGCGCTGAGGAACTGAACACGGAGCACGACGGGCACGAGCCGCCGGTGAAGGTGGACGAGTCGTGGCAGCGCACGCACAGCCCGAAGTCTCGCTGCACGAGCGAGCCCGGCGCGTACCGCAGCAAGCGGGAGTACCTCGATCAGCTGGAATCGGTCCGCGTGGGGCTGCTCGCGCGTCTCGAGCGGCTCGGCAATGAGGACCTCAAACGCTCGACGCCCGATCCGTCCTTCCGCGAGCGCTTCCCCACGCTCGGGCACCTGCTGCACTACGCGCTGTGGCACGAGGCGTACCACGCGGGCCAGCTCGCGGCGTGGCGACGCGCGATGGACCTGCCGGACGTCGAGGTCCGCTTCGAGCCCGCGCCGGCCTGAATCCGCCGGATTCGGCGGGCGATCCCGATTCCCTCACGCAGCGCGGGCGGTACACTTACCATGCCGAACAACGTGTGCGCCCGCGGCGCGTGTCCCTGCGTTGGCGCACCTCAAGAGGAGAGCGCCATGCCCTACTACACCAGCCTCGGAAACCTCCCCAAGAAGCGCCACGTCGCCTTCCGCAGGCCCGACGGCGCGCTCTACTCTGAAGAGCTCTTCGGCACCGAAGGCTTCGTCGGGCCCACCAGCACCATGTACCACATCCACCCGCCCACGCAGGTCGCGGGGTGGAAGTCCCTCTACTCCACGCGCCCCGAGTACGTCGAAACCGACGTCATGCGCATGAGACACCTCAAGACGCATAACCAGAAACCCCACGGCGACGCCGTCTCCGGTCGTGTCGTCATCCTCGGCAACGCCGACGTCGAAATGAGCATCTGCACGCCCAAGGAGCAGATGACCTACCACTACAAGAACGGCATGGGCGACGAGTGCCTCTTCATTCACTACGGGCGCGGCACCGTCTACACCATGTTCGGCACGCTCCGTTTCCACGAGAAGGACTACATCGTCATCCCCAAGGGCACGATCTACCGCATCGAGTTTGAAGAGCTCCCCGACGACCGCCGCCGCGAAGGCCTCTCGAAAGAAGACATGCCGTACGGGCGTTTCGTTTGCTTCGAAACGGTCAACACCTCGCACATCATGCCGCCGCCGAGGTACATATCGAAGAAGACGGCGCAGTTCCTCGAGCACTCCCCCTACTGCGAGCGCGACCTGCGCATCCCCGAGTACCCGCTCACCTATGACGAGCTCGGCGACTTCGAGGTGCGCATCAAGGCGCTCAACTCCGTCCACTCGTATGACTACCACTATCACCCGCTCGACATCGTGGGCTGGGACGGCTGCTACTACCCGTACATTTTCAACATCGACGACTTCGCGCCGATCACCGGCAAGCTGCATATGCCGCCGCCGATCCACCAGACGTTCGAGGGTCACAACTTCGTGATCTGCTCCTTCTGCCCGCGCATGCTCGACTGGCACGAGGGCGCGATCCCCGTGCCCTACAACCACTCGAACATCGACTCAGACGAAGTCCTCTACTACGTCGAGGGCAACTACAAGGCGCGCAAGGGCATCGAGGTCGGCAGCGTTTCGCTCCACCCGCAGGGCATCCCGCACGGCCCGCACCCGGGCACCGTGGAGAAGTCCATCGGCGCGACCTTCACCAACGAGCTCGCCGTCATGTGCGACACCTTCCGCCCCCTGCTGCCGACCAAGGCGGCGCTGGAGATGGACGACGCGAAGTACCCCGAGTCGTGGAAGGACGGGCACTACCCGCTGGAGAACGACCGCCTGCACACGCCGGAGGGGTTCCCGAGCGACGTCAACGGCAGAGCGGTGAAGTCCTTCGCGCCGTCGCAGACCAACGGCTCGACGAACGGCGCGTCGGCCGGCATGCCCGCCGACGGCAAGGCGACGGATACGTGGACGTGAGATCGAAACCCACGGTCGGTCGCTTGCTGCAGTTGTGCAGCGCATACGTACCGATCGTATTTTTTATGGTCGGGTGCAGAGAATCGCCGCGCGAACTGACTCTCGAAGAACAGCGCGACTCATGGCCTTCCGTGGTTCTCTCGCACCCCAAACGGGACTTCCGCTTCCGTGTTTCGGCAGCAGCCCAGGCAACACTCGATGCAGCGGAGTGCATCCATGTCTGTGATGACCGCTGCCCTTGCTTTGCAGAGATGGACCTTGAGTCGGCGTTCGTTGTGCCCAGCCAAGGCGACGCGAATCGAATTTGTATGCTGACGCTCGCGGTGAATCGCGAGTGTGATTCATGTGTGCATGCGTTGCTTGAGGCCGGCGCGCCAATTTCGAGGTCCGACCGCTATTGGTCGCCTTTGCATGCCGCCGTTGCGTTTGGGCTACCAGAATTCGTACGAGCTATGCTCGCGCGCGATCCAGATGCTTTAAATGCACTTGACGGAAGCGACCGCTGCCCGATGAGTCACGCGATTCGCGCACAGCAGCCGGAAACACTCGGTGTGCTACTTGAATTTGGCGCTGATCCGAATGAGCCGCTTGGCGGAGAATTTGGCCAATTGCCTCTCGCGACCGCGGCCCGCCACGATTCTGACGAGGTGTGGCGTCTCTTGATGGACCATCCCGACATCGATCCTACACGCACGGCCGACAGTTACCCCACACCCGTACACAGCAGTCTCGCACATCCAGACAGGCTTCGCGAGCTCATCAAACGGGGCGCACCAATGAATGTACCTTCTGGTCACCAGTTCAGAGAGACACCGCTTCTTGAACTCTTTAGACTCGACTACGATGGAAAGTCGTTCGAACAACAGCAAGAGCTACGCCTGGAGTCCATGCAAATTCTTCTGGAGGCCGGCGCAGATCCTCTGACTGAGGACTCTGTCGGGCGCAACGCGTTGTATCGCGCTGAGAAGCAGCAAAACGAGGCCGCATATGAATTACTTATGCGATATGTCTCGCCGGGTGGTTGAGCATGCCGGTGCCCTAAGAACAGGCTCGAACTTCGCGTTTCGCCATCAAGGGTGAGGTTGATCTCGAGGGTATGCTGACGCCATGTCGCCCCCGCCCGCCAAGCAGCGTCCCGAGACGCCGCCCGAGCCCAAGGGTTCGCGCGCGGTCGATCTGCCGGGCATCCCGGCCCTCGTCGTCGGCGCGACGCGCGGGCTCGGGCTCGCCATCGCGCGGGAGTACCTCGAGCGCGGCAAGCCGGTGCGCGTCATCGCGCGCGATGCGAAAGCCGCGATCAAGAAGTTCGGGTCCTTCACCTCGGCGCAGATCGTGGAGGCCGACGCGAGCGACGCGGAGGCCATCGCCCAGCACGCGCGCGGGTGCGGCACGATCGTGCACACCGCCAGCGCCCCGCTGAGCAAGTGGAAGACGCACGTCACGCCGATGCTCGAAGCAACGATCGAGGCCGCGAGCAAGTCGGGGTGCTCGATCCTCTACCCGGGCAACGTGTGGAATCTTGGCACACCGAGCGGTCCGATCGATGAGGACCACAAGGCGCTGCCGACCACGCGCAAGGGCGCGATCAAGCAGCGCCACGAAGAGATGCTCCGCATCGCGGCGCGGGACAAGGGCGTGCGTGTGCTGATCGTGCGCGCGCCGGACTACTTCGGCCCCACGGTGCGTAACGGGCTCGTTGATCGTCTGTTCGGCAACGCGGTGCGCGAGAAGCCCATCGAGGTGCTGGGCGAGCTCGGCGCGAAGCACCAGTGGGCGTACGTGCCCGACCTCGCGCGCGTGTGCGTGGACCTGCTCGAACTGGGCGAGCGCGTGGGGCCCGCGCGGATCGTCCACTTCCCGGGGCACACGGTGGATTCGCAGCAGGCCTTCGCCGAGATGATCGCCCGCGCGGCGGGCTGGACGGCGCCCAAGATCAAGAGCATCGCGTGGACCGGCGTGTGGGCCGGCGGGCTTGTCAACAAGGACCTGTTCGAGCTGATGGAGCAGCGGTACCTGTTCGACGAGGGCGTGTTCCTGTCGAGCAAGGCGCTGCCGAGGCTCCTGCCGAAGTTCGAGGCGACGCCGATCGAGCAGGCCGTCGCGCAGACGGTGGGTTCGTACAAGCAGGAACTGCGCTAGACGCCCGTTCGCTTGTGGCGATTCGCGGCGACCCGTAGCATCCGCATCGGCGTGAACGCCCCCTCCACGACCAATTCGATCACCCGGCTCTTCGCGCTCGCGACGCTCCTCCTGTGCGCCATGGCGTCGCCGTCGCGTGCGCAAACGGCATCCTTCGATGGTCGATCGTTCGACGGCGTGGATCTGCCGGTGGCGCCGCAGGATCACGCGCTCGACATGACCGCCGCGCGCGCGTGGACGTGGAAGGAACGGGGCGTCACGCGGTTGATTCTAGATCGCGACGTGCGCGTGAACATCGGGCCGTACGCATTCTCGGCGCGGCGCGCGTCGGTGTGGATCGAGCCGATCGAGCTGCGGCTCCCGGGCGGCGAGACGCTGAACGCCGAGCAGATCGCGGTCTTCTTCGAGTCGGTGCGCGATCCGATCCGCAGCGGGGCGGTCTCGATGGACGCGGACACGCTGCTTGTGACGGCTCGACTCACGGGCGGCCCGCCGACGATGCGGCTCGATCGACTGTGGCGCAACCGGCCCGGCGAGGGCGAGCTCGACGGCTTCCCCGCGAGGGCCAACGACCGGCTTGCGCGCCACTTGTACCGAATCACCAACAACGATGTGCCGCTCGCGCTGCTCTCCGATCGCGAGCGTCGCCGGCTCGAGCTTGAGCGTGATCTTGCAGCGTCCGGTCTGGCGGGCAGCGGCGTTGACGCCGCGGACCCGGACGCGTTCGCCGTGGCGCCGACGGGCGAGATCGCGCCGGGCACGCAGCGTCCGCCCGGCGCGCGCCGGTCGCCGGATATGCCGCCGACGCGAGAGACGTGGATCGCGCCGCCCGATGGTGCGGGGCAGTGGCCGAGCGGGGTCGGGCGTGCGCGCGTACTCGAGCCGCGGGAAGGCGTGGTCACGCTGGTCTCCGAGGAGATCGAGGTCGTCGAGCGCGAGCCCGGGCGCTACGCGATTATGCTGCAGGGCGGCATCGCGGTGCAGGTGCAATCGGTGACCGAGATCAACGCGGCACAGCTTCGCGGCGAGCGCGCGGTGGTCTTCCTGGGTGACGACGCCGACCCGCGGCGTTTCCAATACGGCGCGGACGACATCGAGGGCGTGTACGTCGAGGGCGACGTGGTCGTGACGGACGGGCGCTTCACGCTGCGCGGCACGCGTGTCTACTACGACGTGCGCACGCAGCGCGCGGTGGTCCTCGACGCGGTCTTCTGGACGTACGACGCCCGTCGCGGCATGCCGCTCTACATGCGTGCCGAAGAGATCCGCCAGGAATCACTGTCGCAGTGGAGCGCACAGAACGTGACGCTGGCGAACGTGGCCTTCGCGGAGCCGCACTTCTCGATCGGCGCGACTGACGTGACCATCACCCGAGAATCCCGTGCTATTCAGGGCGATCCGCTGGCGGACGATTCGCGCACGCTGGTCGATGCGCGCGGCGTGGAGTTCCGCGTAGGCACCACGCCCGTGCTGGGCTTGCCGAGCGTGCGCGGCGAGCCGCGACCGAGCCCCCTGCGCGGGCTGCGTGTGGGCAATGACAACGGATCTGCCGTCATCGGGACCGAGTGGGACCTGTACACGCTGCTCGGCGTCGATCGAAGACCGGGCGAACGCGCTGAACTGCTGATCGACGGCTACATCGAGCGCGGCGTCGGGATCGGCACCGAGATCGGATGGGACGATCAGGACGGGCGCGGCGAGCTCTTCGCCTACTGGATCTTCGACAACGGGACCGACGAGTTCACCAGCGGCGCCGAGATCGATCGCGACGGCGAGCACCGCGCGATCGTCACCGCGGAGCAGGTCTTCCGCATCGATGAGACGTGGACGCTCTTCCTCGAGGGCTCGTACATCAGCGACGAGGCGTTCGTCGATGCGTTCTTCGAGGACCTCGCTGAGACCCGGCGCGAGTTCACGAACTCCGTCTACATCCGTGCGCTCGATCGCAACGCGATCTTCTCCGCGGAAGTGCGCGGCTCATTCAACGACTTCACGCCCAACGAGTATCTGCTGCAATCGCTCGGGTACCAGACCGCGAAACTGCCCGAAGTCCGCTACTCGCGGTTCGGCGACGACCTCTTCGGCGGGTTGATCTCGTATTCGAGCGAGTACCGCGTGGGCGCGGCGCGCGCGCAGCTCAACGAGCCGGACGTCAACCGGTTCGGATTCGACACGGCGCGCCGCTCGCAGTCGGCGTTCGGGATCGCGCCGAACACGAACATCGCCGACGCGCTGCGCGCGCAGGGCGTCGATGAAGACGTGCGCCTCCGCGCTGATACGCGGCAAGAGATCGAGGTGCCGCTGACGTGGGGCCCGGTCAACATCGTGCCCTTCGCGGCGGGGCGTGTGACCGCGTACGACGAGGGATTCGAGGACTTCGGCGGTCGCGATGACGACGACAACGTCCGCTTCTGGGGCGGCGCGGGCGTGCGCACGAGCACGACGTTCGTGCGCGTGGATGACAGTGTCGAGTCGGAGTTCTTCGATCTGCACCGCGTGCGTCACATCATCGAGCCGAGCGTGACATTCTGGACCGCCGGCACCAGCATCGAGCAGGATGACCTGTTCATCTACGACGATGAGGTTGAGTCGGTCGCTGACGGCACGAGCGTCCGCGCGGGCGTGCGCCAGACGTGGCAGACCAAGCGCGGCGGGCCGGGCCGCTGGCGCAGCGTGGATTGGCTCGTGCTCGACGTGAACTACGTCTGGTCGAGCGACGAGACGCCCCGTGACTCACCCTTTGGGAGCTTCAACGATGCGCGTCCGGAGCTCAGCAATCTCGGCGAGTTCGTGACGGCAGAGGGTGTGCTCAACCTGACCGACGCCGTGACCGTCGCCGGCAGCATCATCTACGACGTGGACCAGGAGCTCTTCCCGCGCGGGACGGCGGGGCTGCTGATCGATCACGGCTTCGGGTTCAGCTCGTTCGTCGAGTACCGCAGCCTCGATGCGCCGCGCGCGTCGCTGCTCGACGCGGGCGCGCGCTACGAGCTGACGCGGAAGTACGCCGTCTCGCTCTTTGGGACGATCGACTTCACGGAAGACGAGTTCCAGGGCGTGGGCGCGCGGTTGATCCGGCGTTTCCCGCAGTGGACGCTCGACGTGGGCTTCGACGTGGACAACATCACCGAGGATCTGTCGTTCTCGATCAGCCTGCGCCCGGTCGGGTTCAGCGGCGAGGAGCGTCGTCGTCAGTTCCTCGAGCCGCAGTTCGGGCGTGGGACCGGGCCGAGCGCCGGCGAGCTGGACGCGTCGCGCGTGACAAGAGGCCGGTTCAATTCCGGCCCCTTCGCGGATCGGTGAGTTGTTCGTGTGACCGAGGCGCGGCGTCGGAACGGGATCAGCCGTTAATGTCGGTGACGGTGACTTTGACGTAGCGCTGGCGGTGGCCCTGCTTGACGCGGTAGCCCTTGCGACGCTTGAACTTCACCACGTCGATCTTCTTGTCCTTGAACTCGCGCTCGGTGATCTCGGCGACGACGGTGGCGCCATCGACGTAGGGCTGGCCGATGGTCGAGCCGTCGGGGCCGCCGACGGCGAGGACCTTGTCGAAGGTGATCGACGAGGCGTCGTCTGCGAGCTCGCGGAGATCGACGGTGAGGA
Organism: Planctomycetota bacterium; assembly: GCA_039182735.1. Lineage (GTDB taxonomy): Bacteria > Planctomycetota > Phycisphaerae > Phycisphaerales > UBA1924 > JBCDCB01. Next base: position 22,691 of record JBCDCB010000042.1, read on the forward strand.
CGTCGCCGACGGAGGCTTTGATCTGGGTGCCGCTGTCTTCGATGACGGCGTAGCGGTCGGTAGGGGCGCTCATGTCGATCGCTCCGGGGCTCGTGACACGTGGTCGTGCGATTGCTGACTGAATATCGCCGCGCGGGACCCCACGCGGGAAGAGACGAGTATAGCCCCCGCCGGATCGATGGCAACGCCCGGCTCTACGCGGAGCCGGCGAGATGCCCCAGACGGGCCGACTGCGCGGTGCGGAGGGCGCCTTTCCAGCGTGCGGAGCCCTCGCCGGGCGTCGCGCCGGGCTGCTCGAACCAGCAGGAGGCGGTCGCGAGATCCAGATCCAGCGCGAGGTCGGCGACCTGCGCCTCGGTGAGATCCGCCAGCGGGACCTCGATCACGACCTCGGGCGTCGGCCCGATCCGGTCGCTCGGCGCGGACTCCACGCTCACGACGCGCCCGAGCAATGCCGCGAGTTCCGCGGCCCGGTAGAGCCCGGTCACGTCGTCCCCGCAGCAGACGGGCCACAGCACGCGCTGGCAGTTGAGGCGGCGCGCGTCGCGGGCGGCGGCGAGCAGCAGGCCCGTGGTGTCGGTCAGGCGCTCGGGCTTCTCGCTCGTGTGCATCGGCTGGGCGAAGAGGTGGATATCCGCCAGTTCCTGCACCGCGCGGTGCATCGCCTCGCTGACAACCTCGCCGCCCATCGACACGCCTACGGGCCCGACCCACGGCTGGTGGCGTTCGGGCAGGTTGCCCATGAGCGCGGCGACGGCCCACGGCACCCCGCCGTCGGCGATCACCAGCGTGTCGGGACGATCCGACGCCATGAGTCGCCTATCGGCGTAAGAGAGGCCCCGAGGCGAAGTTTCGGGCCATCGCGCTCAGCGGATCCGCGGGCGGTCTCGCCGCCCGGGGGCGTTGACGAGGTGGGGCTCGGCGACCTGCTTGATCACGACCTGGCTCTGGAGGAGCAGCAGCGCGGTCTCGAGCTGCGGGTCGAGGCCCTGCGTGAGCAGGTCGTCCGGATTCGGTCGATCGGGGTCGGGGATAAGGCGACCGCGCCCGTCGAAGTCCACGATGTCGGCGTCCTGGCGGATGCGGAGCGAGTCCCCGATCTGCGCGGGCAGCATCTCGACGGTGACGTCGGGGACGACGCCCCAGTCGGCGTCGTCGTCGTGCAGACGGCGGTGGATGAGGCGACCTTCTGGGAGGCGGTAGTACTGGGTGGTGAGTCGGAACGCGGCGCCGCCGCCGAGGTCGAAGACCTGCTGCACGGTGCCTTTGCCGTAGGAGCGTTCGCCGACGACGATCGCCTTGCCGTGATCCTGGAGTGCGCCGGCGACGATTTCGGATGCGGACGCCGAGCCACCGTTGATAAGGACGACAACGGGCATGTCGCCCATGACGTCGATGCCTCGGCGCGAGCGCTGGCGTTCGACAACGCGTCCGCGCCCATCTTCCTGCGTGACGACGGTGGTATTGCTGGAGAAGAAGGAGACCATGTCCACGGCTTCGTTGAGCAGCCCGCCGGGGTTGAACCGGAGGTCGAGGATGAGCCCGGTGGCGTCGTCGAGCTGCATCTCGCGGATGGCGGCGCGGAGGTCGCGGGCGGTGTCCTTGGTGAACTGCGTGATGCGGACGTAGCCGATGTTGTACTCGTTGTCGATGAACCAGTCCCAGTCGGATTCACCGGGGCCGGTGCGGTCCCAACCTTTGACGCTGACGATGGGGATGCGCGCACGGGTGAGGACGACTTCGGTGATCTGGTCCTCGCCGGCGCGTTCGATGCCGAGCACGACATTGGTCCCGGGTTTGCCGGTGATGCGATCGACGGCCTGATTGAGCGTGATCCCGAGGGTGGGCTCGCCGTCCACGGAGCGGATGATGTCGCCTGGCTTGATCCCGGCGCGGGCGGCGGGTGTGCCGGCGAGCGGGGTGACGACCTCGAGCTCGCTCGCGTCGTTGTGGGAGATTTGCACGCCGACGCCGGTGAAGGCGCCGTCGGTGGTGCGCTGGAGGTCGGCGAGCGCGTCGGGCCAGACGACCTCGCTGAAGTCGTCGAGTCGAGACATGGCGCCGTTGGCGAACTCATGGAGCAGGGCCTGGCGCGGGAGATCGATGGACGACTGGTTGGCTTCGAGCAGCCCGCGGAGGGCGTAGTAGAGATCGCCGGTATCGAGCGCATCGCCCGCCTGGTGGACGCCCTCGATCGAATCGTCGACGTGGTCGAGGAAGGCGCGGCGCTGGATGGGGTCGTCGAGCGCGGCAAAGGCCTGGGAGAGGTCACGCGTGGTGACCATGGTGCGCAGCGCGTCGTACCCGCCGAGCAACATGGTCTGGAGCGAGACATCATCGACGTGCGCGCGCCGGGCGTTGGCGATGGCCTTGAAGACCATCGACTGGTTGATCCCGCGGAGGCGGTCCTGCCAGTCGTCGGCGGTCTGATTGAAGGGCGGGAGCGGGTCTTCCCCGAGTTCGACGAGGCGTGCGTTGCGCAGGTCGTGGAAGGCGCGCGGCGTGTAGAGGCGCATCATCACCAGCCGATTGCTCAGCCTCCGGAGATCGTCCGCGTACGTGCGCTCGCGCTCGAAGAGCAGGTTCAGCACGTTGTAGTGCGCGTGCGCGTCGAGCCAACGCCCCTCGTGCTCGGCGAGCTCGGCCTCGCGGACCGCCTCGGCGACGAGCGAGCGCACGCGCGCGTCGCGCATCACGCCGGTCTTGTCTTCCGAGAGCTCGTGCCATTCGATGACCGACCCGAGCGCCTTGAGCAGTTCCTGCTCGGCGATCGAGTCATCGAGCTCGTCCTCGACCTCGTCGAGGCGTTCGAGTTTCTGCTGGTCGCGCTTGGCGAGGTTGTCGCGGAAACGCCCGACGGCGCTGTCGAAGGTCTCGAGCCCGCGGACGTCGCTGGTGAGCGGCATGCCGTCGAGCAGATCGAGCGGCTGGGTGATGCGTCCTTCGCCGGCGTCGCGCCAGACCTGGTCGGACCAGGCGGCGAGGGCGCGGTAGTCCGCCGCGCCGGCGCCGATCGCCGCGGGCGTGATGGTGGTCAGCGCCGCGAGCGACGAAACGATCATCCGTGACACAAAGCTGCGCATGCGGGCTCCTTGTCGCCCCGAGAGCGGGGCAGGCGTCGTCTGCGAACCAACCGTGCTCGCACACGACGTCTTCCGAATCGGCGCGATTCCCGCTCGCCTTCGACGAGCGGCGCGGCGCGCCCGGTCTGGTTGTACGGGTCACACCGCGCGCGGGATGCTCCCCTCGCACGAAGCCCGATGCGGAGATCCTATCGGGCACACCAACCCGACCGGGCTGCAAACAGCGGACACGCGCGGGAATCCGGACGTACCGTGGTGTGATGTTCGACACACTCGGGACGCTGCTCGCCTCGGCACCCACGGATCAGCAGGAGATCCGCTCGCTCACGTTCGTGACGCTGCTGGGCATCGTGTCGCTCGTGCTCGTGCTGCTCTTCGCGATCCTGGTGCTGACGATTCTTCGGTACGTGCGCCGGACCGGCGACCGGGCCAAGCAGAAGCGTGCGCGGGACGATCGCGTGGTGCCCCCGCCCGATCCGTGGCGGATCGCGGGACGCCGGGCGGAAGCAGAGGGCGAAGGCGACGAGCCCACGGACCCGCTGCCGGGAGGCGGGCCCAACGGATGAGCGTGTTTTCCGGCGATCGCCCCATCGCGTTTGTGACGGGCGGCGCGAAGCGCGTCGGTCGCGCCTCGTGCCTGGCGCTGGCGCGGGCCGGATGCGATGTGCTGACCACGTACCGCAGCAGCGAGGACGAAGCGATGGCGTTGGCGGGCGAGGTGCGCGAACTCGATCGCGAAGCCGACGGGTGTGCGCTGGACCTGGATGATCTCGATTCGGTGACCGACGCGGGCGAGCGCCTCGCGCGCGAACTGCCGAGACTCGACGTGCTGGTGCACAACGCCTCGGTCTATGCGCCGAGCCCGCTGGAGAAGCTCAGCGCCGATGAGCTGCTTGCGCAGTACCGGGTGAACGCCGCGGCCCCCGCCCTGCTCTCGAGCCGCCTCGCCCCCCTGCTGCGCGCGAGCGATCGTCCCGGAGGCGGCGCGGTGGTCGCGATGTGCGATATCCACGCGATGGGCCGCCCGCGTGCGGGGCATCTGGCGTACGCGATGAGCAAGGCGGCGCTCGTCGAACTCATCAACGTGCTCGCACTCAACCTTGCGCCAGAGGTGCGTGTCAACGGCGTAGCCCCGGGCGTCGTCGAGTGGCCCGACGAAGGGTACGAGTCGGACGAGGCCTCCCAGCAGCGGTACCTGAAGCGCGTGCCGCTGGATCGCCCGGGCACGCCCGAAGAAGCCGCGGAAACCGTGCGATGGCTCGCGCTCGACGCGACCTACCTCACCGGGCAGGTCGTGCGGGTGGACGGCGGGCGCTGGATCACCTGAGGCTCACACGAGCCCGGTTTCATCGCCGAGCCCCTGCGCGAGATGGATCGCTTCGCGGATGGCACGCGGGTATTCGCGCAGCGGCGCGACGCGCAGGCGCGGCAGGTCGAGCGGATCGAATCGGATGAACGAGTCGGGCACGAGCAGCGCGTCTGTGTGGTCGGCGTAGTCGCTGAGTTCGGTGGCCTGCGAAAGCATGACGCCGGAGAGCGGGAGGCGGCGCAGCGCGATGCGTCGCGGGACGCGGTACGGGTCGTGATTGCGGATGCCGTCGTCGGGCAGTGAGCCGAACTCGACGAAGAAGTAGCCCGGGCCGGACCCGTCCACGAGGTAGAGCCAGGCGAAGACGCCGGTCTCATCGCGGAGCACCCACGCGTCCTCTGCGATGACATCGATGTGCTCGACGTGGCCCTCGGCGATGTCGCGGTCGAGCTTGTTGAGCACGGTGCCGAAGTACGTCCGGTCGGCGCGCAGCAGGTTCATGAAGAGCGCCGAGAAAACGAAGAAGGCGATCGTGAGGACGACAAGCCCGAGCTTGAGCCCCCCGCCGAGCATGGTCCCGAGGATGGCGGCGGGCACGCCGGCGCACATGATCGTGAAGACGAAGGCGATCGCGATCACGCTGACCCATCCGAGGACGGCCTGCCTCGGCGCGGGCTCGAGACGGTCGAGCAGGTCGAGGCGTGCGAGCTCGCCCGCGGCGACCTCCTCGCGCGACATGGGGCGGATCCGCGCGTCGATCACGCGTCCCGCCCCGCCCGCAGGGGGTCCGATGACCTCGTTGCAGCCCGCTCCGCCATGTGCCGAGGATAGCCCCGGCGGATCCCCATGAACCGCTGGAAGTGGTCGGCGCAGGCGGGTAGGCTTGTCGCTCTCAAATGCGGGCCGGTTCCGGCTCGCCCCAACACGCGCGAGTGGCGGAATTGGC
>JBCDCB010000043.1:0-26464 GCA_039182735.1 Planctomycetota bacterium
CACAAGCGTTGACGACGCCGCGGACGAGGCTGAGGCCCATGCCGGTGGAGAGCCCGCGGGTTTTGGTTGTGAAGAACGGGTCGGCGGCGCGGCGGGCGATCGCGGGGGGCATCCCGGGGCCGTCGTCGCGCACCGAGACGCGCACGCTGTGGGCATCCTCACCGCGGCGCGCGATCACGGTGATGCGACCGGCGTCGTCCATCGCCTCGCCCGCGTTGACGACGAGATTGAGCACGGCTTGCGTCAGCTTGTAGCGCGCGACACGGATCATCGGGAGATCGGCGTCGATCTTGGTGTCGAGTCCCACGGAACCGGGCACGCCCCGGGCGAGCAGCAGGCCGACCTCTTCCCACCAGTCGCGGATGTCGGTGGATTCGGCTTCGTCGGGTGGGGCGTCGGGATCGAGAGCGAGATCGCGGAGCCCCGACGAAATTTCTTCCAGGTAGCTCAGCCACTTGCGGACCTCGGAGATCGCGCTGCGCGAATCGGGCGTGTGGATCGCCGCTTCGACCGTGTCGAGGCGGCATCGGATGGGCAGCAGGATGTTTCGCATGTCGTGCCCGAGCCCGGCTGCGAGCGTGCCGATGGAGGCGAGGCGGTCGGCGTCACGGAGCTGGTTCATCGAGGTTTCGAGTGCCGCGGTGCGTTCGGCGACGAGGTCCTCGAGATGGAGGCGGTATTCAGAGAGGGTGTCCTCGGCGCGTCGTCGCGCGAGGACCGGGCCGAGCGGGGCGAGTGAAGCGCCGACGAGTCGCGCGAGCCGTTCGTCCTGCGCGCGCACGTCGCGGACGAAGAGCGCCAGAACGGCGACGGTCTCCCGCTTCGTGCGGATGGGGACCCCGAGCGCGGCTTTCATCCCGAGCGAGCCGCGGACGCGCTCGAACGCGTCGGGATCCGACGCGGAAAGATCGGCGATCCATGTGGCGCTTTCAGAGTCCATGACGTGTTTGACGAACGTGCCGGCGGGGTCGAAGGGGTCGGCGTCGGTACGCTCGCTTGGGGGCGGTGCGCCGAGACGCGACCAGGATGCGGCGAGTCGCCAGCGTCCGGTACCGACGACGGGCATCCAGGCGAGCCCGCTCTCCCAGCCGGAGGCGTTTCCCGTAAGGGAGAGCGCGGTTTCGAGGGCCTCCCCCGTGCTCTCGGCGGTGGAGAGCGCCATCGTGAGCGATTGCATCAGCGCGAGTTCGCGTTGCGCGCGGCTGCGTTCGATCGCATAACGCGCGGCGCGCGCGAGGATGGCCGCGTCGAGTTCCGGCTTCAGCAGGAAGTCCTGTGCGCCATCATGAACGGCCTGCTGAGCCAGCGCATCGTCATCGAGCCCGGTGAGCACGATCACGGGGCTCGTCGGCGCGTGGTCGCGGATCGCGTGGAAGGCTTCGAGCCCGCTGGCGTCGGGCAGCCCGAGGTCCAGGATGATGAGATCGAATCGGCGAGCGGAGAGCGCGTCGAGCGCTTCGGAGAGCCGCTTGGCGCGATGCACGTGAGAGATGAAGGGCGCGTCTTCGAGATAAGCACCGAAGAGCATCGAGTCGGCCGGGCTGTCTTCGACGAGGAGTGCTTGCATCGGTGCCTCGGCGGGGGCGTGCGCGTCGGTTCGCGCGTCGAGAGGGTAGACGTCGGTGCGGCGGCGCGGTCGCGTGGATGCGTCAGGTGCGCATGCCTCAAAGGCGGCGGGCCGCGAAATGCGTTCGCATTGTAGTTGGGTATTCGAAGGGTCTTCGGGTTGAAGTGCTGCGAGTCGGGTATCCGTTTGGGTGTCCATCTGTGGTCCTTGGCAGCCTCAAGCGTGGAACGCGGGTTCGATCAGGGAGGAGGCCCCCGCATGCTGGTCATCTCCTGACGGACCCGCGAGACCGGCTGAGCCGCGAGCCGGTAGATTGCCGCGCATGCACGACGACGGGGCCCGGCAGTCTCAAACGGATCACCCCGAGTCGCTGCGCGAACAGCTCGAACACCCGGACGATCGCTTCCTGCCGATCCGCCCGGAGGATCTGGTTTCGGCGATCGCGTCGGATCCGGCACGGTTTCATTCGGTGAGCGCCGCGGCGAGCGGCCTGTTCGAATGGCTCGATCGTGCGGTCGATCTTGAGACGTCCGAATTTCAGGACCAGCTCTCAAGGTTGTACGCCTCGTTCGATCCGCACCGCGACACGGTGCTGCTCGACGATCCGGCCATTGCGCAGGGCGATGAGCGCGCACGATCGCTGCTGAACCGGCTGCGATACCTGTTCGACAAGGCGAACTTCGAGCGGTTGAACGAGGTGCAGATCGAGCAGGCGCTCGCGGAGGCGAACACGCACGGGCTGCGGGTACGCGTCGATCCGGAACGCGTGACGCGCCTGGAGTTGTTCGTGCGTGGTCGGTCGAGCGCGACACGTCGCAGGCGTTCGTGGCGCCGCCCGCGGAGCGGTATCGAGCACGAAGTCGAGGTCTACCGCCGGCTCGTTGTGATCGTGCAGATGGCGGACGACCCCACGATCATTCTGAAGATGTTTCGCGACATCCCGGTGGCAGATCTGGAAGCATTGCTGCCGCACGCGGAAGTGCAGATGAGCCTTTTCGACAAGGCGAAGGTTTTCGGTGGTGGCGCGGGTGCGCTCGGTGGGCTCGTGACGAAGGTCTCGCAGATCGTCGCCGGCGCAACCTTTGCGGCGACGCAGATCCTCTGGGTCGCGGTCGTTGCGCTGGGCGGGCTCGCGATGCGATCTTTCTTCGGTTACCGGCGGACGAAGCACTTCCGCAACTCGCAGCGCACGCACCACCTGTACTACCAGACGGTCGCGAACAACAACGGCGTGCTCGCGACGCTCGTCGCGATGGTGGGGCGCGAGGAGGTGAAGGAGGCGCTGCTTGCGTACGCGTTCCTCGCCGCGGACGACGAGGGAAAGCTCGTCAGCGAGCGGGCGATCGACGACCGCGTCGAGATGTGGCTGCTCGAACACTTCGGTGTTGAGATCAACTTCGACTGCCCGGATGCGATCGAGACGCTGGAACGGTTCGGGCTGTTCGAGGATCGCGCGGCGCTGCGTGTGCTGCCGCCGACTGAAGCGCTGCGCGCGATCGAAGCGCACTGGTGTTCGCGGCGGAGCGAGTCGTATCACCTCGATCGGTCGGTGGATGGCGCCGTTTGAGTGCTATGGCGCGGTGGGGATGGCGCTGGCGTCGAAGTAGGTCGGCGCATCTGGTCCGACCGGGAGCCCGAGCGCGAAGACCCATATGTAGAAGAGCGCAACCCAGCCCAGGAAGAAACAGATCGAGTACGGGAGCATCGTGGAGACGAGCGTCCCGATGCCGAGCTTGCGGTCGTATCGGCAAGCGAAGGCGAGGATGAGCCCGAAGTAGGACATCATGGGCGTGATGATGTTGGTGGTGGAGTCGCCGATGCGGTACGCCGCCTGGATGACCTCGGGGCTGTAGCCGACGTACATCAGCATGGGCACAAAGATCGGCGCGGTAACGGCCCATTGCGCCGAAGCGCTGCCGAGCATGAGGTTCACGAAGCAGCACATCAGGATGAAGGGGATGAAGACGAGCGGGTTATCGAGGCTGAGCGCCTGGATGGTGTCGGCCCCGACGACCGCGAGGATCCCGCCGAGATTGCTCTCCTTGAAGAACGCGACGAACTGGGCGGCGAAGAAGACGAGCACGATGTAGAGACCCATGGTGCTCATGGCGTGGGCCATGGCGTCGATGATGTCGCGGTCGTTCTTCATCGTGCCCACGATGCGCCCGTAGACGAACCCGGGGATCACGAAGAAGATGAAGATCATTGCGACGACCGAGTCGAGGAAGGGTTCGAGCGAACCGGATTCGGGATCGCGCATGATCCCCCAGCCCGGGATCGCACCGAAGAGGTTCGCCATCGGACCCGCGGCCCACACGAAGAGCAGGCTCACGCCGGTACACGCGACCAGTGACCACAGAAGACCCTTGACTTCGAGCCGCGAGAGTCGGTCGAGCTTCGGGTTTCGATCGACGGATTCATCCGCTTTGTTCACGTCGTAGGTACCGAGGCGAGGCTCGACGATGAACATCGTGACAAGCGAGCCGATGATCGTGATCAGAAACGTGCTCGCGATCATGAAGAACCAGTTCGCGGTCGGGAGCACCTTGTATGTCGGGTCGATGAAGCGGGCGGCTTCTTCGGTAATGCCCGAGAGCAGGGGATCGACGGTTCCGATGAGCAGGTTCGCGGAGTATCCGCCCGAGACTCCTGCGAACGCGGCGGCAAGACCGGCGAATGGGTGCCTGCCCACGGCGTGGAAGATCACGGCGGCGAGCGGGATGAGCACGACGTAGCCCATCTCGCTGGCGGTATTGCTCAGGATTCCAGCGAAGACGACGACAACCGTGACCAGGTTCTTCGGCGCCGAAAGGACGATCGCACGGATCGCCGAGCCGAGCAGGCCGGACTTTTCTGCAACGCCGACACCGAGCAGCGCGACCAGCACGGTTCCGAGCGGGACGAAGTCGGTGAAGTTGGTGACAAGGTTGGTGGTGATGTAGCGCAGGCCCCCGCCCGAGAAGAGCGAGTGTGCGCGGATCATGCCGTCCTCGGCGCGTCCCTTTGCGCCTTCGGGGCGGGGGTCTTCGACGGCGAGGCCGCCCTCCCAGATGAAGTCGCTGCCGGTGATCCCGCTGATGATCACAACGCCGAGCGCGAAGAGGAAGAAGAGCGTGACGGGGTGGGGGAGACAGTTCCCGAGCCATTCGACGGTCGCGAGGAAGACCTCGAAGGGGCCGCGCTTGTGTTGGCGTGGCGTGCTCTGGTCTTGCTTGGGCGGCGGTGGTGTCTCGGTCATCCGGTCAGGATAGTGCGAGCGGCTACAGTCCCGCCCTTGTCCGCCCCGCCCGAGCCCAATTCGCTGGACGCGTTTGTCGGACCCGCCGCGGGCGTGGCGACGTCGTTTCTGTGGGTGTTGACGTCGATGTGCTTCACATCGGCGGGCAAGCGGATCGGTTCGACGATGGTCAACACGCTGCGGCTGATCGTCGCGGTGCTGATCCACGCGGTGACCTTTCGGCTCGTCGCCGGCACGTGGTGGCCCGAGGCGACGGGCGCACAGATCGCGTACCTCGCGGCGTCCGGGATCGTCGGGCTGACGATCTGCGATCAGGCGCTTTTCACGGCGTTCGTAGACATCGGACCACGGCGCGCACTGCTCGTGATGACAACCACGCCCATCTTCGCGGTCGCCTTCGGGTGGATATTCGTGGGCGAGGCGATCGGCTGGGGGGCGATGCTCGGCATTGCGGTAACGGTCGGCGGCGTCGCGTGGGTGGTCTCCGAGCGGACGCACATCAAGACGGACGATGAGCCGCACCCGCACGTCAAACGTGGGTATCTCCTCGCGGTGCTCGCGGCGGCGACGCAGGCGGGCGGACTGCTGCTCAGCAAGCTGGGGATGGGGCACGGCGTCGTCGCGGAGGACCAACTCATCGACCCGCAGCCCGCGACGTACGTCCGCATGATCTTCGGGCTGCTCGGCATGCTTCCGATCATCTTGATCTATGCGTCGGGACGGAATCGCCCGCATCACTACGCGGCGCGGGCGCGGCGCATCGGCAGCCGGCCCGTGGGGTACGCGCTCACGGTGATGGGCGCGGTTGTCGGCCCCTATCTGGGCGTGTGGATGTCACTGGTGGCGGCGGACCGCACGCCGCTTGGGGTGGCGATGACGCTCTGCTCGCTCGCCCCGGTGATGATCCTGCCCTTCGCCGTCCTGGTGTACCGCGAGCGGGTGACTCTTCGCGCGGCGGTGGGTGCGGCGATCGCCGTCGCGGGGAGCGTCTTCCTGTTTCTGCATGCCGGCGGTTGAGCGATCGATTGGCTTCTACGATCGGCATTCGCAGAGCCGAAGCCGATGCCCGCCACGTCCCGCCAACTCGACGAGATGCTCCGATCGTGCACGATCGCGGATCGGCATGCGCTTCGCCGGCGTCTGCGCGACGCGCGGGGCGAATCGCGGCGCCCGCGGCGTGGGAATCGCGAATCGGTCGATGAGGTGGCCCGCGCGATCGAACGCGCGGTCGAACTCCGGGCCAAACGCGCACAAAGCGTGCCGAAGGTTTCGTACCCGGCCGAGCTCCCGATCGCACAGCGTCGCGACGAGATCGCGGAGGTGTTGCGCGACCATCGGGCGGTGGTTGTGTGCGGCGAGACGGGGTCGGGCAAGTCCACGCAGCTGCCGAAGATCTGCCTCGACGTCGGGCTCGGCGTCAACGGGATGATCGGGCACACGCAGCCCCGTCGGATCGCGGCGCGTTCCGTTGCGTCGCGCGTCGCGGAAGAACTCAAGGTCCCGCTCGGCGGGAGCGTGGGCTACAAGGTGCGCTTCGGCGACCAGTCGAACCCCGAGACGCACATCAAGGTGATGACCGACGGCGTACTGCTCAACGAGGTGCAGCGCGATCGCTGGCTCAACGCGTACGACTGCATCATCGTGGACGAGGCGCACGAGCGTTCGCTTAACATCGACTTTCTGCTCGGCTACCTCCGTCACCTGCTCGAACGCCGCGACGACCTGAAAGTGATCGTCACGTCGGCAACGATCGATCCGGCGTCGTTCAGCAAGCACTTCGACGGCGCTCCGGTCATCGAGGTGAGCGGACGCACGTATCCGGTCGAGACGCTCTATCGCCCGTGGACCGCGGAGCACGAATCGCGCGAGCGCGAGGGGCAGGTGCGCGCGATCGTGGACGCGGTGGACGATCTCGCGTCGATGGGGCAAGGGGACGTGCTCGTCTTTCTGCCGGGCGAGCGTGAGATCCGGGAGGCGGCCAAGGCGCTGGACCGGCACCGCATCCCGGGTGAGCCGCACCCGGAGATCCTGCCGCTGTACGCGCGGCTGTCGGCGGCGGAGCAGGACCGCGTCTTCAAGGCGCACGGCGGGCGGCGGATCGTGCTCGCGACGAACGTCGCGGAGACCTCGCTCACCGTGCCGGGTATCCGGTACGTCGTGGACACCGGCACGGCGCGCATCAGCAGATACAACGCGCGCTCGAAAGTGCAAGGGCTGCGGGTCGAACCGGTGTCGAAGGCATCGGCGGATCAGCGCAAGGGGCGATGCGGGCGGCTGCGCGACGGTGTCTGCATCCGGCTGTACGAAGAGACGCAGTTCGAATCACGCCCCGCGTTCACTGATCCGGAGATCCTGCGCTCGAACCTCGCGAGCGTGATCCTGCAGATGAAGGCGCTGCGCCTCGGGGAGATCGAGACGTTCCCCTTCGTCGAGCCGCCGCGCCAGCGCATGATCCGCGACGGCATGGAGACGCTGCGCGAGCTCGGAGCAATCGACGCGGCGCACGATCTGACGGATGTCGGGCGTCGGCTCGCGAGGCTGCCGATCGACCCGCGGCTCGGACGGATGATCCTGGCCGGTGCCGAGAGCGGCGCGTTGAGCGAGGTGCTGGTGATCGCGAGCGTGCTCTCGCTCCCCGATCCGCGTGAGCGTCCGATGGACCAGCGCGACGCGGCGGACGCGGCGCACGAGGAGTTCGCGCATCCGGAGTCAGACTTTCTGTCGCTGCTCGCACTGTGGAAGGCGTACGAGCAGCACGCCAAAGCGCACGGCAGCGGGCAGGTGCGCAAGTGGTGCAAGCGAAGGTTTGTGTCGTACCTGCGGATGCGGGAATGGACGGACGTGCAGCGTCAACTCCGCTCGATCGTGCGCGAGATGGGCGAGACGTCGGGCGACGAACCGGCGTCCGAAGCCGCGATCCACCGCGCGATCCTGAGCGGTCTGCTCTGCAACATTGGCCGACGGGGCGATGGGCACGAGTACCTCGGAACACACGGCACGAAGTTCCATCTCTTTCCTGGCTCCACGCTCTTCGAAGACAAACCGGAATGGGTGGTCGCGGCGGAGATGGTCCACACGACCAAGATCTACGCGCGAACCGTCGCGAAGGTGAACGCGGAGTGGATCGAGGAGTTCGCCGAGCACATCGTGCTCCGGACGCACTCGGACCCGTTCTGGGCGCGCAAGCAGGGCAAGGCGATGGCGCACGAGCGCGTGACGTACGCGGGGCTCGAGGTGATCGCGAAGCGGACCGTGCCGTACGCGAAGATCGATCGGCGCAAGGCGCGGGACCTGTTCATCCATCACGCACTGGTCCGGGGCGCGGCGCGGGTCAGCGGGAAGTTCTTTGAGCGCAACGCCGAGACCATCGAGCAGGCACGGCTGCGCGAGGAGAAGCTCCGTCGGCGTGATCTGGTCGCCGAGGCGGAGCGGCTCTTTGAGTTCTACGCGGCGAGGCTCCCGGATGACGTGACGAGCCTGCGCCACTTCGAGCGGTGGCGGAAGCGCATCGAGCGAGATGATCCGGACCTCTTGATGATGGCCGAGGCGGACGTGCTGAATCCCGGCGCGCCGGACGCTTCAATGGAGTCGTTCCCGGACGGGGTCGAGGTGAGCGGGCAGCGTCTGGATCTGCAGTACAAGTTCGCGCCGGGCGAGCAGGACGACGGCGTGAGCCTGCGCGTGCCGCTCTCGAAGCTGACCGACCTGACGGAGGCGGCGTGCGACTGGGCGGTCCCGGCGATGGTGCCCGAGCGGGTGAAGTCGCTGCTGAAGGGGCTTCCGAAGGACGTCCGACGCGCGATGGGCCCGGCGCCGAACGTCGCGGAGCGATTCGCCGAGAGCGAGGGGAAGCGGGGGGACCGCCCGCTGATGGCGGCGCTCAACGAGTTCATCGCGCGCGAGCGTGGCGGCGCGGTGGACGCCAGCGCGTGGATGAACGTGGAGGTGCCAGAGCACCAGCGGCTGCGGGTCATCGTGACCGACGCCGATGGCAAGGGCATCGCGGCGAGCCGGGACCTGGCCCTGCTCAAGCGGGAGCTCGCGGGGCGGATCGCGCGCGAGCTGGAGCACGTCGCGGATGGCGCGTGGAACCGGACGGGCATCACTTCGTGGGACTTCGGCGACCTGCCTGAGTCGGTGCGCGTGCGCGTCGGCGAGACCAGCGTCCTCGCGTACCCCGCGATCGAGGACGCGGGGCGCAGCGTCGCACTGCGCGTGCGTGAGTCGGTGCCCGCGGCGCGTGAGACCTCCCGCAACGGGCTGCGCAGGCTCTTCGCGATCGCGGTGCGCGAAGAGCTGAAGTACCGGCTCCGCGAGCGCGGCGGGCTCGAGTCCATCAAGCTCAAGTTCGCAACGCTTGGAAGCGCGGGCGACCTGCTCGATCAGATCGGGCTGGCGATCGTCGGGCGGGCCTTCCTCGCCGACGATCCTGATATCCGAACGCAGCGCGCGTTCGAGCAACGCCTCGACGCCGGCTACGGCGATCTCGAGGCGCACACCGCGGCGATGCTTGCGTTGGTGGCGAAGATCATCGACGACCATCACCGCCTGCGCCTGCGTCTGGACGACCTCGTGGGAGAGAAGCACGAAGCGGCCGCGCGGGACATGGAGGAGCAGGTCGAAGCGCTGTTCTGCGACGGGTTTCTGGCGGACACTCCGCCGGGTTGGCTGGCGCAGTTCCCGAGGTACGTGGCGTCGATCGGTGCGCGGCTCGATCGGGTCCGCGGCTCGGGCGTAAAACGCGACGGCGAGCAACTGGCGCGGATCGCGCCGTACATCGAGCGGTGGCGTGTTGCGACGGCGCAGCGCGACCGGTTGTCGGTGCTCGCGCGAGTCGAGCTGCGCGGGTACCGCTGGCTCCTGGAGGAGTATCGCGTGCAGCTGTTCACGCAGGATCTAGGCACCGCGGTGAAGGTCTCCTCCGAGCGACTCGACGAGCAGTGGGGGCGTGTCGTCGCGGCGAGCTAGATTCCCGGTACCCTGTGGCCCTTCTGGAGGACCGGGGATGCCCGACCCGTCGGCGATGAACAAACGGATCCTCATCGCGGACGACGAACCCGACGTCCGGGCTCTCTTCCAGCGCGCTCTTGATCGCGCCGGCTACACCACGAAGATCGCGCAGGACGGCGAACAGGCGCTGGAACTGGCGCGCACCTTCAAGCCGGACCTCATGATCCTCGACATCACCATGCCGAAGATGCACGGCATGGACGTGCTCCGTGCAATGCGCGGGGACGACGACCTGCGCGAGACGGGCGTCGTGATGTGCTCGGCCCGGGGTTTCAAGCCCGATCGCGAGGCGGCGCAGCTGCTCGGCGCGTTCGACTTCGTGCTCAAGCCGGTCGAGCCGGCGAAGCTGCTCGAGCGGGTCGAGGCCTTCTTCCGCGCGGCACCCTTCGCGGCGAAGCCCGGACAGGACGATCTGCTCGGCGGGAGCACGGCGGTCGCGGTGGACGGGGGGTGGCGCGCGTCGCCCGAGCCCATCGGGACGCCGTACCTCCCGACGCTCGACGTCAACCGCGGGTACTGGAGGCTGTGGGGGACGCGCGGGTCCGTCGCGTCGCCCGGGCAGCAATATCTGAAGCACGGCGGGAACACGAGCTGCCTTGAAGTCCGTTGCGGCGACGACCTCGTCGTGATCGATGCAGGCACGGGGATTCGCGAACTCGGCAACCGGTTGGCGCAGGACACGCCGCGGCGCATCCCGATCTTCATCGGGCACACGCACTGGGACCACATTCAGGGATTCCCGTTCTTTACGCCGGCGTATCTGCCCGGCTTCACGCTCGAGTTCTACGGCGCGAGCGGGTTCGGGAAGGACCTCGAATCGGTCTTCCGCGGGCAGCTCGATCGCGACTACTTCCCGGTCGCGCTCGAAGACATGCACGCGGGGTTCGACTTCCAACGTCTCGAGAGCAACCCCGTCGAGATCGGCGACATCAAGGTCCACTGGGCGTACGCGCACCATCCCGGCGCGACGGTGTGCTTCCGCATCGAGTTCGGTGGGTTCAGCCTCGGGTACGTCACCGACAACGAGTTTTTGCAGGGGTACGTCGGCGATCCGCGCGACATCACGGATGATCACGAACTCGTCGCAGAACACCGCGGGATGATCGAGTTCCTGGCCGACTGCGACCTCCTGATCGGCGAAGCGCAGTACACCAACGAGGAGTATCTCGGCAAGATCGGCTGGGGCCACTCCTCGATCGCGAACGTGGCGCTGCTGGTGAAGATGGCGCGCATCAAGCGATGGATCGTCACGCACCACGACCCGGGGCACGGCGACGAACGCCTGCAGCACAAGCTCAACCTGACTCGCCACATCCTCAGCCATCTCGAATGCGATGCCGTGGTGACCAACGCGTTCGACGGGATGAGCGAATACCTCTGAGGCTTCCCATGAGCGATCGCATCCGGGGCCTGCATCACGTCACGGCGATCAGCGCCGATCCCGGCGAGAACCTCCGCTTCTACCGCGATTTCCTCGCACAGCGGCTGGTGAAGGTGACGGTCAACTTCGACGACCCGTTCACGTATCACTTCTACTTCGGCGACGCAGTGGGCACCCCGGGCACGATCTACACGACGTTCCCGGCTCCCGGCGGCGCGCCGGGAACGCACGGAGTCGCGAAGATCGCGGGCACCGCCTTCGCGATCCCCACGGGCTCGCTGGCGTTCTGGCGTACGCGCGCAGAGTCGTTCGGCTATGCGCAGACGACGCGCGCGGCTCGCTTCGGCGAAGACGCGATCACGGTGATCGATCCGGATGGTGCAGTCATCGAACTGGTCGAATCGGACGCGCCGCCCCCGGACCCGGGGCAGCGTTGGCTGCCGAGCGGCGTGGAGACGTCGAACGCGATCACACGAATCCTCGGCGTCTCGGTGCGCATGCGGGACGCGAGCGCGAGCGCCGCGTATGCCGAGGGCACGCTGGGCCTCGATCGCGTGGGCGCGGACGGCCCGGTCGAACGCCTGCTCGCTTCAGATGGGATCTCGACGCTCGACGTCATCGAGGATCCAGAAGCGCCGATCGGACGGTTCGGCGCGGGCATCGTGCATCACGTCGCGTGGCAGACGCGGAACGACGCGGAACTCCTGGCGTGGCGTGCGTCGGTGGAGGCGGCGGGGCGACAGCCGACGCCGCTGATCGATCGTCAGTACTTCCACTCGGTGTATCACCGCGAGCCGGGCGGCGTGGTCTACGAACTGGCGACGATCGACATCGGCTTCACGACGGATGAGGAAGCGGAGTCGCTGGGCACCGCGCTCAGGCTCCCACCGCAGCACGAGCCGCTGCGCGCACAGATCGCCGCGTCGTTGACACCGATCGAGTCGCAGGGTGTGTGGGTGCCGCGGTCGCCTTAGCGCCCGCGGTAGGTGATGCGGCCTTTGGTGAGGTCATAGGGGCTGAGCTCGACCGTGACGGTGTCGCCCGGGAGGATGCGGATGTAGTGCTTGCGCATCTTGCCGGAGACGTACGCGAGGATCTCGGTGTTTTGCTCGTTGGGCAGCCGGACCTTGAACATGGCGTTGGGCAGCGCGTCCACCACGGTGGCTTCGACGGTGAACTTGTCGTCTTCTTTGGTCACGCGTGCGGGTCTCCGACGGCATCAGGCCGAGCGGGAGGGTAGGGGCATCGCGCGGGTTGGGTCAACGGATCGGGGGATGAACCTCTCTCGCGACGAGCCCTTCCATCCAGACAAGAAACGTTCGGGTGAGGGCGTCGGTGGTGTCGCCCTGCCCGGGCCGCTGGCGCGCCTGCAGCGCGGAGCCATGCACGGTGGTCAGGTGGTCCATGCCCGGCAGCACGATGAGGCTGGCGCGTCCGGAATCGAACTCGTTGAGCATGTCGGCGATGCGGCGCGATTCATCCAGCGGGGTCATCGCGTCGAACTCGCCGTGCAGCAGCAGCACGGGGCCCAGCACGCCTTCCCACGCGGCGGCGACGTTGCGTCGGTCGAGCTGGCGGTGGTAGGCCGGCGATCGCGAGCCGATAAGCGTCTGCGAAAGCAGCTCATCGAACTCGGGATGGCGGTCGAGGATCTCGACGCGGGTGGCATCGTCGGAGAAGATCTTCGAGAGGAGTGCGCGCGCGTCGAGCATGCGGTCTTCCACGGCGAACTGCGGCGAGCCGGTGGACTCGAACGCGGAACGCACACGGTGCATCAGCTGTTCGTGCCACGACCGGATCGGGGCACCGAACGTCGCGATGCCGGCGACGGGCGCGTCCGAAGCGAGTATCGGCGCGACCATCCCGCCGATGTCGAACCCGAAGATGACGACGCGTTCGGGATCGACGAAGTCGAGGGAGAGGAGCTGCTCGAGCCCGGCTTCGTACGCGGTGAGTTCGTCTTCGAAGCCGCAGGCGGCGCAGCCAACGCCCTGGCTGTCACCGACGCCGGGTTTTTCGACGCGGAAAGTGACGTAGCCCGCATCGCTGATGGGCTGAAGGACGCGGCGCATCCACGACGGGCCGGGCTGGAGTTCGATCGAGATGCACGGCGAGCCTTGGATGAGGAAGACCGCCGGACGCTTCTCGTTCCGCCCGAGATCGTTGGGGACAGAGACGAACGTGCGCGCGAGTCCCTGCGGTGTGCGCACGGAGCCGGCAACGACCCCCGCGCCCCCGAGGGAGCCACTCGGTGCCTCTTTAGGCGTGACGATGAAGGTCCGGGCAACACCGTTGCGTCGCACGGCGACTTTGATGGGTGCGCCGGCGCGAACGGCGAAGACGCGCTCACGCTGCACCTGTTCGGCGCCTTCGACGGTCTGTTCGCCGACGCGGAGCACGACGTCGCCGATCTCGATCCCGGCAATGGCGGCGGCGCCGCGCGGGTCGATTGCGCTGATCGCGGGGAGCCCCTCGGCGTTCCACCCGAGTCCGATCCCGAAGCTGCCGCGCCGTTCGAGCACGGTTTGATCGCCGCTCCCGAGCTGCTGGATCACGGGGACGGCGGCGCTTGCGGCGGTGACGCCGAGGGCAGCGACCAACGAGAGTGCGCCGATGCAAGTCGAGAGCCGAAGGGGCATGGTGGTCTCCTGCGACGGTGTGGGGGCGTGGCGTTGTACCGCTGCCGTCGAGCAAGGTGGCGGGCTGAGTTCTGGGTTGGTGAGACTGATTCTCAACGGCTATCATGCCGCGATCGACCACATGAGGAGGCCCCCGTGACGCGATCAACGCTGCTGATCCTTGCCCCGCTGACCGCGGTGATGACCTTCGGGCTGCTCAGCGCGGTCGGTCCGGAATCGAACGCGGTGGCGACGGCGGCAGCTTCGCAAGCCTCCGGTGTTTCGTGTGTGGACGACCTCGGGCGAACGGTGACGCTCGAGTCGCCGGCGGAGCGCGTCGCGGTCATGTCGCCGTTCGCGGTGGACGTGCTGCTCGACCTCGGTATCGAGCCGGTTCTTGTACCAAGCATGGTCTCCGACCAGCCAGAATCCTGGGACGGTCTCGATGTTGTTTCGATGAGTCACAGCACCGGTCCGAACCTTGAACAGGTCGTCGCTTCACGCCCTGACCTGATCATTGCACCACGGATGCTCGCCCGGTTTATTCCGGTGCTCGAATCCACGCTCGGGATTCCTGTGGTGTGTGTCGATGTTCAACATATTGACCATCTCGGCGAACGAATCGAGCTGATCGGAAAACTTGTCGGCCAAGAGGCCGGAGGAACCGATCTTGCGGCAAAGACTGAACGAGAAGTCGCTCGGGCGATTGCAGACACACGTTCGAGTGCTCCCGTCGTGTTTGCGATCTTTGGCTTGCGTGAGGCAAACTACGCGTTTCTGCCGGACTCCTATCTTGGCAGTTTGATCGAAGCATGTGGCGGACAGTTGCTGACTGAGCGTGCTGAGGTGCATCCCATCTTCGAAGGCTTCACACCGTTGAGCCTCGAAGTGGCGATCGAGGGCGATCCATCGGTGGTTCTGGTCATCGGGCATGGCGATTCGGCGGCGATCGTGCGGTCGATGAGTGCGGATCCCGCGTGGTCGTCGCTGTCGGCAGTCAAAGCCGGGCGTGTTGTGAGTCTGCCCGAGGACCCATTTGTGCTTCGCCCGGGTGTCGAGCCGCTGAAGGCCATCTCGCTGCTTCGCGAAGCGATGTACCCCGATCAGAATTGATCGGCGGGCTCGTTACGGGAGCGGGCGGAGCCAGGAATCTCGCACACCGGTCTCGGCGCGCGTGGAGCCGTCGAAGCTCGCCACGTTGAACGCGCTGCCGAGCGGGTGCCAGCGTCCGATGCGGTTCTCGACGTGCGACGCGTCACGAAAGTCGATGACAGATGCGGTGCGCGTAGATGGCGGCGCGATGCCGTCGATCGGCGCGATGGCGCCGTCGAGGTACGCGGGTGTGCCGCTGGGGTCGGCGAGCAGGTGGGTGCGGATGTGCGTGTGCCGCGTCTTGCCCGCGACGACGGTGGGGCTGTCGTAATCCGCACGGTCGTTCTCGGCGCCGGCGAGCCCGGTCACGTTCACGGCGTAGCAGCGGGTCATCTCTCGCCCATAGAACGCGCTGCACGACGGGCAGATGAGCATGGATTCACTGCGATACGCGCTGGCGGAGTTGGTCGCGTCGAGCCCGGCTTCACGCTGCACGGCGATGCCCCAGTAGGGCATCGAGCCCCACGGCGTCCCGAGCGCGGGCGAGGCGCCGTCGAAGTCGTTCGCGTACGTGAGCGTCGCGGTGACGATCTGTCGGAGGTTCGAGGTGCATTGGATCGCGCGTGCCGATTCGCGCGTGCGGGCCAGCGCGGGGAGCAGGATACCGATCAGCACGGCGATCACCGCGATGACGATCAAGAGTTCGATGAGTGTGAACGCGGCACGGGCACGGGTCATGCGTCGATCGTAGCGCGAGTGGGCGCGTCACTCCGTGCGTCCGTGGTACGGCCTTGTTCCGAGAACCTTGCCTTGATGACGATTGGCCGTATCCACCGATCGCTTCGATGCCATTCTGGATCAGCAGAGTCGGCGCACGACTTCGCCCGCTGCCAGCGCGAGCACGACGAGTGTGCTGACGGCGAGCAGCGCGTTGGCCCGCCAGCGATTGCGCAGACTCGCCCCCATGCGAGGGCGATTGTTCAGCAGCAGCAGCCCGAGCCCGAGTGCGGGAACGAACATCGCGCCGACGACCGCGTAGATCTTCTGGACGTCGCGGAAGTCCGTCCAGAGCGACGCGATCGGAACCAGTGCCAGCGCGAGCAGGTATCCGCGGTACCCGCGCCCGTTCTCGTTGATCGGTGCCGTTGCCGGCGCGTTGGCATGGCGTTTCGGCATCGCGCGCAGCCAGTCGCAGAAGATCAGCGGCACGCATTGCCAGACGCCCAGCAGGCTCGAGAAAAACGCGCCCATGACGCCGATGAGGAACACGAGCCTGGCCAGCGGCCCGGCGTTGTTTCCGAAACGGACGGGGGCATTGTCGCCGATGCTGTCGGCAAGGTTGAGGATCAGCGCGCTGCCGCGGCCTTCGGTTCCAAGCGGTGCCGCGACGACGAGCATGGCGACGCCGAAGAGCGCGGTGACGGCGTATCCGAGCGAGATGTCCGCACGGATCGTTCGGAGCTGCTGGGCAGAGTCACGTCCCGACTCGCGCATCCAATAGGCGTAGCAGACGATGGTGAGCGTTCCGCCGACGCCGCCCATGAGCGCGATGGTCCAAGTGAACCCGTCGCCATCGCGTTGCGGCACGCTGGGGATCAGGAGCCCGCGGAACAGCTCGCCGAGATCGGGACCGACCATCGCGGCGGCACCGACAACAACCGCGATCATCACGAGCGCGCACACACCCATCACGCGCTCGAACCATCGGTAGCCGCCGATCCACACGATCGTGGTGCCGATGAGGCTGATCACGATGCCGAGCGCCGCACGCCACCAGAAGCCCTCGACGCCGAGCAGCGTGGAAGCCGCGGCGGCGTTCGCGGAGATCAGTGCCGCGCCGACGAAGTAGGACCAGGCGATCAGGTACAGACCGAAGGGGATCCAGGCCCACCAGCCGAGCGTGCGGAAGAGTGATTCGAGAACGGTGCTGCCCGTCGCGATCTGGTGGCGCGCGAGGTTCTCGGTGAGCACGAGTTTGAGGAGGGCGCCGACGATCACGGCCCACGCCACGGCGAGGCCGAGCTGCGCACCGGCAAAGCCCGCAGTTGCGAGATCACCGACGCCGACGCCCGTCGCCGCGACGAGGAGCCCCGGGCCGAGCATTGCCATGACGCCTTTGCGATCGGTCGTGTGCGACTGTGCGGGTTCGTCTTCGCGCGGCATGCGGCGGAGCGTACTCGGTGGGCGAGCGGTGATCGCGAGAGGCGCTGTTTGGTGTTGATTCCCATTGTGGCCCAGGCAGAAGCGCGTGCGGGACACTGCACGATGAGCGCCAAGATCGCCGGTTGAGGCAAGCTGGGCGATCTTGTGGGCGCCTGATCGAGGCGTGCGCGGAGGTGCTCGGTCTGCGCGACATCGGCGTGCGCTGGTTCGGGTGGTGTGCGTGACGACTCCGATAACTCGCGGTGCGCTCGATGCCCTAAAAGGGTCACCCGAAGTCGCGGTTCAAACGCCGGACTGCGCCGGAACCCGGGGTATTCTCCCTTTGGACGTGTCGTGAAAGCCGGAGATGGGCGAGGCTGTGGCCGCAGGTCGGCCACTACTGATCAAGACGCCCTCACCGATCGCGCAAACCTCGTGGGAGACATTGAGCATGATGAAGCTGGGACAGACGGGCGTGGCACTTGCCGCCGCGCTGTGTATGGGCGGCCTGTGCGTCGCGGACGTCGCGAGCGTTCGGGATCACCTCGCGAGCGGCGAGGGCACCGCCTACCTGCAGCAGGGCGATCTGCGTCTCGAGTTGACGGATCCGGGCAAACGCGCATCGTCGGATGCGCTCGTGTTCCAGAAGTTCATCGGCGATCTCCCGCTCCACGGCGCGCGGGTCGTGGTGATCGAGAACCCCGATGGCTCGATCGCACACGTCTTCGATGACTCAACGGAGAATCTGACGCTGCGTCGGGGCCCGGTCACTGTCCAGCGGGACGGCGCGGTTCAGCTCGCGCAGGGGCTGCTCCCCGAAGCGATCGACACGGTTGCGGAGCAGGTCTGGTTCCGCCGCGGCGACGAGGCCATCTTGGCGTGGGAGGTCACGTCCTCGCTGGCCGATCTCGGCTTGCCCGCGAGCCCGACGCACTACGAGATGGTGATCGATGCGGAAACGGGCCGGGTACTGTCCGAGCGGCAGATCGACGCCAAGACGTACGGCCCGGGGTCGCCCGAAGCCGCCGATGGCGTCTTCCCTCGAATCGTGATCAACAACGCGATCGGTGCGCAGGGCTCGCGGGACTACGCCGCGCCCTTCGACGCGGTGGTGCAGGTCGGCGGGTGCAGCGGCACGCTGATCGCGCCCAACGTGGTGCTCAGCGCGCGTCACTGTGGTATCAGTGCCGGCACGCTCGTGCGCTTCGGCGACAACTCGAACAGCCCCGACTTCACCGTGACGGTTCAGTCGTCCATTCTTCCCGACGGAAACGGCTCGCTGCTCGATGGGGGCGATGTCTCGATCCACATCCTGACGTCGTCGGTGCCGGCGAGTGTCGCCGAGCCGATGCGTCTGATCGACGAGACGGATGAGCTCGAGGGCATGCTCTGCGCCACCATCGGGTTCGGGTTCAATGGGCTCGGGAGTTCGGGGCACGGGTTCTCCGCCGACGGCCGCCGATGGGGTGGCGAGAACATCATCGATGTGTACGGCAGCCCGGCGAGCTCGGGCGGCACCAACATCATCTCGACCGACTTCGACGACGGCAGCGCCGGTGCGAACACGATCTCGAGCAGCAGTTCGACCCCGCTCCCGTTCGAAGCCACGACGGCTCCGGGCGACAGCGGCGGGCCGGTCCTCGTCCAGTTCGGGAGCGAGTGGGTCATCGCGGGCGTCCTCTCGGGCGGCACGACGAGCACGAGCGTCTACGGCGACATCTCGTGGTGGACCGGCACCGCGCTCTATCGCAGCGCGATCGAAGCCGCCGGCGGCGACTTCATCACCGGGCTCGAGATCCTCGTCCCCGAAACGCTGCCCACGCTGGTCTCTCCCGCGGGCGGCGACACGCTGAGCATCGAGATCGTCCCCTCGCCGGAGGATCCCGTTGTGCCCGGGAGTGGGACGTTCCACGTGGACACCGGCTCGGGGTTCCAGCAGTTCCCGCTCGCCGCGGACTCGGCGACGGACTTCACGGCCACGTTCCCCGCGCCCGCGGAGTGCCCGGCGACCGTGCAGTACTTCTTCTCGTTCGACCTGCAGTCGGGCGCGACGGTGACGGAACCGGCCGGGGCGCTCTCCGCGCCCGCACAGGTGTTCAGCACGCTCGCCGCGGATCAGGTCGATCTGGACGAGTTGTACGACTTCGAGACGTCCGTCGGCTTCACGGTGGGTGCGCCGGGTGATACCGCGACCACGGGCGTCTGGGTCCGCGTCAACCCGATCGGCACGTTGGCCCAGCCCGAAGACGACAACACGCCCAGTGGCACTATCGCGTGGGTCACCGGTCAGGGCAGTGACGGTGGCGCGCTCGGCGAGAACGACGTCGATGATGGCTCAACGTCACTGGTCAGCAATCAGATCGATCTGAGCAACACCGAGTCCGCGAGAATCTCGTACGCCCGGTGGTACTCCAACAGCACCGGCGGTTCGCCGAACGCGGATGTCTTCGAGGTCTTCGTCTCCGACGACGACGGCGCGTCCTACGTTCCCGTCGAGACGGTCGGGCCCAGCGGCGATGGCACCTCGGGCGGCTGGATCGAAACCGAGTTCAACGTCGCCGACTTCGTCACACTCACTTCGACCGTCCGTGTCATGTTCGTCGCGAGCGATAACGGCGGCGGGTCGATCGTCGAGGCGGGCATCGATGACGTGCGGGTCTTCGGCGTCTCCTGCGCGGCCGCCGACTGCCTCGGCGACGCCAACGGCGACGGTGAAACCACCACCGCGGATCTCACCTTCATCGTGAGCAACCTCGGGGCGGGTGCCCCCGGCGCGTCCGGCACGCCCGGTGATGTGAACGGCGACGGCGAGACCACCACCGCCGACATCACCTTCGCGGTCAGCAACCTCGGGATCGTTTGCGACTGATCGCAGCGCGTCGCACGCCGACAACTCATTGATCACACATGCCCCAGTCACCTTCCGTGATCGGGGCGTTTTTGTTTTGGATCGTTGTCTTGGTTGTGGTGGTTCGCGTGCGCGAGGGAAGCGGACAGGGCGGGATTCGAACCCGCGGTACGGCGTGAACCGTACGCCGCTTTAGCAAAGCGGTGCCTTCAGCCACTCGGCCACCTGTCCGGACGCCGCCACGGGGCGGGGTGAAGATTGTAGCAGCGGGTCTACGTCTCGCCAGCCGCCAGCGCGAGCAGTTGGGGCAGGCAATCGAGGTCCACGTTGCCCCCGCTGATGACGATGCCGACGCGCTTGCCCGCGAGCGTTTCGGTCCCTTCGCGGATGGCTCCGGCGATACCGAGGGCTCCAGACGGCTCGATGACCTGTCGCATTTCGTCCATCGCGAAGCGGAGGGCCGAGGCGATTTCGCGCTCGCTGACGGTCACGATGCGGTCCACGTTCTTCGCGATCAGCGGGAAGGTGTAGTGCCCGAGGAACGGGGTCCGGGTGCCGTCGGCGATGGTGTCCGGGTTCCTGACGACGTGCAGGGTGCCCGTGCGGATCGATTGGAAGGCATCGTCGGCGCGTTCGGGCTCGACGCCGACGACGATGCACTCGGGGTTGAGGGCTTTGGCGGCGATCGCGCTCCCGCTGGTGAGGCCTCCGCCGCCGAGGCAGACGTAGAGCGTGTCGAGCGGGCCGGCCTCCTCGATGAGTTCGAGCGCCGCGGTCCCCTGCCCGGCGATGACGTGGGGGTGGTCGTAAGGGGGGATAAGCGTGAGGCCGTGTCGCTCAACGAGCTCGTCTCCAAGCGCTTCTCGCGTGGTCTCGTTCTTGTTGTACTCGACGATCTGAGAGGGTTTGCCGTCGGAGGGTCGGGCCGACGTGCCGAGCGCGTCGCGCGTCGCGACGCGTTTCCGGGTTGGCGCGTCGCTCGGCATGATGATGGTGGTGTGGACGCCGAGCATGCGTCCGGCGAGGGCGATGGCCTGGGCGTGGTTGCCGGAGGAGTAGGTCAGCACGCCGCGAGCGCGGGCCTCGTTGTCGAGCCGAGACATGGCGTTGAGCGCACCGCGGAACTTGAAAGCGCCGGTGCGTTGCAGGTGCTCGCACTTGACCGCGACCGCCGCGGCACCGAGGCATTCCGCGAGCGCGGCCGGCATCATGACCGGCGTACGCAACGCGTGATTCGCGATCGTCTTCGAGGCAGCGATGATGTCGCTGACCCCGATGGGCGTCGGCGTCGCCTCGGGCGTCGGGATGGGACGGAGCGGGCAGTTCTCCGGCGTTGCGAGGACGGCGACGCTCATCACGAGCCCTTCCGGTGCGTCGTAGCGCGTACCCACGCGCGCATGACGGCGACTTTCGACATGGGGCGTAACGGCTTGCGGTTCCGCTTCTCGAGCAGGATCGGGTGGACGAGGCTGAGCATGCCGTCACGCGTACGCCCCCGGGCGTCGCGGAGCACGGGCATCATCTCGATGGCTTTATCGCTGGCGTACACGATCGTGTTCTGGCGGTACCACCACGCGATGCGATCGTCCTCCCACACGCGCGGACGCACGGCGTCAATCGCGCGGTACCCACGATCCGCGAACCGATCGGCCCAGTCCTGCTGCCAGCGCTCGTTGATGTGCCCGGTCCCGCCCTGCATCGGGACCGCCGCGGAGAAGAGCACGACCGGCGCGAGCGTGCAGAGCGCTTCGACAAGCGCATCACCGGCGTCGTCCGGGAGGTGCTCGGCGACTTCAAGAGACATCGCGAGGTCGAAGTCGCGTCGGGGCAGCGCATCGAGGTCGGGACCTCGGCGCAGGTCTTGAGCGACGAAGCGATCATCGCGGATCTCGAGTTGGTCGAGAGGGACGAAGCCGCCGTCGATGCCGAGGACCTCGGAGGCCCCGAGTTCGCGCGCCGCGCGGAGCCAGGTCCCCGTGCCGCAGCCGACGTCGATGACGGAACGCACCGGCGAAGCCTCTGGAAAGAGCCCGAAGACCACCGGCAGCAGCAGTTGTGCGGATACGAACGATGTTCCCGCGTGGGATGCGAAGAACTGCTCGCCGTAGAGGGCGCTCGACGCGCTGCTGGTGGCCATCATCCGCACAGCGTATCTTCGGGTGCTAGTGGGATCGAGCACGCAAATGGTCGGTGACGTGAGCACGGTCGCGGTGGGTCGTCCGTTGCCATCTAGGGTCGTGGTCACGGCGCACCGGCTTCGGCTCGGAGGTCTCAGCCGCTACCTCGTCGAGCACGCGAACGCGATACTCCGCTGCGGCATAGATACACGCGTCGTCGTGCCTCGATCGGAAGCCGCGGAGTTTGTCGGGGACTCGTTCGCGGGTGTGACGTACGTCGTCGATCGCCTCCGAGCTCAAGACGTGCTGCGTGCGCTCGGTACAAATCGTGCGGGCGTTGTCCGTCTCGTCACCGGACGCGCACCACCGGATACGCGTCTCGCGGCGGCGCTTGCGCTCCGGCGTGTCGCGCTGATCGAGTCGATCCATCAGCCGGCGACACGCCCGGGGATCCGGCTCGGGAGACGGGTGTTCTACGCGCTCCGACCGAAGCGCCGGTACTGGTGCTTCGGGTTCACAAAGGGAATGCAGCAGCATCTGTTGGAATATGTTCCGAGCCTACGCTCGCGCATCCGCTGTGTGCGCGAGGGTGTGGATCTCTTGGGGTACCGGCCGGCACCGGGCGAACGAGGCCCGGGTCCGATCCGGATCGGCAGTCTCTCGAGACTCGACGAGTTCCAGAAGGATCACGCAACACTTCTGCGCGCGGCGCGGTGCCTTCGCGATCGCAGTATCGAGTTCGAACTGACGATCGGCGGCGATGGGCAGGATCGCACGATGCTCGAACAGCTAGCCGACGCCTTGGGTGTCACGGATCGCGTTCGGTTTGCCGGCTGGGTGAACGACCCGCAAGCGTTCATGCACCGGCACGACATCTTCGTGAACTCGACACGCTTCGAGAGCTTCGGGCGAACGAACATCGAAGCGGCGGCGAGCGCACTCCCGGTCGTCGCGTCCCGCGTGCTCGGTTGCGTAGAGACTGTCGAGCACGAGTTCGGCGGTCTGCTCGTCGAGCCCGATTCGCCGGAGTCACTCGCCGATGCGATCGAGCGTCTCGTAAAAGACTCCACATTGCGTGAGTCACTCGCCCGAAACGCGATCCACTTCGCACAGGGATTCACAATGGATGTTCATACGCGTGCGCTCTTTGATGCGTGCGGGTTTGCTATCCCAGGCTGCAAACACTGAACGGCAAGTGATCTGTGCGGTGTGCGCACATTGATCCGTCATCGAGCCGAAGTGCTCATCGATGAATCGCCTCCGCTGTTTGTGAAGTTGTAGTGTTCTTGCGGACAAAGCCGCAGCGCTTGCGTACGCTGCGCGCTTGGCGTTTCGCCCAGCGTCGCGCGTGCCCGAGCCCGTCCGCGATCATCCACGCGGCCCGGTCTTCGCCGATCTCGGCGTCAACGTCGTAGCCGAGTTGATCCATGACGGGGCCCATCGCGCGTTCGACGGTCCTGACTTGCTGCGGCGTGAGGATCTCGCGGTAGCGGCCGATGCGTGATGCCTGGATCGGCTTGAGCGTGAGCGCCTTGTGCCCGGCCTCGGCACCGACGTAGCCGGTGCGCTCGCGTTCGTACTGGCGCAGCATGGCGTCGTCGAAGGGCTCGCCGAAGAACGCGCACAGGCGTTCGAGTTCTTCGCGTGGCGTGGTGACAAGTCGCTCGTACTTGATCGTGAGGTACTTGTCAGGTCCGAGGTCGCTCGCGAGTCGCGTCTGGCGGTCGATGACGTGCCGGCAGTAGATCGCGGTGTCGAGCACGTTGGTCGTCGGCCACCAGTGTTGGTGGATCAAGGAGGCGACAACGTCTCGCGGATCGCGATGGATATGGATGAACCGCGCGTCGGGGAAGCACGCGTGGATACGGCGCACGAACCGCTCATGGTGCGGCGACTTCTCGCCCAGCCATCGGATCCCCGGCTTCGGCGCGAGCGACCATGCGAGGTACCAGAAAATCGAAGCGGCATCGTGGCGACCGTCATGCACGTCGCGCCGGAACGCGTCGGTGTCGAGCCCGAGTTGCTCGTACCGCGGGTCGGCGAGCAGGCGATCGAGATACGCATCGATCGCTTGCGCGTTCGGCAGCGGGTCCGTCGCGATCATCGCCGGATCGTAGTGGCAAAAAAAGAACGTCTCGGGCGCGACGGAGAAGGCCGGATGGCAATCGAGCGTGACCTGCAGCAGCGTCGAGCCGCACCGGCCCGTCCCCACGATGAAGAACGCGCGCGAGCGATCGGGTGGGCGATGCGAGTCGTTCACGTCCGCAGTGTATGTTTGGGCGGGAGGGTCGTCACGTGACCGAACGCCAAGGCGGCCTGTCCGTCGTCATCCCGGCTCTTGTGCGCAGCGGCGGCGATCAGGAACTCCTCGAACGCGCGATCCGCAGCGCTCGACGACTGGGTCCCGATCGGATCACCGTCGTGGACGACGCGTCACCCACACCCATTCGAGTCGATGGCGTTGATTCGATCGTGCGCTTCGAGACGAATCGCGGACCTTCTGCGGCGAGGAATGCCGGGATCGACACGTGCGAAGGCACCGATGTCGTGGTGCTCGATGCCGACGACGAGGCGGTCGAAGTGGGCATGCGCCGCGCGGTCGCGCTGC
The DNA here is from genome assembly GCA_039182735.1 of Planctomycetota bacterium. Taxonomy (GTDB): domain Bacteria; phylum Planctomycetota; class Phycisphaerae; order Phycisphaerales; family UBA1924; genus JBCDCB01. The sequence continues at coordinate 24,622 of JBCDCB010000043.1, forward strand.
TGCGCGAGCAAGGCGCAGCCATGTGCGCCGTCGGGCGAATCCTCGTGCAGGGCGACTCGGAGAAACGCCGGGACCTGACACTGGAGAACCCGCCTGTTGTGCCGGCGGAGGTCGTGCTCCGGCGCCCGGAGTACTTCGGCGGGAACGTGCTGCTGCTCGGGCAACGCGCCGTCGAAGCCGGCTTACGTTTCGACGAATCGCTCCGCTACTTCGAGGACACGGATATCTGCCTCCGCGCGTCTGGGCTGCCCGGCGGCTTGGTGTACAGCGCGGATGTCGCGCTGCGCCTGACGGTCCACGAGATGGAAGCGGGCGCTGAGAACCTCTCCGCGCCGAAGTGGTTTGCGAACCGTGTGGAGCCGTTCGCGCGTCTCTCGGCAAAGCACGCCGACACCCATCGGGCGGCGCTGGCGCACCTGGCGCACCTGGTGTTGAAGCAGGGGGTCCGCTCGGGTGCGTCGCGCGAATCCCTGCGCGCGCATATGCGGACGATGCGCGCGCACGGGCTGTCGGTGCCGATCAAGTGGCGCGTGCGCGCGATGCTCGCTACACGAACGTCGTGAGGATTCGGGCGCGATCGATCAGTTCGCGTTCGTCGCTTCGGATGTACAGATCGTTGCGTGCGATGCGCGCGACGGACTCGTACCCGGACGCGATGAGCAGGTCTCGCACCGAGGTATCGCCACCGGCGGTGAGGTCTTCGACGAGCAGGACGCGCGGGGGAAAGCGGTCAAGGTCGAAGCCGCGAAGCAGGTCGAACTCGCCCCCCTCGACGTCGATGACCGCAAGATCGATCGATCGCGGCGTCTCGAAGGCTTCTTCGAGCACGTCGGTCATGGTGCGCAGCGGAACCTCAACGCTGCGAGAGGCTCGCACGATGCTCCGGCGCATCTTGAAACGGTGCGTCTCGTGCGTTGTTGCGAAGGAGGCTGTATCGGTGTCCGCGTTTTCGCTCGGTTCGAGCAGCGTAAACGTCGTAGAGGGCGGCCCGCCCGGTGCGCCAAGCGCCGCGTGGAATACCTTTGAATGCGGGCGCGACGCGCGGCAACGCTCCGCGTGGTGCTCGATGGGTTCGATCAGCACGCCCGACCATCCGATCGCCTCGAAGATCCACGTGACGCTGTAGCGGACACCGTCATAGGCACCGACTTCGAGGAACGTACCGGGCGTCGCGCCGTCGCGCAGCGGGCGGAGCAGATCAAACAGAACGAGGTCCTCCCCGGCGCCGGCACGGAAGACCGGGGGCAACGCCGGTGTCAGATCGAGTTCCTCGAGCCGTCGCTCGACCAAGTCCTGACGGGCGCTGCGCGAGGCGGAGACGGCGGCCTGCGAGGCGTCCCGGGCGAGATCGCGAGCATCCTGTCCGCGCCGGCGCGCGGTGTGCGCGTCTCGGCGGGCCCGCTCCGCGAGGACGATGGCGACGACCGCCGCGGCAAACGCGAGCCAGGCGATCATGGCTGCCCGCACAAGACGTGCGCGCGCTGGGCGATCGCGTCGCCGCGTTTCACAAAGACATCGTTCAAGCCGATGCGCATCGCGTGGTCGTAGCCCTGTTCTCCGAGGGATACACGAAGAACCCGATTGCGACCGCGGCTCAGGTCCTCGATTACGAGGCACCGCACGCCCCACCGCGCGAGGTCGAAACCGTCGAGAACGTCCGACTCGGCCCCCTCGACATCGAGCACGGCGATATCGATGCACTCGACGCCAGACTCGGCGAGCAACGAGTCCATGTCGCGGACCCGGACCTGGATGCGCGTGCCGTCCTTGATCTGCTGACGCCACGATCGCTGGTGGGCGGCGTCGTTGGAGAGGAATGATGCGGTGTCGCCGCCGATCCGCG
>JBCDCB010000044.1:0-26301 GCA_039182735.1 Planctomycetota bacterium
CGCTCTAACCAGCTGAGCTACATCGGCAGATTGCTCGCGCGTTTCCGACCGAGCAAGAGGCGATGCTACACCTCGGGGATTCCTCGGTCTAGGGCATCTGGAGGTTCTGTGAGCCCCGTGTGCTCCGCTCAGCCGGTCGCGGCGGGCTCGGGGCGCGACCAGCGTTCGCTCCGGTACCCCGGGTACCTGCCCGCGAGCGCCGCGGCCAGCAACCCCGAGAAGAGCGGCTGCGGTCGCAGGGGTCGGCTCGTGAGCTCGGGGTGGAACTGCGCCGCGATGAAGTACGGGTGCGTCTCGCGCGAAAGCTCGAGCACCTGCATGATCGGATGCTCCGGGTGACGCCCGGAGAAGATCAACCCCGCCGACTCCAGACGCTCGATCTGATCGGGCTCGACTTCGTATCGATGGCGGAAGCGTTCGCGCACGCTCGCAGCGCCGAAGAGATGCTCCGCGAGCGTTCCGGGCGTGATGACGACGTCCTGCCCGCCAAGGCGCATGGTGCCGCCGAGCTGCTCGATCTTCTTCTGATCCGGCAGCTCGCTGATGAACACTTCCTCGGGCGCGAGCGGGAACTCGTCCTGTGCAAACTCGGTGGAGTCGGCGCGTTCGACGCCCAGCACGCTGCGCGCGTACTCGATCACCGCGACCTGGAACCCGAGGCAAATCCCGAGGAAGGGCACGCCCTGCTCCCGGCAGTACCGGACGCACTCGATCTTCCCGTCCACGCCGCGCACGCCGAACCCGCCGGGAACGATGACGCCGTCGAGCGAACCGAGGCGCCCGGCGGCGTGCTCACGCGAGATCTCGGCAGACTCGATCCACTCGATCTCGTACGACGTCTCGAGCGCCGTGGCCGAGTGTTCGATCGCGCGCGCCACGCTGGCGTAGGCGTCGCGCAGGTCGTACTTCCCGATGAGCCCGATCTTGATGTGGCGCGACTTCGGTGCGCTGAGCTTGGTGGTGTACTCGTGCCAGCGTGCGCGGGCGCCGTCTTCGTGCGCCGTGTTCACCCGCCCGTGCAGGTCGAGCAGGCTCAGGATCTCGCGATCGAGCCCGACTTTCCGCATCTCCTCGGGGATCGAATCGATGCTCTTGCGATCGTGCATCGAGAAGACGCGCTCGATCGGCACGTTCGTGTACATCGCGATCTTCTCGATCACGTTCGATTCCACCGGGTTCGTCGCGCGGCAGGCGACCAGCTGCGGCTGAATACCGGCCTCCATCACCTTCTTCACGCCGAGCTGCGCCGCCTTGCTCTTCTGTTCGCCCAGCGCCTCTGGCTCGATGATGTAGGTCAGCGCCACGAAGCACACCGAGCCGGGGCCCTCTTCGAAGGCGAGTTGTCGCAGCGCTTCGATGTAGAAGCCGTTCTCGTGATCGCCCACGGTGCCGCCGACCTCGACGAAGACGACGTCCGCGGGCGTCTCGCCGTCGCCGTACATCGCGAGCTCGCGAAGCTTGCGCTTCACCTCACCCGTGACGTGCGGGATCATCTGCACGTCTCGCCCGAGGTACTTGCCGTGGCGTTCGCGGTCGAGGATGTCGCGGTAGATCTGCCCGGCGGTCACGAAGTTCCGGTGCGAAAGGTTCTGGTCGAGCATCCGCTCGTAGGTGCCGAGGTCGAGGTCGCACTCGGTGCCGTCGTCGAGGACGAAGACCTCGCCGTGACGGATGGGGCTGAGCGTGCCCGAGTCAATGTTGAGATAGCCCTCCATCTTGATGGGGGCGACGGTGAGGCCTTTGTCCTTCAGCAGCTTGGCCATCGACGAGGCGAAGATGCCCTTGCCGAGCCCGCTCATCACCGTGCCGAGCACAACGATGTAGCGATGCCGACCCTTTTCGTACCCACTCGGGATGGGGCTGTAGAACTCGGTTTCGGTGGAGGTGCTCACGCCCGCGGAGGCGAGAAGCCCGCCTCCCGAAGCGCTGATCGCGCTCGGCCTGCTCCGCAACGTGCTGTGCTCGCTGCTTCTCGGCACCGGGGAATCCTATCGCACACGACCGCGTGGGGACAGCGACCCGCTCGCCGCCCGATGTACCATCGGCCTGACACCCTCCAGCAGGAGAATCCCCGATGCGCGATCTCGCCCGCTCCGTTCTGTTGCTCACCGTTGCCGCGCTCGCGGCGAGCGCGCACGCCCGCGGGTTCGAGTCCTGGTTCCGCGAGGGCTCCAGCCACGAGTGCCTCGCCTGCCGAGCGGCGATGTCCGGCATGCTCCCGAGCGAACTCCGCTACGACCTCCACACAGGTGAGGACCTGCGCAACTTCCCGCCCCCGCGGGAAGCCGACTTCCTCTCCATGCTGCTGGTCTTGCGCGTCCCGGACATGAACGACCCCACCTTCGACGGCGCGGCGAAGTTCATCTTCACCCCCATCGGCGACGACCTCCACACGCTCACGCTCGACGCGAACCAACTCGAAATCGACTCGATCCTCTCGCAGAGCGATACCGTCGCCGGGTTCAGCCACGACGGCGAGAAACTCACGATCCGCTTCGACCCGCCCGTCAAGGTCGGCTTCACCTGCGACGTGACGATCGGGTACGCCGTCGATGACCCGCCCGACGGGCTCTTCTGGACCCCGCAGTCCGAGGCGTGGGGCGACCGCCCGGCGCAGCTTCATACCCAGGGGCAGCCGCAGACCAACTCGTACTGGTTCCCGTGCCACGACTTCCCGAACGATCGCATGGAGACCGAGATCATCATCTCCGTGCCCGAGGGCTTCGTCGCCTCTTCCAACGGGAGCCTCGCGAGCGAGCCCATCACCCGCAACGGCACCTCGACCTTCCACTGGGTGCAAAAGCCCAACCACCCGGCATATCTCGTTTCGCTCATCGTCGGGAAGTTCGAGATCATCGACGTCGCACCCGAAGGCTCCGACATCCCCATGCCCGTCTACGTCCCCGAGGGCATGGGCGAGCGCGTGCAGCGCACCTACGGCAACACCGCGCGCATGATCGAAACCTACGAACGCGTATTCGACGAGCCCTATCCCTGGTCGCGCTACGCGCAGCTCGTCGTTCACAACTTCGGGTACGGCGGCATGGAGAACACCGCCGCCACCACCATGTTCGGTGACGCCATCCTCGACGAGAAGGCCATGCTCGACGGCAACCTCGAAGGGCTCATCTCTCACGAAGTCGCCCACCAGTGGTTCGGCGACCTGCTCACATGCAACTCGTGGGAACACCTCTGGCTCAACGAGGGCTTCGCAACGTACCTCGAAGGCATCTGGTACGAAGAGCGCGACGGGTACGAGAACGGCTATCTCCCCTACGTCTACCGCGAGTCCCGCGGTGTCGCCGAGCGCGACCAGCTCGAACCCGGAAGCACCACCTTCCGCCCCGGCATGGTCAGCAACGTCTACCACCATCCCGACAACACCTTCCGGCGCATCAGCAACCCGTACCCCAAGGGCTGCTCCATCCTGCACATGCTCCGCGCCAAGGTCGGCGACGAGCTCTTCTTCAAGTCGCTCGCCACCTACATCGACCGCCACAAGTTCTCGACCGTCGAGACCGTGGACCTCCGCCGCGCGTTCGAGGACACCACCGGGAAGTCACTCGAACACTTCTTCGAGCAGTGGTGCGAACGCCCCGGCACGCCGCGCCCGGAGATCACGCTCTCGTGGAACGCTGAATCGAGTGAACTGCGAATCGAAGTCGAGCAGACGCAGCGCATCAATGCGCAGCACCCGGCCTTTTCGTTCGACCTGCCCATCGAGATCTACTCGGGACCGGGGGCCAAGCCGATCGACCTCACGCTTCCCATCACGCGTCGCCTGCACGAGCGGACGATCACGCTCGACGCCGAGCCGGCGATGGTCGCGGTGGACCCGAGCGTCGCTGTCATGATGCACCCGGACCTCGACGCGCCGCGTGGTTGGCTGCTCGCGCAGCTCGAACACGGGCCGACGGTGCCCTCGCGGATCGACGCGGCCCGCTTCCTGCGCAAGCACGATTCGGCGATCGCGCGAAACGCGCTCGCACAAGTCATCGCGAACACCAGCGAACACCACGAGGTACGGCGAGAAGCCGCCGAGTCGCTCGGCACCATGAGCGCCTCGCATGAACTCGCCGAGACATACCGCGCAGGCGTGGACGACGCTCGCGTCCGGCGCGCGATCGTCAACGGGCTGCGCGACTGCGCCGACGACGAAGCGCTCAGCCTGCTCGTGCAGATCGCCGGCGACGCGTCGGAGTCGTACCGCACCCAGGGCGACGCGCTCGTGGCGCTGGGCGATCTGGGAGACGCGTCGCACTTCGACACGCTCGCGTCGGGCCTCGACGTGCCCTCGCAGTACGACGACGTACGCCGCGGCGCGATCCGCGGGCTCGCCGAACTCGACCACCCCAAGGCGCTCGACGCGGTCATCCCGTACACCAGGCTCGGCTACTACAGCCGCACGCGTCCCGACGCGATCACCGCCGTCGCGATGCTCGCGCATCACAATCGCAAGAAGGCGCTCGACGCCGTCGCCCCACTGCTGCGCGACCGCGAACTGCGCACGGTGCGCGCGGCGATCGAAGCGGTCGCCGACATCGAGCACGAAGCCGGGCTCGAGGTCCTTGACCGGTTCATCGACACCACGCGCAACCCCAAGTACCGCACGCGTGCGCAGGACGCCCGCGCCAAGCTCGCGGGCGCGCTCAGCGGCGAACGGTCGAGCGAAACGCTCGCCGAGGAAGTCGAACGCCTGCGCCGCGAGGTCGAACGCATGAACGAGCGCGAGACGGGCGCACGCTGATCAACTGTTTGTTTCGCGCCAGCGCTCGACAAACGCTTTGTACTGCTCGGGAGTGTCGATGCCGGCGTGCGCCGGATCGTCTACCAACGCGACGCCGATGCGGACGTCGTGCTCGAGGAATCGGAGCTGCTCGAGCTTCTCGATGCGTTCGAGCGCCGTCGGCTCCCACGCGACATAGTCGCGCAGCGTGCGCACGCGGTACGCGTAGAGCCCGATGTGCCTCGCAGAGGGTCCCGGCGCGATCGCCTCGCGATCCCACGGGATCGGGGCCCTGCTGAAGTACATCGCCCTCCCGCTGCGATCCGTAACGACCTTCACCACGTTCGGATCGCCGCCCTCGTGCCGCCCCATCGCAGTGGAAGCCACGGTCCCGACGGCGCACCCGTCGATCCGCATGGCGTCCGCGGCTCGGTCGATCCACGCCGCATCGAGTTCCGGCTCGTCGCCCTGCACATTCACAACGACCGTGTCATCGGACAGCGCGAGCACTTCGCACGCCTCGGCGATTCGGGAAGAACCGTTCTCGTGCGCGCGCGAGGTCATCACCGATTCGCCGCCGAAGGCGCGCACCGCGGACGCCACTTCTTCCGAATCCGTCGCGACGACCACGCGCGACACCCGCGCACTGCGCGAAGCCGATTCATGCACGTGCTGGATGAGCGGCTTGCCAGTCTCGCGGAGCAGCACCTTGCGCGGGAGCCTGCCGGATTCGAGCCTCGCCGGGATGATCGCGATCGCGTCGCTCGACATGCTGGATCACGCCGCGGAGCGCAGTTCCTTGACGAGTGCCTGCAGCGACGCGCGCCGGTCGCGGATATCGCGGTAGCCGATCTGCTGCGTCGCGATGCCGGACGCGAGCTTGAACGCCTCCTCCGCGTGCGCGAGCGAGCGTTCGTCGCGGGCCTTGGTCTCGAGCACGCTCATCAGCCCGTAGCGCAGCCCGAGCGACTCATCGCCCTGCTGGTTCTCGACCTTGTCGAGCGCGTTGCGGTACGAATCCTCCGCTTCATCCATCCAGCCCATGGCCTGGAAGCACTCGCCGAGCATCGCCGCAACCCGCACGGCCTGACCCGGCGTGCCCTGCGCCTGCTGGAGCTGCTCGATCGCCTTCTCGTGATCGCCGAGGTCCTTGTACGTGCGCCCAAGATCGACCTTCATCTTGAGATTCGTCGGGTACGCCTCGACCCACGCCGACATGAGCTTGGCCTCATACGCGAGCACCTTCTGCTTCGCCTTGGCGAGCTCCTGCTTCGCTGGCTCGTCGAGCCCTTCCGCCTGCTTCTTCTTGGCCATCAGCGCGAGCGTGCGACGGTTCTTGCGGATGCGCAGCTCATCGCCCAGCTGACGCAGCTCGAAGGCCTTGGTGACCTCGTGCCCGGTGTCGTACAACTCAATCGCGGTCGCCTCCGCTTCGGGCGTGCCGAGATCACGCAGTGCTTTGCCGTACTTCTTGATGGAGTTCAGATCGTCGGGCCGGCTCTCGTAGTCTGCCTTCGCCCGCGCCACCACGCGTTCGAGCGCGCTGGCCGACTTGTCGATGCGGTCCTCTTCTTCGAGTTCGCGTTGCTTGTCCGAGTCTTTCACACGCCCTCGGAACCCGCCCTGCTGGTTGCTGTTCTCGAAGCCGCCCGCGGCCATCGTGGCCTCGGCGGACATGTTCTTCACACGCGCGAGAAGCTGCCCGTCGGTCGGGTCGAGCTTGGTCGCCACCTCGCCCGACTTGGTCGCCTGGTCGTAGCCGCCCGCATCCGCGAAGAGGTCCATCAGCTGCACGAAGTGCTGCTTCTTCGCCTTCTGATCGTTCTGCGCAATCTTGAAGACGCCCTCACCGATCCAGATCGCCGCCTCGTCGGCCGACTGCTTCCCGGCGAGTTCCATCGCCTTCAAACCCTGCTGCCAGTTGCCCACGAGGTTCGGCGCCCAGTTCAGGACCGCGACCGCGACCTTGTCGAGCGGATGCTTGCCGTTGAAGGGCGAGAGCTGGTCCTTGCTCGGCTTCTTGATCCCGGCCTGCAGCGCCGCTTCGACCGTCTTCTCGAGCGCGGTGGTGTTCGAGGGTTCGAACCGCCATCCTTGGAGCCACAAGGTCATCGCGTAGATGTGGTTCCCCGAGTCGGACATCGATCGCGCGTGCTCAAAGAACTTCTGCGCCTTGTCGGGGTCCGGGGCGCCAGCCGCCGCCGCGACGTCCTGCGGCGGATTCCCGCCGTTCCCGTTCCCGTCCGTCTTTTTCTTCCCGAACAAGGCCATCGATCAGTCGCGCTCCAGTTGCTGGGTGCCGAGGGGGGCATCCTACGTCGAACAGCGCACGCCGGCGGGACACACCATCTGCCTCCCCCGCTACGATGCGGGCGTGCCCATTGATCCATCCACGCTGCGCATCGTGTCGTATCCGGACCCGGTCCTGCGCGCCAAGGCCGAGGACGTCCCCGAGGTGACCGACGAGGTCCACGATGTCGTGGTGCGCATGATCGAGTTGATGCGAGAGGCCGACGGCATCGGGCTCGCCGCGCCACAGGTCGGACTCCCCTGGCGCCTTTTTGTCTGCCACGTGATGCCCGACGAGGACTGCGACCGCCGGCTCGACGACACACCCACAACGTGCAGCGAAGGCCCGCAGGTCTTTATCAATCCGTCACTTACCGATTACACCCGCGACCTCGAACCGATGGAGGAAGGCTGCCTCTCGCTCCCCGGCATCGCGGGCGAGGTCCGCCGACCCACCGGGGTCACGATCGAGGCCATCGATCTCGACGGCAACTCCACCTCGCGCACCGCGACCGGGCTGCTCGCGCGCTGCTGGCAGCACGAGCACGACCATCTCGAGGGTGTGCTGATTTTCGATCGGTTCACGCCGCTCTCGAAAATGAAGAACAAGCACGCCATCCGTGAGTTGGACGCCGGGGCCATCGGGTCGTGAGGATCGTGTTTTTCGGTTCCGGCGCCTTCGGGCTCCCGACGCTCGAGCGTCTCGTCGCCCGCCACACGCTGCTCGCGGTCGTCACCCAGCCCGACCGCCCCGCTGGCCGCAAAAAGGCGATGACGCCGACCCCGATCGGCGCGTGGGCGCAGTCGCCGAACCCGCTCATCAGCACAGACGACTTCATCCTGTCCAAGCCCGAGAACGTCAACGACCCCGTCTGGCTCGATCGCCTCCGCGCGCTGCCCGCCGACGCGTGGGTCGTGATCGCCTTCGGGCAGAAGATCGGCAGCCCGCTCCTGGAGGGTCGCTTCGCGATCAACCTGCACGCCTCGCTGCTCCCGCGCTGGCGCGGTGCGGCACCGATCAACCACGCCATCCTCGCGGGCGACGAAGTCACGGGGAACTCCGTCATCACGCTGGCCGACCGCATGGACGCCGGCGCCGTGCTCGGGCGCTCCACGCGCCCGATCGATCCATCGGTCACGACGGGAGACCTGCACGATCTGCTCGCCCAGGACGGTCCCGACCTTGTCGAAGGGGTGCTCGCCGCGCACGAAGCGGGCACGCTCGACCCGCTCCTGCAGGACGAATCGCGCGTCACCCTCGCGTCGAAACTGCGAAAGGGCGACGGCGTGATCGACTTCGCCCAGCCCGCCGACGTCTGCCGAAACCGCATCCACGGGCTCAACCCGTGGCCCGGCGTCACCTCGACGCTCAACGGCGAACCGATCAAGCTCCACCGCGCGAAAGCCATCGATCGCCCTCACGAACAACCCGCCGGTGCGCTGCTCGACGTCGAGGAGGGCATCGTGGCGTGCGCGCCGGGCTCGGCGTTGCGGTTGATCGAGGTGCAGCCGCCCAACCGACGCGCCATGGCGTGGGAGGACTTTCGCAACGGCGCGTCGCTCACCGTTGGCGACCGCTTCTCCAACGCCCCTCGGGACGAGGCATGAAGACGCTGTGGGACTTCATCGATCGCGTGCGCAAACCGCCCGTACGCCCCGCGCCCGTCGCGCGACCGGTCCGCCCCCGCCCGGAACCGCCCACGGCGCACGAGCCCCCACCCGACCTCGACGCGATCCGCGCCACCGCCACGATGCGCGAGCGCTACGCCGCGGTCGAACGCTTCATGCTCAAACAGCACGGCGTCCGCGTGCGCAAGTGGCGCTCGTCGATGTCCGGCGTCGCGTGGCAGGTGACCTACCGCGACGGCTCGATCGCCAAGCTGATCGAATCACCGCGCCCGCGCGGGCCCATGTCCGCCGCCGTCTTCCTCCACGAGATCGGGCACCACGCCATCGGCTTCGGCGTCTACCGCCCGCGCTGCCTCGAAGAGTTCCACGCCTGGAAGTTCTCGATCGACACCATGCGCGAGTGCGATCTCAACGTGAGCGACCGCGTGCTCGAGCGCATGCACGACTCGCTGCACTACGCACTGGAGAAAGCCGCGCGACGCGGGCTCAAGCGCATCCCGGAAGAGCTGCTGCCGTACACGCAGCCGCGGCTGCGCCGGCGGAGCGCATGAAAAAGGGCCCCTCGCGGGGCCCCGAAGTGTGTCGGCGATTGCTTTCTGGCGATCAGTCGATCGTCTGGATCTGAATGCCGCCCGATCCATCGGTCATCGACTGCATGTTCCGCTGGATCGCCTCGAAGATGCTGTCGTGCGGCTCGACCATGCGCTCGGCACCGATCTCGAATCGCTGCGACTCATAGAAGCGGGCGCTGCCGTCGGTGCTGGCGAAGTGACCGCCGGAGTCGCCGTGGTTGTCGAGTTCCTGATAGCTGGTGTCTTCGATGGCGAGGCTGTCCGACGAGCGGAGCGTGCCGCGGGGGTTGCGTCCCGCCGTGTTGCCGCCGCAGTCGTCGTAGTTGGTCTCATCGCCGATGAACGGGACCTGCTGCGACGTGGAGACGCGGATGCCCGTCACGTAGAGATAGCTGATGTTGTACCAGATGACGTCCTCGGGAGCCGCGATGGTGTAGGGCTGGCGAACGGCAAACTGCGCGGGGTTCTGCTCGGTGGTGGGTTCGCCGTCTTCCTGGTCCGCGGGGCTCTGGAGCATCTGCAGGTCGCCGGGCCCGTCGATGTACTTGGTGAGCGCCGCGTCCTGCGGATCGTTGGGACCGCCGACGAGCTGCCACCCGCTGCCGCGCCACTTCCACTTCTGCCCGAAGGTGTACCCGCCTCGGTTCGCCTCGGAATCGGCGACACCGCCCGCGCCTTGCAGATCGGAGTTGGGCGCGGTCTGCGAGAGTGAGAAGAGCGAGGCGAAACCGCCGAAGGTGCGACCGCTGGTCGCGTGCTGCCACTCGAACAGGTCGTTGCCAGAGGGCTTGCGGCCGATGTTGGCGGGCGGGGCCGGCGTGCCGGTGAACTCCGTCTTGGTCGGCATCCAGTAGTCGAAGTCGTTGGCGTAGGTCGTGAAGAGCGTGACGATTTGGCGAAGGTTGCTCATCGACTTGGCGCGGAAGCCGGAGTCGCGGGCCTTGCCGAGGGCCGGAAGCAGGATCCCGATGAGGATCGCGATCACCGCGATGACCACGAGCAGTTCGATGAGCGTGAACGCGGAGCGGCGGGCTCGGCGGGAACCAACGTGTGCGGCGATGTTCATAAGCGGTCCCTCACGGATCAGTCGCCCGGGTCGCGTGCCGCCATCGATGCGGCAAACCCGCCCGAGCGGGGTGGTTGCATGTGATACGGTACCACCAGAACGGCCCAGATGATCCCTTTGGTAAAACATTTTACCGGTGCGAGAACGACCTTTTTCGGAATCAGCACTTCGCCCGATATCCGCTCGCAGAGTCGGGAATCACGGGCACGGGCCCGTCGAAGTGGCGCCGTTTCAGGGTTGGGCGAGCCCCCGGACTGGCCCGGGCCGCGGGAGCAGGTAAAATGTTTTACCTCGCCCGCCGACCACGCGCGGACGATTCTGCCTCTGCACCCAGCACTTGGAGTCGGCCCCGATGGCGACCCGCCGAGCAAACATCCGCGACGTGGCCAAGGCGTCCGGCGTCAGCCTGACCACCGTCTCACTCGTCCTCAACAAGCAGGACCATCGCATCTCCGAGGGCACCCGCCAGCGTGTCCTCGCCGCGATGGAATCGCTGCAGTACACACCCTCCCGGCTCGCGCGCGGCTTGCCGAACCGGCGCGCCAACACCCTCGCCGTCCTCGTGCCGGCGCTCCAGCACGCCTTCGCGGACGTCTACTTCGGGCAGATCATCAGCGGGATCTACGAGGTCGCCGCCGACCGCGGCTACCGGATCCTGCTCGAAGTCGCCCGCCCCTCCTACGTCAAACGCAAGGAGTACCTCACGCTCCTCGACGACTGCTCGGTGGACGGGATCCTCTTCCTCGGCGCGACCGATGAGCACACGTGGCTTGCCGACTTCCACGCCTCCAACCGCCCGCTCGTCGTCGTGAACAACACGTTCGAGCAGTGGGAACTGAACTCGGTCGTCTGCGACTACGCGGAAGCGGGCCGCATCGCGGCGAACCACCTCTACGAGCTCGGGCACCGGCGGATCGGGCACATCGCGGGCCCCGCGGACGTCGTCGCGACCAGCCGCGAGCTGAGCGAGACGTTCCTCCAGCGTCTGCGTGAGCGCGGCGTGTGGGTGGACGACCGCCTCGTGGTTGACGGGCAGTTCCAGGTCGAGACGGGCCGCCTCGCCGCCGACGAACTGCTCGCCCGCGATCCCGAGCTCACCGCGATCTTCGCGGCCAACGACAAGATGGCGCTCGGCGCGTACCAGGCGGTCCGAGCGATCGGGAAGCGTCCCGGCGAGGACGTCTCCATTGTCGGCTGCGACGACATCCCCCCCGCCGCCCTCGCCGACCCGGCCCTGACGACGATCCGCATGAACTTCCTCCGTGTGGGCGAGACCGCCTGCGCCAAGCTGCTCGACCACATCGAGTCGCGCAACGGCAAAGAGGGCGCGCTGGCCGAACGCGTCGGCGTCGAACTCGTCGAGCGAGATTCCTGCGTCCCGCTCGCATCGGCCGCGAGCCGCTGACCGAACCGCTCCGCAACGACACACCACTCACCCAGACGGAACACGACATGCACCGACGAATGCTCACGCCGGTCTCCGCCCTCGCCGCACTCCTCGCGCTCTGGTTCTCGGGCGTTGCGTTCGGCGCCGACGTCTGGCGCCTCGCCGGCACGTTCAACAGCTGGAACACTGGCGACGACGCGTGGGCCATGCAGAACGACCCGCCCGGCTCCGACAACTGGACGCTCACGCGCATGCTCGATCCGGGCGAGTACCAGTTCAAGTTCGTCCGCAACGGCAGCTGGGCCGACGCGCACTTCGGCGTCACGGAAGACGGGGTGACGCTCGCGCAGCCGGGCACCGACATCACGCTCAACGTGCAGGCGCCCGCGGTGTATCAGATCTCGATGAACACCAACTCGCGCCGGTGGGGCAAGCGCGTCGCCGAAGTGGACGAGGCGTTGATCATCGCGCGCGTGCTGGGCACGCCACGCGCGGGCCAGCCCTTCACCATCGACTTGAGCGATTCGCTCATCCCGTCAAAGGACCGCGGAACGATCCGGTACTCGATCGGGTTCTCGCCGGCGGCCGCCGCGGATGCCGGGGATGTCACCGACGGCAAAATCACCGTCACGCCGACGCGCACCGGACCGTTGACGGCAGACGTGCAGCTCATCGACGGTGCCGGTCGCACGTCGGCGCAGCAGGACCTGCGCTTCGATGTGCGCTCCGCGCTGCGCGCGCACGTCGTACGCGGTTCGTGGAAGTCGGACATCGAGCTGATGCCGCAAGCCGACGGCAGCGCCGCGGCGGTGCTCGAAGTGCCCGATGGCGATGTGTCCACGACCGTCGCGGTCTTCGAAGGCGATGCCGCGGAGCCGAGTGCGATCTTCGAGGCGCGCGCGGGCACCGCGGGCGAGACGCTGCTGGGGATTGTCGCGCCGAACGACCGACCGGGCGATGCGTTCGCGCGGTTCGGTTCGTGGGTCGAGGCCTCGATCGAGCCGCCCTACGCCGTCGAGCAGGTGCACCTGCGCGGCGACTTCAACGCCTTCGCGGGGCCGGGCCAGCCCGGGGCGATCGAGCTCGCATCGCGGAACAGCGGCGCGTTCTCCGTGATCGCGGAACTGCCCGAGGGCGCGTACCGATACGACTTCCTGCTCAACGGGCGCCGATCGATCAACGATCCGAACGCCGGACGCACGTCGGAAGACGGTCGTTCGGTGATGATCGTCGGGCGCACGCCGAGCGACTTCCCGCCCGCGCGTCCCGACAACGTGACGCTGGAAGCCGTGCGCCACGAGCCGGCGCTCCCGCGCGACCTCACGCCGATCAGCGACGGTCTGGGCATCGCGGAGGTCTCGATCTCGACGCTGCCGGGCGATGTGGAATCGGTGACGCTGCACCTGCGCTCGAACCGCGGCGAGCCGCGCGCCAAGCGCATCGATATCCCGATGACGCGCACGCGTGACCTCGCGGGCTTCGACCGATGGACCGCGCGCGTCAAGAGCGGCAAGCCGAAGCTCACCTACGACTTCACGCTCACGGACGGCGACTTCTCGCAGACCACCACGACGTTCCGCGCGGACATCCAGCCCACGCTCGACCTGCCCGACTGGGCGAAGGGCGCGGTGTGGTACCAGATCTTCACCGAGCGGTTCCGCAACGGGAACCCGCTCAACGACCCGTCGGGCGACGGCATCTACGTCATGCCGTGGAACGCCGACTGGTACGCCGTCTCCTCGCAGGAAGAGGCCGCGTGGCGCAAGCGCTTCAACGTGCCGCCGAACGAGGGCTTCCCCGAACGCCAGGGCGGTGACCTCTTCCACGTCGTCTTCGATCGGCGTTACGGCGGCGATCTCCAGGGCGTCGTCGAGAAGCTCGACGAACTCCAGGAACTCGGCGTCACCGCGATCTACTTCAACCCGGTCTTCGAGGGCGAGTCGATGCACAAGTACGACGCCACCGACTTCCGTCACATCGACGACAACTTCGGGACGCCAGCCAGCGAAGGGCGTGTGCCCGCGAGGTGGACGCACAAGCTCGACGAGCTCGACGACCCGGGCTCGTGGAGTTGGACGCCCGCCGACCGCTACTTCCTCGATGTGCTGCTCCCAGAAGCACGCGAGCGTGGCATCCGCATCGTCATCGATGGCGTCTGGAACCACACCGGGCGCGAGTTCTGGGCCTTCCAAGACGTCATGAAGAACGGCATCGAGTCCCCCTACAGCGACTGGTTCTTCGCCGAATACACCGAGGACGGGGACCTCGAGTCGTGGGTCGCGTGGGACGGGCCCTCCGGCTGGCTCCCCAAGTTCTTGCAGAAGCCAAACCGCGACCTCGTCGATCCCGTCAAGAAGCACATCTTCGACGTCACCACGCGCTGGATGGATCCTAACGGCGACGGCGACCCCTCCGACGGCGTAGACGGCTGGCGCCTCGACGTCCCTCTCGACGTCGGGCTCCCCTTCTGGGAAGACTGGCGCACGCACGTGAAGTCCATCAACCCGGACGCCGTCATCATCGCCGAGATCTGGCAGGACGCCGCCCCGTATCTCACCGGGCAGCACTTCGACACGCACATGCACTACCCCTTCGCGTGGGCCGTCACCGACTGGCTCGGCGTGCGCCCGGAGCAGACCTCGAGCGATCTGGCACGCCGTCTCACGCAGGCCTTCGACGAATCCGCGCAGACCTGCCTCATCCACCAGAATCTCTTCGCCAGCCACGACACCGATCGCTTCGTCTCGATGCTTCAAAACCCGGGACGCAACTACGACCAGCAGAACCGCCCGCAGGACACCGGCCCCAACTACATCGACGTCAAACCCAACAAGCACACCTACCAGCGCTCGATCCTCGGCGTCGCCATCCAGGCGACCTACCTCGGCGCGCCGATGATTTACTACGGCGATGAGTACGGCATGTGGGGCGCCGACGACCCCACCGACCGCAAGCCCGTCCCCTGGCCAGACACCGGCACTCCGGAGAACCGCGACGATGCCGCTCGCCCCGACATCCGGCGCGAGTACGTCAAGTGGTTCAACCTCCGCCGCCACCAAGACATCGGGCCCGTGCTCTCGTACGGCGGCGTCCGTCACCTCGAATCTGGCAACGACGACGTCTTCGCGTACGTCCGCTCGCTCAACGGCGACGAGGTCTACGTCGTCGTGAACCGAGGCGAACGCCCCTTCAACGCGCGGCAGATCCTGCCCGAGGACGCGAAGCGCACCCGTGTCGGACCGAACGCCGCCTCGTACTGGTTCGTGTCGAATCGCGGTGAGCAGATCACGGGCTGGTAAGCCCGTACGCCAACTCAAAAACCACAACGCCCCGCGTCGCTCGACGCGGGGCGTGTGCGTTGGTCAATGGCCAGACCCGGACTTGAACCGGGGACACCGGCATTTTCAATGCCGTGCTCTACCAACTGAGCTACCTGGCCTCGTCTCTTTCGAGCCACGAAAGGTAGCCCGGCTCGCGGGGATCGGCAAGCGCCGTTCCGCTCTTGAGCGCACCAGCCGTAGGATCGCGCGATGAACGCCCCGCACCCGCCCGAGAACACCGATGCTCCCGCGATCACCGGGCTGGGTCTCGTCACGCCGCTGGGCGCGTCGGCGTGGAACACCTTCGCGGCGCTGCTCGCGGGCAAGACCACCGCCGACCGCCTCGACGAACTCGCCCTCGCGCCGGAAGACGCCGATTCCACCGCCCACGCCCTGCTGCGGCGCGACGCGACGACCCTCGCCCGAGCAACCGCCTCGTGCGCCGTCGCCGCGGGCACGGCCACCGACCCGGCGTGCGTCCTCGCGGAACAGGCGGCGCGCGAAGCCCTGCGCGAGACGCCGCCCGGGGAGCCGCTCGATCTCTACCTCGGCGCGAGCAAGGGCGCGGTCCTCCAACTCGTCGATGTTCGCGACGAACGCCGTCCACGGGCCTTCGCTGACATGCTCGCCAGCGGCGGCCCCCACGCGATGCTCAGCGAACATCTCGCGCGCCGGTTCCCGATCCGCCATCGCCATTCCTTCACGGCGGCGTGCGCCTCGTCGCTCATCGCGCTCGACGCGGCGCGACGAGACGTGCGCGACGGGCGGTGCGCGCGTGCGCTGGTGGTCACGTCAGAAGCCGCGTTGCACCCGGTCTTCGTGCGTTCATACCAGCGTCTCGGGGTGCTCGCGCCGAGCGAACCGATCGGGTCGTATCGAGGAATGCCGCTCGACGAGCGCCGCGAAGGCTTCACGCTCTGCGAGTGCGCCGCGGCCGTGCGCATCGAGCGAGACGCGCCGCCCGGCGCGCCCCGTCTCGTCGGTTCCGGCGTCGGAACACAACCCGATGACCTCCTCCGTGCTCCGGCAGACATGGGCACGCTGACGCGGCTCGTTCGTGCCGCGCTGCCCACCAATGCCGAAGTCAGCGCGATCCACCCCCACGCCACCGGCACGCCCGACCACGACGAGCGCGAACTGCAGGCAGTCGCACGCTCGCTCGATCCGAATGCGCGTGACGTTCCGGTTTACGCCGTCAAAGGCGCGATCGGGCACGGTCTCGGCAGCGCCGGGCTGGTCTCGCTGGTGATCGCCTGCCTCGCCGGTCGCGCGAAACGGCTCCCGCCCATGCCCTGGCTGTCACAGCCGGTCGCGCCGCCCCCCCCGCTGGCGATTCACCCGGGCGGGACGCCGATCGGTCCCGGGCTGCAGGTCATCTGCTCGGCGGGGTTCGGGGGGCATTCGGCGGTCGCGACGATCGACGTCCCATCACGCGCGCCGGCCGGCAAATCCGGTCGATGAAGGCAATACCGCCGTCCGGGCACCGTTCGGCACACGCATGAATCCGCCGGTCCCCATGATGAACGATCGCACCCCGAGCCACGAGACCGACGTCGCCGAACTGCTCCGCCTCGCGGGGACCGGCGACGAATTGGCATGGCGTTCGATCATCGATCGCTACGCGCGGCGCGTCTTCGCCATGGTGCGCTCGCACACGCGCTCGGAGGACCTCGCCGAGGAGATCACGCAGTCCGTATTTGTCACGCTCGCCGAGCAGATCGGGTCCGGCAGGTACGACGAGCGCGGCACGTTCGAGCCCTTCCTCTTCCGCATCACCATGAACCGCGTGCGCGACGATGCTCGCAAGCGCAAGGCGCGCGGCATCTCACTGGCGCCGGAGTTTGCCGCAGAGGCAGCCGCCGCGCCGTCGCAAACACCCGAAGCCGATCCGGGCGAACTCCTTGCCCTGCGCGAAGCGATGAACGGGCTCGGCGACGCGGATCGCCAGATCATCGAGCTCCGCCACCACGGCGGGCTCTCGTTCAAGCACATCGCCGATCTGCTCCGCGAACCGATGGGCACCGTCCTCGCGCGCCACCATCGTGCGCTGCGAAAGCTGCGCGACGCGATCGAACAACTCAGCGACCGCACCGACGACGGGCACACGCCCGCGGGAGTTTCGTCATGAACCATCACCCTGACCCGAACGAACTGCCGGACGATCTCCGCCCGACGGGTGCGGCGCTGGATCGCCTCGCGGATCGAGACGCCGAGCGCGCGCCCGCCGGTCTTGAGGACCGCATCTTCGTGCGCACGCGCTCGCAGTTCGGGAGCGCCCACGAATCACTCGAAGAGGCACCGAAACCGATCGGGAGAATCGGCGCACGCTGGTGGCTCGCCGCCGCCGCGGCGGTTGCCGTCACCGGGGCGAGCGTCGTGCTGGTCGGTCCGCCGGCGCCCACCGCGGGCGGCGCAGAGCTCGCGCAGATCGAATCCGATTTCGACGCGCTGCTCGCCGAGTTCGACGAAACCGAAGCGCTCTCGACGCAGATCGAATCTGTCGAGCGCGACCTGTACGCACTCTCACTGAACACCACGTGGCTCGACCTGCTCGTGCCCGCCGACAGCCAGACCGAAGAAGGAGCCTGACCATGCGCACGCACCGACTCACCACGCAACTGCTCGCCCCGTTGGGGCTCAGCGCTCTCCTGCTCGCAACGCCGACAGCCGTCGCCCAGCCTGCGGACGTCCCGCCAGCGCACGAGCAGGTCCGCTCGCCCGAGCGGATGACCGAGTTCCTGCTGCGACGCGTCGAACGCAACAGCAAGGAACTCGCCGAACTCCAGCAAGAGCAGGCGACACTCGAGGCCGCGGTTGCTCGGCTCGATGCCGGCGAGGATCCCGAAGAAGTTGCACAGATCCTGCGTGAGCTCAGACGCCAGAAGATGACCAAGGCCTTTGAGGGTGCAGAGCGCGCCATCCGGGGTCGAGCCCACCGTGGCGAACAAGATCTTCACCGCGGCCCGCACGCCGAGGTCGATACCGATCGTGTTCTCGAGTTCATCGGGGACCACAACCCCGACCTCCACAAGCGGTTGGCCGAGCTGCGCGCAAACAACCCAGAGGCCTTCGAGGAGATGGTCGGTAAGCGGGCGGAGAAGCTCCGCGCCGTCGTCGGCAAGGCGCGTGACGCCGCCGGGCTTGGTCGCGAAATGATGGAACAACGGCGCGAGCTGGATCGCGAGATCAAACGCACGGTCGAGGGGCTTCAGTCTCCCGAAGAGGCGCTCGTCGATCCGACGCTCCGCGGCCTGATCGAAGAGCGGATCGACCTCGAGTCACGCTTTCAGCAAGAGAAGATCGACCGCATGACACGTTATCTCGAAGAGCTCGAAAACGAACTGGACGCGCAGGTCGCCGACCGCGACTCGATCGTCACCGAGAAACTCATCTGGATCGCCGAGTCGCTCCAGAAGCGTGAGTCTTCGCAAGACTGAGTTTCAAAACCCATGCGGGCGTGCGGGGTATCCTCCCCCGCATGTCCGACTTGTCTGTCCCCGCCATGAAGGCCCCCCCCGTCGCGCGGCGAAACCCGCTGACGCGATCGGTGACGGGCCTCACCGGGCTCATCCTCTCTGTGCTCCTCACCGCGGTGTGCCTCGGTTCGCTGCCGTGGACGCTCACGTCAGCCGAAGAGGGCCAGCCCGCCCGGTACAAGGACGGCGAGCTCGAAGCTTTCCTCCTTCCCCCCTTCTGGGCCGAGCACGACGAGAAGGAACGCGAGCGTCTCGAAGCGCTCGAAGAAGCCCCCAGCGCCTGGCTCGGCACCGACCGCCTCGGTCGCGACCTGCTCACACGCACGCTCACCGGAGGCGGGATCTCGATCGGGATCGGCGTCGCCGCGGCCTTCATCGCCGTCACCATCGGGACCCTCTACGGTGCCATCGCCGGGTACGTCGGCGGGCGCACCGACAGCGTGATGATGCGCATCGTGGACGTGCTCTACGGCCTGCCGTACATCCTGCTCGTCGTCCTCCTCGCGGTCGCCGGCGACGCGCTCATCGACCGATGGATCAGCGCGCAGTCTGAGCGCATCGAGATCGCGCGTTCGGCCTTCGTGCTCGAACAGGCGCAGGAAGCGGACGCGTCTGTGACCGCCGAGTCTGTGACGCTCTTCCTCGAAGCGCGGCCCGAGCTGGCCGCGAGCATCAACGCGATGGCCGATGCGAACCCGCGCGTCGCACGCAAAGAACTCTCAGAGGGCCAGCGCAAGGCGCTGGAGGTTCTCATCCTGCTCACGGCGATCGGCGGCGTCTCGTGGCTCACCATGGCGCGCGTCATCCGCGGACAGGTGCTCTCGCTCCGCTCGCAGCCCTTCATGGAAGCCGCAAACGCCATCGGCACGCCGCTGCACACCAAGTTTCTGCGGCACCTGCTCCCGAACCTCATCGGGCCCATCGTCGTCTACACGACGCTCATCGTTCCGCAGGCGATCCTGCAGGAATCGTTTCTGTCGTTCCTCGGGATCGGCGTGCAGCCGCCGCTGCCCTCGTGGGGCAATCTCGCGGCGGAGGGGCTGACCGAACTCAACACCGTCAAGGCGCGCTGGTGGCTGTTGCTCTTCCCCTGCGCGCTGCTGGGCATCACGCTCCTCTCGCTCAACTTCGTGGGTGAGGGGCTGCGCGAGGCGTTTGATCCCAAGCGCGCACGCCGATAGCGTCCGCGTTCACCGGTCAGCCTGGAGGGACCCGCATGGACGGGCGATTCGGCGTCAAGGACTTTCTCCTCTTCGTGCTCCTCGCCGTCGTCGGCGTCATGGTGTTCCTCGCGATGGTCCAAGAAGACCGACGCTGGATCGAGATGCGAGACCTGCGCAACGCCGTCGATGAGCAGACACGCACGCTCGCGCAGCTCCGGCGCACGCTCGAACGCATCGAGACTGCCCCGCCCGTTGTCGTGAGCAACGCGCCCGCATCACAGGCCGTGACTCCCGGCACGAACAACGAATCCTGGGCGCGCGACACCGACGATCCCGTCGTCCGGCTCCGGCCGTACCGCTTCCCGAACGACCCGCGCGACGAGCCAGACTTCACGCCCGGCGGCGAGTTCGTTGAGATGTTCGAGGCGCAGTTCCCGAAGATCACGCCCTTCCTCTATGCGGACGTGTACGCGCGACGGATCATCGAGGAGGCCGTCTGCGAGCAGCTCGCGCAGTACGACCCCGAAACGCTCGAATACGTGCAAGGCCTCGCGGAGGCCTACCAGTACGACGACGACGGTATGTGGCTGCGCGTCAAGATCCACGACCGCGCGCGCTTCTCCGACGGCGAGCCCGTCACCGCCGACGA
Source organism: Planctomycetota bacterium (assembly GCA_039182735.1). Taxonomy (GTDB): domain Bacteria; phylum Planctomycetota; class Phycisphaerae; order Phycisphaerales; family UBA1924; genus JBCDCB01. The sequence goes on from JBCDCB010000044.1 coordinate 20,278, forward strand.
CGTGCGATTCACGATCAACGACTTCGTCTTCAACCGCGAGCTCACCACCGAGCGTTTCCGCTCAACGCTCAACGTGATCGACCGCGTCGAGGTCGTTTCCGAGAAGGTCGTGGACTTCATCTTCACGAAGCCCAACTTCAGCAACCTCGACGAAGCGCTCCGCTTCGCGATCATCCCGGAGCACTTCTACAAGAACTTCACGCCCGAGCAGCTCAACACCTCGACCGGTTTGCTGCTCGGCTCCGGGCCGTACCGCCTCGAGAACCCCGACCCCAACGCGCAGTGGACGCCCGGCAGCGGCGACCTCGTGCTCGTCCGCAACGAGCAGTACTGGGGCGACGCGCGTCCCTTCTTCGACCGCAAGCGCTACGTCGTCGTCGATGACAACATCGCCCGGCTCACCGCCTTCGAGAACGGCGCCGGCGACATGATGCGCGGCACGCCCGACCAGTACGCACGAAAGAGCCGCGACCCCAACTTCACCGACAAGAACTACACACTCGCATGGAACAACATGCGCTCGGGCTACGCCTTCGTCGCGTGGAACTGCGGGCCGCGCAATGGGCGCGACACGCCCTTCGCCGACGTCCGCGTCCGGCGCGCCATGGCGCACCTCGTCGATCCGTACCGCATGGTGCGCGATATCTACGCCGGGCTCGGCAAGCCCGCGACCGGGCCCTTCAGCAGCCAGACCGGGCAGGGCGCCCCGGACATCGAACCGATCGAGCAGGACATCGAACGCGCCAAAGAACTGCTCGCCGAGGCGGGCTGGGTCGATGCCGACGGCAACGGCGTGCTCGAATACAACGGTGAGGGCTCGATCGACTGGCCCGTCGGCAGCGAGTTCGTCTGGGAGTTCACGCACTCCGCCGGCTCCTCCGCCGGGCCCAAGACCGCCGTGTATCTCAAAGACCAGTGCGCCAAAGTCGGCATCAAGGTGGACGTGCGCATCCTCGACTGGGCCGTGTACTTCCAGACCATGGACGCGCGCGACTTCGACGCGATCACGCTGCAGTGGTCGTGGTCCAAGCCCGAGTCCGACCCGTACCAGCTGTGGCACAGCAACTCGATCGCCAACCAGGGCGACAACTTCGCGCAGTACCGCAACCCGGAGATCGATCGCCTGATCGAAGAGGGCCGGCGCACGCTGGATCGAGACGATCGCTTCGAGATCTGGCACGAGCTCAACCGCATCCTGTACCGCGACCAGCCGTACCTCTTCGCGAACGAGGTGCCGTGGATCCGCTTCGTGTCCAAGCGCATCGGCAACGTCCATACCTACGCGCGAGGGCTCGCGATCGAGGAGATGTACGCGCCGCTCCCCTGATGCGCGCCCGACGCCATGTTCAGCTACGTTACACGCCGCCTGCTGATCATGATCCCGACCGTCGTCGGGATCACGTTCCTCGTGTTCATGCTCATCGCGCTCTCGCCGGGCGGGATTGGAGCGTCGCTCCGCCAAGCCGGCGGGCAGATGGAAGCATCGCAGCGCGCCCTGCAGGAGGCCTACCTCGAAGACCGCTACGGACTGAACGACCCGCCACCCGTGCAGTTCCTGCGTTGGGCGGCCCGCATCAGCCCGATCAAGTTCGGTGACCGCGACCTGCGCGACGATTCGGGCCTGCTGATCCGCCCGCCAAAGGACGTCAAGCTCCCGCCGCTCGCGGGCGTCTGGTACGCCGACGACGTGACGCGTGAAGACGATCCGCCGCGCCTGCCCCCCGCGGAGTTGGGCGGCACACAAGCCGAGCAGCGCCTCGCCTACCGCCAGCGTTCGCAGGCCTACGCTCGCGCCCGCGGGCAGTTCGTGGAAGCGCGGCTCGCGCTGGAAGAAGCGCTCGTCGCCTTTGCCACCACGGTCGGGCTCGACGCCGCGATCGACAACAACGAGAAGCCGGTCATCAAAGCCTTCCGACGCATCGCGCCCGGCACGCCGCGTTTCAACGAACTCGTCGCTGCGGACGAGCGCGCGCTCGCCGCGAGCGAAGCGGTCGTCGACGCTGGCAACGCCGCGATGGAGGCGAGATCCCGCGCGGTCGAGGCGCAGCGAGAACTCCGCGCCGCCTTCGATGCCCAGCCGTACGAGCAGGTCGGCATCCCGATCGTCCCGGGCGTGCACCTCTCGGCGCCCGACCTTGGCGAGTCGTTCTCTCGCCGGCGCCCCGTCTCGGACCTTATCGGCGAGGCGCTGCCCGTCACGCTCATGCTCAACCTGATCGCCTTCCCGATCATCTATATCGTCGCGGTTCCCTGCGGCATGCTCGCCGCCGTTCGACGCGGCTCGTGGTTCGACGTGCTCAGCGGGCTGCTGTTCATCGGCCTGTGGTCACTGCCACGCGTCTCGGCGGGCATCCTGCTGCTGGGCTACGCCGCGAGTGACGACGGGCTCGGGTGGTTCCCGGTCAAGGGACTGCACGCGCCGGACGCCGACACCTTCACCTTCCTGCCGCACCAGGTCGATGGGCAGTGGCAGCGCGGGTACCTGCTCGACACGCTGTGGCACGCGGCGCTCCCGGTGCTGTGCCTCGTCTACTTCGGGTTCGCGGTGCTCAGCAAGCAGACGCGTGCCGCGATGCTCGAGAACTTCACCGCCGACTACGTGCGCACCGCCAAGGCGAAGGGCGTCGCACCGAACGACGTCACCACGCGGCACGTCTTCCGCAACTCGCTGCTCCCGCTCATCACGATCTTCGCCACGATCTTCCCCACCATGCTCTCGGGCTCGGTCGTGATCGAGCGGATCTTCTCGGTGCCGGGCATGGGCAACCTGCTGATCGAGGCCATCGCACTGCGCGACCGGGAGCTGCTGCTCGCCAACGTGCTGATGATCTCCATCGTCAACCTGCTCGCCCTGCTGCTGGCGGACATCCTCTACGCCCTCGCCGACCCGCGTGTCTCGTACGAGTAAGCCTTGCCAAACCCGACCGATCAATCCGAGACCACGATCAGCGGCATCCACGCGATGCGCGGCGGTGCGCTCACCGCGCCCAAGGGCTTCTGGGCCGGCGCCTGGTCGCAGGTGCTCAAACGGCCCGGCGCCGTCGCTGGGCTCATCTGGTTCGGCTTCATCGCGCTGCTCGCCGTCTACGCCCCGCTCATCGCGAACGGGCACCCGCTGCTCATGCGAGAACTCGACGCCAACGGTGACGTCGTCGCGACCTCGTCGCCCCTTCTCGAGTTCCTCGCACCCTCGCAGTGGGTCCTGCTGGTCGCGATGACGCTGCTCATCCCGCTCGTGCTGCTGCCGATCTCCGGCACGTCGCGCGGGCAACGCGCCGGCGCCGTCATCGGCGCAACCGTGCAAGCCTTCACCATTCTGCTCGCGGTCTCGGCGATCCGCGCGTGGCTCGGGCGATGGGGCGCGAGCGACGCCGAGCGTGAGTTCCTCGGCTCCGACAGTGCGCCCGCGATCGTCGCGGCGACCGGCGCCTTCATCGTCTCGGCGCTGTTCGCCTTCATCCCCACGATCGTCCGCCTCGCGCCGCGTCTCGCGGTCGTCGGCGTCTCGGGAGTCGTCGCGGGCGTCATTGTCGCGGGAACGTGGTCGCAGCCTCCGGAGACGTTCCAGTACGAAGAGCGCGAGCTCGCCGGCGAGATCGAAACGGTCTACACGCTTGTCCCGTGGTCGCCTGCGCAGCGCCCGACGGATCGCAGCGCCGCGGTTCTCGAGCCCGGCGCGACCTCCGCGCAGGCGCTCATGAACAACGTCACGATCGCGCTCCCCCGCGGCGTCCCGATCGATGACGCCTCACTCGCCCTCGCCGCCCGCGACATCGAACGCCTCCCGCTCGAAGGCGACGCGGGAACGACCCTTGCCGGCGCGTTCGCCAGACAGTTCCCGCCGAGCAGCGGACCCACCATCGATACCGTCGAATCATGGCTCATGGGCCAACTCGCGCCCTTCGGCACCCCGTACGCGCTCGGGACGGACGGGCTCGGGCAGGACGTGCTCAGCCAGATGATCCACGCCTGCCGGCTGTCGATTTCGATCGGCGTCGTCAGCACCTCGATCGCGGTGCTCATCGGCGTCACCATCGGTGCGCTCATGGGCTACTTCGGCGGCTGGGTGGACATGGCCCTCTACCGCGTCGTCGAGATCTTCATGTCGGTGCCCGTGCTCTTCCTGCTCATCGTCGCCGCCGGCGTGCTCCCGCGCAGCACCTACGTGATGATGGCGATCATCGGGTGTTTCACGTGGCACGGTGCCGCACGCTTCACGCGCGCCGAGTTCTACAAACTGCGCGGGCAAGACTTCGTGCAGTCCGCACGCGCCGTGGGCCTGCCGCTGCGCTCGATCCTCTTCCGCCACATGCTGCCCAACGGCGTGACGCCGGTCCTCGTCGATGCCTCCTTCGCCATCGCCGCAGCGATCCTCTTCGAGGCCACGCTCTCGTTCCTCGGGCTGGGCCCGCCCGATCAGGCGTCGTGGGGCAAGCTCCTCGCCGGCGCGACCAGCGAGGTCGGCGACTTCGTCCCCTGGCTCGCCATCTACCCCTCGCTCGCGATCTTTCTCACCGTGCTCTCGCTCACTCTCATCGGCGAGGCGCTTCGCGACGCGATCGACCCGAAACTCAAGAAGGCACGCGTGTAGCCACATGACCACGACCGACACATCACCCGCGCCCGCGCCGCCAGATGCCAGGCCCGCCGACGTCCCGCTCATGCGCGTCGAGGACCTCGCCGTCTCGTTCGACAACGGCAGCGGCCCACGCATCCAGGCCGTGGACGGCGTCCGCATGACCGTCTACCCGCGCCAGACCCTCGCCGTCGTCGGCGAGTCGGGCTGCGGGAAGTCCGTCACCGCCATGTCCTCCATGCAGCTCGTCCCGCGCCCGCCCGGACGCTTCGATCGCGGCAAAATCGAGTACCGCCGCGCCGCGCACGGCGACAGCGAGGTCATCGATCTGCTCTCGCTCAGCGAGAAGCAGATGCGCGACATCCGCGGCAACGAGATCGCCATGATCTTCCAGGAGCCGATGACCTCCCTCAACCCCGTTTACACCATCGGCGACCAGATCCTCGAAGCCATCCGGCTCCACCAGAACGTCTCGTTCAAAGAGGCCGTCGAGGTCGCCGAGCACGCCATGGACGAGGTCGGCATCCCCAATCCTCGCGCCCGCCTCCGCGACTACCCCCACCAGTTCTCCGGCGGCATGCGCCAGCGCGTCATGATCGCCATGGCCCTCGCCTGCAAGCCCGCGCTCCTGCTCGCCGACGAACCCACCACCGCGCTGGACGTCACCATCCAGGCGCAGATCCTCGAGCTGCTGCGGGAACTGCAACGTACCGAGTCAATGGCGGTCAAGCTCATCACGCACGACCTCGGCGTTGTCGCCGAAAACGCCGACGTGGTGTGCGTCATGTACGCGGGTCGCGTCGTCGAGTACGCCAACGTCTTCGAGCTCTTCAAGAATCCGATGCACCCCTACACACGCGGGCTCTTCGCGTCGATCCCGCTTATGCACACGCGGAAGGACCGCCTCGTCACCATCAGCGAAGTCGTGGACGACGAGTCCCACTTCACCCGCCTGCCCGGTGCGAAGGACGGCGTCCGACCGTGGTGGCCTTGGCACGAGCCGCCCAAGGACCTGGCGCCCAGGCCCGTGCCCGCCGGCGACTACGAACTGCTCGAAGTCATGCCCGACCACTGGGTCGGCGTGTGGCGCACCGAGGCGGTCTCCGACGCGACGAGCCGATTCCCCGATCTGAATTACCGCATCGCCGACGACCCCGGCGCGCCGCGGAAGTAGGCTTGTCACATGCGGGTGATGCTCCTCAGCGATCGGGACTTCGCGACGCGGGAGCCGGCGCTGCTCTCGCGGCTGTCGGTCTCGCTCGCCGGCGACTCGTACGAGGTCATCCTCTCCGCACCGGGCATCACGGACGACGAATCGGACGAGTCGCTGGTCCGCCAGATCCGCTTTCCCGACGACGGTTGGTCACGCCTCGTTCTGCCCGCCGACCAAGTGATCGCGCGCCGGCTCGAGCGTGAATCCGAAGACGACGCCCCGCTGGATGTTGTCC
>JBCDCB010000045.1:0-25839 GCA_039182735.1 Planctomycetota bacterium
TCGACCAGACCTCCAACAACTGGACGATCCGCCAGCCCGTCGATGACACCTATCCAGAAGGCGTCGTTTTCACGGTCCCCGATGTCGAGACCCCGGACGCCAACTGGCGCCGCCTCCCCGCGGGCAACTTCCGCAACTTCCCCGACGCGGAGAACACAAGGTTCTACCCCGATCGCGACGCCACGCCGCGCACCGTCTTCGACCCCGGCTTCCGCGGCCAGCCCGCCAAGACGACCACGCACTACCCCTTCGTTTACGACCCGAACAACCCCGGCAGCGCGGGCGAAGTCAACGGCGATCCGATCCCCGAGAACATCACCGCGTACCTCGACCGCTGGTCGCGCTACGCGATCGAAGTCATCGGCTTCGACGGCTTCCGCATCGACGCGCAGAAGCACACCTTCCCCTTCTTCTGGGACGGATTCTTCGACGCCGCCATCCACGACGCGCGCATCGCGCCTAACGGCGAACGCGTCGTGCCTTACACCTTCGGTGAGAACACCACGAGCAACTTCGACATCCTCAACACCTACATCCGCCTCGACGGGGTGAACGACTTCAGCGGCTTCGCCAAACGCGACTCGCTCGACCTCTCGGGCTCGGGCACGCTCCGCAACATCATCGGCGCACGCGGCACCGGCAACATCAGCTCGTTCCTCGGATCGCACCTCGACAACGAGAACGACGGGTTCAACGACGGCGACCTCGGCGTCAACCACACCCACTCGCACGACAACGGCACGCGCGACACCCGCAACGATCAGGACGGGCCCGACTTCCCCTTCGACGACAAGATCGGGTTCTGGGCGCAGGCGTACATCTTCATGCGCCCCGGGCCGGCCATCGCGTACCACAACTCGCGTGAGTCCCTCGCGCGCTTCCAGGGGCAGGGGCGCTTCTGGCCCGATGAGGGCCTGCCCACCGCCATCGGGCTCGGGCAGATGTACACCGTTGCGTCTCCCGGCACGCCGGTGCTCTTCGAGAACGACCAGCGCATCCCCAACGCCGTCCGTGCTCGCGCTAAGTTCGGGCGCGGCGACTTCATCCCCCTCTGGCAGGACGGCAACGTCTTCGTCTTCGATCGGCGCACCAGCGGCTCGCAGAGCAACGCCCTCGTCGGCATGAACGACTCTTACAACCAGGGCTTCGACCAGCGCACCGTGCAGACCGCCTTCCCGCAGGGCACCGTCCTCGTCGAATACAGCGGCAGCGCGACCGACCCCGTCGTCGATCCCAACAACGACATCTTCGACACCGTCACCGTCGGCGCCAACGGGCTTGTCACCATCCGCATCCCGCGCAACGTCAGCATCAACGGCGACGAGCACCAGCAGGGCTACGTCATCTACGCGCCGCAGGTCCCGCCCGTCACCACCGACGTCACCAACGTCGCCGTCACGCTCGGGCCCGAGTCCAGCACCATCCCGACGTTCCGCCGGCGTCTCACGCCCATCGACGTCATCACCGCGCCGACCTTCGAGATCAGCGGCATCACGTCGCGATCGATCCCCGAGAACGGCGATACGCTTTGCCTCAACTGCTGCGACAGCGCCATCTTCCGCTTCAACGAGGGCTACACCGATCTCAACAACAACGGCGTTGTGGACCGTGACTTCATCGGCATGTTCGGCGGCTACGAGGACTTCCTCACGCAGAACGTCTCGCTCGCCGGCACCACCAACACCAACGGCATCTACCGCCAGATCATCGACGCCGCTGCGCTCCCCGAGGGGTACAACTATCTCTCCATGATCTTCTTCCGTGCGCGCCCCAGCGGCACCGAGCCGATCTACGAAGAGGTCCGGCGCGTGATCTACAACGACCAGCGCGCGCCCGACGTCGCGCTCGACGCCAGCCGCTCCTGCACGAACGGCGCCATCAGCCTCAACATGCGTTTCGAGGATGGCACCGCGACCGAGGTCCACGCCTTCGTCGGGCTCGAAGCCGGCGACCCGACCCCCGCGCTCAATATCTTCAACGAGGCCATCCAGACCGATCGACGCAGCTTCCGATTCACCATCCAGCCCGACGCCATGAACCCCAACGGGCTCCCCGACGGCACCTACAACCTCCGCATCGTCGTTCTCGAGAAGCCCGGCAACGGCTACACCGGCACGCACGAGATCGAGACGACCTTCACCATCGGGGAAGACCGCGGCGACCTCGACAACGACGGCGACTTCACCGTCGAGGACCTCTACCTCTTCGAGAACTTCACGGGCGATGTCTGCGACGTGGACTTCGACGCCGACCAGATGATCACCGACTTCGATCGCAGCGCAATCAAGGGCAAGGTCCGCGCAGACGAAGCCGACGACATCAGCGGCTGATCGATCGCACGCAACCCAATCTCACGACCAGACGACCAGCGCCCGTCCCGCAAGGGGCGGGCGCTTTGCGTTGCCGCGCGCGGTGCCTACGCACCGGACTCGCGATCCGCCTGCTCCTTGCGCCGGCGCTTGAGTTCCGCGTCGATGAACGGGTCGAGATCGCCGTCCATCACGCCCTGCACGTTGCCCGTCTCGTGGCCCGTGCGATGGTCCTTCACGCGGTTGTCGTAGAAGACGTACGAGCGGATCTGCGTGCCCCACCCGCGATCGACATCGCCGCCCGCGGCAGCCTTGATCTCCGCCTCGCGCTTGGCTTCCTCGATCTCCATGAGCTTCGCCGAGAGGATCGACAGCGCCTGGCGCTTGTTCTGCCCCTGGTCGCGGTGCGTGGACGAAACGACCATGATGCTCGTGGGCTTGTGCACGAGGCGCACGGCGGACGCGACCTTGTTCACGTTCTGCCCGCCCGGGCCTGACGAGCGCGCGAAGTACGTGTACTCGAGCTCGGCGTCAGGGATATCGAAGTTGGCTTCTTCGAACTCGGGCGTCACTTCGACGGTGGCGAAGGACGTCTGGCGTTTACCCTGCGCGTTGAAGGGGCTGACGCGGGCGAGCCGGTGCGTGCCGCGCTCGCACTTGAGGTAGCCGAAGGCGTAGGAGCCCTTCACGTGCAGTGTGACGCCGTCGATGCCGACCTCGGTGCCGAACGTCTTGGCGAGCTCTTCGATCTTCCACTCGGGGTGGTGCTTGTCGAAGAACATGGCGTACATGCGCAGCAAAATCTCGGCCCAGTCGTTGGCCTCGGTCCCGCCGTCGCCCGCGGAGATCGTGAGGAAGCAGTCGCGGTGATCGTGCTTACCCGAGAGCAGGCTGAGCAGTTCGACCTTGTTCATGCGCTGCGAGAGCGCGTGGAGACTCTCGTCGGCCTCGACGAGCAATTCCTGATCGCCCGCCTCTTTCGACATCTCGTACGCGACCATCGCCTCTTCGAGCCCTTCGACGAGCTCGGTGACGGGATCGACCTGCGCCTTGATGCGTTTCAGTTCGCCGACGGTCGCCTGAGCCGAGTCCTGGTTGTCCCAGAACCCGTCCTGGCCCATTTCGGCTTCGAGCTCGCCCAGCTTGGATCGCTTGGTGTCGTAGTTAAAGAGAGTCGCGGATCGTTACAATCCGCGCCTCGAGATCGTCGATCACGGGCTGGTGGGCGTCGTAGTGCATGGGCGGATGGTAGCACCCGCGGCACGCGTCTCAACCGCGCAAAAAATCTCCGTCGCGGCGCGAAACGGGAGCGCCGGCGTCGTCTTGTCCGTAGAACCACACGGAGACCACGCCCATGCGCACCGCCGCAGCCCTCGTCCTGACCACCGCGCTTGCGTCACTCGCGCTCGCGTCCGACTTCGACCCGTACCGCCCCGCGGAAGACCTCGCCGACCACCCGTGGATCGCCCGCTCCGGGGTCGGACGCCTCTTCGACGCGAACTTCGAGGGCGGCTCGCTGGAGTCCTATTTCACCGAGCTCGGCGAAGCATTCCCCGGCGTCTCGCTCGTGGTCGATCCCGATGCCGCACGCGTGCTCGTGCCAGACGTCCGCCTGCGAAACGTCCCGCTCCAGAGCATCGCCACGCTCCCGGAGCGGATCGTCAGCGGCGTGGACGTCACGTTCGGCGGGGGCGGGCCCGTCGTCTACACCGACGGCACGGAAGAACGGACCGGGCTCGTGCTCGCCGTCCAGGTGGATACCGCCCAGGTGGACTCGTGGGTTCCCGAGTCCATCGCAGCGATCGACATCCCCACGTTCGACGTGGACTTCGACGGCGGCACGCTCGCGGAGTACGTCGAACTGCTGCGCCGGCTCAACCCCGACATCAGCATCGTCACCGCGGGTCCGCTGGAGCACGTCGATCTGCCCGCGATCCGCGTCCGCGATTCGATCTTCTTCGACGTGCTGCAACTCGCCAAGCTCCTCGCTGAGCCGTCGGGGAGCATCAGCATGGAGGCCGTGAGCGCGGACATCCTGGTCATTCGCGCGGCCGACCACGAGCACCAGGAGCACGAGGAAGTCGTCACACGCTTCTGGTCGCTCGAAAGCGTGATCGTGGTGCATGGCCTACCGCTCGAAGACGTGCTCAGCGCGGTCGAGACGATGCTCGAACTCTTCGACGGGGGCGACACGCGCGTCCGCTACCACGACCAGACATCGGTGCTCCTCGCACGCGGCCCCGAGCGCGAGATCGAAGCGATCCAGGAAGTCGTTGAGCGTTTGGAGCGAACCGCGATCGACCGTCACAATCAGTACGAGAATCTTCGGAAGCTTGAGCGCGAGCGGGACCGGGGGCGCTCAGAAGTTTCGCTTCAAGCGGCCGTACTCGAGAAGGCGGAACGGGATCTCGATCGCGTGGTGAAGCTCTTCGAGCAGGAGTTCGCACCGGAATCGGAAGTCGAGAGCGCGCGCCTGCAGATCGCAGAACGGCGGCACGAGCTCGATCGTGCGATGGCCGATCTCGAAGCGAAGGAATCCGAACTCGAAGAACTCCGCAGCCGCTTGGAGCGATGAACGTCGCGTGCCGAACGAACCCCACGACCTCGGCGCGACGATCGCGGGCGTGCGCGCGGGTGACCCCCGGGCGCTCGCCCTTTTGTACGAGCACTGGTTCGATCGCTGCGTCGCATGGGCCCACGCATCGACCGGGCGTGACGAGGCCTTCTGCCTCGACGCCGCGCAGGACACCTTCATGACCGTCATCCGCGCCATCCCGATGCTGCACGACGAGCGGTCGCTCGCGTCGTGGCTGCGCAAGACCGTCACCGCGCGCTGCATCGATCGACTCCGCGCCGAATCCCGCCGCGTGAAGCGCGAGCAGCAGTCGCGCATCGACACGTCCGACAGCATTTCACCGAGCGATGAGTTGATCGATCGGCTGCGCGAAGAACTCCGCACGCTCGACCCCGCCGCGGCGTCGATGCTCGATCTGCGCTATCGAGCCGGCATGACGCTCGAATCGATCGGGCGCGTTTTCGGCATCGCGCCGGGCGCCGCCGATGGACGCATCCGGCGTGCGCAGGCAGCGCTCCGCGAGCGGATCGAGGAGGCCCCCGATGCCTGATCGCGACCCGATCCTCGAATCGCTGCTCATGGAACAGTCGCGCATGCGCGCCTCGCGCGCGCGGCGTCGCCGGGCCGCGGGCGTGCTGTGCGTGGCATTGCTGCCGATGCTCGTGCTCGCGCTCGCCCTGCGTGCCCCGAGCCGGGTGCCGACCGCGCATACCGCGGAGATCCCCGACGCCCCGGCAGCGTCTGTGCGCACGCCACGCATCGAAGTCGTTTCGACGGCATCCGTTCCCAACGATTGGATCGTCCGGGCGGCAGCCGCGCCGAGCATCGAGCGGATCGACGACGGCGCGCTCAATGCGCTGCTCGCGGGCGCCGGCGCCCCGACCGGCATCGTGCGCACGGACAAGCGCACCACGCTCGTTGCGCTGCTCACGCGCGATCGCGTCGCCGCTACGAGAGATCCGACACAAACGAACTGAAGCGCTGCATCCCTTCGCGGATCTGCTCTTCCGAGCAGGCGAAAGAGATGCGCACACACTTCTCGCCGCCGGTCCCAAAGTCTTCGCCCGGCACGACGGCGACGTGCTGCTCTTCGAGCAGCGCACCGGCGAAGTCCATCGCCGCGTTGAGCATCGTTCCATTCTTCGTCGTCTTGCCGAAGTGCGCCGAGACGTCGGCGAAGAGGTAGAACGCGCCGGTCGGCGTCGGCGCGACGACGCCCGGGATGTCACGCGCGAGCCCGCTGATGAGCTGGCCGCGCTGCGCGAAGGCGCTGCGCATGCGCTCGACGTCCGCGTCGCACTCCGTGAACGCCGACTTGATCGCGGGCATGAGGAACGTAGGGATGGCGGTGGTCGATTGCGACTGCAGCTTGCGCACGCCCTTGGCGACCGCGAGCCCGAAGCCGCCCGAACCCGCGAAGTACCCGATGCGCCAGCCGGTCATCGCGTACGCCTTGCTCAGCCCGTTGACCGTGATGACGCGTTCGCTGATCTCTGGCATCGAGCCGATCGAGAAGTGCTCGAACCCGCCGAAGATGATCTTCTCGTAGATCTCGTCGCTGATGACGACGAGGTTCGGCGCGATGTCCACGGACTCGCGGACGACCTCGCCGAGCGCGCGGAGCTCGTCCGGCGTGTACATCGTGCCGCAGGGGTTGCTGGGCGAGTTGAGCATCAGCACGCGGCTGTTCGAGTTGATCGCGGCGCGGAGCTGGTCGGGGGTCATCTTGAAGTCGCCCGACGCGTCGGTCACGACCTCTCGGACGGTCGCGCCCGCCAGGCGGGCCTGCGGCGCATAGGAGACCCACGCCGGCACCGGGAGGATCAACTCTTCGGGCGGCTCGCCGGGAGCGGGGGGGTCGATGAGTGCCTGGAAGAGGTTGTAGAGCGAGTGCTTCCCGCCGCTGGAGACGACCACATGATCGGGCGTGACGTTCGGGATGCCGTTCTCGCGGGTGAGCTTGTTGGCGATGACGGAGCGGCCCTCGGGGTCGCCCGGGACGGGGCCGTACTTGGTCTTCCCCGCCTTCAGGGCCTCCCAAGACGCGTTCTTGATGGGTTCCGGCGTGTCGAAGTCGGGTTCGCCGGTAGCGAAGGAGAGCACCTCGGTACCCGCGGCACGGAGTTCGGCGGCTTTCGCGGAGACCGCGAGCGTCGCGGAGGGCTTGAGGGCATCGACCCGGCGGGAGACGGCGAGGTGGCTGATCATGCGCGGGAGCCTACCGGCGTGGCCCCCGCGTTGGAAGTCGTTCCGGCGCGGGCGTTGCTCGGCCCCGATTCTCGGCTAGTATTGTGGCCTTGCCCGGGCGGTGGCCGCGCGGGCTCTCCTATTCACCCACACCCGTCCGCTTGACGGGGCAGATGAGCGCGGTGGCGACCGCGAGGATGATGCTGCATGGCGATCTCGGCTGAGCGACGTCAGGAACTGATCAAGGAATACCGGGTCCACGATACGGACACGGCGTCCCCCGAGGTGCAGGTCGCGATCCTCACCGAGGAGATCCGCGATCTCACCGAGCACATGAAGCTGCACAAGCACGACTACGGCAGCCGACGCGGGCTCATGGGCAAGGTCGCACGGCGCAACAAGCTGTCGGCGTACCTCCGCAACAAGAACCGCGAACGCTACCTGACCCTGATCGATCGTCTGGGTCTGCGCAAGTAATCCACCGGGGACGGGCCGACGGGCCCGTCCCCGCTTTCGTTTTGGAACCGCCCGGCGACGCCGCCGGACGGCAGTCGGAGACGGACGCCCCGCACTCGCGAGACGCCCCACGCCCTCTGCCCTCTTCGTGGCGACCGGGCCCTCACGCCGGCGCGACGCCATCCGTTGCGACGCCAGGCAGAACCCCGGGGTCTCGCGTGCCAACGCGCGCGATGCTCGCAACACAAGAAGGCGATCACCATGATCGAAGGATCCATCAGCGTCGAGCGCGAAATCGGTGGACGCGTCCTGCGATTCGAGACCGGCAAGGTCGCGAAGCTCGCGACCAGCTGCGTCATCGCGACCTATGCCGAGAGCACCGTCATGGCCTCGTGCATGCGTGCCGACCCCCGTCCCGGCATCGACTTCTTCCCGATGCAGATCGATTACCGCGAGAAGACCACCGCCGCCGGCAAGTTCCCCGGCGGGTTCCGCAAGCGTGAGGGCGCTCCCAACGAAAAAGAAGTCCTCACGATGCGCATGATCGACCGCCCGATCCGCCCGCTCTTCCCCGACGGGTTCATCGAGGAGGTCCAGTGCCAGTGCTGGGTGATGAGCCACGACGGCGAGAACGACACCGACGTGCTCGCCAGCACCGCCGCTTCGGCCGCCATCTCGATCAGCAGCCTCCCCTTCGAAGGCCCGATCGCCACGGTCCGCGTCGGTCGCGTCTACACCGACGACGGCCCACAGTTCGTCCTCAACCCCACCGTCACGCAGATGGACTACTCCGATCTCGACCTCGTGCTCAGCGGGCACAAGGACGGGATCAACATGATCGAGGTCGGCGCCGCGGAGATCCCCGACGCCGACGTCCTCGCCGCCATCGAGTTCGGCTACGAAGGCGTCAAGCAGATCCTCGAGCTCATCGAGGAACTGATCGCCAAGGTCGGCGTCGAGAAAGACCCCGGCGAGCCCAAGCTCCCCGCCGACGACATCATGCAGGCCGTGAAGGACGCGTGCTACGACGAACTCGTCGCGGCCCGCAAGATCCGCGGCAAGCACGAGCGCGGCGACAAGGTCCGCGAGATCCGCGACCGCGTCCTCGACGAGCACTTCGCCGAGAAGCTCGGCGGCACGTACGGCGAGTACCAGGAATCCGCCAGCCGCCGCCAGCAGGCGCGCGAGGCCTTCCGCACGCTCGAGAAGAAGATCACTCGCAAGCTCATCGTCGAAGAGGGCGTTCGCGCCGACGGGCGAAAGTACGAGGAGATCCGCTCGCTCGAGATGCAGACCGGCATCTTCGATCGCACACACGGCTCCGCGTTCTTCCAGCGCGGCGAGACCCAGTCACTCGTCTCCTGCGCCCTCGGCACCGGCAAGGACGAGCAGATCGTGGACGGGCTCACCCCCGAGTACAGCAAGAAGTTCTACCTGCACTACAACTTCCCGCCCTTCTCCGTCGGCGAAGCCGGTCGCATCATGGGCCCCGGTCGCCGCGAGGTCGGGCACGGGGCGCTCGCCGAGCGTTCGCTCATGGGCATCCTCCCCGACCCGGAAGACTTCCCCTACACCATCCGCCTCGTGAGCGACATCACCGAGTCCAACGGCTCGTCGTCGATGGCCTCGGTCACCGGAGGATGCCTCGCCCTCATGGACGCCGGTGTGCCCATCAAGAACACCTGTGCCGGTATCTCGGTCGGGCGATTCACCGATGACAACGGCGAGAACGAGGTCTTCGTCACCGACATCATCGGCGAGGAAGACTTCTTCGGGGACATGGACTTCAAGGTCTCCGGCACCCGCGACGGGATCACCGGCATCCAGCTCGACCTCAAGGCCCGCGGGCTCGTCCTCTCGCAGATCGAGAAGATCTTCGCCCAAGCCAACAAGGGGCGCATCGAGCTCATCGAAGCCATCGAGAACGTCCTGCCCACCCCGCGTGAGGACATCAGCAAGTACGCCCCGCGTATGCACTCCATGTCCATCCACCCCGACAAGATCGGCAAGCTCATCGGCCCCGGCGGCAAGACCATCCGCGGGCTCCAGGAGAAGTGGGGCGTTCAGATCGACGTCGAAGACGACGGCACCGTGTACGTCTCCGCGAGCGACAAGGAAGCCCTCGACAGCGCGGTCAGCGAGGTCGAAGCCCTGGCCGCCGAGATCAAGGTCGGGACGGTCTTCAACGGTAAGGTTGTGTCCGTCAAGGACTTCGGTGCGTTCGTCGAGCTCGCGCCGGGTACCGACGGCATGTGCCACGTCTCCGAACTCGCCGACGGCTATGTCAAGGCTGTGTCGGATGTTGTGAAGATCGGCGACGCGATCAAGGTCAAGGTGATCAGCGTGGACGATCAGGGGCGGATCAAGCTCAGCCGTAAGGCCGTGCTCCTCGACGAGAAGAAGGCCGAGGAGGGCGAAGAGGCCGAGGCGGAAGCCGTGGGTGCGCAGGACTGACCACGCGCCGAGCCGGGAGATTCTCCAAACGTCTTGCGTTTGGATGTGAAAACAGGTAATGTCTGAACGCAGTGGGCATCGATTGGTGTCCACTGCGGTCGTTTTCGGACGCAGCCATCGCAGAGCCGTGTGTGCGTGGTAGTCTAGAACCACGCCGCGTGACCACCGAAGTCGCTGGTCGTCGCGGCATCTCGAAGCGGGGCACGATCGTCGTGACTGACGGCCAAGACAATCACATTACGAACGCAGAAGGCGTCGTGAAGTGGTTCGACCCCAAGAAGGGGTTCGGCTTCATCGTCGGGCCCGAGGGCCAAGACATCTTCGTTCACTACACCCAGATCGACGGCGACGGGTTCCGTGTTCTCCGTGACGGCAAGAGCGTCCGCTACGACGCCGAACGCTCCGACAAGGGCTGGCGTGCGACGAAGGTCGAACGTCTGGAGCCGGAGGTCAACGTTCGCCCCGTCTCCGGGTACACGCGTTCGCCCCGTCGATAGACGCCCGCCTCCGATCCTGACAGACTCTCGCCCGTGAACACCGCAGTGGTGATGCTGATCGCGTTGGTGGCGCTGGTCGCGGGATTCGCCGCCGGCGCGACGCTGCTGCGCGTGCGCATCGCGCGGCGTCTGCTGCTCGAACGGCGCGACGCGCAGGCCGAACGCGCCGGTGACCTGCGCGCCCTCACAAGCGGGCTCGCGCACGAGATCAAGAACCCGCTCTCGACGATCGGGCTCAACGCGCAGCTCCTCGACGAAGCGATCCGCGATCAGCCGCTCGAGGAGCACGAGCACGAGCGCCTGACGCGGCGCGTCGATGTGCTCCGGCGCGAAGCCGAGCGCCTGCGTGACATCCTCGAAGACTTCCTCAAGTTCGCCGACGAGCCGGTGCTCGATCGTCTGCCGACCGATCTCAACACGATCGCGGACGAGCTGGTGGACTTCTTCCTCCCGAGCGCGAACCACCAGGGCGTGCGCCTGCGCGCCGAGCTGTGCGAGCAGGCGCTGCCCGTCAGCGTCGATGCCTCCAAGCTCAAGCAGGCGGCGCTCAACCTGCTGCTCAACGCGGCACAGGCCATGGAGCAGGACGAGCGCTCCGCCTCACGCGAACTCATCATCCGCACCGCCGCGGAAGCCGACCGCGAGACCGGCGAACCCTTCGCGGCGCTGCACGTCATCGACACCGGCCCGGGGATCCCGAGCGACGTGCTGCCGCGCATCTTTGAGCCCTACTTCACGACCAAGCCCAAGGGGGTCGCCGGCGGAACCGGGCTCGGTCTCGCCATCACGCGTCGCCTCATCGAGGCGCACAACGGCCGCATCGATGTCGTCAGCGAGACCGGTCGCGGCACCGACTTCACTATCTCGATCCCGCTGCTCGCCGACACCGACACTCCGCCCCGCAGGTAGACTGCGCGCGTGAACACAGACCTTTCGCAGCATCGAGCGTTCGTGTGCGGCGCAAGCCAGGGCATCGGGCGTGCCTGCGCGCAGGCGCTCGCGGAACTCGGGTGTGCCGTCACACTCGTTGCGCGGAGCGCGGCGAAGCTCGAAGCCGTCCGATCCGCGCTCCCCGGAGACAGGCACGCGATCCAGACCGCGGACTTTGCCGATCTTGCCAGCGTGCAGGACGCGGCGAGCCGGACCATCGACGCGCACGGCCCGCACACGATCCTCGTCCACAACACCGGTGGCCCGCCCGCGGGGCGCGCGTTCGACGCCCAGCCTGAAGACTTCGTGCGTGCTGTCGCGATGCACGTCGGCAGCGGGCAGGTCCTCGTGCGCGCGCTCGCGCCGGGCATGCAGGACGCGGGCTTCGGACGCGTCGTCAACATCATCTCGACGTCCGTTAAGGCACCGATCCCCGGGCTCGGCGTCAGCAACGCCACCCGCGGCGCCGTTGCGAGCTGGGCCAAGACCCTCGCGAACGAGCTTGCGCCGCACGGCATCACCGTGAACAACGTGCTGCCCGGGTTCACCGACACTGAACGCCTCGCGTCGCTCTTCGAGAACAAGGCGTCGAAGAGCGGGTCGTCTCCGGAAGCGGTGCGCGCGCAGGCGATCGAGTCGATCCCCGCCGGCCGCATCGGCAAGCCCGAAGAGGTCGCCGCCGCCGTCGCGTGGCTTTGCACGCCCGCCGCCGCGTACGTCAACGGGATCAACCTCCCCGTGGACGGCGGCCGCACGCCCTGCCTGTGAGCACCCGAGATGCTGCACCACCTCGGCGACGAGTCCATCACGCGGAACTTCATCAACGGCGAGTTCATCGAACCGCGCAGCGCATCGTGGCTCGACGTCATCGAACCCGCCACCGTCACCCGCTACACACGCTGCCCGGCATCGAACACGTCGGACGTTGATCTCGCGGTCGAAGCCGCCGCGAACGCGGCGCACGCGTGGGCGCGCACGCCCGCGCGGGAACGCAGCGCGATCATGCTCCGCATCGCGGACGGCATCGAACGCCACCTCGATCGTCTCGCCCTCGCCGAGTCCATCGATACCGGCAAGCCGATCGCCCTCGCGCGCAGCGTCGACATCCCGCGCGCCGCGGCGAACTTCCGCTTCTTCGCCACCGCGATCCTCCACGCTCGTGGCGATCTGCACGAGATGGACGGCGGCACCGGCCCGACCGGAGGCAACGCGGTCAACTACACGCTCCGGCGTCCGCTCGGCGTCGTCGGGCTCATCTCGCCGTGGAACCTCCCGCTCTACCTGCTCACCTGGAAGATCGCACCCGCCATCGCCGCGGGCAACGCGTGCATCTGCAAGCCCAGCGAGGTCACGCCCATGACCGCCATGCTGCTCGGCGAGATCCTGAGCGATGCGGGCCTGCCCAGGGGCGTGGTCAACATCGTGCACGGGCGAGGCGAGGAAACCGGCGGCGCGATCGTGACGCATCCCGGCGTGCGTGGAGTCTCCTTCACAGGCTCGACTCGCGTCGGCACGTGGATCGGCGAGCGTTGCGGCGCCGCGCTCAAGAAGTGCTCGCTCGAACTCGGCGGAAAGAACCCCTTCGTCGTCTTCGATGACGCGGAACTCGACGTCGCCGTCAAGACGTGCGTGCGCGCCTCGTTCGCCAATCAGGGACAGATTTGCCTCTGCGGTTCACGCCTCCTCGTGCAACGCGGCATCTACGAAGCCTTCGTCACGCGATTCACGGAACGCGCGCGAGCGATCAAGCTCGGCGATCCGCTCGACGAGCAGACGCAGCACGGCGCGCTGGTCTCGACGCAGCACGCCGCGAAGGTCGCGTCGTACGTTGCCAAGGCCCGCGCGCTCCGCGCCGAGGTGCTGCTGGGCGGTTCCTACATCGATGCCGATCACCTGTCGGCGCGGTGCGCCGGCGGCGAGGGCTCCGCGTTCTTCGAGCCGACCATCCTCGCGGGACTGCCCAACGACTGCGACGTGATCCAAGATGAGATCTTCGGGCCGGTCGTCACGATCCAGCGATTCGAAGACGAAGCCGGCGCGGTGCGCCTTGCCAACTCGACCCGCTACGGGCTCGCGTCGAGCGTGTGGACCACCGACCTCTCGCGCGCACACCGCGTCGCCGACGCCGTCGACAGCGGCATCGTCTGGATCAACTGCTGGATGGTGCGCGATCTGCGCACACCCTTCGGCGGCACGAAGTCGTCGGGTGTCGGACGCGAAGGCGGAGACGAAGCCTTCCGATTCTTCACCGAGCCGAAGAACGTCTGCGTGCAGTTGTAGAGGAAACGCGATGAACGAGAAGATCGATTCGAAAAAGGCGCCCGAGCCCATCGGCGCGTACCCGCACGCGAGGCGCATCGGAAATCTGTTGTTCTTGTCGGGTGTCGGGCCGCGCATGCGCGGGTCGAAAGACATTCCCGGCGTGGTCCTTGCGCCGGACGGCTCGGTCGAGACCTACGACATCGCCGCACAGTGCGATTCGTGCTTCGAGAACATCAAGTCCGTGCTCGAAGCAGCAGGCTCAAAGTTCGAGAACATCGTCGATGTGCTCGTCTTCCTCACCGATATGCGTCGTGACTTCAAGATCTACAACGAGCGCTACGCCGCGTGGTTCGCGGGCGAGGGCAAACCGAATCCCGCGCGCACGACCATTGAGATCCCAAGATTGCCGCAGGGCGGCAACGCGCCGATCGCGATCGAGCTCAAGGTGATCGCGACCGTGGACTGACCTGATCAGTCAAGCGTGCGCAGCAGCGCGCGCACAGGGCTGCCGTCGCCCATCGCGATCTTCAGCGGCGGCGCGATCAATTCGTACACGCCGTCCGGCACGTCTTTCAGGATCAGCCCTTCGAGGATCGAAACGTCGCGCGCGAGGAACCGCTTGTGGGAGGGAAGATCTTTCGAGTCGCACAGGTCCACGCTCGGCGTATCGACACCCACGAGGAAGACGCCGCGGTCCGCGAGCGCATCGACGAGCGCCGGATCGAGCGCCGCGAAGTCCGTGTTGAAGTGCGTGCGGTCCGGATATGTGCCGGTTTTCAGTAGCACGCGGGGCGTCGCATCGCCGTCGATCTCCTGCGGATGCACCGAGAGATCCTCAGCGGTGTACCGGCGCGCACGATCCGTCGTCACACTGACGACCCGGCAGGGCCCGATGAACCGATCGACCGGAGTCTGATCGATTCCCGGCGCATCAACGCCGTAGTGGTTCGGGCCGTCGGCGTGTGTGCCCGCGTGCAGCGTGGTGTGCAGCGCACTGAGCGTGACGGGTGCGCCGTCCTTGAGGTGGCACTTCACCTCGCGCCGAGGCGCCTCGTCACCGGGCCAGACGGCGAGCGTGTCGTCGATTGCGGAACTCAGATCGTAAATCACAGTGACTCTCCGTCGGGCTCACAACGCGAGCAGCACACCCGCCAGCAGGAGGCCGGCGACACCGACACCGCTCCACTCGATCACGCGGGCCTGCCGGCGCGCTCGCCCGAGCGCCTCGGCATACGGGATGTTGCTGAACGACACCATGTTGTACAGCGGCAAAAACGAGTCGGGGAGCAGCTTGTGAAGCGTCGTCTCCAGCTTCTTCCGCAACCGAAACCACGTGGAGGCCGTCTTGTCGCGCATCTCGACGAAGTTCGTGAGCGCCATGTCGGCGATCGCGTCCGCGTTGTCGTGTCTCGCGCACGCGTACGCATCGAGAGCCACTTCCAGGCTGTCGTCGTGGGACGCCAACTGCTCGGCGAGTACCCGGCAATCTTCGAACGCCGCGTTCATGCCCTGCCCATAAAACGGCACGATCGCGTGCGCCGCGTCCCCCAGCAGCGCGACCTTGCCGCCCGCGTTCCACGGTCGGCACCGGATCGTCACGAGTGACGACACGGGGTTGTCCCGAAAGTCCTCGAGCAGCGTCGGCATGATCGCCGGCGCATCGGGATACACCTTCTCGAAGTGCGCACGCACCGAGTCGTCGCCCGTGATGCGCTCGAACGACTCTTCCCCATCGAAGGGCCAGAAGAGCGTGCACGTGAACGATCGGTCCTTGTTGGGCAGCGCGATCATCATGTTCGCGCCACGCGGCCAGATGTGCAGCGCGTTCGGATCGATCGCGAACTCACCGCTCTCGGTCGGCGGTATCGTCAGTTCCTTGTAGCCGTGCGAGAGATACGACTGCTCGTAGTTGAATCGGTCGGTCCGCTGCATCGCGGCGCGGATCGCGCTGAAGGCCCCGTCCGCGCCGATGACCGCGTCGCCCTCGGCTTCGATCGCCTCACCGGTCTGCTCGTCCCGGAACGTCACACGCGGCCACTTGAGATCGACGTCGAGGCACCGGCAGCCGAAGCGCATCTCGATGTTGGCCCGCTTCGCCGCCGCATTCAGCAGTGTGATGTTCAGGCCCGCGCGCGAGACCGAGTTGATCGCGTCCGTCGGGTCCTTCGAATATGCCTGGAACACGACCTCCC
Source organism: Planctomycetota bacterium (assembly GCA_039182735.1). Taxonomy (GTDB): domain Bacteria; phylum Planctomycetota; class Phycisphaerae; order Phycisphaerales; family UBA1924; genus JBCDCB01. The sequence goes on from JBCDCB010000045.1 coordinate 15,863, forward strand.
CGTCCGGGTCGTGCAGCATCCGCCCGCGCATCGGGATCGCGTCTTCGAGCACGGCCTGATCGAGCCCGACGCCCTTCAGCCCGGTGATGCCACGCGTCGAGAGCGCGAGGTTGATCGAGCGTCCGCCGATGAACCCGTTCTCGCGCGGATCGGGGCGGCGCTCGAACAGACGCACGCGGTGCCCCATATCGGCAAGGTAGCACGCGAGCAGCGCGCCGCCGAGGCCAGCGCCGACAACCACAAATGTGCGCGGGTTAGACGTCGTGAAGTTCACGCTCATGCGTCCACTCTATTCGACCGCACCGCCCGGTTCACGACGCCGCGAATCGGCGCAGCACCTGCGCGACGCGCCGGCACTCATCGAACGTGTTGTACAGCGGTGTCGGTGCGAGGCGAACGACGTTCGGCTCGCGGAAGTCGCACACAACCCCCTCGGCGTGCAGGTGTTCCAGCAGCCGACGCGGCTCTTCGCCCTTCACCAGCACCGACAACTGGCACCCGCGGCGCGCCGGTTCGCTCGGCGTGATCACTTCGAACGAATCCCCCCCGATCCGATCGATCAGCCACGCGAGGTAGCCCGTCAGGCGCTCGGACTTCATGCGCAGTCGATCCATGCCCGCCTCGGCGAAGAGTTTCAACGACTCACGCACTGGGACCAGCGAGAAGATCGGCGGGTTCGAGAGCGCCCACGCATCGGCGCTGCGCACGGGCGCGAAGTCTTCGCCCATGCGGAACCGGTCCTCCGGATCGTTGCCCCACCAGCCCTCGAACCTCGGCATCGCGTCGAAGTCTTCTCGATCGAGATGGCGCTCATGCACGAACGCGCCGCCAACGGCGCCAGGCCCGCTGTTGAGGTACTTGTAGGTGCACCAGCACGCGAAGTCGGGCCCGTCATCGTGCAATCGCAGTTCGACATTGCCCGCCGCGTGTGCGCAGTCGATCCCGATCTGTGCACCCGCTTCGTGCGCCGCCTTTACGAGGCGAGCGTGGTCGTAGCGCTGCCCCGTGAAGTAGTTCACCCCTGCGAACATCACGAGCGCAAGGCGATTTTCCTGCTCCTCAATGGCTTGCTCGATGTGCGACTCATCCAGGATCGACTGGCCCGACTCCGGCCGGAGCATGACCACCGCGTCATCCGGGTCGACGCCGTGCAGACGCGCCTGCGACTTCACGGCGTACACGTCGCTCGGGAAGCAGGGGGTGTCGATCAGGATGCGGTATCGCTTGCGCGTCGGACGATAGAACGATGTCATCAGCATGTGCAGGTTGACTGTCAGCGTGTTCATCGCCACGACTTCGCGTGGCTGAGCGCCGACCACCCGCGCCATGTCTTCACGCACGAACTCGTGGTAGGGGTACCACGCTTCGTGTGCGTGGAAGTGGCCCTCTACGCCGAGCGTCGCCCACGCGTCGAGGTGTTTGTTCATTTCACTGGGCACCGATTTCGGCTGGCAGCCCAGCGAGTTGCCGCACATGTAGAGCGATGGGCGCCCGTCGTTGTGCGCGGGCGACGGCGGGATCGCGAATCGCTCGCGGAACGGCGCGAGCTCGTCCGCTTCATCCATCGCTCGGGCGAAGTCTTCGCTGTCCTCGTAGAGGATCGGGTCGCTCATGCGCTCATTGTGAGGCGGACGGCGTGCGCACGCCAGCCGGTGCTTTGATCCCCAGCCACTCGAGCGTGTTGGTGCCGAGCATCTTCGCGCGGGTCGCGTCGGAGATGCCGGGCATCGTCTCGATGAGCTGCCCGGGCTCGTGCTCGCCGAGCGGGAAGGGGTAGTCGCTGCCCATCACGATCTTGTCCTCGCCGATGACGTCGAGCAGGACCTTGAGCGCGTACGGGTCGTGCACCGCGGAATCGACCCAGAACCTGCCGAGGTACGTGCGCGGGTTGACGTTGCAGTCGATCGCGACGAGGTCGGGGCGCGTGTTGAAGCCGTGCTCGATGCGACCGATGGTCGTGGGGAACGTCCCGCCGCCGTGCGCGAAGCAGACGCGCAGCGCCGGGCACTTCTCGAAGACCCCGCCGAAGATCATGGCGCAGACCGCGCGGCAGGTCTCGGCGGGCATCCCCACCAGCCACGGCAGCCAGTACTTGCGCATGTCGTGAAAGCCCATCATCTCCCACGGGTGTACAAGGATCGCCATGTCCAGTTCGTTCGCCGCCTCAAACACCGGCATCAGCGCGGGATCGGAGAGGTTCACGTCCTTGTCGATGCCGTTCCACTCGCTCGGCTCGACGTGGCTGCCGATCTGCACGCCCGGGAAACCGAGCTCTTCCTTGCAGCGCTTCAGTTCTTCGACGCTCGCCACCGGGTCCTGCAGCGGCAGCGTGCCGAGCCCGACGAATCGTTCCTCCCCGCGGCACGTCTGCGCAAGATCATCGTTCAGGAACCGGGCGATCTCGACGCCGTGCGCCGGCTTCGTCCAGTACGAGAACATCACCGGCACGGTGCACATGACCTGCACATCGACACCGAAGCGGTCCATATCGCTGAGCACGCGTTGCGGTGAGTAGCAGTTAGGCCAGACTCGACGGAAGAGTTCGCCGCCCCGGAGCATGCGCATGCAGGCGGCGCCATCTTCCTCGCCGAGTTCCGCGACCACGAACCGCCCGTCGCCGTAGCCGAATTCGGAGGCCCAGTCCGGCCACTCCTGCGGCAGGATGTGCGTATGCGCGTCGATCTTGAGGGGCGGCGTGGTCATGCGTGGATCAAGTATCCCCGCGCCGGCGATTGATCGCTCGCAGCAAGCCGTCGCCGAACATCAGCCCGCCGAGGAGCGCCGGCAAAGCAATGATCGCGGCACCCCACAGCGGGATGCGGTCCGTGGGCTGTGCGCCGGGCTGCCACGTCCACAGGATGACGGTCAGGAACGACCAGAGGATCAGCCCGAGGCCGAAGCCGCCGGAAGCGGCCGAGTTTCCCTGTGATCCTGGTTCCGGGAGCATTGCTTATCCATTCGCGCCGCTCAGCGAGAACTCGCCGGCCCGCTGGATGACTGTGCCGCACTTCTTGCAGGTGCGTCGCTCCTCGGGGCCGCCCCAGAAGTCCTCCATAATGACGGCGAGGTCCTCGTCGATCTTCTTGAGCTTCCACCTCGCTTCGTGGACGAGCTCATCGCAGTTATCGCAGTACCAGCGGAGCCCGTCTTCGTGCTCGCCGCGTGGGAACTCGACGATGAGGCCGACCGTGCCCGCGGGTCGCTGCGGGCGGTGGGGGACCCAGCGCGGCAGCAGCCACATCTCGCCCTCCTTCACGACCACGTCGCGTGGCGGCGAGCCGTCGAGCGGGCGCACACGCACCGCGATGTCGCCCTTCAGTTGATAGAAGAGCTCCTCCGTCGCGTTGACGTGATAGTCGTTTCGCGTGTTGGGCCCGCCGGAGACGAAGAGGATGACGTCCTCGGAGTCGGTGAAGAGCTGCTTGTTGGAGACGGGCGGCTTGAGGTCGTCCTTGTTGTCTTCGATCCACTTGGCGAAGTCCATGGGCGGGAGAATGTCGGGCATGGCGGACCTCCGTCTGCTGTCTGCCTGTATCAGACCACGCGTTGGTGGGTGATGCAACGGGAATCGCCCGCGCACGTCGATTCAGGGGCCTGACGCGGGCACATCCTCGATGCTCGTGCGCACGTCCCACAGTTCCGGGAAGAGGCGTGTGTCAATCGCCTTGCGCAGGAAAGGCACGCCCGACGAACCGCCCGTGCCGCGTTTGAAGCCGATGATGCGCTCGACGGTCTTGAGGTGGCGGAAGCGCCATTGCAAGAACTGCGCTTCGACATCGACGAGTTTCTCGCACATGTCGTACGCCTCCCAGTGTTCCGCGGGTCGCTCATAAATCGTTTTGAAGACCGCTTCGACGCCCGCGTGCGCCACATACGGCTGCGACCAGTCTCGCTGGGTGCGCTCCGCGGGCACGGGAAGCCCGCGCCTGCCGAGGTATCGCAAGAACTCGTCGTAGAGCGACGGCGCTTCCAGCACGCGCGTGAGCATGTCGTAGGTCTCGGGGATTTCACGGAAGACGTTGATCACCGCGCGGTCTTTGTTGCCCAGCATGAACTCGATCTGGCGGTACTGATGGCTCTGCAAACCGCTGGCGGGCCCGAGCGAGCCGCGGAACTGCGCGTACTCGCTCGGCGTGAGCGTTTCGAGCACCGCCCACTGGTTGAAGAGCTGTTCCTGCACGCGCTTCACGCGCGCGAGGATCTTGAAGCACGGGTCGAGTCTGTCGCGCTGCACCGCGGCGATCGCCGCGGACAACTCGTGCACGATCAGCTTCATCCACAGCTCGGAGGTCTGATGCTGGATGATGAAGAGCATCTCGTCGTGGTGCGCGGGCGTGCCGGTCGCGGCATCGCCGCTGCGTGGGTGCTGCGCGGAGAGGATGCGATCGAGATCGAGGTATCCGAAGTAGGTGAGCTTGTCGCCGAGCCCGGTCTCGACGCCCGATTCGAGCCCGCGGGCGCTCGTCCCGGCGGTCTCGGGCATGTGAGGATCGTGTGATGGCGTCATCGTGCAACTCCATGGGTGGCTGGGCGGTGTCACTATGATCTGGCGGAGAGAACCCCTCAACCGGAGCCGCTCATGAGCCCCCGTCTTCTGTCGAGTCTGCTGCTGTCCCTCGTGCTGGGAGTCGGCGTGCTGGTGCCGTCGCCCGCCGCGCTCGCGGACGGCATCCGTGTCGGGATCCGCGAGGCCAAGCCCAATCAGCCCGGCACGATCCGGCTGGCGTCATACAACCTCGAGAACCTCTTCGACAACAAGGACGACCCGCGCTACTCAGACCGCAACGAGGACATCGACGACTACAAACCGGTCGAAGAGCGTCGCGCGCTGGAGAAGGCGATCCGCGAGATCGACGCCGACGTGCTCGCGGTGCAGGAGATCGAATCGCTCGAAGCGCTGCTCGAGTTCCGCGACGACCACCTCAAGGGCATGGGGTACGACCACGTCGTCTCGATCGACGTCGGGCAGTCGCGCGGCATCGAGAACGCCGTCCTCTCACGCTTCCCGCTCAAGGACGCGCGCGTGTGGCCCAACCTCGCGCTGGGAGGCATCCACCCAGAGATGTACGGCGATCAGAAGAACTGGTACGCCGGCGAGCCGATCACCTTCCGCCGTTCTCCGCTGCGCGTCACCGTCGAGATCCCCGCCGAGCGCGCGGGCGGCGAGGCGTACGAGCTCGTGCTCTTCAACGTCCACAACAAGTCGGGGCGCCACAACCGTTACTGGCGCGAGGCCGAGGGACGCAAGATCGTCTCCTTCATCCAGTACATCGAAGGCGAGAACCCCGGCGCGAACATCGCCGTGCTCGGAGACTTCAACGCGCAGCGCGGCGAGCCCTCGGTGGATATGTACCTCACCGACGCAGCCATGCTGGACGTCTGGGGCACGTCCTTCGATCCGGACGCGAGCGAGCAGTGGACGCACGCGTCGAACCGGCGCATCGACCTGATCCTTGTGAACAAAGGGCTGTCGCGCGAGATCGTCGAAGGCTCCGCCTTCTGCCTGGGCACACCCATGATCCCCCGCGGGGCCAACTGGCGCACCACGCCGCCGCCCCCGGGGTACGCGTCGGACCACGTCCCGGTGGTGGTGGACATCGTGCCGACTGATCGCTGATCCGCCTCTGAACCCGACGCTCTCAACAAGTCGCGACTGTGAGAGAGCGGGAAGCCCCGATGGTTCCTCCACCGGCCCGCTTCCCCACGGGCACGGCTCGCACGTGCCTACGCTTCGCCCGAATGAGCAGCGGCGACCGACAGTTCGATGTCATCGTGATCGGGGGAGGTCATGCCGGCGTGGAAGCCGCGCACGCCGCTGCGAATATCGGTGTGCGCACCGCGCTCGTCACGCTCGACCCCTCGAAGATCGGCGTGATGTCGTGCAATCCCGCGATCGGCGGGCTCGGCAAGGGGCAGATGGTCCGCGAGATCGACGCCATGGGTGGGATCATGGGGCTCGCCGCCGACGCCACCGGCATCATGTTCAAGCTGCTCAATACGAGCAAGGGCCCCGCCGTCCGTGGCCCGCGCGCGCAGTGCGACAAGCACGCGTACGCCCGCGCCATCCAGAACTTCATCAACGCGCACGAACGCATCACCGTCATCCCGGCGGCGTGCGACTCGTTCGTCCTCGATGGCGAGCAGGTCACCGGTGTCCGCCTCGGCAAGACGACGGATGATCGGTGGGCCGGCGCCGAACTCCGCGCGCCAAGCGTCGTGCTCACCACCGGCACCTTCATGCGCGGGCTCATGCACACGGGCGAAACCAAAACGCCCGGCGGACGCGCCGGCGAAGCGCCCGCCGTCGGCATCAGCAAGACGCTCGCAGACCTCGGCTTCGAGCTCGGGCGCCTCAAGACCGGAACCCCGCCTCGACTGCGGATGAGCACACTCGACTGGGACGCGATGGATCCGCAGTTCGGCGACGAACGACCGGTGCGTTTCAGCGACATGACCAATCCCACGCGCTTCCCCGCGATCGAGCAGGTCGAGTGCCGGATCACCTACACAAACGAACGCATCCACAAAGCGATCCGCGCAAACCTGCACCGCGCGCCGATGTACCGCGGCGACATCGAATCCGTGGGTCCGCGCTATTGCCCCTCCATCGAAGACAAGGTCGTTCGCTTCGCCGACAAACCCCAGCACCAGGTCTTCCTTGAGCCCGAATCGCTCGAGAGCGATTGGGTGTACTGCAACGGCATCTCGTCGTCGCTGCCGCAAGACGTGCAGCGAGAGATCGTGGCAAACTTGCCCGCGTGCGAACACGCCGAGATTCTGCAGTTCGGCTACGCGGTCGAGTACGACATGGTCCGCCCCCACCAGATCGAGCCCACGTGCGAGACCAAACGCGTGCGCGGGCTCTACTTCGCCGGGCAGATCAACGGGACGTCCGGCTACGAGGAGGCCGCGGGGCAGGGCCTCCTCGCGGGCGTGAACGCCGCGCACCGCGCTTCGGGCGATGAGCCGGTCACGCTCGGCCGTGACGAGGCGTACATCGGTGTGATGATGGACGATCTCGTCACGAAGACACCCGTCGAGCCTTACCGCATGTTCACGAGCCGCGCCGAGCACCGACTCATGCTGCGCTCGGACAACGCCGCGGATCGACTGACCGAACGCGCGCGTGCGTGGGGCGTCGTCAATGGAGCGCGCTGGAAGCGCTTCGAGCGCCGTCGCGACGCGATCCGGTCGGTGAACCGATCGATCGAGTCTTCGCATGTCGCCGGCGAACCGCTCACGCGCGTGCTCAAGCGACCGGGGTATACGCTCGACGATCTCGCGCGAGATGCCGCGATCGAAACGCGTGATCCCGTCGTGATGGAGTCGGCGGAGACGGTGCTCGCCGAGCGCCAGTACGAGGGGTACATCCGGCGGCAGCGCGCGGAGGCCAAACGCCAGGCCGACATGGAGCGCCGGCGGATCCCGCAGACCCTTGACTACACCGTGGTCGAGGGCCTGCGCAACGAAGCGCGCGAGGTGCTGCACCGCTTCCGCCCATCGACGTTCGGCGTCGCGAGCCGGCTCGAAGGCGTCACCCCCGCCGACCTCAGCGTGCTGATGGTCGCCACCGCGCGTCTGCGTCGCGCATCACGCGGCTTCTGATGTCTCGTCCGCTTCGACGGCTTCGTCGCCGGTCTCCTGCGGCATGACATAGGCCCGGCGCATCAGCGCCGCGAGCTTCTGACCCTCCGCCTTGCAACCCGGCGTCCAACCGGACCGCTCCTGCGCGTCGAGCACCTGGCGCGCGATGCCCGAGATGAACGGGAACCCGTAGTCCCGCGCGTTGCTCGCAGCACGCCGGGCGATTTCCAGCGCCTCGTCCCCGGGCTCATCCTGACGCAGCAGTTTCTGGAGTTCCTTGCCGCTCTTGCGCACCTCACCCGCGTACAGGTCCGCCAGTTCGTGCGACACGCTCGAGACCTTCTCGTCCCAGTCGGCGTGCGGCTGGTCACCGATCGCCTTGAGGATCAGGAACTCCGCCGCCGCCTGCAGCATGAGGTCTTGCGCAACCGGCTTGAAGAGCATCTCGCTCGCGCCGCCCGCGATCGCAGCGTGGCGCAGCTCCGGATCCCGGCTCACCGTCATGAGCACCACCGGCATCGTGTACCCCTCGGTGCGCATCGCCAGGACGAACTCGATGCCGTCGCCCTCCGCCTGCTCGTGGTCCGCGAAGACGAGGTCCGGCTCGTCTTCGAGCGCACCCATCGCCGAATCGCGATCTGTCGCGTACAGCAGGTCGAGCTTTGAACCCTCGAAGTACGTCGCGAGCAGGCGTTGCTCCGCCGTGTCCGCCGTGAAGATCAGCACCCGTCCACTGAGCGCCGACACATCGACGTGTTCCGCGTTGAAGACGTACGCGTTGCTCTGCTCGATGAAATAGTCGCGTGGCGCGACGCTCCGCTCGAAGCGGATGCCCAGCGTGTGCACGTGCCCACGGATGTGCGTGCAGCGCACGACCTTCCCGCTCACCGCCTCCGCGCGCCCATCAATGCGACGCAGCGTCACCGCGACCCGCGTCCCCGAGTGCATGAACCCGCCGATGATCACCGACATGCCGTTCACCGACAGGTTCTGCGGCACGGCGAGCAGATGCTGGCGATTCCCGTACTTATCGGGCACGGTCATCACCACGCGCTGCGCCTGCAGCGCCCAGCGTTTGTGCTGCCGCATGCTCGTACCGTCGTTCGACTGCGCGCGGTTCAGCTCCGTGAGGAGTTCCTCCACTTCTTTGGGCTTCAGTCTCAGGGTGTCTTGCACACCGTCCGGCATCTGCGCGCGACTCCTCGAGCGAGACAGCCCCGCTCGTCTCGGTCTATCGACCGCTGTCGCATTCATGTCTTGAACACCCATCATCCGGGCGGTTGAACCGCGCCGGTTGTGACGACCGGGCAGACGCCACCACGCCCCGCGCACGTTCTCGGGCCGGCGACCACCCGCGGTTCGGCGGGGTCAGGCCAGCGCCATCGAGTCGCGCAGCCCCAGCGTGGCATAGATCTCACGCGTCGCCGTGGACTTGTTCAGCGTGTACAGGTGCAGCCCCCGGACACCGTGATCCAGCAGGTCGCGGCACTGCTCCGTCGCCCAATGCACGCCCACCCGGCGCACCGCGTCGGCGTCTCCTCCGCAGCGAGCGATCGATCGCAGCAGCGGGGCCGGGAACCGCGCGCCCGCGGCGAGTTCCGCCATCCGGCGCATGCCGCCCTCGCTCGTGACGGGCATGATCCCCGCGATGATCGGCACGTTGATGCCCGCGAGTTCGCAGCGCTCGCGGAAGTCATAGAAGTCACGGTTATCGAAAAAGAGCTGCGTGATGATCGCGCACGCGCCGGCGTCCATCTTGCGCTTCAGGTTGTCGATCTCTTCCAGCCGGTTCTGGCACCCGGGGTGGCCCTCCGGGAACCCGGCGACCGCGATGCCGAACCCGCGCGAGTCCTTGATGGGCTTCCCACCGCCCATCTTCCCGAACCGGCTGACGAACGCGACGAGATCCGACGCGAACTCGAACGCGTCGCGACCGTGATCGAACTCGGTGTTGACCCCGCCCGGCGCATCGCCTCGCAGCGCGAGGATGTTTGCCACGCCCGCGCCGGCGTACTGCTCGAGCAGGTCGTAGATCTCCGCCTCCGTGTGCATCACGCACGTGAGGTGCGGCATGACCTCGATCGTCGTCTCGCGCTTGATCTTCAGCACGAGCTCGCGTGTGAGGTCGCGCGTGCCGCCGCCAGCGCCGTAGGTGACGCTCACGAACGAGGGCTTGAGCTCTTCGAGATGCGAGATGTTCTCGTAGAGCGACTGCGCGGCCTTCTCCGTCTTGGGCGGGAAGAACTCGAAGGAAACGCTCGTCTCTCGTGCGGCGAGAATGTCGGACAGGTGCATGGCAAGTCCTTCTGCTTGAATCGCCCCAGCGCTCTCTCGAACGCCGGGACGGGATCGGTCGTCTTTCGCCCACTGGCTCCCTCTCCCCTTGGGGGAGA
>JBCDCB010000046.1:0-25772 GCA_039182735.1 Planctomycetota bacterium
CGACGATCTCCGAGCGCAGCGGCGGCGGAACGGTACCGAGGCTCGCGATCTCGCGCGTCACCTCCTCCACCTGCTCCGCGGGCATCACCTTGAGGATCTTGGTCGCCGCGTCGGGCGTGATCGATACCAACAGCACGGCGGCCTTCGTGACCCCGTCGAGCTCCGTCGAATGCGTCGGCAGTTTTTCACCCGGCTTCCTCGGCATCGTCCGCTGCTACTCCTCCTGCTGCACCCAGCGCGTCAGCAGACGCGCCGAGGTCTCAGGGTCCTCATCAACCATTGCCGTCACCTGCTCGAGCAGCTTGCGCGATTGCATCTCGTCGTCGTCGAGTTCCACGCCTTCGAGCGCGCCGTCGGCCTCGCCGACTTCGCCGAGCAGATCACCGTCGCCTTCGAGCGCCTTCGGGATGCCCACGAGTTCGCTGGCATCGGGCAAATCATCCCGCTTCGTGGACTTCGCCGCGGTCAGAAAGACGAGTCCCAGCGAGATCAGCGCGAGCGCACCGATCGCGAGGTTCTTGACCAAGCCGCCGACGCCTGCATCACCACCGATCGAATCGATGAACCCGCCCGCCTGCGTCCCGCCGCTCTGCATCGCGAAACGCGGCATCGTCGGGATCATCGACACCTGCACCGTGCCGGGTTCGGAGTCCGCACCGCTCGACGTGTCGATGAGCGGGAGCACCTCGCGCTCGATGCGTGTCGTCTCCGCCTCGATGATCGGCTCGAGGTCCGCTTCGGTCGGCTCTGCGGGCGCGTCGCCGTCCGCCTCTGCCGCACCAGCCCCCTGCTGCTGCTGCCAGATGCTCACGAAGTACGGGCGCGGGATGTTGATCACCGCGTTGATCTTCGTCGCGTTCCCGCGACCGTCAATGATCTGCTCGACCGTGGTGCCAAACTCGGTGGCGAACTCCGTCTCGGTTTTGCTCTCCGTCGTCGATGCATTGCCGCCCGAAGCGCTCGCCGTCACATCCTCGCGCGTATTGGATCGCGGCCCAGGCTCACCACCCCGGCGCGGCTCGGTCCGCTGGAGTTCCTCGGTGCGCTCGCGTTGGACGAGCGTCCCGGAGCCTTCACCGTTCGGCGCGACCTGTTTCTGGGTCATAGTGCGGCGGGTGGTATCGACCTGCGCGTGCACCGCGACGATCACGCCGTCGATGTACGCCGAGAGCATGTCGTAAATCTGCTGGTGCTTGTGACGCTCGTGGTTGCGGACCTCTTCGAGATAGCTCGAGGCCGTGAAAGAGTCCTCAGAGCGCGCGCGGTGCGAGCGCTGCGTGTTGCCGTCGATCACGGTGACGCGTTCGATCGGGATGCCGCGCGACGACGCGACCAACCCCGCGATGGCATCGACCGTGTCCGCCCCCATCGCGCCGGACGGGAAGACCGTCACCGCCGCGGAGGGCTGCGTGATTGGAGTCGAGAGCGACCGGCGTTTGGGAACGTTGAGAATCACGTTCGCGCTATGGATGTTGCGCATCTGTGAGATCACACCGGCGAGTTCGTTCTGCACCGCCACCATCTCGAGCTGGTGGTTCTGGTCCATCGAGTTCGTCCACGACTGCTTCTCGATGAGATTGTCGAAGAGCACCTGGCCGTCGCTGGGCATCGCGCGCTGCTCGGTCAGCACCGCCAGCGCGGCGCGTTTGGCCGAGGGCGCGACCAGAAGCCGCCCGTCTTCGCTCGTCTCGTGCTCGATGCCGCTGGTGCTCAGCGCGCGGACCGCCTGCGACTGCTCTTCGGACGCCACGCCGGGCAGGAGTTCGATCATCACCGGGCGCGCGGCGTACTGCTGCACCACGAACAGCGACATCACCAGAATGATCGCGAGCGAACCGATCAGCAGGCGCTGGCTCGCCGAGAGCTTGGCGAACTGCTCGTTCACGAGCGCGGCCAGCGCGCTGATGCGGTCCATGCCTCGGCCTCCGTGCCGGTGTTCGCGACGCGATCCTCACGCCGTCCGCCGACACATCCGTGCGCCGCGCGACACTATTCTTTCGACCGTTCGCCCTCCGATGCTTTGAAACCGCGCGGCTTTCGCGCTCACGCGCAACCCCTGCGCGTCAGACGCGCATCTGCTGCACTTCCTGGTACGCCTCCATCACGCGGTTGCGCACCGAAAGGAGCATGCGGAACGCGGTATCGGCCTGCTGCGTCGCCATGATCACCGTCTCAACATCGCTCCGACGACCCGCGGCGAGATCCTCCACCGCCTGCGTCGCCTGCTGCTGCAACTCGTTGACGGCGCCCAGTTCCTTCAGGAGCGTCTCCTGAAAGCTCGGGCCGTCCGTGCTGGCGGCGTTCTTCGCGGAGCGAGCACCCGGGCCGAGTGCGCGCAAGGGATCTACCCCGCCGGCGCCGCCCGAGTTGATGAGTCCGAGTGGATCGTTCATGCCTCGCCCTTCATCCTGCCCCGCACGCTGAGACTTCGCAAGCGGGGTGCCACCCCGTCAGACGTTCGATCAGCCCAGCAAACGCACGAGCTGCGCGACGAGCGACTTGGTCGCCTCCGCCGCGGCGACGTTCGCCTCGTACGCCCGCGCCGCCTCCATGATCGACACCTGCTCCGTCATCGGATCGATGTTCGGGTACGCGACATACCCGTCGGCGTCGGCGTACGGGCTGTTCGGTTCGAGCACCATGCGAGGCGGCGCCTCGTCGAGCAGGATCTCCGACACGTGCACACCGCTCGAACGCCCCTCTGCGGACTGTGCCGACGGATCGCCAACCTCGAAGATCGGGATCCTCCGCTGGTACGGGGCGGCATTCCCCTGCGCGTCCGCGACCGTGCTGCGGTTCGCGAGGTTCGCGGCGATCGTGTTCATGCGCACACGCTGCGCCACCATCCCGCTCACCGACGTGTCCAGCGCTCCGTACATCAGCCAACTCCCTACGGCCGCAGCGTGATCGCCGCGCTCAGAATGCCCATTCGGCTGCGCATCAGTTCGCTCGTGACACGCAGTGCCGCGAAGTTCTCCGCGAGATCCTGCATCGTCCGCTCGAGGTCGCGGTTGTTGCGATCGTGGAAGAGCACGTTCCCGCTCGGCTCCTCGGGCTCGAGCGAGAGCCGGCCTGCGCTGACCTTGACCTCGCGCGACGACTCCATGTTCAGCGGCCCGCCGTTGCCCATCCGAGCCCGCCGGCGGCCATCGATCGCCTCACCCAGATTCTCCTGGAAGCCGCGCACCGATACATCTTTGGGCTGGAACATGGGTGTCGAGAGGTTCGCGATGTTGTGCGTGATCAGCTCGTGCCGACGCGCGGCGAACTGCATCGACGCGGCGAGCGTCGGGAGGGCGTCGGCATTCGTCAGCGATTCGATGTACACGCGAGATGTTCCGCAAACGCCTTGCCAGCGATCAGAGCGATTCCGGAACGATCCGCTCCTGCTTCCACTTCTTGAGCTTGAGCCCCAGCGTGCGCACGCCGATCCCCAGCGCCTGTGCCGTCTTCTGTCGGTGCCCGTTGAAGCGGTGCAGCGTTTCGACGATGACTTCCCGCTCGATGTCCGCGAGCGGCTTCACGCTCTCGGTAGACATCGACGCCGGCCGCACACGCGCCACGCTCACCTCGGGCGAGCGAACCAGCGGCGTCGCACGCACCGCGCCCGGGCTCGCCAGCCACGGGCGCAGCAGCGCATCGTCGATCGCGTCTCCCCGACAGAGCACAACCGCGCGCTCGCACAGGTTCTGCAACTCGCGGACGTTGCCCGGCCACGGGTACGCCGCCAGCGCACCAACCGCTTCCTCAGTAAGCGGAAGCGTCTCGCGCCCCTCGCGTGCGCACGCGCGTTCCACAAAGTGCCGCGCGAGCCGACCCACGTCACCGGCCCGATCGCGCAGCGGCGGGATGTGCACGGGAAGCACGTTCAGGCGGTAAAAAAGATCTTGGCGGAACTCGCCGCGATCGATCTCGCGCGAGAGGTCACGGTTTGTCGTCGCGATCACGCGCACATCCACGCCGATCGTCGCGCTCGAACCCACTCGCTCGAAGGCCCGCTCCTGCAGCACGCGCAGCAGCTTGGCCTGGATCTGCGGTTTCACCTCGCTGATCTCATCGAGCAGGAGCGTCCCGTCGTCGGCGAGCTCGAAGCGCCCCTTGCGGAGACGATCCGCGCCGGTGAACGCGCCGCGTTCGTGCCCGAAGAGCTCGGACTCAAGCAGCGACTCGCTCATCGCCGCGCAGTTGACCGCGAGGAAGGGCGCGTCACGTCGCGGGCTGGTCTGGTGGATCGCGCGGGCGACGACTTCTTTCCCCGTGCCGGACTCACCACTGATGAGGACGGTGCCGTGCGAGGTCGCGATCGAGCGCAGGCGCTCTTTGAGTTCGAGCATCGGTGCCGACTCGCCGACGATCGCGTCGAGCCCCGCGAGGTCCGGCGCGTCATTCGAAGACGCGCGCAGCACGGCGTTCTCGCGTTTGAGCTTCGCGTGCTCGATCGCACGCTTGACCGAAATAATCAGCTCGTCACCTTCGAATGGTTTGGTGATGTAGTCGAATGCGCCGAGACGCATCGCCTTGACCGCGGTCTCGACGGTGCCAAACGCGGTCATCAGCACAATGGGCAGGTCTTCGTCGAGCTCGCGCAGCCGCTGCGTGAGCGTGATCCCGTCCATGCCGGGCATCTTGAGGTCGGTGACCACCGCGTCGGGACGCCGCGACGCGACGATCTCGAGCGCACGCTCACCGCCCGGCGCGGCGACGACGGAAAAACCCGCGCGCTGGAGCGTGACACCGACCGAGTCACGCAACATTTCCTTGTCATCGACGACGAGCACGGTGCTCATACCGCGGCCTCCTCCTGCTGGCAGATCGCGCCGTCCGTGGCGCGGGGTGCTTTCGGGATCACGATGCGCGCCTCGGCGCCACCAACCGACACGTTCGAGATCGAGAGCCGACCGCCGTGCGCATCGACGATGCGATGCGTGATCGCGAGACCGAGCCCGGTCCCGCTCGAGCGTGTCGAATAGAACGGGTTGAAGACCCGGGTCACGACTTCCTCAGGAATGCCCGGCCCCGAGTCACGCACGCGGAACGCCATCGCCTGGACCGACGCCCCGTCCGCGTCAACGAGCGACGTCTCGGCGATATCGATCGCGATGTCCCGGCTCATCTCCGCGGCCCGGTCTTCAAGCGCATCGCACGCGTTGCGCAGCAGGTTGACCAGCGCCTGCCGCAACATGCCCGAGTCGCCTTCGAACCGCACCGGTTCACACGAGAACGTCACGTTCGCTTCCACGGCGCGGATGGCGGCATCGCAATCAGCGAGCGCCCGCTCAACCAGATCGCACGAGTCGATCGGCTCGATCATCAACCGCTGGTCCCGCGCGAAGCGCAGCACGTCGCCAACGACCGCGTCGAGTCGCTGCACGCCCTCGGCGATGCGGTCAGCCAGACGCTGCTCGTCGGGCATACCCGCGAGATCGTCTCGCAACGCCGCGGCAAAGAGCTTGATCGAACCGAGCGGGTTCCGAACCTCGTGGGCAATCCCCGCGGCCATCTCGCCCAGTGCCGCCAGTTCCCGTGCCCGCGAGAGCTGACGCTTCGACTCGCGCAGTTCGTCCTGCAGACGCGCAACCTCCGACCGCAGCGCGTGCTGCGTGCGCTCGAGCCCTTCCGTCGCGACACGGAACTGGTCGAGCAGCGCACCGAGATCGATCGAGTCGAGCGAGGGCTGCAGCGAAGGCTGACGGGTAGTCGCCGCGGTCATCCTTCGCGGTCCTGGAATCTTGGGGTGTCGGCGCCGGGCTGCGCGCCGTACGCGGCTGCCGCGGTTCGCCGCGATGACAGCGTGCGGAGTTCGTCCGAGACGCGCTGGCGCGCGCGGTTGAGCCGTTCGGTGTCCCGCTCATCTCGCACCCGGATCCGCTCGACCAGCAGGCCCACGCGTTCGACCCGCTCGGCGATCGACTTCGCGTCGTCCTCGGGCAGCCGATCCCGGAGCGTTTCCCACGAGCCGGCGAGCGGCGAGAGTTCCGCATTCAGCCGGGTGATCTCGCCCACCACACGCTCGCGTTGCTGAATGAGTGAGAGCAGTTCGGCACCAGAACCCTGTTCGATCAGGTCCGCCTGTTTGGCGCCGAGTTCGTCGAGGCTTTCGTACAGACCGATCTGTTCGCCGAGCAGCGTGCTCAGCCGACGCGCCACGAGCGCCGGCTCGTCGCGAAAGGTCCCGGCTTGCGAGTCGTCTGCGTGCATGGTCTTCCCTGACCGGCGAGCGGGGCGATCCGGCCCCGCGTGACTCTCTCGCTGTCGGCGAGCAACGGCGATCGGGATGAAGTTTTTGCGCACGCGGACGATTACGGCGCGGCGTCCGCCGTCTCTGCGCCCGCGTCGAGGCGGAACGAGACGTCGAGCCAGCGTTCCCAGTGACGCCGGTCCATGGGCGAGCTGTCCGCCGCCCACGCCTCTTCGGGCAGTTCGCGGAGCCTGACCTGCGCGCGCTCGTGGGCGGTGCGGGCCTCGCGCGCTTTATCGAGCCGCCAGTAGCACGACACGATCTGCACGAGGGCGACGAGCGACGCCGGGTCGTCCCTGTACTGCTGCGCCGCGGTGTCGTAGTACGTGATCGCGCGGTCGTAGTCCCCGACATCGAACGCACAGTCCGCCCGGTAGAGCAGGGCGTTGCGGAGATACGCGTTCTGCAGGTCCGTCCGCCGTCGTACCTCGATCGACTCCATCTCCGCGCGCACCGCTTCGTAGATCGTCATCGCGTTGCGGAGTCGCTCCTGCCGCAGCTCCGTCAGACGCTGCGATTCCGCTCGCGGCATCGCCTCCTTCAGGCGGTCCTCGATTTCCGCGGCAGACAGCCGGTTCGAGTCGGCGAGATCCATCCGAACACCGAGCGCATCCACCAGGTTCTCGTACCGCTCCGACGCCTCGGTCAGCCGCTCGATCGCCGGGACGTACCGACCCGTGCGCCGGTACAAGCGACCCAGTTCGACCAGCGCGTCGCGGTACTGGACGGATTCCGGGGCGAAGCGTCCGCCACGGATCACGTCGAGCAAACGCCGCTCGGCGCGGTCTGCATCGCGATCGTCCGACGCGAGCAGATAGCATTGGGCCAGCGGGACCGACGCGCGGTACGCCTCCTCGGACGTCGGATTGTCGCGGATCAACTCCTCGTACAGCGGGATCGCGCCGGTGTAGTCACCGATCGCGTGGAACGCCTGCGCGAGGCGGAGCTTCGCGAGCAGGTGCCGCGGGTCCTCCGAGCGCGCCTGCGCAAACTCTGTGAAGAGCTCGATCGCCAGCTCCTGATCGCCCGCCCGATCGAACGCGTCGGCGGCGTTCCACAGCGCGTCATACGAAGCCTCGGCGTTGCCGACGATCACGTCGCGCGCGTACCGCCGGTACGCTTCCCCCGTCTGGAAGAAGTGGACGCGTGCCTCTTCGAGCGTCACCGGGTCCACCTCACGCATGTCGAGCTGCGCCAGATCGCGGTCGCCAACTTCTTCGCGGATCAGCGACTCGGCCAGCGCAAGGTGCGTGTCACCAAGCCGCTGGACCACGTCGGGCGGCACCGCATCAGGCGGATACACCCGCTCCGCGAGTTCCGCCAGCGCGAGCGCCGTCGCGAAGTCCTTCAGCTCGAAGTGCTTGCGGTGGCGGCGTGCGATGCTCTCGGCCAGCAGGTCCGGCGTGATCTCCGATCGCGATTCCCGCTCGGGCAGCAACTCCACGGCACGCGCGTACGCCGCGACCGACGCGCCCGAGTTGCCCAGGTCGCCCTCGACCTCGCCGAGGTACGTGAACGCGGGCAGCAGCGTGCTCGGGTCGCGGAACCGCTCGACGACCACGCGGAGCGAGTCCCGCGCGAGTTCCGTTTCGCCCAGGAACTGCTCGATCCGCGCGAGCGTCACCTCGACGGGGCCGCGCAGCGGATCCGTCGAAGGCAGGATCGCCGACGCCCGTTCGAGGTGCTGCTTCGCAGTCTCGGTCTGCCCCAAACTCAGATAGGCGCGCGCGAGCAGCAGGTACGTCTCGGCGAGGCGGGGATCGGTCCGGTCCCCGACGCGCTGCGCCTCGGTCAACAACTGATCGATCGCGGCTTCGGGACGCCCCCCGATGATGCGCAGCTCGGCCTGCCTCGCCGACGCCCACAGGCGTTCTTCGAGCGGGAGTTCGCCGTCACGCCGGAAGATCGCCAGCAGACGACGCGCCTGGTCCTCATCGGGGCGCTCCCCGCTCATCGAGTCGTCAACGAGCCGACGCAGCAGCGTATGACGCCACGATGCTTCCTCGTTCGGCAGCCCGAGGATCAGCGGCTCCGCCTCGGCGCGCCGTTCCAGATCGATCAGCGTGTCGGCGCGGTACGCGCGCCGGCGGGGCGTCATCGCCGTCGCGCTCCAGCGCTCCGCCTCCGCGTAGTCGTCCAACACCCTTTGAAAGTTGTCGCGGCTCAGGAGTTCTTCTTCGTTGAGTTCGAGATACAGCGCGTCGCCCCGCATCGCGTGGAACTCGCCGCGCACACCCGGGGGCGTCGTCTCGGTGATCGCCGGGCGGATCACCGTATTGAGCTGTTCGAGCGCTTCGGCGTACTCCTGACGATCGAGACGCGTCTGAATGTCCCGGAACGCCCCGTCGAAGTCGGGACCGGGCGTCGAACGGATCCACATCCCCAGCCCGCTGACCAGCAGCAGCGCGCCCACGAACAGCACGGGGATGGGCCACTTGTCGCGCGCGCCACGGAGCGGCGTCCGCTCCAGCCGAAGCGGCGTCGGCGAAGCGTCCCCGCCCTGCTCATCGTTCGTGTTGGCCTCTGCCGTCTCGTCCGCCACGTGATCGCGCTCCGATCGCTCGGGTCGGGTCCAAACCGGTTATCGACGATCGATCCGCCCCGGCTCCAGTCACGCGGGCGGGTCGCTCGGCGCCTGCCGGCGACGCACCACCAGCGTGCCCATCGACCCCGGGGCCGGCTCGTCGCGCGACAGCACCATCAGCATCGCCAGCGGCGGGCAGGTCAGCTTCACGAAGGTGCGGGCCACGGCCTGCACCAGCGTGGGCGATCCCCCGTCTCGCGCGACCACACGCATCCCGAGCAGCACCTTGCCCAGCGACCGGCCCCCGAGGCCCTCCGCGAGCGAAACGTGCAACGCTGTCACCGCGAGCATCGTGACCATCGGCAGCGGACCGATCTCCGGCCTCGCCGACTGCGAAAGATCGATCGCCGCGTAGAACGGCACCGACCACACCACGGACGACAGCACCGCACCCGGCGAGACGTCGATCAGGAACCCCGCGATCCGCCGACCGGGCGATGCGAGCACCGCGTCGGCGGGGAACGCGAACGCGCCCCGCTTCGTCCCCGGGAGCCCCGACGCGACGTACACCACCACCGAGAGCACGATCGAACCGACCACCAGCATCAGCGACGCCACCTGCGGCGCTTCGATCGGCGGGGGCACCTGCGCCGTCCCCGACGCGAGCTCCCGCCCGCTCGCGTTGTACAGATCGACCCGCAGCGACCCGAGCGGCCCGTCGCTGGGCGTCCACTCAAGAATCGCGAACCCCTCACCCCAGCGGACAAAGCGCGTGAACTCCCGAACCTCGGCGGTCGTGACCTCGAGCGCGCCGCCCGGGCGCACCAGCCGCACGCGCAGTGCGTCGCTGTCGCGCACCGCTTCAAAGACCCGATCACGGCTCGGCGCGAGCGGATCCTCGGCTGCTTCGCCCCAGCCCCGGGCGCCGAGCACCAGCGTGCGGTCGGCGTATCGGGCGACGAGCCCGCCGGTTGTCCGCTCGAACGCGAGCAGTTCACCGCTCGGCAGCGCGTCGAGCACGCTCGAATGAAACGCGATGCCCGCAACGCTCGCCGGCGCCGGGCGCAGCGTGTACCGGCGCACGGGCCGAACGGCACCCGGCTCGAAGACCGCCGCGAGCGATTCGCCGTCGCTCACGAGGAACTCCGGGAACCGCGTGAGCGACGTGGTGTGTTGCACAAACCCATCACCATCACGACCGATCACGCGCAGCGTGATGTCACCCGACGCGCTCTGGGTGACCACCCACGCGGCGTCCGCAGCGCCGGCGGTGAGCATCCGCGGCGAGTCGCTCGCCCACGCCATCGAAGACAGCGCTGCAACAACAAGCATGATCGTGCGCACGCCGATCATCCCTCGGGCTCGGCGGCAACCAGCCCGCTCGGCTCCACGTACTCCACCGCGTCGATGTCGTACACGTCGGGCCCGACGAGAAACTCCACATCGAAGACCGCCGGCGTGATGGCGCGCGCTTCGAGCGTCTCGAGCGTCAGCCGCAGCAGCCCCCCGCCGCCGCGTACGTACTCGATGCGCGCCGACGACGCGACCAATGGGAAGAACCCGCCCTCTTCGGGGAGCACGACCGGCAGCGGCTCTGAGAGCGAGGCCGACGCGAGCAAGCCGCGTTCGTCCTCGACGCGCACGCCGACGAGTCGTCCGCTCTGCGGATCGAACCCGTAAGACCATCCAAGCGTCTCACGATCAACGGAGAGGGTCGCGCCCTGCGTGCGCACGCCGGGATCGTCGGGCAGCGGCACGTCGCCGAGGCCGAGCAGCCCGATCATGTGGACGGGGTCAAAGACGAAGGCGTCGTTCGCGTTGCCGCCGGGGCCGGGGCTTGCGATGCGCGCACGATCGTCGCGCGGCTCGATGACCCATGAGCGATCACCGTCGCTCCCGAACCAGAGGTACGTATCGCCGAGCTTGTTGACACTGAGCGCGACGCCTTGGTCGCGATCGAACTGCAGGTGCGCGTTGCCCTGCTCGTAGCGGCTGTCGCCGTCGGGTTCGGTCCAGGCGATGGAGATCACGCCGCGCGCCCAGAGCGTGTCGAAGCGAGCGACTTCTGCGTTGTGCGCGCGCGCCCATTCGTCGAGCTGCGCCGCGGGCACGTCGGTGATGGTGCGCTGCGACGTGCCGCACCCGACGAGCGCGACGAGCACAAGCGCGATGAGCGCGCGCGCGCCGTTCACGCGTCGGGGCCTTCCGCCTCGGCGGTCAAGGCTTCGAGCTCCGCGGCCATGGTCTCGAACGTCGCGGCATCGAGACCCGGATCGACCACCTCCACGAGCGGCTCGTCCGGCTCGCTCCTCGCACGCCGGTAGCGCGTGATGGTCTGCCCGTCGCGCTCCTCGCGTCCTTCGTACTGCAGCGCGCGTTTGCGCATGAGCAGCAGCGAGATCACGAAGCGCAGCGCGATCTGCGCGGGCTGATCCGCTTCTTCCAGCGACTCGAACAGTTCGAGCAGGTCGCCCTTCTCCAGCACCGGGCCCTGCTTCTTACGCGGCTCGGGCACCGTCGCCCGCCAGTATGCGAACGTGCCCGCGGGCGTTGCGGCGTCGTCCCACGCCTCCTCGGCGATGTCGATCCGCTCGAATCCGTCGCCGTCGGTCTCGAGAAGGATCGCGACGATCCGTTCGCCCGGCGCCAGCTCGCGTCCCGTGCGCGCGCACACGCCCCGCGAGGAACCGATCGGGTAGGTCTGGTTGGTCATCCGTGACATGGCGGGAGTCTATCGACGCGGGGCGTCACCCGGCGCGGAACATCCGGCTGTTGGTCCCACCGGGACCGATGGGCACGCTGATCGCCGCGGCGCACGAGGGGCAGTGCCCGGTGTACGCGGTGCCCGTACGGTTCTTCCACAGGCGCGCGTAGGTGTGGCAGCACTCGAAGTAGATCCCGATCCACTTGCGCTTGCCGGCGTCAGCGCCCTCGCGCGCGCGGTCGGGGGGCTTGGGCAGGAACGAGATATCGACCTCGTCTCGTGAGTCAGGCATGGGTGAGAGATCGGCGAAGCGGGGCTTGGAACTTCAGCCCTGCGCGACGCCGCGGTCGAATCGCCCCAGCAGGGCTCGCGCCTCGCCCAGCATCTGCTCGCTCACGCGGAGCAGCCCATCGCGATCGACCTCGGTGAGCAGGTCGGCGTTGACACGGAGGGTGGGCATGCACGCGCGTGCGCACGCCTCGGAAAGGATCGCCGAGATCACAAGGTCGCTCTCGAGGTACCGGTTCGTCTTTCCCAGCAGGTACTCGCTGAACTTGAGCAGCTCGACGCAGGCTTCCATCGCGCGGAAAGGCACGCTGGCGGCGCGCATCGCGGCGGCTTCGAGGCGCTCGCGTCGCCCCGGCGCGTCCTTCGCCTCCGTCAGCACGGCGTTGAGCCCGGCATACGCCTCGGCGTCTTCGTGCGCGAGCCGCTCGAAGTTGCGCCGCGCGATCGGGAGGATGCGCATCGCCGTGCCGTGCTCGCTCGCGTGCTGGGCGAGCGCGGGCTTGCCCTGCGAGAACGCGACGACCATCTGCGCGAGGCTGGCCGAGAGCATCGCGACCACGGGCGCGAGCGCCCCGCCGCCGGGAACGGGCGTGTTGCCCGCGAGCGCGTCGGCAAACTCATCGATCGTTCGCGCGCCGAATCGAGGCGCGTTCGAGTCGTGCATCCGCGAATGCTACCCGCGATCACTCGAAGCGCCGCAGCCAGCCCGATTGGGGCAGGAAGGTGTAATCGGGCGTCGTCTGCACGATGCCCTCGGGCACGGGACGCATGAGCTCGGCGTGCAGATCCACAAAGAGGAGGTTGGCGCGGACGTCGTCGAGGTACCAGCGCTGCCCGCGGTCGCCTCCATCGTCGTAGTTGTAGATGGGGTGCGAGCCGAGGAGCCATGTCTTGGAGGTGTCGTCCACGGGGGGCATGCGTCCGCCGCGTTCGGGGATGAGGGTGGGGTAGCGATCGGTCCCGCCGTCGTCGTCGAGCGCGTGATCGTTGAGGTTGTACGAGGACCCGAGCAGGTCGTAGGTGCTCGACGTGTCGATGCCAAAAGAGAGCAGGAGCGGGTCGTTGAGGCCCTTGTCGGCGGGCGACTGGAAGACAGGGAGTTCGAAGTCGGCGGCGTTCGGGGAATTGTCTGGCGGGATCACGCCGTCCCAGACGTACGCGTTGAGGGGGCGGCGTTCGGCGCCGACCTTGTTGATTCCAAAGTCGGACCCAGGGAAGCCCGGGAGCGAGCCGAGCTTCCCGCCGAAGAGTGCGCCGATGTTGTTCCCGTCCGGCGATCGGACAGGCTCGCCGGTCGCGAGGTCCACGCGGACCTGGGGGAGGCGTTCGGGGTACTCGCCGAGGTACATCGCGAGCCCGGCACCGAGCTGCTTGAGGTTCGAGCTGCACTGCGTGGCGAGGGCGGTCGTGCGCGCGCTGGAGAGCGAGGGCAGGAGGATCGCCAGCAGCACCGCGATGACGGCGATCACCACGAGCAACTCGATGAGCGTGAACGCCCGCGTGAGCAATGAGTTTCGATTCTTCATTGGTAGAGCCTACCGGCTCGCGCGATGGCGGCGGCAGGCATCGAAAGTGGGCGTGAGAGGATTCGAACCTCTGAAGGCGTACGCCAGCAGATTTACAGTCTGCCCCCTTTGGCCACTTGGGTACACGCCCGGGGTTTCGCCGAGTCGATCGACGGCGGGAAAGGTAGACGGTCCGTCGGGCTGCGGCAACGCCTGCCGCCCGCCTGGCGTCCGTAAATCGTTGCGACCGAGTGTCGATTGCGCCGTTTTTCGGCTCTGAAACCAAAAAGTACGGCGTCGTCCCGCGGGATGTGTCACCTTTCGAAGTAGTTCGAAACCGATCGAGTCGGCTCGAACTCGGCGTTCTGCGCCGACAGGGAATCGGACGACTTCGGCAACCGGCGTGAGCGCGGCGCAATGAGCGCCCTCCGCGTCGATCCTTGGCAGGGGAGTGCACGGACAATGCAAAAACTGACACCCATGTGGGCCGGGCTTCTCGGTGCCGGCTTCGTGACCACCGCGATCATCGCCGCGCCGGAACCGAAGGACTTTGCGGACGCGCGAGACGCGTTCGAACGCCGCAGCTCGCTCGTCCAGCGTGGAGCGACGCGGACGCTGCAGCCGCTGAACAACGAGTCCCTGACCGCTCCGGTGCGCCGGGCGATCTTCCCGCAGGACATCCGCTCGATCGACGGACTCGGGGACAACCCGCGCAACCCGGCGTTCGGATCGGTGGGCGTCGAGTTCATCCGACAGGTCGATGCGACGTACGCGTCGCTGCCCGGCACGCCGCGGAGCGAAGCCGACGGGCTCCCCAGCGCTCGTGCGGTGAGCAACGCGGTCGTGGCGCAGGTGGCGAGCACGCCGAACGCGGCGCGCGCATCGGACTATCTGTGGCAGTGGGGCCAGTTCCTGGATCACGACGTCGCCGAGACCCCGGTCGCGAGCCCCGCCGAGGCCTTTGACATCGCGGTCCCGATGGGCGACCCCTTCTTCGATCCGATGAGCACCGGATCGCAGACCATTGCGCTCGATCGCTCGTTCGGCCGCGAGGTCAACGGGCTGCGCCAGCAGATCAACAACATCACGGCGTACATCGACGGTTCGAACGTCTATGGCTCCGAAGAGGAGCGCACGCACGCGATGCGCACCAACGACGGCACCGGTCGCATGAAGACCAGCGCCGGCGACCTGCTGCCCTTCAACGTGGACGGGCTGCCCAACGCGATGACGACCGATCCCTCGCACTTCCTCGCGGGCGATATCCGCGCGAACGAGCAGGTGGCGCTCGCCGCGATCCACACGCTCTTTGTGCGCGAGCACAACTACTGGGCGGACGAGGCGCGTGCCGAGAACCCGGACTGGACGGGCGACGAGGTGTTCGAGTACGCCCGCGCGATCGTGGCGGCGCAGCAGCAAGCGATCACGTACAACGAGTTTCTGCCCCTGCTGCTCGGCGACGACTGGCTGCCGGCGTATCGCGGGTTCCGCCCCGACGTGAACCCGGGCATGTCGAACATCTTCGCGACGGCGGCGTACCGCGTGGGGCACACGATGCTGTCGGCGACGATCCTCCGTCTCGACGAGACGATGGTCCCGATCGCCGAGGGCAACCTTGCGCTCGCTGACGCGTTCTTCACCCCGAGCACGCTGATCGAGACCGGGCTCGACCCCGTGCTGCGTGGCCTGGCTGGGCAGATGGCGCAGGAGATCGATTGCCGGATCGTGGACGACGTGCGCAACTTTCTCTTCGGGCCTCCCGGAGCGGGCGGGTTCGACCTGGCGTCGCTGAACATCCAACGCGGGCGCGACCACGGGCTGGGGACGTACAACGACGTGCGCGAAGCCTTCGGGCTCGCGCGGGCCGCGACGTTCGACGACATCCCCGCATCGGAGGCCGATCGCGTGGCGCTCGCCTCGGTCTACACCTCTGTCGATGACATCGACGCGTGGGTGGGCATGCTGGCGGAGAACCACGTCGAGGGCGCCATGGTCGGCGAGACGCTGCAGCGGGTGCTGGGCGATCAGTTCCGCCGCCTGCGCGATGGCGATCGATTCTGGTACGAGACCTATCTGCCCCGCGAGATGGCTGATCTCGTGAATGAGCAGACGCTCGCGCGAATCATCCGCCGCAACACGGGCATCGGGGGCGAGATCCCCGACGACGTGTTCCGCGTCCCGATGGCGTTGGGCGTGGCGGACTTCGACGGCGACGGCGGCGTCGATTCGGGCGACGTGCTCGCCTATGTGAACGCCTACCTCGCAGGCGATGCCGGCGCCGACCTCAACGGCGACCGGGCGTTCGACGTGCAGGACATCATCGAGTTCATCCGCGTGCACTCTGTCGAGACGCGCTGACCGAACAGAATCTGATTCATTGATTGATCGCGGCCCGTGGCTCCCGATTGGGGGTGACGGGCCGCGGTCGTTTTGGGTAGTCTCCGCGACCGGGTCGAGGGGTCTCGACGCGACGTGGAGGAGTGATCGATGCGGAAGATTCTCGGGGTCGCGATCTGCTTGCTTGCCTGCGTGCACTCGTCCCGCGCGGACGTCGTCGAAACCGCCGACGGCTCGCGCCTGATCGGCACCGTGACGCGCCTCGCCGGCGGGACGCTGCTGATCGACACGGCCTTCGCGCCGGGCGTTGCCATCCCCGCTGGCCAGATCCGCATGGTGAAGACCGATCGACCGATGGCGGTCGTCACCGCGTCGGGCGAACGCGTGATCGGGCGCCTTGATTGGAACGGCGATCGCGCGACGATCTCCGGCAGCGCGGGCGGCGACGTCAACATCGACGGGACGACCATCGTCGCGATCACCACGCCCGACGTCCCGGTGCCCGACCCGGAGAAGGCTGCCGAGACGACCGAAGCCATCGAGTCCAAGAAGAGTGACTATGCCAAGAGCGTGGACGACGCCATCGCCGGCGAAACGGCGCCACCCGAGCCCGAATCGAAGTGGTCGGGGCGGATCGAGTTCGGCCTCGACGGCGACGCCGGTCAGACCGAGACGCTCGAGTTCAGCGGTCGCGCCGAGGCGCGCCGCGTGACCGACAAGGATCGCCTGCTGCTCTACGTGCAGGGCGACTACTCGGAAGAAGAAGGACGCCGCTCCGAGAACGAGTTGATCGGCGGCGCGCGTCTCGAGGTGGATATCACCGAGAAGTTCTTCGCGTACGGGCGCGTCGAGCTCGAGTTTGACGAGTTCGAAGACCTCGACCTGCGGACGACCGCGATCGGTGGTGTCGGATACCGCGTGGTAGACGAGGACGACATTTTCTTCTCGCTCCGCGGCGGTATCGGCTACATCTACGAAGCCTTCGAGAACACACCGGATCAGGACTCCGTCGTACTCGATCTCGGGTATGACTTCCGCTACGACTTCAACGAGTACGTCCGTTTGACGCACTCGTTCACGTATCTCCCGGAGTTCGAGGACTTCGCCAACGACTTCCGCATCATCACGAACGCGGCGCTTGAAATCCCGATCGCCAACGACAAGTCGTGGAAGTTCCGCACGGGCATCGAGACCGAGTACGACAACGACCCGGAGCCGGGGATCAACGAGTACGACACGTCCTTCTTCGCGCGGATCGTGTACGACTGGTAATCGGGGACCCACGGCGGCACGGGCGGTCGGCGATTCCGTTTCCTCACACAGAGGACAGAGGCGACCAACCTCGCGGGCGGACGTCAGGAAACCGCGGACCCAGCTCCGAGTTCTTGCAAAACCTGCGCGCACCACTTGTCGAGGCGTTCTTCGGTGAGCTCCGGCTGCTGATCGTCGTCGCACATCAAGCCGAGGAACGTCCCGTCCCGTTCCCCTGCGGATGCCTCGTATTCGTAGCCCTCGGTTGGCCAGCGTCCAAAGAGCACCGGCCCGGCGGGCTCGATGATGTCCCAGAGCAGCCCGAGCGCATCGCCGAAAGTATCGGGATAGCCCATCTGATCGCCCAGACCGAACATCGCGACCCGTTTCCCTTGCAGTTCGGGGATGAGGAACTTGGGCGCGACATCTTCCCACTCTTCTTGCATCTCGCCGATATTCCAGGTCGGGATGCCCAGGAGCAGCGCGTCGTAGTCGGCAATCCTCTCCGGGTTAAACGTCGAGACGTCAGCGGGTTCGTCCGCAAGGTCCCCGAGCCGTTCCTTGATCTTGCCGGCCACGATCTGGGTCATTCCCGTCGTCGATCCGTAGATAATCGCAATCTTCATCTCTACCTCGCATACCGGCGATTCTGCCAGAAACAATTCCAAACGTGTCTTCGTTGAAGCGTCCGCCGAAGTCGGCTCACCCTGCGTCGGCGGCTTCAACGACCACCGCGACGTCCGGGGACTTACCCTGCACGAACGCGAGCTCTCCGACTCTGAAAGCCGGAGAGAAACTGTCCTCGTCAATCGTGATCGAGGCGATGTTGATGGGGAAGCCCTTTCGCTGCGTGAGGTATCGGTTGACACTGGCGGTGCCCGCATTGTCAGGATCGGTCCAGCCGTAACGCAGTTGGGTCACCTGACCGTCAACGATCGTGATTTCGCCGATATCGGCGACCTGTGTCTCGTCGGGCTGGATGACCCAGCCGACATCGGGGACACGTGTCCATTCTCCTTCAAGAGGTCCGAAGACCTGCGTGTCAAGGAGGACGCACAGCCCGGGCGTGTTGATCGTTGCCGGCTGGTCGCGGTCCGGGCCGTAGTTCACCGGGTTTCCGACGTTCAGTTGTACCTTGTGCTCACCCTCGGCGTATCGCTCGAAGTCGGGCACGAAAATGCGGAGCGTGAAGTCGCCGTTGGACGGAGTTGATCCGAACGTTTCGCTCAGGTCTGCGAACTGCTCCGGGAAGGAAATCTGCTCGCTTGTGATTCTCGCATCGATCTCCAGCATGAGCGTTTCGGACAGGCCGACGCTCGCGAACACAAGCACGCTCGAAGCGGCGATCACACAACTCGATGTTTCGCCCATACGCGACACTCTTCTGCTCTTCAACGGCATTGAATAATCCTCTTTCGTTTGGATCGCGCTCGGCCTGCATTCGCATCAGGCGATCGCGAAGGTTGGAGTGTATCGAGCCATCAGGAATCACGGGTCACCGGGGATGTGTGCCGTTGATCGGTGTCGTGGCCAGCCCAAAAGGGTCGCCTCGCCTGGTGTTTGGACAGACCAACGCTCGCCACTCTGCGATTCGGGCTGGGACTGCTGATCGGGGCGAGTCCCCCACTTGCCGGCACGCGTGGGGGTGCTACCCTGTGTGGTCTCGGGGTAGAGCCCCGCTTCTGAGCGATTGGCGCAGTTGGCTAGCGCGCCTCGTTGACATCGAGGAGGTCACAGGTTCAAGTCCTGTATCGCTCACTGCCCGACCCTCGGCTGACGCTGGGGGTCGCGTTGTGTCTGGAGGGCATCAAAGATTGCCCATCTTGACACTATGCCGCTGTAGCTCAATTGGCAGAGCACCTGACTTGTAATCTGGAGGTTGGGGGTTCGACTCCCCCCGGCGGCGTTGGTTGAGTTCGGGGCGGACGCGCAAGTCTTGCCGAATTCTGGACCTGCGATTGCATTCGGAGTTGATGATCGCGGTTCCCTCGCCCCCGGTTTGGGCTATCTTTGGGGCAGGGCGGGGCGTGCGAAGCCGGGGAGGGTTCGCGCCATCGATGGCCGTCCGCAGAAGCCGGGATGATCCCGGCGGATGTTCCTGTCGCCGCACCTCGGAGGAGGCCATTCGTGCGCACATCGATGACCGTCCGGATCCTGTTGTTGTTCCCGCTCATTGCGACGTTCGTGTTCGCCGAGGCGGCCATTGGCCAGACCACGCGGGTGAGCGTGGGCGACGATGAGAGCGAAGCGAACGCCGGGAGTTTCAACGCGGTTCTTTCCGGCGACGGGCGGTACGTGGTCTTCGAGAGCGCGGCGAGCAACCTCGTCGCGGGAGACACGAACGCGACCGAAGACGTCTTCCTGCGGGATCGCCTGACCGGCGCGACGAGGCGGATCAGCGTCGATTCCTCCGGCGTGGAAGGCAACGGCTCGAGCGTCCAACCGTGGATCTCGGATGATGGCCGGTTCATTGTGTTCGAGAGCGCGGCGTCGAACCTTGTCGCAGGTGACACGAACGGCGTGCGGGACATCTTCCTTCATGATCGGCTGCTGTCGATCACGACGCGGATCAGCGAGAGCACCGCCGGCGCGCAGGGCGGCGGCGAGAGTCTGAATCCGTACATCTCGCCGGACGGACGGTTCGTTGCGTTCCAGAGCGTCGCGACAAACCTGGTCGCGGGCGACACGAACGGCGAGCAGGACATCTTCCTCCACAACACGCAGACGGGCACGACGTCGCGCGTGAGCGTGGACAGCGCGGGCAACGAAGCGAACGATGCGAGCGATCAGGCGGCGCTCTCGGCGGACGGACGGTTCGTGGTCTTCGACAGCATCGCGACCGATCTCGTCGCGGGCGACACCAACAGCTCGCGTGACATCTTCCTGCACGACACGCAGACGGGCACCACGACGCGCGTGAACGTAGACGACTCGGGCACCGAAGCCAACGGGTTCAGTGATCGCGCGGTCATCTCCGACGACGGACGGTTCGTCGCCTTCGAGAGCAACGCGGACAACCTCGTGGCCGGCGACACCAACGGGTTTCGCGACACCTTCGTCCGCGACACCGTTGAGGACATCACGACGCGCGTGAGCGTGGACTCCGGCGGCAACGAGGCAAACGGCACCAGCCAGTTCAAGGCGATTTCCGGGGACGGGCGCTTCGTCGCGATTGTCAGCGGCGCGACCAACCTCGTCGCGGGCGACACCAATGGTGTCAACGACATCTTCCTGCACGACCGCCAGACCGGGCAAACGACCCGGGCGAGCGTCGATAGCCTCGGCATGGAGGCGAACGGCGACTCGATCGGGCCGTCGCTGTCGAACGACGGTCGGTACGTCGTCTTCCACAACGATGCGAGCAATCTGATCTCGGGGGATGCGAACGCCGCGAGCGACGTGTTCCTGCACGACCGGGTCGCGGCGCAGGGATCAACGGGTTCGATCGTGTTCGTTGACTCCGTGGCGACGGGCAACAATGACGGTTCGTCGTGGGCCGACGCGTACACGGATCTGCAGGACGGGCTGAACGACGCGAACACGCTCTTCTTCGGCGCGGAGGTCTGGGTCCGCGCGGGCGGGTACCTCCCGGTGACGGGCGATGACCAGGAGGTTACGTTCGGTTTCCTCGAGCAGCCGGCCTCGCCCATCCGCGTGCTTGGTGGGTTCTTTGGCGACGAGGTCTCGGCGGTCGAGCGCAACGCGTTTGCGAACTTTACGGTGCTGTCGGGTGACGTCGGCGTGATGGACGACGTTTCGGACAATACCTTCAGTGTCTTCACGCTGATCGACCGATCGAACATCACGATCGACGGGTTGACGATCATCGATGGCAACGCCAACGGCACCGGGCCCGCCCTGAGCCGCTTCGGCGGCGGTGTGTTCGTGTCCGGGGACTCCGAGAATCTCATCTTCGAGAACTGCCTCTTCGCGTCGAACGGCGCCGATGCAGACGAGAGCGGCGGCGGCGCGGTGGCGATCGTCGATGCCGAAACCACGGGCACCGCCGCGACGTTCACACGCTGCCAGTTCACCGGCAACATGGCGATGTCGCCGAACTCGGCCCAGGGCGGGGCGGTCTACATCGGCAGTGTGGACGGGACCGGCAGCGGGCAGGCGGTGACGGACTTCAACCTGTGCGACTTCAGCGCGAACCGGGCGATGGGCGCCACGCTTGCCGCCGGCGGCGCGATCGCGGTGAACGAGGGGGACGTGGGCGTCTTCAACAGCCTGCTGTTTCTGAACCAATGCGACGCATCGGCGGAGTTCGGCGGCGCGATCAATATCGAATCCAGCGGCGCGCCCATCGCGCTGCTCGAAGTCGGCAACTGCACGATCACACAGAACACCGCCGCGGTCGGCGCGGGCGTCTCGTCCATCGGCGGGCAGACCGATGCGCAGGTCACCAACTCGATCGTGTGGAACAACAGCATCGGTACGGCGTTCGGTTCGACAGCGGGCGGTCTCATCACCGCGTCGCACACCATCTTTGAAGAGTCCGACGGGTCCAGCAGCAACTTGGCGCTCGACCCTGACTTCGTCGATCCGCTCATGCTCAACTTCCGCCTGAACCCGATGACGAGTGTCGCGGTGGACAGCGGCGACAACCTCGGGAGCTTCGGGGGCAGCGACCTCGACGCGAACAACCGGATCATCAACAGCACGATCGACCGCGGCGCGTTCGAGACGCCGGTCGGCGCAGACACCGCCCAGCCCGCCGCCTCGTCCTTCGTGCGGTTCGATCTCGCGCCGCAGAGCACGACGGAGACGACCCTGCTCTGGGAACTCACGTTCAACCAGCCGGTGAACATCCCGCCGAACGGGGCGTTCACGATCGAGAACGACCCCGGGGTCAACGGGCCGTTCGAACTGACCGTCGGGATCGCGGACGACACGGGGCGGTCGTACATCGTGGTGCTCGAGGTTGGCGGAGGGAGCGGGAACGTCTTCCTTTCGCTCGACCTGCCGAGCGTCTCGACGGTGTACAACGTCGCGGGCACCGGCTCGATCCAGAGCCCGCCGTACTCACTGGGGAGCGGCGTCGATACCACGCCGCCGAGCGTGCAGTCGATCGCGTTGCAAGGCTCGGAGCTCGTTGGCGGCGGGACGACGCAGACGAGTTGGCTCGTCACGTTCACCGAGCCGGTGACGGGCGTGGATACCACGG
This sequence comes from Planctomycetota bacterium, assembly GCA_039182735.1. Lineage (GTDB taxonomy): Bacteria > Planctomycetota > Phycisphaerae > Phycisphaerales > UBA1924 > JBCDCB01. The sequence goes on from JBCDCB010000046.1 coordinate 22,015, forward strand.
TCTTCGTCGCGACGGAGACGTCGGGGTCGGCGGACACTTCGCCCTCGATCGACAGCGTGGTCGATCAGGGTGGCGGCGACGCGTACCTCGTGACATACAACATCGGTGAGGGCGAGTTCGACTTCCGCTGCGATCTCGCAGACGGGAAGTCGCAGATCGAGGACCTTGCGGGCAACCTGCTCGACAACAACAGCTTCACGAACGGCGACGAGGTGAGCGTGGACACGATCGCGCCGACCGTCGTGGCGATCGTGACCGGGTCGTCTTTGGTCACGAACCAACCGGTGGACTACGAGATCACCTTCAGCGAACCGGTTGCGCTTGTTATCCCGAGCGATCTTGAGGTGTTCGAAGTCGCGGGCTCGGTGCCGAACGCGTCGATCATCAGCATCTCGGGCGACAGCGACGTGTGGACAGTCCAGGTTGACCCCGGGCCGGACGCCGACGGCACGCTGAATCTCGGCATCGCCTCGGGCAACAGCATCGAGGACCTCGCGGGCAACGCGCTCGGTGAGACGGGTGACGAGGGCAACAGCGTCGATGTGGACACCATCGCGCCGATGGTGGATTCGATCGTCGATCTCTTCCAGGAGGGGCCGTACGACGTCGGGGACACGATCACCTTTGATGTCTCTTTCGACTCTGATGTGGAAGACCCCGATCCCGCGGACTTCGATCTGGTTTCCGTCACCGGCGAAGTGATCGCGGTGATCGAGGCGATCAACCCCAACTCGCGCGGCACTTCGAATCAGTTCTTCACGGTTGATGTGTGCATCACGGGCGGGACGGGGGGCACGCTCCGGCTCGACGTGCTGTCGGGCACGATCGCGGATATCGCGGGCAACGTGCTGGCGGCGACGTTCTCGGGCGGCGAGGTTGTCACCGTCAACGCCGCGCCGCTGCCGATGACGTACCCGTTTGTCGATTCGGTCGCGATCACCAGCAGCGCGTCGCTGGTGAGCGCGGTGACCGCGGGCGACCTGAACGGCGACGGTCTGCTCGACGCCGCGTTCACGGCACCGAACAGCGGGTTCGTCGGTTGGCTGGAGAACACCGGCGGTTCGCCGCCGATCTTTGTTGAACGTCTGGTCGGAAATTCGCTGCCCCCGATCGCAGCGGCGACGAATCAGCGCGGAACGCCGCCGGCAAAGGGGATCGAGATCGGCGACGTGACCGCAGACGGTGCGCCGGATGTCGTCGTGCTCGCGGGTGAGTCTGTAGTCGTGTTTCGCAATGATGGCGGCACGCCGACGTCGTTTACCGAGGTTGCGCGGATCGCGGCAACGGATGGCTCCGGGCTCACGCTGGCCGACTTCAACGGCGACGGCCTGCTGGACCTCGCGGCCGCGTCGGGCAGCGCGGACCCGATAGTCCTGATCAACGACGGCACGAACCCTGGGGCGAACTTCTCGACGACCACGATCCTCCCGAGTGCGCAAGGCGGGCAGATCCGCGCGGCGGACCTCGACCTCGACGGCGACATGGACATCGTCGTCAACGACGGCAACAACGACCGCATCGCGTTTGCGCTGAACCTCGACGGCGACGGAACAAACTGGGGCGATCTCGGGCGAGGCATCAACAACGGCGGCGGCGGGATCTCGCTCGCGGACGCCGACCTCGACGGCGACCTCGACGTCTTCGCGACCGACGGCTCCAGCGTTGTCTATTACGAGAACCGCTTCCGCGAAGAGGGTTCGCTCGCGATCGGACGGTCGGTCGGCGGGCTCGGGAAGGGGGGCCCCATCGACGACCTGCCCATCGCGGACTTCGACTTCGATGGCGACCCGGACTTTGTCGAGACCGACGGATCCGACCTCCGCGTGCGCCTGAACGACCGGGGCGAGCCGGTGGACTTCGATGCGCTCGACTTGCTGTTCCTTTCTGAGTCGATCTCATCTGTTGTTGCGGGCGACTTCGATCGCGACGGCGATCAGGATCTGCTCGCCGGGTATGAGTTCGGCGGAGGTGAGAGCCCGCTGTTCTTCATCGAGAACATCTCGGTGGCGCGCGTCGCCGGACTCGCGCAGGAGAACCAGTTCACGGTGACGCGTGCGCAACGTGGGCCCACGGACGCGGCGCTGGCGGACATCGATCGAGACGGCGACCTCGACGTCATCGTGTGCTCGCTGCTCGACGACACGCTCGCGTGGTACGAGAACGACGGGACAGACGACCCCGGCGCGTTCACGCAGCGCATCATCGCGGACTTCACAACGACGAATGCCCGTCCCGATGGGCCGATCAAACTCGACGTGGGTGACATCGGCGGTGACGGAGACCTCGATGTCGTCGTCGCATCCCTCGTGGACGGGGCGATCCATCTCTACGAGAACGGCGTCGCGGATGTCGGTGTGACGGCGTTCGCGCACACGCAGGTCGCGAGCGCCGCATCGACGCCGGGCGCGGTGGCCATCGGGGATATCGATCGCGACGGGCTCGCGGAGATCCTCTTTGGAGACGGCGACGAACTCTGGGCGATCGACGTGGACGTCAACCCGAGCGGGAACAACCGCGGCGGGTTCCAGGGCTCGACGATCGTCCTCGGGCTGGCGAGGCTCGCCGACGGCGCCGCCAACGGCAACGCCGACATCCGTGATCTGAGGATCATCGACCTCAACGGCGACGGGCAGATGGACGTGATCTCCGGCGCGAACTCCTTCGCCAACGGGATGTCGCACGTCCTCGGACGCACGCTCACCGGGACCTTCCCCCCCGCGATCGCGCCCGCGCTGGGCTTCATGTCTGCCGGCGGCGAGAGCGTCACCGGTCTCGGCGTCGATGGCGCGGACTACGACGGCGATGGCGACATCGACATCGCGCACACCACCGTCGGCACGAGCGTGCAGTTCCAGGGCATCACGCCCAGCAGCTACGCGGTCGATCTGCTCGCCGACAGCGTCCGCGATCTCGCGACGGCGGACATCGATCTCGATGGCAAGCCCGACCTGATCGCCGCGTCATCGCTCGAGAACACCGTGGCATGGCTCCGCAACGTGCTCGACCAGTCTGCGATCGCGACGAGCGAGGTCTCCGCGCTCGCACCGAACGTGCAAGAGGTCGAAGCCGGCGACGTGACGCAGAACGGGTTTTCCGACATCGTGTCGGTGGCGTTCGCGAGCGACGCCGTCACGCTGCACCGCAACACCGGCGGCGAAGCGACCGTGACGCCGCTCGCGTTCCCCGGGGCGACGCCCGTCGCGACCGCACTGCTCGTGCTGGAGGTTCAGATCGATCACCCGGGCGGTAAGGCGGGACTGCGGCTTGAGGAACTCACGATCGATCTCGACGACGGGACCGAGGGCCAGAGTGTTGTGCTGGACATGTCGATCGATGGCTTCGAGCTTTGGCGAGATGCTGGCGGCACCGGCTTCGACCAGGGAGAAGACACACTGGTCGGCACGACGATGCTCCCGTTCGGGCCAACGGCGGGTGTGATGATCGCCGCCGACATGGGCGAGATGGACGATCCGGTCATCCTCCCCGGCGAGCGCGGCGTGTTCTTTGTCGTCGCACGTCTTGGCGGCAATCCGCCTTCGGCGCAGTTCCGAGCGACACTCGCGGGTGCCGCGAGCATCGTGCTTTCCGATGCCGCGCAGATCGCGCCGCTTCGCGCCGCGCGTTTCGACGCGCTGACAACCGGATTGATCTCCGTGGGCTCGAACGGGTCGCTGCCGACGCCCGGCGATGCCGACGGCGACGGGTTCACAACGACGTCCGATCTGACATTCGTGATCTCGAACCTCGGGGCCGGGGCC
>JBCDCB010000047.1:0-23046 GCA_039182735.1 Planctomycetota bacterium
CTTGAACGCACCATCCAGCCCGTCATAGATCATGAATCCGAGGGTTTTAATGTCTGATGTGTCCAGGACCTCGACCTGATTGCTGATGTCACGGCCCCAGCTCGACGGCTTGAACTTCGCGAAGGGCACGGCGATCTCCTGCCATTCGTCGCCTTCTTCCGTCTTGAATTCTGCTCGGTATGCGACCGCTCGGCCCTGGAACGTGACGTCTGTTCTGATTTCAGCCAGGTACGTGCGGCCGTCGCCGCGGACACGGAGCAGGATGCCGTCATACTCGGCGAGGTCCCACTGCCCTGGCACGGTTCGGATCGAAGAGAACCCGCCGCCGTTCGTGTTGGTCGTTCCGGTGAAGGTCAGCACACCATCGTCGAACGTCGGGCCGCCGGACGACCGGCCGCCCATGACGTTGTCGTTCACAACGATCCACTCTGCCGAGACCTTTGCGCCGTTGAACTCGGCGAGGATGACTTCGTTGACATCCTGATCCGGGGTATCCGCCTTGCGGGTGTCACTCGGCTGCGTGACCTGTGTGCTGAACGCGATGGCAACCAATGCGGCGATGGACATGACGGTCTCCTTCACGAAATGGGTTCGGGCTGATGCCTAGTTCGGATGCGTAGCCTCGGGCTGCCCGTTCGATGTATGCCAAGTTGGTGCTGACGCGAATCGAGGTGCCATGCACTTCGCCCGCAGACCGTGTCCAGAACAACTCCTTCGGCACACACATTGTCTCTGCGGGGGGATCGTCGTCGTGCACTTCGCCACCAAGCACGACCCCGCGGCACGTCACGTTACGAATGTGCGGCGAAGACGAGAACCGTCCACGAACGTGACGAGGAAGCCCGTTGCGCCAGACGGGGCCCGATCGCCCCAGAGATTTGAGCACTTCGCCAGCAACCCCGACTGATAGAACCAGAATGACCAGTTAGTGACAGACGGCGTGAGGGTGACGTCTGATGCGTACTGCGTCTACGTCAATGCTGTCGCATCGCGGGCACAAATTGTGCCCCAAAAAAACTCGACTACATTTTGGGTCGATCAGGATCGACTTCGGATCATTGATGATTCTCGATCGACCCTCGAAATCGCTGATTCTGAGCAGATAGAGCGGATTATCGCGGAGTGATGTAGTCAGGGTGGCTCTTGGGAAGCTGACGTTCTACCACTGAACTACACCCGCGTGTCAGACCAGTCTATGCGATCTCGCGCGCCCCGGCGGAGATGCAGGGCTACTGGCGGGCGCGGAGCGTGAGCGTCGTTTCGAAGCGTTCGCCCTCGCGGATGACCGTCACCTCCACGACATCGTCTGGCTCGTGCTCGGCGAGCAGAGCCAGCCAATCGCTCACGGTGGCGACTTCCTCGCCGCCCCATTCGGTCACCCGATCGCCCGTGACAAGCCCACCCTCCGACGCGGACGTGTTGGGCATCACGCGCGACAGGAGCACGCCGGTCCCATCGGCCTCCGCCGGCTGCACGCCCACGATCACGCGCGAGCGTGGGGTCGCCGTCTGCGCCGTCGGCTCGGCGTACGCCAAGCGTTCTGGCTGCAGGGCCATCGCCGTCGCGATGTTCTCGAAGAAGTCGATGACCTGCACGCTGCCGACGCGGTTGATCTTCCACGCCTCGTCACGCTCGGTGTGGTAGTCGTTGTGCAGCGGGTTGATGATGCCGAAGAGCACCGGGATGTTGCCTTGAAAGTAGAACGGGGCGTGGTCGGAGCGGCGCCCGACCGTCTGCGAGACCGCGAAGTTCAGCGGCGACGCGTCCATGAAGGGCTGCAGCCACTCGGCGAACCCGTCGGCAGAGGTCGCGCCCTGCAGCGTGAGCCCGCCGTTCACCACGCGCCCGATCATGTCCATGTTGAGCATGAGCACGTGGTCTTCCATCGGGGCGATGGGGTTGGCAACGTAGTGGTACGCGCCGTTGAGGCCCGACTCCTCGGCATCGAAGCCGATGAACAGGATCGAACGCGCGTCGGTGCCCTCGGGGAGATCGGCGTACGTCTTCGAGATCCGGTCGGCGAGCAGCAGCACGCCCGCCGTACCCGACGCGTTGTCGTCGGCGCCTTCGTGGATTTGCGCGAGGGTCTCAGGCGTGCCGAAGCCGCCGTTGCCCGTGTGATCGAAGTGCCCGCCGATGACGATGTACTCATCCGCGAGGTCGCCCATGCCGGGCAGCAGGCCCGCGACGTTCTCGGGGATCAGCGTCGTGCGCTCGAGATCGGCGTAAAGCTTGACCTCGCCATCGAGCCCGATGATCTGCGGCTCCGCGTCCGCCAGACGCTGGAACGTCTCGAGCGATCGCCCCTCCGCATCGAGCGCAGAAATCAGGCGGTCGCCCGCCTCGGCGGACATGTGCATCACGGGGACATCGAGGATCGCGCGCCCGCCGCCCCCCGCGGGGAGCACGCGCGTGGCGCGCGGGTCCGCGGTCTTCGGCGGGTTGATGATGACCACCGCATCGGGGTTGCGCTCCGCCACCGCGCGCAGCTTGCTGTTGAAGCCCGCGGCACCCGACCACGACCCGCCGGTGAACTTGCTCCGACCCTCTTTGTTCATCGGCTCGAAGCGCAGCATGATCGCGACCTTGCCGGTGAGATCGAGCTCGGGATCCGGCGCGTACGCGTCGTACTCCTCGGTGACGGTCGAGTAGCCCACGAACACGGCCTGTCCCTGCACCGCGCCGCCCACACCAAGACCGGTCGCGTTGAAGTCTTCACCGGCAGTCAGGCGATCGATCCGGTCGCCGTCGGCGGACGTCGCCGCCATCGCCTGAGCGAACACCTCAGCGCGCCCACGCAGTTCGAATCCTTGGCGATACGAGGGCGTATCGCCGTCTGCGGTCTCGACCATGAACGGGCGCGCGAGCCCGGCCTTGCGGAAGTAGAACTCGAGATACGCCTTCGTGAACTCCGAGCCAGGGGAGCCCGGCGCACGGCCCTGCATGAACGGGTTCGCCAGCGTCGAGATGTGCATGTCGAACGCACGCACGTCGTCCGGCAACTCGGCGAGCGCATCGGCGATCGGAGACACCAACTCGCTCGGCGTCAGCATCGCGCGTTCGGAGAGCGCCGGCGTGCGCGACGCCTCTTCCAGATCGGATCCAGACCCTGCGGCGAAGACCGTGCCGGTGAGTCCGAGGACCGTGCACGCTGCGGTGAGTGAGTGGTTCATGACGCGCCTGTCTCCTTTGCTCCGGGCCAGTGGGGCGGCTCTCGATACGAGTTGTAGTCGCGAAAGTCTCGCCGGTGAATGCGGTCATACCGACGAACGGGGATTCCGTTCCGTGGCGAGAGGGGCCATGGGGTCGATCGGATACCCTGCAGGGGCTCTCACGGGCATCCAGGAGGTCGCGACGCATGACCGGACGCCATCTTTCCATCATCTTGGTACTGCTGGCGTTGCAGGCGCGGGCGCAGGGCGACGCCGGCGTGAAGTTCATGGCCATGAACATCGAGGACGTCCGGGCGTCGCAGGTCGAGCAAGTGTCGGACCTGCGGCTCGCGCGTGCCGCCGCGATCATCCAGCACCTCCGCCCCGACGTGCTGCTGCTCAACGAAGTCGCGTACGAGTCGGACGCGGAGGCGGGCGCGAACGTCGCGCACAACTTCGTCGAGCACTACCTCGGGACGCCGATGGGCGGCGATCTCGAAGCGATCCAATACCAGGTCTTCGTCGCGCCGAGCAACACCGGGATGCCCTCCGGGTTCGACCTCGACAACGACGGCAAGGTCGGCAAGCCCGGGCAGGGGCGAGACTACGCGGGCGATTGCCTCGGCTGGGGCACGTTCCCCGGGCAGTACGCGATGGCGCTGCTCGTCCGCCCGGGCATCGAGATCGATCGCGCGAACGTGCGCACGTTCCGCGAGTTCCTTTGGAAGGACCTGCCCGGTGCGTCGCTGCCGACGGATCCCGCGACGGGGCGCTCGTGGTACAGCGATGAGGAACTGGCGGTGCTCCCGCTGAGCAGCAAGTCGCACTGGGACGTTCCACTCGTGATGCCAAACGGGCAGCGCGTGCACATGCTGTGCAGCCACCCGACGCCGCCGGTCTTCGATGGAGCCGAGGACCGCAACGGCAAACGCAACCACGATGAGATCAAGTTCTGGAACCTGTACGTCAACGGTGCGTTCTCGCCGACGGACGACGAGGGTGTCGCCGAGCCCTTCGATGCCAAGGCGCTCTTCGTGATCGCGGGCGATCTCAACGCCGACCCGGAGCGTGGCGACTCGTTCAACAACCCGGCGAGGCGTTTCCTGCTCGACGAGCCTCGCATCGCGAGCGACCCGGCACCGACGAGCGTCCAGCGCGTGGAGCGTGGCACGCCGACGACGACATCGAGCTTTGGTCTGCGCACGGACTACGTGTTGCCGAAGGCCGACCCGCGCTGGGAGATCGCGTCGAACGGCGTGTGGCGCGGCCCCGCCGATTCACGGGCGGGGGACGGTGCCCTGCCGAAGGTCATCGAGATGCTCGGCGACCGGGGCGTCGAGTTCCCCAGCGATCACTTCCCGGTTTGGGTGGAGATGCGGTTCGTCCCGGACCCGTGAGGGCTGCCCGCTTCTGCCGGAGCGCATAGGCTCCTGTGGTACCGGACTTTCACCGGAGAGCACACCTGACGCACGTCCCCGCGACACCCCTCGAAACGCTGGAACGCTCCCACGAGCGGACAGACGTCGTGCGCGCCTACTTCGAGCTGGCGAAGCCCGGCATCGTGCGGATGGTGCTCGTGACGACGGCGGTTGGGTACGCCGCGGCGCACGCGGCGAGCGGGGGGGTGGCGTCGCCCTTCCTCACGCTGCTGTGGTGTGTGCTGGGCACGGCGCTCGCCTGTGCCGGCGCGAACGGGCTCAACCAGGCGATCGAGTGGAAGCTCGACGCGCAGATGGAGCGCACGCGCGCACGCCCGGTCCCGAGCGGTCGTCTTTCGCCGCGGCACGCGGGTGTCGCGTCGGGTTTTGCCGCGTTGCTCGGCGCGATTGTTCTCGGGCTCTTCGTCAACGTGAGCGCCGCGGGCATCGCGGTCGTCACGACGCTGCTCTACGTGCTGGCGTACACGCCCGCGAAAACGCGGACGACGTTCTCGACGCTCATCGGCACGCTGCCCGGTGCGCTGCCCGCGCTGATCGGCTGGGTCGGCGCGTCGCCCGATCACGTCGCCGCGATGTGGCAGCTCGGCGGGTGGTCGATCGTGCTGATCGTCGTGGCGTGGCAGATGCCGCACTTCATGGCGATCGGCTGGAAGTACCGCGAGCAGTACCGCGACGCGGGATACCTCATCCTGCCGGTCGTCGATGAGCGCGGCACGCGGACCGCGGCGTGCGCGCTGCGCTGGTCGCTCGTGCTCGTCCCGCTCACGCTGCTGCCCGTGCTCTTCGTAGGCGCGCCCGTGGGTGTGCTGTACGGCCTCAGCTCGACGCTGCTGAGCGTGCTGCTGCTCGTCTTCGCGTTGCGACTCATGAGCGACCGCAGCGCGCTGGCGGCGAAGAACCTCTTCCTCGCGTCGATCGCGTACCTGCCGCTGGTGCTGGGCGCGCTCGTCATCGATGCGCTGCTTGTCTGACCGATGACGCCCTCGGTTCGAGCCGACGACGTGCGTTTCGCGTACCCCGGCGCGACCGAGCACGCGCTCGCGGGGGTCTCGCTCTAGCGAAACGAACCGGGAATCACATTGCTCTTCGGCGCGAACGGCTGCGGCAAGTCCACGTTGCTGCGTGTGCTCGCGGGCCTGCGAACGCCGGGCAGCGGGCGTGTGACGATCGACGGAGCGCCGCCGACAACCGGGGAGAATCGCGCGAGGCTTGGGCTCGTGCTGCAGCGGTCGGCTATCGATCCGCTGCTCTCTGTTCGCGAGACGATCGATTTGCACGCGCGGCTCTGGTCGATGGAGACGTCTACTCGGCGGGAACGCGTCACCGCCGTCATCGCAGAACTCGGGCTTGGCGAACGCGCTCGCGACCGGCTCGGCACGCTCTCCGGCGGGTGGCAGCGGCGGGTCGAGCTCGCGCGGTGCCTCGTCACCGATCCGAGCGTGATCCTGCTCGACGAACCGACCACCGGCCTCGACGGCGACGCGCGCGCCGGCTTCTGGGACGCGATCCATGCGCGCGTCGCGTCGCAAGGCACGATTGTCTTCATTGCCAGCCACGATCCGCGCGATGTGCGCGAAGCGGGCACACTCGTCACGATGGCCCGGGGCGCGATCGACGCCGAGCACAACGCCGCGCGATTCGCCGAGGAGTTTCTGCGGCATGAGTCTCTCGAGGGCGCTCGGCTGGTCTGGTGCGACGCTTCGTTCGAGAGCATCGTCACCGACTCCGGCGAGCATGCGCACCGGATCGGCGACCGGCTCTTCGTCGTCGCGACGGCGTCGTCCCTCGCGTCGCTCGTTGATCGGCTGAGCGAGGCGGGCGCCGAGTTTCGAGTGGGTCACGCCACACCCGAGGCGCTGCTGGAGGCGATGGTGTGATGCATGCGCACGCGGTCATCGCGATTGCATCGCGCGAGGTGCTCGGGTGGATCCGTCAGCCGGCGCGCATCGTCGGGACGCTCGGCACGCCGCTGCTCGTTTGGCTGTTCTTCGCCGGCGGGTTCTCCGAGATGCTACCGCTCGATGATTCGACCTCGTCCAAGCGTTGGCTGCTCGGTTCCGCGGCGATGCTCGTCGTGGTCTTCGCGTCGATCTTCGCGTCGATCGGGTTTATCAAGGATCGCGAGGACGGGCTCATCGACATGACCCGCGCGAGCCCCGCTCCCGCGTGGGCGCCGATCGTGGGCCGACTCGCGGCGCACGCGCTGCTCGCCACGACGCAGGCCCTGCTCGTGCTGGTGCTCGGCGGGTTGGTGGTCGGAGGCGTCGGATTCCTTGGGCTCGTCTCGGCGCTCGTGGTGCTCGCCGTGCTGAGCGCAGGCGTGCAGGCGTTCGGGCTGCTCGCCGCGTCGCGTGTTTCGAGCGTGTCCGGTTTCCACGGCATCATGAATCTCGTCATCGCGCCCGCGTGGTTGCTGAGCGGTTCGCTCTTCCCGGCGGAATCGGCAGACCTGTGGCTGCGTGTGGCGGTGCTGGTGAACCCGCTGCACTGGGCGCACGTGGTGCTGTGCGCGTCGTCGTCGCTCGATGCCGGGAGCCCGCTGCCGCTGCCGATCGCGGCGCTGGGGCTGGTGGCGTTTGGCGGGGCTATGGTCTGGCTCGCCGCTCGGGAGAGATCACAACGATGACACAGGAACGTTCCGCGATGACGCCCGGTTTTTCGAAGCCGCTGCTCGCCGTGCTGACGGCGGCGGGCGTGATCGCCATGGTCGGAGGCGTCGGCGCGCTGGTGGCGTCGCAGTCCGGGCCGGCCGACCCGCTCCGCGACCCGGCGGTGCGAGAACGTGTCGAGGCGCTCAGCGCGCTTGCCATCCCCGAGTTCACTGCTGTCGATCAAGACGGCATCGCCGTAGATCGTTCGGTTTTCGAGGGGCGCTACACGATCCTGGCGTTCACGTTTTCGTATTGCCCGCTCGCGTGCCCGGTGATGAACAGCCACCTCGCGCCGCTGCACCAGGCCACGCGTGACCTGCCCGCGTTGCAGATCGTCAGCTTTAGCGTGGACCCGACGCACGACACGCCGGAGCGGCTGCGTGCGCACGCCGATTCGCTCGGTGCGAACACGGATCGCTGGCGTTTCCTCTCGACAGATCGCGCCGCGATCGAGGCGGTGGTGGAGCGTGGGCTGATGTTCGCGCTCAACGATCAGCCCGAGATGCAGATCGAGGTGGGTGGCGGCGAGACGATGGCGAACATCGTGCATCCGACGAAGTTCCTGCTGATCTCGCCGGACGTGCAGGTCATCGAGATGATCGACGGGATGAGCATGTCCGCGGCGCAGGAGGCCGAGCGCGTGGCGCGCGCGTGGGTCGAGGCGCACCCGCCGGGGTGAGCCGTTGGCAGATGGCGTTGGTTGAAAACGAACAGCCCCGCGCCGTGAGACGCGGGGCTGCTGTGTTTGCGTTTCGGAACGGGCCGGATGAGCCGGCTGGTGCTCCGATGTGTTACGCGGATTAGCGGGCGAAGAGGTCGCCGACACCGCCGATCGGGGCGTGCTTGGGCATGCCACCGAAGGGGTTGGGGTCGTCGCCGCTGACGCCGCCGCCACCGCCGCCGCCGGCACCGAGGTCGGCGCAGGACTTCTCGCAGACCCAGACGCTGAAGGCCTGGTCACGGGCTTCGCCGGCGAGGCTCATGTCCGTGACGGAGGTGAAGTCGAGGAGGCCGAGGGGCTGGTTGCGGAAGTGGGCTTCGTTGAGGTTGATGTCGTTCTCGGGGCCAGAGCCCATGTCAACGGTGCACTGGGTGGCTTCCTGGAAGAGCCAGATGCCGCGCTTGCCGGCGAAGGCGCCCTGGTTGCTGTCGATGGAGAACCACCAGTTCTGACCCGAAGCGAGGGTGACCGGGGGGTGCTCGAAGACGAAGCGGTAGACGGGGAGGCCATCGAAGGTGATGCCGAGGTCCTCGAAGAAGGTCCAGTCGAAGGTGGCGACCGGGTCAACGGGGAGCTGGTCGATGCCGTCGGAATCGTCCATGTCGGCGGGGTCGTCCATCGAAGCGAGGGGGACGTCGCAGTTGTTGTCGTAGATGGCGCCGAAGACGGTGCTCAGGTCGCAGTTGGTTGCGAAGTAGGCTTCGATGCGGCAGATGTCGTACTCGCTGTTGTCGCCGAGGGGATCCTGCAGCTGGAAGTCGTCAGCCGAGCGGGCGTCGAACTCGACCTGCGAGAGCAGGGGGTCCGAGATGCCGGCGAGCTCGAAGTTCGACTGCGAGAGCACGCGCGAGCAGATCTTGCCCTCGAGCTCGAAGTAGAAGTCGGTGCAGACGCCGCAGCAGATTTCGTCGGCGGCATCGCCCCACTGCGAGAACTGGAACTGACCGGACTTGAACTGGCCCTGGTTGCCCTGGATGGTGCGGTTGTTGGAGCTGAGCCAGAAGGCCTGCCCGTTGCCGTTGTGGACGGGGCTGAACCAGAGGCGGTCTTCACCGCTGAAGAAGAAGTCGAAGTCCTCGGTTTCGCCGGAGCCCTCTTCGTGGTGGGGTGCGTCGAAGTTGGGGCCCTTGGCCTGCGAGAGGTCGAACTCGATGGTGTACTGGGTGTACCCGGGGAACTCGACCGAGGCACCGTTGTTGATGACGTTGCTCGAGGGGAACGAGGCGATGACGCCGCCGTCGCCGGGGCGACCGGCGCAGTTGGTGTAGACGTCGAGGCAGACGTTGGGATCGGTCCCGTTGGACACGATCATGATGACGCGGGCCAGCGAGCCCTTGTACCAGAGGCACTCGCGGAACCAGACGTCGTCGGCGGTGCGGGCCTGGACGAAGTCGTTGACGTTGCTGCGGAGCGCGGCGGAGTCCATACCGGTGTCAAGCGCACCGTTGCTCCAGATCACGCCAGTGGCGGCGCTCGAGGCGGACGACTGGGCCTGCGGGGCCTCGACGTTGCTCACCAGCGAGTTGGGGAAGGGGTTCTCGGCCAGCTTCTCAGTGAGAAGCGCACCGCGGTTGACCTCGCCGTTGGCGGCGACGGCAAGCGACGCCACAACGATCGCGCTGACACTCAATGTGCGCATGGGGTCCTCCAGCTCTTTCTTCTTGAATCCAGCTCTTCTTCTCGATTGCCCGGACCTTCCGGGCGGGAACCTATCAACCTTCTGATGTCTCGCCGGGGTTCCGAACAAATGACGAGACAACAGCAGGTCAACAAAAGAGTGCATTCGTTCGGGCGATCGGCAACCGAAATCTGGTCAACGTTTGCCGATAATGCCCCGAGTCTGGGAATACGACCACGCGACTTCTCGGGCCTCGTGCGAGTAAGTCCAATAAGACAAGCAACTTGAAGCGGCCTCGCGAACGCTCGATGCGCTCCAGGTCGTTGCGCATCTTTTGCGTAAAGTCGTCGCTTGATCGTCGATCTTCCACGAGCTGGGCTTCTCTATGTTCACAGCACCGCGGAGGTGTCCCGAGTCTGGCTTGGACAAGGCGCGCGCTCACCACCGATACCGAGAAGGCACCAAGCCGCGATCCCGGCGGGTGTGGTAGGGCGGATAGGCCACGGCTATACTCGCCGCCGGAGCAGCTGTAGCTCAGTTGGTTAGAGCGCCTGATTGTGGATCAGGAGGTCCTGGGTTCGAATCCCAGCAGCTGTACTTGTGCCTGCCACGCCTCGGAGCCGACCATGACCCGCCCAGACCCCAGACTGTTCAAGGGGTTTCGTGACGTCTTTGCCGACGACCTCGTCGTCAAGCAGTGGATGATCGAGCGGGTCCGAGGCGTGTACGAGCGCTACGGCTACATCCCGCTCGAGACGCCCGCGTTGGAGTTCGTCGATTGCCTCGGCAAGAACCTGCCGGAGCAGGACACCCCCGAGGGAGGCATCTTCGCCTTCCGCAACCCGGATCTCGCGCAGGATGAAAGCGGGCCGGACTCGTGGCTCGCGCTGCGGTATGACCTCACCGCGCCGCTCGCGCGGTTGTGCGCGCAGTACGCGAACCTGTCTCGTCCGTTTCGGCGATACCAGATCGGCCCGGTGTGGCGGTATGAGAAGCCCGGGATCGGCCGGTTCCGAGAGTTCACGCAGTTCGACTTCGACGCGGTCGGTGTGAGCGGGCCCGCCGCCGACGCCGAGGTCGCGTGCATCATGTGCGATGCGCTGCAGGCGCTCGACTTCGAGCCGGGCGACTTCGTCATCCGTGTCAACAACCGCAAGGTGCTGCTCGGCGTGCTGGCGTCTGCGGGCATCGACGACGGCGATCTCGGTGACCCGCGATCGAAGCCGGGCACCGTCCTCCGCGCCATCGACAAGCTCGATCGGCTTGGGCTGCCGGGCGTCGTCGAGTTGCTCGGGCCGGGGCGCGAAGACGAGACGGGCGACTTCACCGAGGGCGCGCACCTCGACGATGCGCAGATCGAACGCGTGCGAGCGTTTTTATCCATTGCCGACCGCGATCGCGCCAGCGTGTGCGCGCAGCTCGCGTCTCTTGTCGGCGATTCGCCCGTCGGGCGTGCCGGCATCGACGAACTCACGGGCATCAACGGCGTCCTCGATGCGCTGGGCTACGAGAGCGATCGCATCATCTTCGACCCCACCGTGGTCCGCGGGCTCGGGTACTACACGGGACCCGTCTTCGAGGGTGTGCTCACCAAGGAGATCCGAGACGCGAAGGGGCGCGTGCGCACGTTTGGCAGTGTTTACGGCGGTGGTCGCTACGATGGTCTTATCGAACGGTTCACAGGCGAACGCGTCCCCGCGACCGGTGCCTCGGTCGGGCTCGACCGCCTGCTCGAAGCGATCAAGCTCATCCGCGGCACGTCGCGCACCGCGACCGCCGACGTCCTCATCGTCAACTTCGATGACTCCATGCTCACGCGCTACATGACGCTCGCGCAATCGTTCCGCGACGCCGACATCGCGACCGAGGTCTACCTCGGCAAGGGCAACATGAAGAAGCAGCTCAAGTACGCCGACCGTCTGGGCGTCCCGTTCGCCGTGATCATCGGCAGCGAAGAGTTCGAACGCGGGACCGCGCAGGTCAAGAATCTGTGGCTCGGTGCCAAGCTCAGCGCCGAGATGGATTCTCGCGAAAAATGGGCGAAGCAGCCGGCGCAAGAAGAGGTGCCCATCGACGGGCTTGTCGCGTATGTGCGCGACGCGCTCGCCAGGCAAACCCGTTAGCGCACACGTTTGTAGGGTGAATACGTGCGCTCGTCGCTCGTGACCGGCTTGAGCAGCATCGCTTCGAAGGGCGGCACCGTCACCTGGAACATCCCCGATTCGACCGTTACCCGCGTGCCGGTGAACTCGTCTTCGAGCGGGAAGAAGTTCATCAAACGCGGCTCGCGTGTCTGGACGACTTCGGTCACGGGCTTGCCAGTCGGGTTCGCAAAGACGTATCGCGTCTCGCCGACGTGATCGGTGCGCCGCATGAAGGCGAGCAGCGTCTCGGTATCGAGCAAGCGAAACGCGCCGACGCGCAGTGCCCGGCTTTCGGAGCGGAGCGTGCAGAGTTTCCGGGTCCAGTCGAGTTCCTGGTTGTGCTCGTTGTTCCAGTCCCAGCGCATCGGCCCGCGGTTCTCCGGGTCGTTGCCGCCGGGCTGCCCAAACTCGTTGCCGTAGTAGAGGACGGGCGCGCCGGGGAGCGTGAACTGCAGGACCTGCGCGGTGCGTCGCGTGCGCCGTTCGGGCATGAAGGTATGGAGGCGTGCGGTGTCGTGGTTGTCGAGGATGATCCAGGATCGGAGGATCGCCTCTTCGCCGGACGAGTCGACCATGCGTTCGAGCATGCGCCCGGCGATCCCGCCGCTGAGTCTGCCCTGCATGAGGTCGAGGATGACCTGGCGGGCGTGGAAGTTCATGACGCCGTCGAGCGCGACGCACCAGTCTTCGGGATCGTTCCAGAGTTCGCCGACGACGCACGAGTCGGCGCGTTCGACTTTTGCGGCCTCATTGAGTTCCTTGAGGTAGTGCAGCCCGAGGTCGTACGCGACGTCGAGTCGCCAGCCGTCGATCCCGTCACGCAGGTAGCCGCGGACGACGGAATCGGGCGAACGCCAGAGCAGGTCGCGCAGGCGTTCGTTTTCGAGTTCGAGTTCGGGGAGGTTGGTGGCGTTGTGCCAGCAGCGGTATCCGCGGGGGTGGTGGTCGGCGATATCGAACCACGCTCGCTGTTCCGAGGATTCGTTCGCCATCGCGGTCTGGAACCAAGGCGACGCGGTGCCGACGTGGTTGAAGACTCCATCGAGCATGATTTTCATACCGCGCTGGTGAACATCGTCGGCGAGGGCGATGACGTCGTTGCGCGTACCGTACTCGGGGGAGACGCCGAAGAAGTCGCGGGCGTCGTACTTGTGATTCGTGAGCGCGTCGTGGATCGGGTTGAGGTAGACGACGTCGGCGCGCATGGATCGCACGTGATCGAGCCCGCGCCGGGCGGTCTTCAGGTCGCCGCCCCAGAACGCGAGCTCGTGGCTCCACGCGGTCTGTCCTTCGACGCGCTCGCCGCGATGCGGATCTGCGCTCCACGGCTGGAGCGTGCGCGGGTGGTCGTAGAAGTGGCGTTTGGCGTCGAGCTCCTCGGGTGTCGGCTCGACGAATCGATCGACGAGGATGTGGTAGACGATGGGGCCGCAGCGCCAGTCCTGTTCGCGGCGTTCGCAGTCGGCTCGGAGCTGCACCTCGCTGCCGACGGGGGGCCAATCGCTCAAGTGGGAGTCGTTCATGCGCGCACGCTAGCAGAGCGCGCGAGGAGCGCGGGCGTACCATCGGGGCTCACGCGTGACCGAGACCCGTTCCAACCCGAGATCGCTCGCGCCCGTATTGGTTGCGGGGGCGATCGCGCTGGCGCTGCTCATCGCGGGCCTGCTCGCGTCGCTGGCGCTCGGTGCGGTCTCCTTTCCGATCGGCGAGGTGATCCGGGCGCTGCTCGACAGGACACAAGACGGCGCGGCTCGCAACATCGTGTGGAACCTGCGCCTGCCCCGCGCGCTGCTCGGCGCGATCGTGGGGATGAACCTCGCGGTCGCCGGCGTCCTGCTGCAGGGCGTGATGCGCAACCCTGTCGCCGCCCCGAACATCGTCGGGGTGACGGCGGGGGGCGGGCTCGGGGCCACGATCATCATCGTCGCGTTCCCGAGCGCCGTGGCGGGCGTGGCGCCGGCGGCCTTCGCTGGCGCGGTCATCGCCGGGCTGATCGTCTTTGTGATCTCCTGGCAGCCGGGCATCGGGACGTCACCCGTGCGCATGGTGCTCGCGGGCGTTGCGGTCACCGCGATCCTGACCGCCGTGACGACGTTCCTCATGGTGACGTTCAGCGAGCGCGTGCAGGCGGTCGTGCTGTGGATGTCGGGTTCGCTCGTCGGTCGCTCATGGAACGAGGTCGTGGGCGTCTGGACCTACGCGCTGGTGGGCGTGCTCGGAGCGCTGCTGCTCGCCAAGCCGCTCGACACGCTGCAGCTCGGCGATGATGTCGCGCGTTCGCTCGGGCAGCGTGTGGACACGATCCGCTTCACGTCGATCGCGATCGCGGCGCTGCTCGCCGGGTCCGCCGTGTCTGTCGCGGGCATGATCGGATTCGTGGGGCTCATCGTGCCGCACATCGCGCGGATGATCGTCGGCTCGCGCCATGTCCCGCTCGTGGTCGTCTCGATGATCGGCGGCGCGGCATTGGTCGTCTGGTCTGACCTTGCCGGACGCCTGATCATCGCGCCGTCGGAGATGCCCGCGGGCGTCATCACGGCGCTCATCGGCGGTCCGTACTTCATCTTCCTGCTCTACAAGACCCGGATGCTGCGATGACCACGCTCGAAGCGCACGACATCACCGCGTCCTATGGGGGCGACCCGGTTCTGCACGGCATCTCACTCCGCATCGAGCGTGGGCGCCGCGTCGCGATCGTCGGGCCCAACGGAAGCGGCAAGTCCACGCTGCTTCGCACGATGGCGTCGCTCATGCGTCCGACTTCCGGACGCGTGACGCTCGACGGTCGGAACGTGCGCGCGATCCCCCCGCGAGAGCGCGCGCAGCAGATCGCCTGCTTGCCGCAATCCCCCCAAGCGCCCCCCGGCACGAGCGTGCGCGAGCTGGTCGCGATGGGGCGATCGCCCGCGCTCGGCGTGTGGGGCAGGCTCGCGGAGCACGACCGCACGATCATCGATGAGAGCATCGCGATGTGCGATCTCGGATCGCTCGCCGATCGACCGCTCACCGATCTCTCCGGCGGCGAACGCCAGCGCGCGTGGATCGCGATGGCGCTCGCGCAGCGGCCCAAGATCCTCCTGCTCGATGAGCCGACAGCAGCGCTCGACATACACCATCAGCTCGAGGTGATCGACCGCCTGCACGCGCTCGCGGGGGAGCTCGACATGGGCATCGTCGTGGTGCTGCACGAGCTGGATCTCGCGTCTCGGTTCGCCGAGCGCGTGGTGGTGCTGTCGGACGGGCGCGTGGCGGCGGACGACGCGCCGGGCGAGGCGCTCTCGGCGGGGGTGATCCGCCGGGTGTTCCGCGTGTCGGTGGCGAGAGTGCCCGCTGGCGTGGCGGGGCGCGAGGCGCTCGTCTTCGACCGATTGGATCGAAATCGCGCCGATGGCTGCTAGACTGGCGTGCCCGCGACTCGGTCTCAACGAAGCGCGAATTCACACGGAGCCAATGATGACCGCGACCGACACCAGCACGCCCGACATCCCGCTCGACGAGCAGCCCATGACCCGCCGCTTCAAGGAGGGCTGCTGGGACCTGCATCAGAGCGCTGAGAACGGCGCCTTCGTCAAAGCGCTCTTCAAGGGTAAGATCGACCGTGAGGAATTCGGGACCTTCCTCGCCCAGGGCTCGCTCGTTCACGGCGTGCTCGACGACTGCATCCGGGCTGAGCGCGACCGCGTCCCCGCCCTGAAGGCCCTGATCGACGACGAGCAGTTTCAGGCTGACCGCCTTCGAGCTGACCTCGATGCACTCGGGTTCGCGTCGGCATCGATCGAACCGCTGCCCTCCACGCAGCGCGCGATCGATCTCATCCGCGAGACGGCGGCGAAAGACCCGCTCATGCTCCTCGGGCTGCACTACGTCCGCGAGGGCGCCAACAACGGCAACCGCTTCATCGCCAAGAAGCTCCGAAACACGTTCAGCATCGGTGATGGCGAGGGGCTGTCCTCGCTCGATCCCTATGGTGATCGCCAGCGTGCCAAGTGGGATGCGTTCAAAGAGATGCTCGATCAGCAGGAGTTCTCGAAGGCGCAGCGTGATGAACTCGTCGCGACCGCCCGCACCATGTTCCAGATGATCATGGACATGCACCAGGATCTCGAGAGCCTTGCCCGCACCAACTGAGCGGGTCGCCCGGACGATTCAGACGACCATCGACGCCGGCTCTTCGGGGCCGGCGTTTTTTGTGCGCGTGCGGGCAAAACGAAAGCGGCGACGCACGTGGGTGCGCCGCCGCCGTGTTCGGTCTCAGGTTGTCGCGTGCCGACGTTGCGGCGCAACGGGATCACTTGCCGGAGCAGTCGAGCCCGAGGTTGGAGACGACGAAGGTGATGTCGGCGGTCTGCGTGACGCCGTTGCCATCGACGTCGCCCGGGGTGCCCACCGCGCCGGGTGCCCCCGCGCCGAGGTTGGAGACCACGAAGGTGATGTCGGCGGTCTCGACCGAGCCGCTGCCATCGGCGTCGCCGGTGCAGGTGCCGGCCTGGCAGTTGACGCCCTCGGAGAGGTCGTTCGCGAGGAACTCGGGGTCAGTACCCAGACCGTTCGAGAGCCCGACGATGGCGTCGTTGGCGGTGATGATCAGCTGTGTGATCCGGATGGTTCCGTCGAAGAACATCTCGATCTGAAACGTGTTCGCGCCGGTATTGAAGTACTCGGGAACCTCGTTCCACGTGGCGACGGCGCGGTCGGCGAGCTGCGCGAAGGTGATGTTGCCGTCCGAGTTCTGCCGGAGATCGTCGAAGAGACCGGCGATACGGACGTTCTCGAAGTGCACGGCGTATGTCTCGTTGTAGCGGGTATCGCCGGCATCGAACGTGACGTATCCGTTCGTCCCGACGAAAAGCTGGCTATAGCTATTCCCATAAAAGGGGAACGTCGCGCCGTCGGTCAGGGTGATGGCGGTGAAGCCGTCGTCGGCTGAACCGCTCGTCGGCGAGATGACATCGTGCCCCGCGGGATCGACCGGCAGGGCGCTGGCCTCTTCGACGCAGAGCGTGAATCCATCGACGCTCGACGCGGGAGTAAAGACGAGCTGGCGACCGCTGAGGTCGAACTCGGTGTCGAACTCTTCGGTGAAGAAGTCCGGCACCTCGGGCGTGCTGAACTGATAGCACTGACCGCCGTTGTCATCGCTCGCGGTGTTGCCGGCGGCGTCGGTCGAGTTGATCTGGAAGTTGTACGTGGTGTTGTCGGCGAGCCCGGTCAGCGTGACTTGATGGCTGGTCGAGCGTCCGTTCGACGAGACGCTCATCGAGGGCGTGCAAGAGGTGGCGTAGAAGAGGTCGATGCTGGAGGGCTCGTCGGTCGTGATCTCGATCGTCGCCTCGCGCGGCATGACGTCGATCGCGCTCGCGGAGAGCACCTGCGGGGCGACGCAGTCGAGCGTCGCCTGGGCGGTCGCGGTCGCGGGCGAGCCGGAACCGTCGTCGGCGTCGTTGTAGGTCACCGAAATGGTGTCGCCATCCGTCGCGGCGATGTCCGAGCCGAGTGTGATCGTGCCGCGGAAGTCGGCGGTCTCGGCGGCAGACTCGGTGAGGGTGACGGTGATCCCGCTCGGGTTTGCCGTTGAGGTGACGGTGACGTCCACGGTCTCGATCATGGTGTCGTCGGTGTTGAGCCCGCAATCGGAGACACGGATTTCGACCTCGCCGCCGCAGGCGAACTCGCTGTTGTTGAACGCGACGATGCCGGCGTCGGAGCAGTTCACGAGGAGCGGGGTGACGACGATGGAGAAGGGCTGGGGGCCTTCGGGGACGTTGAAGCCGACGACTTCGATCGTCCACGCGCCGGGCTCGGGGTTCTCGACGAAGACCTGCTCGATGTTGTCCACGCGGTTCTCGGTGGTGCGGACGGCATCGGCGCCGGGGTTGGCGAGGCCGCCGAGCGTCCACGGGTAGGCGCGAACGCCGCTCGGGCTGTGCACCACAAGGTCAAGGTCGTTGACGAGCGAGGGGATGACGTTGGGCGACGCGGGGACGTCGTCCCACGCGATGGTGACCTTCATCTCGGAAGCACCGGGCGACACCACGACCACGCCGGCGTAGGTCTGCCCCTGCGAGACGGACTCTTCCGCGAAGTTCTCCGCGGAGATGACCTCGAGCGCGGGGATGGTGCGGACGGAGCCGTAGCCGCTCTTGTAGTCGGGCCCCGGCTCGTGGATGTCCACGGCGGTGTGCGCGAGGAGCGTCTTGAGCGTGGAGTTGCGGAAGTCGTCGCGATCGGGGTAGGTCTCGCGGTAGTGCTGGAGGAGCAGGGCGCCCATGCCGGTGACGGTGGGGGCGGACATCGAGGTCCCGCACTTGCCCGTGTAGGCCGAGTCGCTGCTGCTTGAGAGTGAGCGGACGGTGCCGTCGCCGCCTTGTTCGCAGCCCGGCGCGGAGATGTCGGGCTTCATGCGGTCGTCGTCCGCGGGGCCGTAGCTGCTGAAGGAAGTGGTGAGGTCGGTGTCGGAGTTGAGCGCGCCCACGGTGACGTGGTTCTTGGCGCAGGCGGGCGGCGCGGTGGTCTGGTAGAGGCTGCCGCACGAGGCGAAGCCGCCGCGTTCGTTGCCGTTGGCCCAGACGATCCGCATGGGCGAGCCGGTGAGCCCGCCGCGGACGATGTTGTCGATGACGCCCGAGGTGATGCCGTAGTCGCCTTCCCAAGAGCACGGGAATCCGTTGGGTGCGGTGTTGGTGCCGATGGAGTTGTTGGCGATGGCGGCGCCGTGGTTCATGATGGCGTCGGTGTAGTCCTGCTCGATATCGCCGGGGTCGGTGTAAAGGAAGCCCGCCATGAGTGGGCCGCCGGTCTCGAAGCCGTACGAAACGATGTCCACAGCGGGTGCCATGCCTCGTTCGACGCCGCCGCTGGAGGCGCCGTCGCCACCGATGGTGCCGGCGACGTGCGTGGCGTGGTCGGAGGTGGTGTCGGTGTCGGCGCCGGAGATGGCGCGTCCGCCGTAGTCGTTGTGGCTGAAGCGGATGCGTCCGCCGTCATAGACCATGACCATGACGCCGGAGCCGTCGAGGCCCCACGGCGCGTCCTGCGCGTCGTTGGCCTGCACGAGCTCGCGGTTCTCAGCGTTGAGCGTGCTGAAGGCGGGCAGCGCCGGCTCGACGTACATCACGCGGTCGTCGTCGGCCAGACGCTCGATGTCGGCGTAGCGCAGCCCGACCACGGCGCTGTTCGCGCCGTACATCGTGCTCAGGATGCGGCCACCCGCGTCGCGCGTCACGTCGCCCATCAGCTGCTTCGCGTCCACGTCCTTGTGAAGCATCACGTACACGACGACCTCGGCCTCCCGGTGCCCGTTGGCCGAGACGAGCGTGCGGTTGTCGGCGTTGAGCGCTTCGCGGGTCTTGTCGTCGAGCACGGTCCACGGGTGGATGAGCCCGTCGGCGAAGTCGCGGTGCAGCTTCCAGTCGCGCTGGACCTCCACGGCCTGCGTGAAGGGCGCGACCTCGACGGCGCGCGACGCGTCGCCGGTCACCTTCGCGAAGTAGGCGTGATCGCCCAGGTACCCGAGCAGGTCGATCCCGCTGGTGCTGAGCTCGGAACGCTCGGCGCCTGTCAGCGGACGGTCGAACTGCACCACGATGCGCGAGCGGTTGCTGCGGGCGGCGTCGCGGTTAAGCGTCGTCGCCAGCTGCTCCGCCTCCATCGGGCGGTCGAAGCGTTCATCGACGGCGCGCCAGCGGACCTGGGCGCCGGCGGCGGCGGTGAGCGATGCGATGGTGATCCCCGCGGCAAGCGCGACGAGACAGCGGCCGCGGGCGCGACCGCCGTGGGCAAAGGCGCGTGTATGCACGAGCAAACTCCGAGTCTGGAAGTGAGTGATCCGTGATTCCCCAACCCGCGCCGACCAGCGACGCGCACCCCGAGGAGATTCAGAAATCGTGCGATTGAACGCAGATTCGTGAATTCCTCACGCAGGGAGGATGCGGCCATTCGTTGGAGATGCAACAGCAGGGTTCCGGATGGGTGACAAAGTGGGTCAGGGTCCCGAGCCGCGGTGCGATACGGGGGCGGCCAAGATCGGATGCCGAGCCCGCGTGTTTCCGGACGTGGGGGATGGACCCGCGTTCGGCGGCGCGTAAATCGGTTTACTTGGTGAGGATTCTTTCGGGGAAATGTTGACAGTCTGTGAAGTCGGGGTCATGCTTCACGCGGTCCAATGCGTGTCACAACGCACCTGCCGAGCGTTCGTGTTGGACATGTGAAGATGGTAAACCGCTTTACCGTCACGGAGGATGAGATGATCGCACCCCGCCTCAGCCGCGCCGGAGGTCTGCTCCGTGCTTCGCTGCGCTCTGGGTCCGGTGATCTCTTTGTTCGGGCGGCTCCGAAGGGGGTCCGCTGACGTTGGAAGCGGGCCCGGGCACGTCCCGTGCCGCTGCTGTGTGTGTTTGGAACAGTGAGAGATCACCGAGAGAGAATCAGAGGAGCACGTTCATGAAGTACGCATTGATTGCTGCGACCGCGTTTGTTGCCGCGCCCGCGATGGCCGGTCTCGTTGACACCCAGTCGGACAACGACGCCGCGAACTCGAACGTTGTTGACGACGGCGTCATCAACCCCGGGGAGTACTCCGCGACCTACACCGGCGGTGGCTCCGGCTTCGGCGGCCCCCTCGGCGGCGGCTCGCTCAGCTTCGACGCCGACAGCAGCAACCTGTACATCGGCTTCGAGCCGCAGGCCGGTTGGGACGGCAGCAACAACGTTGTGCTGTTCCTTGACACCCGTCCCGGCGGCGTCACCGATGACACCAGCCTCAGCGATATGGGCGACCCCGGTCGCAACCTCTCGTCGAACCTGACGCGTGACGTGCAGGATAACTACGCGATCGGCGCCGACTTCTCGGTTGTCATCGGCGGCTTCGGCGTTGTCGTCTTCGAACTTGCCGATGACGGTACCGGCGCGCTCGTCTTCACCGCCTTCGAGGGCGACCAGGTCGGCGGCGGCGCGTCCGAGACGACCCTGTCTCTCGCCGCCCTCGGCGCGACCGGCACGGTTGACTTCTTCGCCGCCTTCGGATCCGACACCAACTTCATCTCCAACGAGACGATCCCCGCCTCGCCCAGCATCAACGGCGGGAACAACCCCGGCTTCGACAACGACGGCACCGGCAACCCCGTTGACTGGGTTGACTTCAACCGCTTCAACATCCCGGCGCCCGGCGCCGTGGCGCTCTTCGGCCTCGGCGGTCTCGCCGCGGCCCGTCGCCGCCGCTAAGCGTTCGTATCGCCCCGGCAAGGGACGAACAACAGCCGCGGGTTGCTTCGCGCTCGCGCCTTGAGAGATGACCGACCGGCGAGTCCAAACGGGCTCGCCGGTTTCTTATTGGGCTCAACACGCCTCGGGCGAGTTCCCGATTTTGCCGCGCTCGGCTCAGGTCAAAGCCCGGTTTTTAAAGCGTCTTATGCGCTGCGCACGGTCTGGGGCCGGTTCGACGCGATGCTGTCTGAGTCGAACCACCTGAGACGAGAACCGCCATGCGACTCGCCGCGCTGCTCGAAGAACCTCCGCCCACCGACGGTGTCGGTGCGCGGTTCGGTGACGCGGATCGCGTGGTGCGTGCGGTGCTGGAGACGCTCGCGGAATCGCTCCCGCCGTCGTGCGTGGTTCGTCTGATGCAGGCGCTTCCCCCGGAAGTCGCGGTGCATCTGCGCGGCGACGTGGGCGCGTCGCACGGTGCGCCGTTCGTGGATCGCGTGCGTGCGCGATGCGACGATTCGGTGAGCGCTTCCGGCGAGCCGATCGAATCGGCGATCGGGCTGGTGTTGCGTGGGCTCGCCACGCGGCTTCCGGTCGCGGACGTTGAACGCATGCGCGGGGCGCTCGGGCAGTCATTTGACCGGTACTTCGAGCCGAGCGCCTGAGCGTCACGCTTCGGAGAGGCCCTCGCGGATCGCGAAGCGGACAAGCTCGGCGCGGTCGTGGATGTCGAGTTTGTCCATGATCGACATGCGATGCGTATCGACCGTCTTGGGGCTGCGGTGGATCTCCTCGGCGATCGCGGCGCGGGTCATGCCCTTGCCGATCAGACGGAGAATCTGAAGTTCGCGCGGCGTGAGCAGGGAGAGCTTGGACGACGGGCGGGCGCCGCCGTCGGTGTCGTCGTCCTGTGCGGCGTGCGCACGCTCGAGCACCCGATCGCCAAAGACGAACTCTCCGGTCATGACCCGGCGGATGGCGTTGATGATCACGCCTGGGTCGTCGGCTTTGGAGAGATAGCCCCAGGCACCGGCGTCCACGGCGGCATCGATGTACGAGTCGCGCACGTGCGCCGAGAGCATGATGACGCGGATATCCGGATGGCTCGCGTGCATAGTCTCGACCGCCTCGAAGACGTCGGGGCCCGGCATCTCGATGTCGAGCAGCACGACGTTGGCGTGCGCGGCTTCGGCTTCGCTCGCGAGGTTCTGCGCGTCGCCACGGCGCCCGGCGAACTCGAGGTCGGACTCCATTTCGATCCGCGCCTTCAGGCCTTCGACAAGGAACGCGTGGTCATCGACACAGAGAACTCGGATGGTGCCTTGCCGAACACTCGCGGGGTCATTCATGGGCGTCCTCCGTGGTCTGCGACTCGCGCTTGGGCACGAAACCGAGCATTTCGCGGAGCCCCGCGAGTCCGCTGCGCTCGCCGAGCACGTGTGCGCCGAGCCCGCTCCACGCCTCCGGCGCGTCGCCGAAGACGATGACTCTAGTCGAAGGCTGCGCGCGCGCAAGACGCCGCGCGACTTCGAGCGTTTCAGGGCTCGCTTCTGTGATCCATACCTCTGCATCGGGGATTGCGCCGGCGGGCGTCGGCAGCGTCTCTGCGTTGTACGAACGCAGGCACGCGGTGACGAACGCTGCCCGTCGCGGATCGCTCAGTGTCACCGCAACCCGTTGAACGCTTTCGCGCGGATCGCGCGCGCCCGTGTCGTGGCCCGGCGGCGGGGCCGACGTGGCGGGAAGTTCGAGCACCACCTCGGTGCCCTCGCCGGGCACGGTGTCGATGCGCATGCGCCCGCCACAAGCGTTGACGACGCCGCGGACGAGGCTGAGGCCCATGCCGGTGGAGAGCCCGCGGGTTTTGGTTGTGAAGAACGGGTCGGCGGCGCGGCGGGCGATCGCGGGGGGCATCCCGGGGTGAAAACAGCGGCCTTCACATCCAGACCATAGATCAGGCCCCTGAGCCCGATTGCGCCCCCCATGGAATGGGCAAGCATGTAGTACGGGCGCGGCAACTCGGGCCGAGCCTCGACCTCGGCCACGAACGCCCTCAGGTCCTTCTGAAAATCCAGAAAGTCGCCCACGTGGCCGGTGATGTTATCGGCGCCAAAATGATC
>JBCDCB010000048.1:0-22003 GCA_039182735.1 Planctomycetota bacterium
TCCGTGAGGAACAGCGCGAGGATCACGCCGACGCCCGCCAGCGGCACCGAGAGCATCACGATCAGCGGGTCGCGCAGCGATTCGTACTGGCACGCCAGCACCATGAACACGAGCACGAGCGCCAGCGCCAGCGAGATGAGCAGCTCGCGCTGGCTCCGGCGCTGCTCCTCGACGTTCCCCGCGAGCAGGATCTCATACCCCGTCGGGCGCGCGATGCCCGCGAGCGCCGCCTCCGCGTCCGCCGCAACGTCACCCAGGTCACGCCCCGCGTAGTCCGCGCGCACCTCGAACGTGCGCTGCTGATCGACCCTTCGGATGAGCGTCGGGCCGCGGCTCTCGTCGCTCCGCACAAGGTTGCGCAGCGCCACGCTCTCCCCTGTCCGCGAACGCACCGTCAGGTCGAGCACCTCGTCGATCGTCATCCGCTCGGCGTCACGCAGCCGCACCAAAATCCGGTACGAGTTGCCCGCCGACCGGAACTCTCCCGCCTCACGCCCGCCGATCGCCGTCTCGATCGTCTCCGCGATGTCACGCACCGACACACCGAGGTCCGCCGCCTTCGCCCGGTCGATCGCCAGCTCTTCCTGCGGCGTGCCCGGGTCCGAGTTGCTGTTCACATCGGTGATGCCGGGCACCTGCGCGAGCGCCTGCGCCGCGCGCTTCGTGAGCAACCGCAGCGTCTCGAGATCGAACCCGCGCACCTCGACCGTGATGCCCTCGTCGCCTCCGAGCAGCCGCTGCAGAAGCCACTGCCCCTGCGGCGCGCGCGTGCGCACCGTCATCCCGGGGATGCGCCCCTCCAGCTTCGTGCGCAGATCACTGGCAATCTCGACGTTCGAACGATCCCGCTCCGCCGCCGGCACGAGCGCCAGACGGATCTCACCCGTCGCGCCGTCCTCCGGGTTGTAGCTCGACGCGCCGACCGACGTCACCCATGCCAGCTTCTCCGGCACGTTCTCGACCACGATCCGCTCCATCAGACGCGTCTGCCGATCCACGATCTCCAGACGCGTTCCCACCTCCATCTCGCCGGTGATCCGCACCTCGCCCTCGTCGCTCGGCGGCAGGAACTCCTGCCCGAGCCGTGGGAACAGCATCGCCGTCCCGAACACCACGAGCCCCGTCGAGAGCAGCGTCAGAACCCGGTTCCGCAGCACCCAGCGCAGCAGGTCGCGATACCCGTTGTCCACCGCTTCGAACGCGCGATCGCTCGCGTTCTTGATCGATCCGAACAGCCCGCGCCGCTCGGCGCGCGGCTTGAGGATCTTCGACGACAGCATCGGCACCAAACTCAGCGACACCACCAGCGAGCACACCAGCGAAAACACGATCACGTACGCCAGCTCGCGGAACAGCACCCCGCTCACCCCACGGATGAACACCACCGGCAAAAAGATCACCAGCGTCGTGATGGTGCTCGCGACGATCGCCGGCGCCACCTCGATCGCGCCGGCCACCGCGCCCTCGCGCGGCGACACCCCGTCCTCACGCGTGCGCCGGAAAACATTCTCCAGCACCACGATCGAGTTATCCACCATCATCCCGACGCCCAGCGCCAGCCCGCCGAGCGTCATCAGGTTGAGCGTGAACCCGCCGAAGTAAATCAAGCTGAACGTCGCGATCACACAAATCGGAATCGCCAGCGCGATGACCGTCGTGCTGCGGATGTTCCGCAAGAAGAACAGCAGCACCAGGATCGCCAGCCCGCCGCCGTACAGCACCGAGCTCGCCACGTTCGCGATCGAACGCTCGATGAAGTTCCCCTGATTGATGATCGGGAAGATCCGCACCTGCGGGAAGTCCGCGTTGCACCGCTCGATCTCTTCGAGCACCGCCTGCGAGACCTCCACCGTGTTCGCGTCGGCCTGCTTGCGGATCGCAAGACGGATCCCCAGGTTCCCGTTCACCCGCACGTGCCGTCGCAGTCGCTCGTGCGTGTCGAGCACCGTCGCGATCTGCCCGAGCGTCACCGGCGCGCCCCCGCGCACCGCGATCACCGTCTGCTCGATCTGCTCGACGGACTCGAACTCCGCCGGCGCGCGCAGCGTCACCTCGTAGCGCCCCGCCTCGATCTCCCCCGCAGGCAGGTCCAGGTTCGCGTCGCGCACCGCGTCAAGAATCTCATTCAGCGGGAGCCCCAGCGCCCGCAGCCGCCCGGGATCGATCTCGATCCGCACCTCACGCAGGTAGCTCCCCCACGGGTCCACCTGCGCAACGCCCGCGATCCGCGCGAAGCGGTACCGGATCTGATCCTCGATCACCGTCGTCAGATCAACCGGGTTCAGCTCGCTCGACACCCCCAGCACCACCACTGGAAAACTGTTCACATCAAACGAACTGATCCGCGGACGCCCCGTGTTGTCCGGCAGCTCATCGAGCTCGCCCTCGATCCGCGCACGCACCTCGCTCGCCGCGACATCGACGTCCGTCCCCCACTGGAACCGCACGCGCACCGACGACGATCCCTCACCCGATTCGCTCGTGATTTCCTCCACGCCCGGCACCGTGCCCACGATCTCCTCGATGATCTGCGTCACAAGACGCTCCATCACCTCGGGGCTCGCGCCGTCGTACGTCGTCCGCACCGAAATCGTCGGCGTCTCCACCTCCGGCAGCAGGTCGATCCGCACGCGATCCAGCGACACAAGCCCAAGCACCACGACGATCAGCGTCACCATCGTCGTAAAGACCGGGCGGTTCACGCTCACGCTCGGCAGGCTCATCGCGCCGACCCCACCGACGCCGACGCCCCCTCACGCTCCGGCACCACGATCGACGAACCGTCACGCACCAGCTGATGCCCCAGCGTGATCACGTCGCCCTCGAGCCCCTCGCCGAAGACCTGCACCCGATCGCCCTGACGGATCCCCGTCCGTACCGCCGCGGCGCGCGCCGTCATCGAATCCGTGTCGGCCAGGAACACCACCGTCTCGTCCCCGCGCTTCGACAGCGCCGACGCCGGCACGATCGACGCCGATTCATCCACGCCCAGCACCGCTTCGATCCGCGCGAACAGCCCCGGCTTCAACGCGCCGTCCGTGTTCGGCACCGTGATCTCCACACGCGCCTGACGCGAGCCCTCACGGAACACCGGCGACACCCGCGCCACCCGACCCGTCCACACGCGATCCGGGTACGCGTCTGTCCGCAGCGAAACCAGCTGCCCGCTCACGATCGACGCGTAGTCTCGCTCCGTCGCGAACACCACCGCCTCGATCGGGTCCAAATCCACGATCGACACCAGCGCCGTGTTCGCGCTCACCGTGTCGCCCTCTTCCGCGAACCGCTCGGCCACCACGCGGTCGCCCTCGCCCGACTCCCACTCCGCCCGCACCGACGAATACCCCAGCCGAACCCGCGCGCTCCGAAGGCTCGCTTCTGCGCGTGTCACCTGCGCGCCCGCCACGTCCACCGCCGCGCGCCGACCGACACGATCTACCTCGGCCTCGTCGAGCTGCGAGTCCGACGCGATCCCCCGCTTGTGCAGTTGGCGCACGCGTTCGAACTCGCGCTCCGCGATCGCCGCCGCACCCTCGGCCTGCGCGAGCTGCGCCTTCGCCACATCAAGGTCCGCCTGCGCCTGCGCCACGTCCTGCTCGTACTCCGCGCTGTCGAGCAATGCGATCACATCGCCCCGGCGAACGGTGTCGGCGATGTCCAGCGGCATCTGCACGATCCGCCCGCCCACCTTCGGCGCGATCGTCACGCGCGCCGCTGCCTCCAGCGTCCCGCTGAACACGCGCCGGTCTTCGATCCTGCCGAACTCGATCGGCGCGACCTCCACCGGCGCGGGCAGCGCCTCACGCGCCACGCGTTCGCCGGCGTCTTCCTCTTGCAGCTTCTGGAACACGAGGTACCCGATGCCGCCCACCACGCCCAGCAGCACCAACAGCGTCACGATGGTTCGAACAATCCGGATCTTGAAGCTCCCCACACGCGCGCGACGCGCGCACAATCACAGCGCCAGCATAGGTGTCGCGATGCCCTTCGCCGCCACGCAACGCCCCGATTCAGCAATGCTCGCCGGGGCCACACCCGACGCCCTCAGCCGC
The DNA here is from genome assembly GCA_039182735.1 of Planctomycetota bacterium. Taxonomy (GTDB): domain Bacteria; phylum Planctomycetota; class Phycisphaerae; order Phycisphaerales; family UBA1924; genus JBCDCB01. Next base: position 4,053 of record JBCDCB010000048.1, read on the forward strand.
GAACCGCCCAGATGAACTCCGCCCGCTGGTGATCCGCCGGCACGCGCAGCGTGTGGTCGTTCACCACCCAGCGAAATCCCGCGCCCTCCAACCGCTCGAGGATGTCGTCCACCCGCCCCGCCTCGGGATGCACCTCCATGCACAGCGATCGCACCCGACGGAGCCAGCCGTCTTCTTCGAAGAGCCCGAACTCGCTGCCCTCGATATCCATCTTGAGGACGTCGATCGTCTCGATCCCGTGCTTGTCGAGCAGTTCGTCGAAGCGCGGACGCTCCTCACCCGCCTCCGTGAGTCCTTGCCCGCCCAGGTATGCGCTCTCGATCGCGTAGTCCGAGAACCCCACGGCGGCGTAGCTCGCCTCGATCGCCGGCACGTGTGCGCGCACCACCTCGATCGACAGCACGCGCTTCGCCCCGAGCCCCGCCGCGATCGCCGAGAAGATCCCGCGGTTCGACCCGAGGTCCACCACGCACGCCGCGTTCTTGATGCGCTCTTCGACCCCGTGGCGCAGGTACACATTCCGGATGCACAGCTCGCGCACGATGCCAAACGTGTACGTGCCGTCCTTGAGGATCCCATCGATCGTCGGGCAGTCGAACGCGATGCGCGCGCCCATGAACCGCATCGTCACGCGCTTCGCGCCCATCTTCCTGTCGAGCACCTTCAGATCGCGCGTCTTCGCCACCTCCGGCAGCGACGTCGCGAACACGCCCGCGTACCGCGCGTACTGCATGAGCCCAAGCGCCGCGAACGCGCTCGGACCAAAGTTCAGCATCAACTTCCGCACGAGGTTCAGGGGCACGCCGGTCTCCGGAGCAGGCTCCGCCAGAGTCTACCGCGGCTCCTCCGCCGGCCCGCACGATTCCAGCAGCCCCACCACGCGCGCCTCGTCGAAAGGCGTCAGCTCCCACGCCCGCACGCCGTCGAACGAACGCTCGAACATCCGCAGCCCGCCGCCCCGCGGCGGCACCGGCTCACCGACGCTCTCCGGAAGGAACAGCACCACGATCCGCTCACGCTGCGGCCCCTCCGCGAGCAGCACCTTCGCGCGACCCTCGTACCCGCTCGCCGCCTCGACCGCGAGCCCCTTCCAACCGATCATCCGGATCTCGGGATCCTCGATCGGGCAGATGCCCTCGCCAAGGTGCGCGAGCGTGTACGCCTCGAACTTCTCGCGCGTGTCGCAGATCACCTCGGGCACGAACGACGCGGTCACCGCGGCGTACGCCGTATCCGCGCGCAGCCGCGCATCACGCGGCAGGTTGATCGCAACAAACACGGTGGCGACGAGCGCCAGGCACGCCGCCAGCCCGATCGCGCGCCACGTCGTGCGCGCGCCTCTCGGCTCCACTCGATCGAGCACCGCGTCAAAGTCAATCGGGGGCGCCTGCTCGAACTCCGTGCGCACGCCCGCCTCGACCCGCCGCGCCGCGTCGAGCGCCTCGCGCACAGCCACGTCCGACGCGGCCAGCGCTTCGAACGCCTCCCGTTCCCGGCCATCCATCTCCCCATCGAGGTAGGCGTTGAGCTTCTCGGCATGTGCATCCGACAAATCGTGCATCACGCGTGCTCCTCCTTCCCCGCGAGCGCCCGCGCCAGTTCCGTGCGCGCGCGGTACACGTGGCTCCGCGCCGTCGCCTCCGGGATCCCCAGCATGCCGGCGATGTCCTGATACGGGTGATCCATCACCGTCCTCAGCAAGAAGCAACTCCGCCGAAGAGGTCCGAGCGCGTCCACGGCGCTGCGGATCTCTGCCCGGATTTCCGAACATTCCACGAGCGAACCTTGAACATCTTGCGAATCCCCACGAGGGGATCGGTCGGCCAGACGCAGCACACGCTCGCGATGACGCTTCTGCGAACGCCGGTGATTCTTCCCCGCGCCGCGCACAAAGGCGCCCATCCACGCGCGAAAGTCGGTCCCGCGCTCGAACCGCCCGAGCCTCGCCAGCGCGTTGATTGCAGCCTGCTGCACCACGTCGTCGGCATCGTCGTATCCGACCTCACCCGCCGCGACGACGCGCAAGAACCGTTCGTACGTGCGCAACAGGTCCGCGAACTCGTCGCGCGAAAGCGTCGAACTCTCGCCGTGCCTCATCAACCGCGCCTCCGCACACTCGGCGTTGACCGACCACGCCGAGTATCGCATACTCGATCGATCTCGGACGGGGCCCGCGCCCGAAGCGTCCGCCGAGCGTTTCGGCCCGACGGACGCGCAGTCAGAAGTCCGTTCAGACACCCCGGCGACGACGCACCGCCGCCACGCCCGCCAGCGCCGCCACGCCCAGCGCGCCGGGCGCCGGGATCGTCGTCAGCTCACCCAGCGCCACCACCGAGTTGGCCGGGCCCTGGTTGATGATGCTCACACGCGTGATGCTGTCGCCCAGGAAGTCTGCCGCGCTCAGCGAGAACAGCTGGTAGTCGTCGTTCGAGACCTGCAGCGTCGCTTCGACGCCGAACTCGGTCCACACCAGCAGCGTCCCCGCGGCATCGGCGAGATCCGTCGGCACGCCGCCGAAGTTCGTCCCCGGGTTCGTGCCGGTCGTCTGCCCGTCCGCCGTCCCGCGAACCTGCAGGAAGATGTCGGTCACCGATCCGCTCGCGAAGGTGATGTCCGAGCGTCCCTCGCCGATCACGCCGTACGCGCGGTTGTTCGCGACAGCGCCGCCGAGATTCGCCTCGCCCTGGGCCGAGAGCGGGTTGCTCGACGCCGGCCCCGCCCCGCCCACATAGAGCGGGCCGACCTGAAAGAAGAGCGTCTCGCCCACGTTCGCGCTGCCGGCAAGCGGTCCCACCGCGTTGTTCGCCGCGCCGAACGTCGCGATCGAATCGATCCCGTTCAGCACGCTCGATTCCGGCACGAGCAGCCCGGCATCGCCGCCGGGGCCGAAGACCGTCGTGAACGTCGTGGCCGCGCTCGCGCCGAGCGCACCGATACCAACCGTCGCGCTCGCGACGGCAACTCGCATACCGATCATGCGAATCCTCCTTTTTGCCGACTCCCGAGCCGCGCCCTGTGCCCGCCTCGTTCCCGGCTTTGCAGCAACAGGTCCGCCTCATCCGCCCACGTTGCGAACGAATCCGAGATTCCCACGAACTCCCCGATGATTCGACACGCGCCGCACTTTCCGCCATGCGTCCATCCACGCTCGCTCGCGTTGCGAATGATGCACTTCCATGACTTCCCAGCCCACCATCACGCTCCCGCACCATCTCCACGAACGCACGCTCGCGCTCAACGAACTCGATGTCTGCCCCGACGGCGCGTTCGTCCTCTGCTGGCTCCACCACGCGATCCGCGACCACGAGAACCCCGCCCTCGACGCCGCGCTCACCATCGCCAACGCGCTCGCCAAGCCCGTGCTCGTGTACCAGGGCCTCGCCGGCAACCACCGCTTCAACAGCGACCGCCACCACACCTTCATCATGCAGGGCGCACGCGACCTCCAAACCGCTCTCCGCGATCGCGGCATCGCCTACGCCTTCCACCTGCCCACCGATCCGAACACGCCTTCTCCGCTCCGCCGCCTGCTTGACCGCGCGTGCGCGTTCGTCACCGAAGACTTCCCCGCGCCGCCCTTCCCCCGCTGGACCGCAGCCCTCGCAGAGTGTGCGCCGTGTGCTGCGCTGGCCGTGGACAGCGCGTGTCTCATGCCGATGCGCCTGCTAAGCACGCGCTACGAACGCGCCTTCAAGTTCCGCGACAAAGCCAAGAAGGAGTGGCGCGCCCGCCTGCGCGAAGCGTGGACCGACACCGAGCCGACCGTCGCCCCCTTGCAACTCGACCCCGACCTGCTCGGCTTCGAACCGCTCGACCTGCAACACGCCGACCTCGACGAGCTGTGCGCACGCTGCGACATCGACCACAGCATCCCGCCGGTCCCACAAACCCCAGGGGGCACAGACGCGGGCTATCAACGCTGGCGTGCCTTCGTTGATCTCGGACACCTCGCTCGCTACGACAAGCGGCGGAATGACCCAAGCGATCCGGAAGCGGTTTCGGGCCTCTCCCCCTACCTCCACCACGGGCACGTCTCGCCGATGCGCATCGGGCGCGAGGCCAACGACATCGGAGGCTCCGGCGCGGACAAGTTCCTCGACGAACTCCTCGTCTGGCGCGAACTGTCGTACAACTTCTGTGCGCACACTCCCGAGCAGACGCTCGAGTCATTGGATGCGCTCCCCGACTGGGCGCGCGAGACCCTGCGTGAGCACAAAGACGATCGTCGACCGTGCTACTCGTGGGACCGTCTCGCGAACCGTCAGGTGATTTCCTGGTGGCGTACACCGCAACAAGCGCTACGGAACCACGGTGCGATCCACAACAACATCCGCATGACGTGGGGCAAGATGATCGCGCAATGGGCGCGCTCTCCAGAAGAAGCGCTCCGCATCATGATCGACATCAACCACCGATTCGCACTCGACGGCAACAATCCAAACTCGTACACGGGAATCCTGTGGTGCCTCGGCGGCTTTGATCGTCCCTTTGAACCCGAGCAGAAAGTGCTCGGCACGGTGCGACCTCGCTCCTTTGAAATGCACCTGAAGCACGGCCAGAGCGGGTTTTACAAAGGGCCCGCAAGCGGTCGAACGCGACCTCCTGCTGCACTGCACGCCCTCGTGATCGGCGCCGGGATCACCGGTTTGAGTTGCGCACAGTTTCTACAGCATCTCGTGAGAGTCTCGATCTTGGATCGCGGCCGCATGCCAGGCGGGCGGATGTCTACTCGCATCGGGGACGACGTCGTGTTCGAACACGGCTGCCCCTCCTTTACCGTTACCGACCCCCGGTTTAGCAGATACGTGAAGTCGTGGATCGATGACGGCGTCTGCGCGACGTGGCGCCCGAGGCTCGCCGAGTGGCGAGACGGTGAACTTGTGAAAGACGAGTACGGCCCCACGCATATCGTCGGAACACCATCTTTCAACGCACTATTCGATCACCTCACCGAACGCGGCAACGGGATTCACGTCTCTGCCAAAGCCGTGACCTCGCTTCAACGCTGGCTCGGAGGCTGGAACGGCGTGCTCGAAGAGAACTTTCGGCACTCAGAACACCTCGCGCAGCATGCGGTCGTTCTGGCTATGGCACCCGAGCAGGCTATCCGATTGCTGGACAACGTAGACACACCGCTGCACGAGCCGCTCGCACGAATGCAGTCCGATCCACAGTGGATCGCAATGCTCACGACCGATCGACTCACGCAACTCCCACAGATCATTGACACACCGGATCACCCCGTACTTGCACGGATCGTGCGCGACAACGCCAAGCCGGGACGAAACGTCGTGCCGCACACCACGCGATTCGTGGTTCATGCCTCGCACGCATGGTCCCGCGAGCGCATCGATGTCGATCGTGATGAGATCGCGCCCGCCCTCGCAGAAGCTTTCGCGTCGGTCGTCAGCACGATCGTGTCCGAACCAGTGAACGTTCAGGCTGCCCGCGCCCACCGCTGGAAGTACGCGCGCGTCAACAACCCGATCCCCGACCGCTGCCTGTTTGACCGGGAGCGCGGGCTCGTCGTCTGCGGTGAGGGCTTCGGCGGAACAGGCGTCGAAGCCGCCTTCCTCAGCGCCAACGCCGCCGCAGGACGCGTGCTGTCCCTGCGACCCCCGACACCGGCATGGAGTCCTTTCTCGGGCATGCTCTTCCAGTGAGCCGTGCCGTCGTCTGGTTCAAGCGGGATCTCCGCGTGCACGATCACGAGCCGCTCGTGCGCGCGAGCGAGCGCGGCGAGGTCGTCGGGCTCTACGTCTACGAACCCATCGTGCTCGAATCGCCCGAGCACGACGCCTCGCACCTGCGCTTCGTCAACGAGTGCCTCGCCGAGGTGCGCGAATCTCTTCGCGCCGCGGGCAGCGACCTGCTCGTCCGGCGCGGCGAGATGATCGCGACGCTCGCTCGCCTGCACGACGAGTTCCCCTTCGATGAACTGTGGAGCCACGAAGAGACCGGGCTCCTCGCGACATACGAGCGCGACAAGCACGTCCGCGCCTGGTGCGAGCGCACCGGTGTGCGGTGGACCGAACTCGCGCAGCACGGCGTGGTCCGACCGCTCGCGTCGCGCGACGGCTGGGCGCGCTGCTGGAGCCGGCGTATGGCCCCCGAGCCCCTTGATCCGCCGAGCGCCCTGCGCGCGCCGGAACTCGCCGGCATCGATCGCGGCGAACTGCTCAACGCGGGTGATCTCGGCGTGGCGCCCACCGCCATCACGTGCGCACAGGCGGGCGGCGCCTCGCGTGCGCACGAACTGTTGCGGTCGTTCCTGCACGAACGCGGGCAGGAGTATCAGCGGGCGATGTCCTCGCCGGTGGATTCACCCGATGCGTGCAGCCGGCTGAGCGCACACCTTGCGTTCGGCTCGCTCTCGATCCGCGCGACGCACCACGCCGTGCGCGCACGCCTCAACGAGCTTGACGGCGATCGTTCGCGAGACGCCGGCGCGTGGAAACGCTCGATCAACTCGTTCGACAAGCGCCTCCGCTGGCACTGCCACTTCATCCAGAAGCTGGAAGACGAACCAGCGATCGAGCACCGCAACATCAACCGCGCCTACAACGGCATGCGCACGGAAGACGTCGCCCGCTGGACCGACGAAGATCATCGGCGTTTCAAAGCGTGGAAAGATGGAGCCACAGGCTACCCCATGATCGATGCGTGCATGCGCTGCCTTGCGCAGACCGGGTGGATCACGTTCCGTATGCGTGCGATGCTCGCGTCGTTCGCGTCTTACCACCTTTGGCTGCACTGGAAGCCCACAGCGGAGTTCCTTGCCACGCGCTTCCTCGACTTCGAGCCGGGCATCCACTACCCGCAGTTCCAGATGCAATCGGGCGTCACCGGGATCAACACGGTGCGCATCTACTCGCCCGCCAAGCAGGTGAGAGACCAAGACCCCACCGGCGTCTTCATCCGCGCGTGGGTCCCCGAGCTCGCGAGTATCGACGACGCGCATCTTCCGGAACCGCACACCATGCCCGAGATGACCCAGCGTATGAGCGGGTGCGTGATCGGCGAGGACTACCCGGCGCCGATCGTCGATCACGCGACCGCATACCGCGAGGCGAAGGAGCGCATCTTCGCGGTTCGACGGCGGGCGGAAACAAAGCGCGAGGCCCAGCGCGTCTACGACAAACACGGCTCACGCAAGCGCCCGGCGGGCGCTCGTCGCACGCATCCTCATGAAGACGATCGCGGCGGCGCGGTCGAGCGTCTCGATCGCTAGAAGCAGAGCGTTCCGAGGTTGCTGACGACGAAGGTGACATCGGCGGTGGTCGTGAGGCCGTCGCCATTGACATCTCCGGGCGTGCCCGTCGCGCCCGGCGCACCCGCGCCGAGGTTAGAGACGACAAACGTGATGTCCGCGGTGGAGGTCTCTCCGTCGCCGTCGGCGTCGCCGGGGCACTCGCATTCGTCGGGCACGCCGTTGGCGTTGGCGTCGATCGCGGGCAAGAGGTTCGTCGCCGGGATGACCTCCTTGGGCCCAACGCCCGCGGGGTCCCAGAGCAGCCGCGCGACCGCCGTGCCCTGACCCTCGTAGTGCTCGAAGACGATGGGGTAGAGCGTGTCGGCTTCGAGCGTGATCGACACGCCGAACTCGGTGGGCGTCATGTCCATCCACGCATCGACGAGTTGCACGCCGTCCACCCACAGGCGCGCGCCGTCGTTGGTCACGGTGAAGAACTCGTAGACGCCGGCGTCGGGCCCGGTGCGCACGAAGCCGGTCCACCGGTTGCTGAAGGTGTTGCCGTCCTGCCCGTCGGTGCTGAAGGGCGCGCCGTTGCCCCAGTCGAAGTCCACGACGGGATCGACGCGCGCGCGCCGGGTGCCCATGAACTCGAGCTCGTCGTATGACGTGAGCACGAGCCCGCCGCTCGCGATCGCCGCCGTCTCGGTCTGGTCGTTCAGCGCGTTGTCGTTGCAGTCGTCGGGATCGCCCGGGTCGCCGCCGGGATCGGTCGGCTCGGTCTGCCCGGTCGTGAGCCAGCGGAAGAGATTGAGCGCATACGCCTCGTTGTCGAGCCTGTTGATGTCCGTGCCCGCGCCGTTGAGATTGAAGAAGGTGTTGCGGTCGAAGTGCCCCGCGATGCGCCCGGTGCCGGCGGCGGCGATGGCGAGCGCCGCATCGTTCGCGCCGACCGTTCGGATCGAGCCGGGATCACCATCGTTGTTCCGTGTTTGTGCGCCGGGCATCGCGCGGACGATGAGCGTCGAGTTCACGCCGGGAATGTCCGTGGTCGGCACGACGACGGGCGACACCCCTTCGCCGTCGAACGATTCGATCCCGTCGAGGATGGGGTGCGCGAGCGCAAGAAAGTCTCCATCGGCGCGGCTGAGCGCGTAGGTGCCCCGATCCTGCTGCATCACCCAGCCGAAGCGGTCGAGGAACTGCTGGTCGGAGTCCGGCGCGTCGGGCCAGCTCGACCCGAAGTTGGCGTCGGAGATGAAGAGCACGCCGCCGCCGCTGCGGACGTAGTCCTCGATCGCGTCGATCTGCTCGGTGGCGTAGACCGCGTTGTTCGACCCGAGCACGATGGCTTCGTACGCGTCGAGGTCGAGCGTCTCGAACGGGATCGCGGCGCCGGTCGTCTGCCCGGTCGTCGGCGCGCCGGCCTCGAGCGGTTCGATCATCTGCTCAACGAGGAATCCGTCGGTTCGCAGCGTCTCGGCGAGCTCGAACCACCCGTGGTTGCCGCCCTGGGTAGACATGTTCGTGATGTCGGCGAGCTGTTCCGTGCGAGAGAAGTCGTTGCCGGCTTCGAGGAATCCGCCGCTGCGATCCGCGCCGCGCACAAAGAGCACGCGCGGGCCGCCCGCGCGGACGAGCAGCGCCCAGTCTTCCCCGACCTCGGTCGGCGGCGCGCCGATCGTCGCGAGCGCTCCACCCGCGTACACGGTCGCCGGTCCCGCGAAGCGCCCGGTGCGCGGGTTGTACCAGCGCCCTGTGAAAACGCCGGACGCACCGGTGAGGTCGAGCTCGCCGGTGTTGGTGGTGTCGGGGTAGTAGATCGCGTAGACCTCGCCCGGCTTCTCGAAGACCTCGGCGCCGCCGAAGGTGCCCGACTCGCCGCTGACGAGATCGCGGTTGGGCGACATTTCCCAGAAGGGCGTGTTCTCTTCGATGAAGAGCCTGCAGTGCGTGGTTTCGCGCCAGAGTTGGTCGAAGTCGCGGAAGTCTTCGAGCGATTGGTCTTCGTCGTGCAGGAACCACTCGCCGCCGCCGCCCGAGAGCAGCACGTCCCAGATGACGCGTTTGCGGAAGTCGTCGAGGCTCGCAATGTCACGCGTGGGCGACGCGGAGGCGGGCTCATCCACCATCACGGGAATCGGCTTGCCCGACGCGGCGCTCGCGGCGCGGAAGTCCGCGACCGCTTGCCCCCATCCGTCGGCGACGCCCGCGCGTTGCAAGCTGGTGAGATCGATGTCCGCCTCGCCGAAGAAGGGCTGCCACGGGCCCGTCGCGCTCTGCCCGTTGCCCGCGTTGTGCACCGTGACCGGGTGGTCGTACGGATCCTGCCCCTTCACGGCGCGCGCGAACTCCAGCACGCGTGCCGAGCCCAGGTTCAGGTTGAGGTTGAACTCCTCGCTGATGTTCCACACGATCGCGTTGTGGTGCGCGAAGCGCGCGCACATCTCGCGATAGAAGAGCCGGCGCTCGTCGCCCAACTGCGCATCGTCGAGTTCTTCCTTGTTGGGCGTCTCGGCCTCGTTGAGCACGATGTGCAGCAGGATGCCGAGCGTTTGCGCGTGCGCGAAGACGATCTCCCACTGCTCCAGCTTGCTGATGTCGTAGGTGACGTTGTCGTTGTTGACGTTGCCGGTGCCGTCGATCGCGGGGTCCCGGTAGGGCCACGAATCCTGCGCATCACCCCCGATGTTCATGGGCAGGAAGTAAATGGAGTTCCCGCCGACCGAGGCGATGTAGTTGAGCGCACCGATGATCCGGCGCCCGTCGTTGGGCTCGGGCGTGTCGGGGCTGTCCCAGTCGGGGTCGCCCGGGTTCCAATCCGCCTCGTGCGTCGGGAAGCGGTGCAGGCGGTCGGGCGTGTTGGGCCCGCGGTTGTTCGCGCTGAAGGTGTTGTCGAACCCGTAGTAGCCGAGCCAGTTCTCAGGCGAATCGACGCCGCCCTTGATGTAGAACCCGCCCTCGGCCCATCGCAGATAGTGCTCGCCCACGTACTGCAAGCGGCCCAAGGCGAGCGTGCCCGGCGCGCCCGGATCCACGGGAGCAATGGTGAACGCGTCCGAATCACCGTCGAACGACGCCGGTGCGCCGGCGCTGGGGTCCGGCGACTCGTCGGCGAGCACGGCGACCGCGACATTCGCGCCGGTGCGGAAGGACGCGACGGCGCTCCACTGACCGGGCTCGTCGGGCACGAAACGCACGCGCCACACGTTGCCGGCGCCATTGCCGTTGCCATCGCCTGCGAAGAAACCCGGCACCGAGTACGCCTGCGCGCTGGGCCCGGTGAAGGTGACCTGCAGGCGGTGATCGAGGAACGTGGCAGCGTCGGCCTCGCTCGCGGCGGGCCCGGCGTAGTCGATCGACAGCGCCTGCCACTCGATGAGCGGGCCGCTCACGGTGCCGGCGTGCGCGAGCGGCACCCCGAGTGCGCACGCCGTCGCGGTCGCCGCCATCGCTTGCCGAGTGTTGATGCGTCGTGCCATGGTTCGCGCTCCTCGCTGGGGCCCGGTCATCGGGACCCGGGTGGAGCATGACCCGACTCGGGGATTGCCGCAATCCCGAACATCTTTCTTTGCAAGGACTTAGGCGTCCCGTTCGCCCACTCGATGGTCGGGATTGCGATCACGAACCAGCTCACAAAACCCGATCGCCACCCGTACGCGCGAGCCGGCATCACGCCGCGGGCACGTTCATCCATTCCCTGCCCGAACGCACACGCTGCGGCGCCGATTCGTCCTCGATCGTGAATCCCAGCACCGCGTTGCGGAGGCGTTCGACCTGCGTGTTCAGGTCCACCGCCGACTCGCTCGCGAGGCGGGCGCCGGCGGAGGACTCACGCGTGCCGGAGGCGATGCCCTCGATCGACCGCGCGATCTCTTCGCTGGCGGCGCTCTGCTGCTCTGTCGCGGCGGCGATCCCGCGCACGAGGCCCAGCAGCTCCTCCGTCGAGCCGAGGATCGATTGCAACGACACATCCGCGCTGGTGGCGAGCTCGCTGCCGCGATCGGCGCGACCGGTGCTCGATTCGATGCGAGTCACCGCGCCGCGTGTTGCCTCCTGGATTTCGCGGATGCTCGATGTCACCTCTTCGGTCGCGACCGTCGTGCGCTCGGCGAGCTTGCGCACCTCGTCTGCGACGACCGCGAAGCCTCGTCCGTGTTCGCCCGCGCGGGCGGCCTCGATCGCCGCGTTGAGCGCGAGCAGGTTGGTCTGGTCGGCGATGTCGTTGATGACGCTCACGATCTCGCCGATCTGTTCGCTCTTGGCGCCGAGGCGCGAGATGATCTGCGCCGACTCGCGCACCTCGGTCGCGATGCCCTCGACTTCCAGAACGGTCTGGGCGACGACATCGCGCCCTTCGTCCGCGTTCGTGCGCCCCCGCTCGCTGGCATCGGAGGCCTCGGCGCTGTTGCGAGCGACTTCGGTGACCGCGGCGGACATCTCCTCGATCGCGGCGGAGACCTGTGCCGCCTGGCGGTCCTGCTCCTCCAGCGATGCGGCGATCTCCGTCGCCGCCGCGGCGACCTGGTCTGACCCGTGCGCGACCGCCCCGCTGACCTCACGCACGGACTGCACCATCGCGGCGAGCTTTCTTACAAAGTTATTGAACGCCAGACCGAGCTCGGCGAGCTCATCACCGCCCCGTTCGCGGAGACGCACCGTGAGATCCCCGTCTCCATCGCTGATTTCCTGGAGACGCTCGACGATCGCGCGGATCGGCGTGATGATCGCGCGCAGCAGCAAGACGGCGATGAGGACCGCGAAGACCCCGCCCGCCGCCACCGCGCTGACCACGAGCACCTGCTTGCGCGCGATCGTGGCGCTTGTAGCTTCTCGTTCGTGCTCCACGTCCGTGATCAGCGACTTCTCGATGTCCTGGCTCAGCGACTGGATCGCGACGCCCGACTCCGCGAGCGGGCCGTTCACCAACGCCACGCGTTCGTCGCGCAGGGCGCGCGCGTCGGCGAACTTCTGGCGGAAGGTCTCGGCGTGAGCGAGCGCCGCCTCGAACCGCGCGGCGCACGGGCCGTCCATCGGTGCGCTCTGCAGCGCCTCCGCGAACGCCCGGTCCCACCTGAGGTGTGTTTCAAGATCTTCGGGACGCCCGAACTGGATGTACTGCACCGCGTAGAGCCGCGCCAACAGCAAGTCCTGCACCGAGAGCCCCGCGACGCGCATGAGGTCCGGGCGTTCGGCTTCGAGCGCGGTTTCGAGCGCGGCGGTCAGCTCCTGACGCGCTGCCTTCCCGGCTTCGTGCATTTCGATCACGGCTTGCTCGAGATTGCGCACGACCTCGCGCGCTGTGCCGAACGCGTCTTCAAAGGCCGCGGCATGGCCCTGGATCTCCGCGATGGCGGCGACACGCTCGGGGTTCTGGAAGTCCTGCTTGCCTTGCGCGATCGCGCTGTCCAGTTCACCCGTCCACGTTTCGAAGTCCTGGGCGGCCTGTTCGCGTTCGCCCGCGAAGTACGACACGGTGCTCATGCGGCTCATGAGTGAGCTGTTGAGCAGTTCGGCGCCGACGGTCATGTCGTGGGCCATCTCGCCAAGCGAGTTGCTCGCGCGCTCCGCGCTGCGGAAGCCCAGCAGCGAGACGCCGCCCACGCCCACCAGGATGAGTACCAGCACGCCGAGACCGGCGACGAGTCGAGTTCGAATGGTGAAGCCCATCGCAATGCCCCCTCTGCTCGGACGCCGGCGCGAGGTCATCTCGCGCTCGCTGTCGATCTTCGGAATTGCACAGAGCCCGCCCGACACAACTTGCTTGAGTTCCTCAAAAACTCATATATGTCTTGGCAGTCGCGCACGGACCCCACACGGTTGGGGGACCGGTTCTCGGGGAGCATGGAGGCGATCGCTCGCGGATCAGCGCCGAACGAGCAAATGCCAGCCCCACGCGTCGAGGCGCTCGGGCACCTCGGTCGGGTAGCCGTAGAGATCGGCGTATCGGGCGTCGGGCTCGGTGCGCACGCCTCGCACCTCAACGGGCTCGCCAGAGAGGTTGGCGAGCACGATGATCTCGCTGCCTTCGGCGACGCGCCGGAAGGCGAGCAGCCGATCGGGATCGTTGGTGTTGATGTGGACGATCGTGCCGCCCGACTCGCCGTGATGGAGCGCGGGCTCGTCCTTCTTCAGCTGCGCAAGCCGGCGGTACAGGTCTGCCGAGGAGTCGGCGCGCCATTCGATCGGGTCTTTCTCGAAGAACTCGAGCCGCTTGTCGAGCCCTGCTTCCTGCCCGTTGTAGATCATCGGCATGCCCGGCGCGGTGAAGGTCAGCACAGTCGCGGCTTCCCACATCTCGCCGAGGCGCTCGATCGCGAGCCCGTTCCACGTGTTCCAATCGTGGTTGGTGGTGAAGAACATGCGGAAGGCGCTGTCGTCTGCCGCCGTGATCGCGGCGGTGTCCTCGATAAGGAAGCGTCTCACGTCGGCGGCGTCGTTCTCGCCCGCGTACACGCGCATCAGCCGATCGCCCAGCCCCCAGCCATAGGTCGCTTCGAAGCCCGCTTCGTGCAGCCACGGCGCGCCGCCCTCGGCGAGCATGAACATGTCCCGCTCGCGACGCAGACGCTCGATCGCCGCTATCCAGAAGTCCTTGGGGATCATCTCGGCGACGTCGGCGCGGAACCCGTCCACCTCGAACTCACGCACCCAGTAGAGCATCGCGTCGAGCATCGCGGCCCGCGTGTCGGAGTTGGAATAGTCGAGTTGGATCACGTCCACCCAGTCGTCGTTGGGCGGGCGGAATCCGCCGTCGGGCCCCTTCGCGTAGCGCTCCGGGTGCGAGCGCGTCCACTCGTGGTCCCACGCGGTGTGGTTGGGCACCCAGTCGAGGACCACGAGCATGCCGAGCTCGTGCGCTGCCTCGACGAGTTCTTTGAAGTCACGGCGTGTCCCGAACTCCGGGTTCACGTCCTTGTAATCGGTGGCGGCGTAGTACGAGCCCAGCGTGCCCTTGCGGTTCTCTTCCCCGATGGGGTGGATGGGCATGAGCCACAGCACGCCGACGCCCATGTCGTGCAGCCGCGGCAGGTGTTCGCGGAAGGCGTCGAAGGTCCCGGCTTCGGTGTGCTGGCGCAGGTTGACTTCATAAATAATCCGGTCGCGGGTCTCCGCGAAGCCGTCGGCGAACGCAACGCCGCCCATCGCGAGGCACAGGACCAGTCCGAGAAACGGTGCGCAGAGGTTTCGCATCGGCCCACCATATCGAATGCGCTGGGCGTGATACGCTTCAGCGATCGTTCAGCCCACGGAAGGCAACGCGCGTGCCCGACGGTCCCGAGCACGACATCACGCGCCCCACGGAGGTCGAACCGGTCGGGGTCTCGCCCCCGGCGCGGGTCGGCGCGCGCCGGGCGCCGTACATCATCGGGATCGGCGCCTCCGCGGGCGGGCTGCGACCGCTTGAGCAGTTCTTCGGGCACATGCCGCCGGGCAGCGGCGTGGCGTTCGTCGTCATCCAGCACCTCTCGCCGGACTTCAAGAGCCTCATGCGCGAGCTGCTCTCGCGCCACACGCAGATGAAGGTCGTGCGCGTCGAGGGGCCCACACCGATCGAGCCCGATTCGCTCTACCTCATCCCGCCGCGCAAAAACATGACGCTGCGCGACGGCGTGCTGCAGCTCGAAGACCAGGACCTCACGCCGGGGCACCGACTCAACTTCCCGATCGACGTCTTCTTTCAGTCGCTCGCGACCGACATGGGCGACCGCGCCATCGGCGTGGTGCTCTCGGGCACGGGCAGCGACGGGTCGCGCGGGATCCGGGACATCAGCGAGGCCGGCGGGCTCGTCCTCGTCCAGCACCCCGACTCCGCCGAGTTCGACGGCATGCCCCGCAGCGCCATCAACACCAACCTCGCGCACGTGGTCGAATCGCCCGACCAGATCGCGCGCACCATCTACGAGTACATCACGCGCAACGACGATCACGGCTACGACCGCGCGCCCCTCCCGCCCGGGCTGCGCGAACCCGAGCGCCTCTCCGAAGTCGCCGAGGTCCTGGGGAGCGAAGAGGGCCCCGACTTCACCCACTACAAGCACTCCACCCTCGCCCGGCGCATCGCCCGGCGCATGCTCATCGGCGGGTCCGAAACCCTCGACGACTACCTCAAGATGCTCTCGGAATCCGAGCAGGAGCGCGAAGCCCTGCGCAACGACCTGCTCATCGGCGTCACCGCCTTTTTCCGCGACCGCCCCGCGTGGGAACGCCTCGAACGCGAGGTCATCCCGACGATCATCGAGAGCGCGGGCGACGAACTGCGCGTGTGGGTCACCGCCTGCTCGTCGGGCGAAGAGGTCTACTCGCTCGCGATGCTGCTGCACGAGCGGCTCGCGGACATGGCCGATCCGCCGGACCTCAAGATCTTCGCGACCGACATCGACCGGCGTGCGCTCGAGCGCGCCTCCGCCGGGATCTACGACGAGAACGTGGTCGCCGACGTCGGCGAAGCGCGGCTCGAACGGTTTTTCGAGCAGCGCGGCGATCAGTACGCGGTGCGCCGCCTGCTCCGCGAGCACATCATCTTCTCGCCGCACAACCTGCTGCGGGACGCGCCGTTCACGAAGCTCGACCTCGTGACGTGCCGGAACGTGCTGATCTACATGGAGCCGGAGCTGCAGCAGCGCGTGATCGCGACGCTGCACTTCGGGCTGCGTCACAAGGGTGCGCTGATGCTGGGGGCCGCGGAATCGCTCGGCGATCTCGCGGACGAGTTCGGGGTCGTGAGCAAGCGCTGGAAGATCTACCGCAAGTCGCGGGACATCGCGCTGCCCCTCGAGCGTCGGCGTCCCCTGCTCGCACGCCGCGACGTGCGCACGAGCAGCGCGCTCGTGCCGCACGCGTCGCGCACGGACCTCGCGCTGCAGGGCGGGCTCCGTTCGCTCATGGAACTGCTCGACGGGATGTGCCTGATCCTCGGGCCGGACCTGTCGATCCAGCACGCGTTCGGGCGCACCGACCTGTACCTCGCGTTCCCGCAGGGCGAGGGCACGACCGACGTCACGAAGCTGATCGCGCACGACCTGGTGCTGCCCATCCGCACCGGGACCCATCGCGCGCAGAGTTCCGAAGAGCCGGTCGCGTACGACGCGATCCCCGTGACCGTGGGCGGGAAGAAGCGCCTCGTCAACCTGCGCATCGAGCACAAAGCCGAGCGTCGCGGCGCGGGGACGATCTACGTGGTCTTCGTCGCGGAAGCGGGCGAGCACACCCCGGGGCTCGCGGGGAGCGGGTTCGACCCGGACACCGCCGCCGCCGACCGCATCCACCTGCTCGAGCGCGAGCTGCAGCACACGCGGGAGAACCTGCAGGCGACGATCGAGGAACTCGAAACCACCAACGAGGAGCAGCAGGCATCGAATGAAGAACTGCTCGCGTCGAACGAAGAACTCCAGTCCACAAACGAAGAGCTCCACTCGGTCAACGAGGAGCTCTACACCGTCAACGCGGAGTACCAGCAGAAGATCCAGGAGCTCACCGAGCTCAACAACGACCTCGACAACCTCATCGCGTCCACGGAGATCGGCGTCGTATTCCTCGACGAGGACCTCTGCATCCGCCGCTTTACGCCGGCCGTCTCCCGCCTGCTGCGCATCCGCGCGGGCGACATCGGACGCCCGATCGGCGAGCTCT
This sequence comes from Planctomycetota bacterium, assembly GCA_039182735.1. Lineage (GTDB taxonomy): Bacteria > Planctomycetota > Phycisphaerae > Phycisphaerales > UBA1924 > JBCDCB01. Next base: position 20,878 of record JBCDCB010000048.1, read on the forward strand.
CGGCGCACGCCGAGGGGCTCGACCTGACGCGCTGCGTCTCAGGCGTTGTCGAATCCGGGCGGCCCTTCGAGCAGGGCTTCGACGCGGACGACGGCTCGCGGATTCTGCTGCGCATCAACCCGTACGTCGCGAACGGGGACCGCGTGCGCGGCGCCGTCCTCACCACGGTGGATATCACACAGCTGCGCGAGATCGAACAACTGCTCCGCGAATCCGAAGAGCACCAGCGCGAGCTTTATCAACGCACGCCCATGATGCTCTGCTCCGTGGACGCCCGGCACCGCGTGCTCACGGTGAGCGACGACTGGTGCCGGCGCCTGGGCTACGTGCGCGAAGAAGCCGTCGGCAGGCGGCTGGTGGACTTCTTCGACGACGAGTCGCGCAAGCGTGCGCTCGAAGAGGTGCTGCCGGCCTTCGCGTCCTCGGGCGTCGTGCAGGAGGTCCCGTACCGGATCGTCACCGCGTCGGGCGACGCGCGAGACGTGGTGCTCTCCGCCACCGCGCAGCGCGCGCGCTCGGGCGAGATCGAGCGCGCCGCGGTCGTCATGGTTGACGTCACCGAGCGCAACCGCGCCGTCGCCGAGCTCTCGCTCAGCGAGGAGCGCTACCGCACGCTCATCCGTTCCTCGACATCGATCTTCTGGTCCACCGATCCCGACGGGCGCGTCGCCGAGCCGAATCCGGACTGGGAACGCTTCAGCGGGCAGCGCGCATCAGAGTACGTCGGCACGATCGACGGGTGGGCGGATCGCGCGCACCCGGATGATCGAGTGCGTGTGCTCGACGCCTGGGCCGATGCGCGCGCGACGACGCCCGACGTCTTTCGCGAGCGATTCCGCGTGTACCACGCCAGGACAGGCAAGTACCGCTGGGTGGAGTGCGTGGGCGCGCCGCGCCGGCGCGCGGAGGGCGGCATCGGCGAGTGGATCGGCGCCGCGACCGACGTGGACGTGCAGGTGCGCTCGCAGGCCGACCTCGCGCGCGTCAACGAAGAGCTGCGCATCAAGAACCGCGAGATGGAGGAGTTCGTCTACACGATCTCGCACGACCTCAAGTCACCGCTCGTGACCATCTCGGGCATGGTCGGGTACCTGCGCCGCCTGCTCGACGAGGGCAACCGCGACAA
>JBCDCB010000049.1:0-20560 GCA_039182735.1 Planctomycetota bacterium
ACACCTGTCGCCGCGGCGATCGACGATCTCAACGGCGACGGCAACCCCGATCTCGCCGTCGCTATCCCTAACGGCACGAATCCTGGCGACGTCGTCGTGCTGCTCAACAACGGGACCGTGGGGAACACATGGCAGGGATTCGGCACGACCATCCAGCTCGCGGTCGGTGTCGATCCGCGCGGCATCGACATCGGAGACTTTGACGCCACCGGCGGGCTCGACATCGCGATCGCGAATTCCGCCGATGGAACGGTTCAAGTCTTCGCGAACGACGGGCTGCTAAGTCCGTCGTTCGTCTCCGCGGGCGAGATCAACGTGGGAAACTTCCCGCAGGACGTGCTCTTTGCAAACCTCGACAACGACAAGTGGGATGATCTTGCAGTTGCGGTGTCCGGTGACGACGCGGTGCGTGTCTTTGAAGACCTGGGCGGCGCGCTTTACTCGACGGGATCATCGAGCGTGCTGCTCACTGCGGCGGAGCCGGTTTCGTTGGTCTCGGCGAATCTCGACAACGACAAGTGGGACGATCTGGCGGTCGTGAACTTCGCCGGCAACACGCTGCAGCGCTTCTTCAATCTCGGTAGCGGCGTGATCGACCCGATGCCGGCGTCGAGCCCGGTCGGCGCGGGGCCGATGCAGCTCATCGCGGCGGATCTCGATCTCGACGGGTTGCCCGATCTCGCGACGGCGAACATGCTGGGCGACAGCGTGAGCGTGCTCCGGAGCACGGGCGCCGGCAACTTCGCGCCGGCGGTGAACCTGCCGGTCGGTGGCGCGGCGCTCTCGATCGCCGCGGTGAACCTCGATCCGGACGAGGTGGGCCAGGGGGACCTCGATCTCGCGGTGGTCGTGGATGGCGGCGCGTCGAATGTGATCGAGGTGCTGCGCAACGACTACGACGCGGTGAACGACCAGCTCATCTTCGCGCCTGCGACGACGCTGACGGCGGGCGGCAACCCGACGCTCGTGCTGTCGAGCGACCTGAACGCTGACGGTCAGGACGACCTCGTGACGGTGAACGACGAGTCGGGCGCACCGGCGCCGGCGGGTGCGCGCGGCCCGACGCCGACGAACGACATCGGCGTGCTGCTTCAGAGCATTGCGGTGCAGCCCTGCCCCGGCGACGTGGACGGAGACGGCTCTACGGGCACGGCGGACATCACGTTCGTGGTGAGCAACCTGGGAGCCGGGTCACCCGGCGCGCAGGGCACGCCCGGTGACGCGAACGGTGATGGCGTGACCGACGTCTCCGACATCACCTTCGTGGTGAGCAATCTGGGGTGTGACATTGAGTGAGCAGACCGGATTGACCGTCCGGGACGCACGATCACAACCATCTGAATACACAAGTACTTACGGCATCGCCCAAACGCGCGACAGCAGTAGCGACAGCAACGCGCGTGCAATCCGATGCCAAACCGTGCGCAAGCGTGCATCGCCCCAAAACGAAAATCGGCCCTGACGCATGCATCAAGGCCGTTTCGAAGCGAGGCGGACGGGACTCGAACCCGCAACCACCGGATCGACAGTCCGGGACTCTAACCAATTGAGCTACCGCCCCAATTTTCAGTCTCACGCCGCTCCCCACCGGGCTCGGGCGAGTGGGGAAATGTAGCCAACGCCCCGCCCGTGTCAACCCGGTGGCGCGCGAGACGCCCCGATCGTCACGGATCGAGGCGTCCTACACCCGTTTCCGGGCCGGGGCCGCTCCTCAGACGCCGGTGACCGTGTACCGGAACTGCCCGATCCCGCCCTGCAGATGCCCGGCGTCTTCCTGCAGCCCCTGCGCGATCTTCGCGAGTTTGCGCGACTGCTCCGCCGCCAGCGTGGTGTCTTCCGACGCCCGCACGACGTTCGCGCTGATCTCTTCGCTCGCGGCGCTCTGCTCCGCCGCCGCCGACGCGATCGAATCGATCGCCCGGCTCAGGTCGTTCGAACGCGAGACGATCTGCGAGAGCGACTCGCCCGCCTCGTTCGCCTGCGTCGTGCCCGACTCAATCTGCTCGCGGCCCGAGCGCATCTGCTCCACCGCGACGACCGTCTCGTCGCGGACGCGCGTGATCGACCGCGCGACCTCTTCCGTCGCCTTTGTCGTGCGCTCCGCGAGTTTGCGCACTTCGTCCGCGACCACCGCGAAGCCGCGTCCGTGTTCGCCGGCACGCGCCGCCTCGATTGCCGCGTTCAGCGCGAGCAGGTTCGTCTGGTCGGCGATGTCGTTGATCACCTCGATAATCGACGTGATCTGCTCGCTGAGCTCGCCAAGCGCCTCGACCTTGTCGCCCGCCGAATCGATGCTCGACGCGATCGATTCGATCTCCCGCACCAGTTTGCTCATTTGCTCGAAGCCGTGGTTGGCGAGTTCACCGGCGTTGTGCGCGTCGCCGCGCACTTGTGTCACCGAATGCGTCACTTCGCCGATCGAAGCCGTCATCTCCTCGATAGCCGCGGCGATCTGCGAGAGCTGCGTCGATTGGCGGTCCATGCGCTCGTTGCCGTCGTTTGCGGACTGCTGCGCGACATCGGCGTTGTGCCCGACGCGATCGGTCACCTGCGCGACGCCGCCAACCAGTTCGTCCATGCGAGACACAAACTTGTTCACATAGCGAGCCAGGCTGCCGAGTTCGTCCTTTCGCGTCGCAGGGAGGCGCTGCGTCAGATCGGCTTCGCCCTCGGCAAGATCACGGAACCGGGCGACCAGTTCTGTCAGCGGCTTCACGATCACGCAGAGCAGCATGATCCCGATCACCAATCCGAAGACCACCCCGCCGGTGCCGACAACGCCGATCACGAGGCGGGACGCCGCCGCGGCGCGCGCTCCTTCTGTCACGGCGCCTTCAGTCGATTCCTGCAGCGACAAGATGATCTCGCTGCCGATCTCGACCATTTGCGGGCCGAGCACGTCGAGCGTGCCCGCGACACGCTCTCTTGACTCGGTGCTCATCGACTTGACGCGGCTCGCGAGATCCATGAATCGCGACAGATCCGTGCGAACGGACTCGACGTCTTCGCCAAGCATCGCGAGCGAATCCAGCCCCGCCATCGCGTCCTTGAATTCCTGCGTGCTCCGCTCCAGCTTCTCGCTGTCAGCGGTGAGCCTGTAGGTCTGCATGAAGTACTTTGCCTCGTTCGAGTCGTTTGTCGCCTGCGCGTACAATCGCTGGATCTGAGCAGGCTTGTCCCCCTCGACCGCCTCGTACGTGGCAGCCTTGAGTCGGTAGATGAGCGACACGCCGAGGTCATCCATCTCGCCGTCGACGATGGTTCGGCGTCCTTCGAGCTGCCCGACCACCTCACGAAACATGTTGTCGTACGCGGACGCTTTGTCCTTCAAGTCCGCGACGAGTTGTCGGCGAGCCGGGTTTCGGAAGTGCTCTTCGCAATAGGCGATGTCCTTCTCAAGCCTCGCAAACCAGGTTTCGTAGTCCTCAAGTTGCTCCGCCTGCTCGTTGACCAAAAACTCCTTGACACTGAGGTTGACCATGAGCACGGCCTTCACCGCGTCAGCGCCAATGGTGCTGGCCTTCGACATCTCGATCATGCCGTGCATCGCGTCGGTGCTCCTGGACGAGCCGTATAGCCCCACACCGCCGATCGTGAGGACAATCGCCATCATCGCGGCAATGCCAAACTTGAGTCGGGACGAGATCGTCATCGGTACCCCACCTGCAAAGAGTCAAGGTTTGAGATCGAACATCAACGCTCGTGCATCGGATCCCGAGCCGCATGACTTCAACGACCCCACAAACGTGTGGTGTCCCGTGACCGATTCCGCATCTCGGGTGTCGGCGACGCCCGTTCCGATGGTCCGATCACCCGGCGACGTGCGCTCGGGCGGTCCTACTTCCCGCCGAACCAGTCGCGAGAGATCGACGCGTCGGCAACGATCGGCACGTCGAGGGTCATCGCCGACTCCATCCGCTCGACGACCAGATCGCGCACACGCTCGCCGTCGCTCTCGTCGCATTCGAAGACGAGTTCGTCGTGTACTTGCAGCAACATGCGCACGCGTGCGATCTCCGGGTTCCCGGACCCGTGCGGGCTCAACCTCTTATGGAGGTCGAGCATCGCGACCTTGATCAGGTCCGCCGCGCTGCCCTGCACCACGCTGTTGATCGCCATCCGCTCGGCGAGCGATCGGCGCTGCGGCTGCCTCGATTCGATTTCGTTGATCGGGCGTCGGCGTTTCAGGATCGTCTCGACATACCCGTAGCGTTTCGCGAACGCCACGCACTCTTCCAGGAACGTCGTGATGCCGGCGAACCGCTTCTTGTATGCGTCGATGATCTCGCCGGCTTCCGTCTGACTCACACCAAGCCGGCGCGCGAGCCCGAATGCCGTGATCCCGTACACGATCCCGAAGTTGACCATCTTCGCGCCGCTGCGCTGCGCGCTCGTGACGTCCTCCGCCTGAATACCGTGCACCTCGGCGGCGACGGCGCGGTGGATGTCCTCACCCCGTTGGAACGCTTCGATGAGCGCCGGATCACGCGACAGGTGGGCGAGCAAACGCAGTTCGATCTGCGAGTAGTCGGCGGTCACGAGCGTGCGCCCCGCCGGTGCGACGAACGCACGCCGGACCTCGCGCCCGATCTCCGTGCGGATCGGGATGTTCTGCAGGTTTGGATCCGAAGAGGAGAGCCGTCCCGTCGCCGCGACCGTCTGGTTGAACGACGCGTGGATGCGCGCGGTTTCGGGGTGGATCGCCTCCTTGAGCGCCTCAAGGTACGTGCCGACGAGCTTCGTCAGCATGCGGTATTCGAGGATCAGCCCGGGGATCGGCGACTCGACGCCCGGATCCTCGCTCAGCTTCTCGAGCACCTCGGAGTCGGTCGAGTACCCCGTCTTGGTCTTCTTGATCGGCTTGATCCCGAGCCCCGGCGGCTCGTGCGTCTCCTTGTTGAACAGCGCCGCCTGGAGCTGTTTCGGCGAGTCCGGGTTGAACGGGTGCGGCGCGTGCTCATCGATCTCGCCGCGCAGTTCCTCGATGCGCGCGCTCAGCCGATCCTTCTGCCGATCGAGCTCGTCCGGATCGACGAGCACCCCGTTCCATTCCAGTTCCGCCAGCGCGTCGAGCAGCGGCATCTCGATGTCACTGAACAGCCCGTCCAGCTTCATCGCGCGCAGCTCCGGATGCATCCGCTCGTAGAGCTGCAGCGAGACGTCCGCGTCCTCGCACGCGTAGGGCGTCGCGTGCCCGAGCGGCACGGTGTCGAACGTTCGCTGCTTCTTCCCCGTGCCGATCAGGTCACTGATGGGGATGCACGCGCGGTTCAACAGCGCGAGCGCGAGGTGGTTCATCCCGTGCGACGAGCGCGAAGCGTCGATCACGTACGACGCGATCATCGAGTCGAAGGCGATGCCGCGCAGCTCGACGCCCGCCCGCCGCAGCACGAGCAGGTCGTACTTGAGGTTGTGCCCGCACTTCGGTCGCGAGGGGTCCTCCAGCACCGGACGCAGCGCGTCGAGCACTGTATCCGCGTCAAGATGCTTCTCGCCCTCCGGCGCGCGCACGGGGATGTATCGGCCCATGCCTGTTTCCCACGAGACGCTGATGCCGCACAGCTGCGCGCGCATCGGCTGCGTGCTCGTCGTCTCCGTGTCAATCGCGAAGATCTCGCACGACTTCAGCTTCTTGACGAGTTCTTTGAGCGCTGTCTTCGTGGTGACCGCTTCGTAGTCCCCGTCGATCTCATGCGCTTCCGGCACCTGCTCGAAGAGCCCGCCCACAAAGCCGCCGCTCTCTTGGGGCTCGTCCTTCGCCGCATCATCGCCGGCGAGCGCGAGCACTTCGTCGCGGTACCGGTTGAAGCCCAGTTCACGCATGAGTGGCTCGAGCGCCGCGATCTCCAGGCGATCGACGTTCGCCGACTCGAGATCGAACGCGACCGGCGTGTCCGTCCGCAGCGTGACCAACTCCTTCGAGATGGGCAGCAGTTCGACCGATGCCGCGATGTTCTCGCGACGCTTGCCCTTGATCGCCCAATCCTTCTTGGGCTTGTCGGCGAGCACCTCGGCGAGCACCGCGTCGAGCGAGCCGAACTCGTTGATCAGCGCGCTCGCGGTCTTGATCCCCACGCCGGGCACGCCCGGCACGTTGTCCGTGCTGTCGCCCGTGAGCGCCTGCACGTCGATCACCTGCGCCGGCGTGATGCCCTTGGCTTCCATCACGCTCGACTCGGTGATCAAGTCGTCGTTGTAGATGTCCAGCATCTCGACACGACCGTGCGCCAGGCACTGCTCGAGATCCTTGTCCTTCGAGATGATCCGCACGAGGATCTCATCCTCGCCGATGCCCAGTTGTTGCGCGAGCGTCGCGATCACGTCGTCCGCCTCGAACCCCTCCGCGCCGATCACCGGCACGTTCAGCGTCTCAAGCAGCGACAAGCACCGTTCCACCTGCGGCTTGAACCCCTCGGGCGGCTCGTCGCGGTTGGCTTTGTACTCCGGGTACACCTCGCTGCGGAACGTCCCGCGGTCGCCGCCCACATCGATCGCAACGGCGAGATAGTCCGGCTTCGCCTCTCGCAGCAGCTTCAGCAGCATGCCGACGAACCCGAACGTCGCGTTCGTCGGTTCCTTCGTTACGGGTGAGGTCATCGGCGTGCGGATCGCGTGATACGCCCGGAAGAAGTGCGCAAAGCCGTCGAGCAGGTAGAGCGTCTTCACGCCACACCCTCGTGCAGCACGCTCAACCGCGCCTCGTATGCGTCCGTCACTTCTCGGTCACGACGCGCCATCATGGTGCGGGCGACATCGAGAAACTTCTCGAATCGGAACCGCTGCGCACCCTTGTCCGTCAGCCACGTGAAGCGCTCCACCGCCTGCGCCGGCGGCGTTGAACTCGCCACCATGGCGCCGGTCCCGACCACGGTGCCCGTCATGATCCGTGTGCCGATCGCGAACTTCGCGTGGTCGCCGATGATCGCACCGAGATACGCCAGCCCCGTGCGCACGCGCCCGCCTTCCGGCGTTGCTCGGCAAACGACCTCGCCGTAGGTGTTGAGCAGGTTGCTGTTGGTGGTCGCGGCACCGAGGTTGGCCCACGTGCCGACCCACGAATCGCCGAGGTGCCCCTCGTGAACCTTGTTGGCGAAGCCCTGGAAGATCGTGCCCCCGACCTCGCCGCCGACCTTGCAGACCGGGCCGATCGCCGTGTTCGCCTTGATCAGCGCGTGCTCCGAGATCACGCAGTCGCGCCCGATCACCGCGGGCCCGACGATCACGGCGCGCGGGCGCACCACCGTGCCGTCGCCGATGATGACCGGGCCTTTCTCCGCGTCGATCACCGCGCCCGCCATCACACGCGCGCGCGGCGTCAGGTACACATCGCCATCATTGAGCAGGCACACGTCGCGGTCCGCGTCGCCACGCTGCGCGATGCCCTTGGTGAGCAGTTCGATGTCCATCGCGATCGCGCGATCGCGGTGGCGGATCACGTCCCAGGGCCAGTCGAGCAGCGCCTCCTCATCATCCGGCAGCACGCGGCGCGCATCGACAAAGGTGACGTCCGCGTTGTCCGCGTGCTCGTTCACCGGCACGTCCACGATCTCACGCGTCACGCCCGCGATTTCTTCGGGCACGCGCACGCCGACAACGCCGTCCTCACCGCGATCGCGCAGCCAGCGGTCCCACCGTTCGAGCGTGGTCATTGCGCCGGTGCGCACGCACATCGCGGGACGCAGATCGGTCATGGGCGAGAGGCGGTGATCGCCTCGATCAACAAGCACGGTGCCGGGCATCGCCTGAGTCTACCGCCGCCCCGGTACCCTGCGTGCATGACCGATCGCCAGCCAGTCCGCGCCGTGATCTTCGATCTCGACGGCACGCTCATCAACTCCGAACCGTTGCACGCCGAGGCGCTCACCGCGGTCCTCTCGCCGCTCGGCGCCCGCGTCTCGACGGCGCAGTACGTCGGGCGTCCCGACGACGTCGTGCTGCGCGAGGCGCTGCAGTCGATCGATCACGACGCGTCGCCGAACGCCGTCGCGGAGATCCACGCGCGCAAGAGCGCGTTGGTGGTGGACTGGTACGCCACCGGCAGGCTCACGGCGCAGCCGGGCGCACCGGAACTCGTGCGCGCGTGCGCGCAGCGCGTGAACGTCGCCGTCTGCACCGCGGCGCGTCGCAACGAAGCCGAAGCCGCGATGCGCGGGCTCGGGCTGACAGACGTCCTCCACGCGCTCGTGACCGCGGACGACACGCGGGACTCGAAGCCCGACCCGGCGCCGTACCGACTCGCGTGCGCGCGCCTCGACGCGAATCCCAGCGAGTGCGTAGCGCTCGAGGATTCGCCCACGGGGCTCACGTCCGCGCTGGCGGCGAGGCTCCGCACCGTCGCGCTGCTGCACACGACACCGATCGACCAACTCCCCGGCGCGCACGCGCACGTGCGTTCGATCGACCTGATCGATGCGGACGCGCTGCTCGCCGGCGAGATCGTGTAGCGCGGTCAGTCTTCTTCGTCGTCGGGCTTGAAGGAGGCGATTAGTTCCTGCTGCACGTTGGGCGGGGTCTGCTCGTCGTGCGAGTAGTCCATGACGTAGGAGCCCTGCCCGCCGGTGACGGACTTGAGCTGGCCCGAGTAGTTCTGCATCTCGCTCAGCGGGACCTTGGCCTTGATGAGCACCATGTCCCCCGGCAGGTACGCGGTGTCCTCGACGTGCCCGCGCTTGCCCGAGAGGTCGGAGGTGATGTCGCCCATCGCCGTCGCCGGCGCGGTGACTTCGAGATCAACGATCGGCTCCATGAGCGCCGGGCGCGCCTTGTTGACGGCATCGATGAACGCACGCTTGCCCGCCGTGACGAAGGCGATTTCCTTGGAGTCCACCGCGTGGTGCTTGCCGTCGTACACGCTCACGCGCACGCCGCCCAGCGGGTAGCCGGCGACGGCACCGTGCTCCATCGCCTGGCGGATGCCCTTCTCGATCGCCGGCAGGAACTGGCGCGGCACCGAGCCACCCACCGTTTCGTCGATGAACTGGAAGTGCTCCTCGTCGGTCAGCACCTTGGCGTGCTGCCCCTCGCCGGCGGCCTGCCCGTTGATGGGCTCGACGCGGAGGTACACCTCACCGAACTGCCCCGCGCCGCCGGTCTGCTTCTTGTGCCGATGGTGCCCCTCGGCCTTCGCGGTGATGGTCTCCTTGTACGCGACCTTGGGCGGGCGGGTCTCGATGTCCGCCTTGAAGCGGTTGTGCAGTTTCTCGAGCAGCACGCGCATGTGCAGTTCGCCCATCGCGCTCAGCACGGTCTCGCGCGTCGCCTTGATGCGATCGAGGCGAATCGTCGGGTCCTCCTCGATGATCTTGTGCAGCGCGCTGGAGATCTTCGCTTCGTCACCGTGCGACTTGGCCTCGATCGCGACGCCGTACATCGGGCGCGGCATCTCGATCGGCTTGAACGTCAGGTGATCGATATCGGGACCGTGCAGGACCGCGCCCGTGCGGAGCTCTTCGACCTTGGCGACGGCGATGATGTCGCCCGGGATCGCCTTCTTGATCTCTTCGTGGTCCTTGCCGTGCACGCGCAGCGGGTGAGCGATTTTGATCGGCTTCTTCACGCCATCCATGTGCAGCGTGGTGCCGGCTTCGATGGTGCCCTGATGGACGCGCAGCATCGAGAGCTTCCCGACGAACTGATCCGTCGTCACCTTGAACACGTGGGCAACGGGGGTCTTGCTCGCGTCGGGGTCGGCGTGCCAGACTTCATCCGGCGCATCGTCAGATTCCTTGTGCAGGAACGGACGCGGGTTGCCCTCGAGCGGGCTCGGGCACAGGTTGGCGATCGTGTGCAGCAGCGCGTCCATGCCTACCAGCGTCTTCGCGCTCACGAAGCACACCGGGATCAGGTGCCCCTGCCGCAGCGCCGCTTCGAAGGCCTCGTGCAGCTGCTCGGGCGTTAGCGAGCCCTGCTCGAGATAGATCTCCATCAGCTTCTCGTCGGCCTCGACGCACTGGTCCACGATCGCGGCGTGCCCCTCGGCGACGGACGAGAACGCGACCTCCCCGTCAGACTTCTCCCACAGATCAACAACATCCGTGCCGCCCGCGTTCGGGAGGTTGATCGGCATGCACTCGCTGCCGAACGTCTCGCGGATGCTCTCGAGCAGCGCTTCGAGTTCGCCGGCATGGTCGCTGATCTTGTTGACGATGATGATGCGCGGCAGGTCGCGCATCTTGGCGATCTCCATGACCCGGCGCGTCATCGTCTGCACGCCCTTGTCGGCGCCGATCACGCACGCCACGGTCTCCACCGCTGGGAAGACCGTGAGCGCCTGCCCGATCATGTCCGGGAAACCGGGCGAGTCCGCGAGCGTCACCTGACGCCCCTCGTGCTCGAAGTGCACGAACGCAGCGTTCAGCGAGTGCTGGTGCTCCTTCTCCTCGGGCTCGAAGTCGCAGACGGTGGTGCCCTCTTCGACCGTGCCCAGGCGACCCGTGAGCTGCTTGTGGTGGAGGATCGCCTCGATGAGTGTCGTCTTGCCGGCCCCTGCGTGTCCGGTGAATGCGACGTTTCGGAGATCGGCTGTGGTGTAGCCGGGCATCTCTCGGCGCTCCTTCCTGGCCCGTGACCGTGGGCCATGGCCCGTGCGACGGCGCGCGGGGCTCCGTGATGTCGGCGGGCGCGATGATGCGAAGCGGCGAGACGCGACAGCGCTGGCGATCGTGCGCCGAGCTCGCGCGTCCGCTTGGCGAACCGCTCGGTCCCGCCGCCCACCGCCGCGGAACCAACCTTCAGTGTACTGTGAACTCGATGCGTCGAAGGCTGCGCGAGCGTGTGAATCGTTCGATTCCGAACTCCGCCCGAGATGCTGACGAATGTTCCGGTTTCGCATGCGCTCGCCGAAGCGCCTGAGGAAAGCACCATGCCCATGCTCGCTCTTCGACAGACTTTCGCCGCGCTCGGCGCGCTGCTGCTCTGCTCGTTCGCGCCGGCACAGACCGCGCCGACGACCGAAGTCACCCACATCCACTGCGGCACGCTCCTCGCCGTCCCGGGCGAACCGCCGCGCACCGAGATGACTATCACCGTCATCGACGGCAAGATCGAACAGATCTCAGATGGCTACACGCGCCCGGACGACAACGCCACCGTCATCGACCTGCGCGACAGGTTCGTCCTGCCGGGCCTCTTCGATTGCCATACCCACATCACCGGGCAGTTCTCGCGCAATATCCGGTTGCGGCGTCTGATGGAACACGACGCCGACGCCGCCATCGACGGCGTCGTCTACGCCAAGCGCACGATCGACGCCGGCTTCACGACGATCCGGAACGTCGGATCTTCCGGGCGCGCCGCCTTCGCGCTGCGCGACGCCATCAAGCAGAACAAGGTGCCGGGCCCGCGCATCCTCGTCGCCGGCGAATCCATCACGCCCACCGGCGGGCACAGCGACGGAACCCTCGGCTACCGCGAGGACATTTTTGAGGTTCCCGAAGCGATGCAGGGCGTCGCCGACGGCATCGCCGAGTGCCGCGCCGCCGTCCGTTCACAGGTCAAACGCGGCGCCGACCTCATCAAGCTGACCGCCACGGGCGGCGTGCTGAGCAACACCGCCGCAGGCGTCGAGCAGCAGTTCTTCAAGGATGAGCTCCGAGCCATCGTTGAGACCGGGCACCTGCTCGGGCGCAGGGTCGCTGCGCACGCGCACGGCGCCACCGGGATCAAGGCCGCGCTCGAAGCCGGCGTCGATTCCATCGAGCACGGCACCTACACCGACGACGAGTGCATCGCGCTGTTCATCGAGACCGGTGCCTTCCTCGTCCCCACCATCCACGCCGGCAAGTTCGTCGCCGAGAAGGCCGAGCAGGAGGGCTACTTCATGGGCCCCGTGCGACACAAGGCCGCGATGGTCGGCCCGCTGATGCAGGAGACGTTTGGGCGCGCCTACAGGGCCGGTGTGCGCATCGCCTTCGGCACCGATGTCGGCGTCGGAGCGCACGGCACCAACGCCCTCGAGTTCATCTACATGACCGAAGCCGGCATGACCAACGAGGACGCCATCATCAGCGCCACCATCAACGCCGCCGAACTCTGCGACCTCAGCGACGAGCTCGGCACGCTCGAACCGGGCAAGATCGCCGACGTCATCGCCGTGGACGGGAACCCGCTCGAAACCATCGAAGCACTTCTCGAGGTGCCGTTCGTCATGCGCGACGGGATCGTCTTCAAGCACGACGACTGAGCGATCCGAGGTCGCGCGGTCACGCCCGGCTCGGGAGCCCCGCGTCGTCCCACGCCAGCATCCCGCCCGCGAGGTTGATCGCCTCGTACCCCGCGCGCTTCAGGTACGCCGACGCACGCGCCGAACGCTTCCCGCTCCGACAGTTCACAAGCAGCCGCGCGCCCTGCGGAACCTCGTCCATGCGCCCGGCCAGTCGCGTGTGCGCGATGTTCACCGCGTCCGCGATGTGACCCTCATCGAACTCCGAGCGCCGCCGCACGTCGAGCAGCGCCACGTCGCCCGACCCCACCAGCCCCGCCGCGACATCCACGCCGACTTCTTCCACCGTTCCGAGCATCTCCGCGCCGCGCACATCCTCGGCGGCGCACCAGCCCCGGATGCGATCGATGCCGATACGCACGAGATCGCGGATCACTTCTTCGAGATCGCGCTTGTCGATCACGAGATATACGTCCTCGTCCGCGCGCACCATCGAACCCACGTCCGTGCTGAACGACGTCACCAGCGGGAACGACAGCGCCCCCGGGATGTGCCCGGCGCGGAACGCATCCCACGCGCGCGTGTCGAGAATCGCGACCTTTTGTGCGTCGAGCGCCCGCAGGTCATCCACGGAGACGCGCGCCGGCGAGGGTAACCCGCCGAGCACCGCGGGCCCGTCCCGGTTCACACGCTTCATGTTCGCGAAGTACATCGGCGGCTCGGGTTGCCCACGCAGGATGTACTCGATGAATGACTGCTCCTCTGCCGCTGCGCCGATCGACGGGTTGAACCGGCGCTCGTACCCGATCGTGCTCGTCGGCACCGCGCCGAGGGCCTTGCCGCACGCACTCCCCGCGCCGTGCGCCGGCCATACCTGCACGAAGTCCGGCACGTTGTCGAGCTTGCGAACGGTCGAGAAGAGCCGTCGCGCTGCGGGCTCCATGTCGCCCGTGCGCCCCGCCGCCGTCTCGAGCAGATCGGGACGACCCAGGTCACCCACGAAGAGGAAGTCGCCCGTGACCATCCCCATCGGTGCCTCGGCCTGCGCACCGCCGTCGGTCACCAGAAACGAAAGATGCTCCGGCGTGTGCCCGGGCGTGTGCACCGCTCTGAACTCGATGTTGCCGATGCGGAACGTGTCGCCGTCTCGCAGCAGCCGATGGTCGTAGGTCCCCCCGTCAAGCCTCTTGTCGAGCCATCGATACGACCAATCCTCGCCGCCCTCACCCGATACGTAGACCCGGGCGCCGATGCGTTCGGCCAGCTCGCGTGCGCCCGACACGAAGTCCGCATGGATATGCGTCTCGGCGACGGCGACCAGCCGCACACCGTGCGTCTCGGCGAGCGCGATGCAGCGATCGACGTCGCGCAGCGGATCGATGATGATCGCCTCGCCCGTCTGCTGGCAGCCGATCAGGTACGCCGCCTGCGCGAGCTTCTCGTCGTACATCGTCCGCATCAGCACGGGGCGCCTCCTCCGCTCGGGGCGATCGGCCCCGCGTGCGGAAACTGTAGAAGATCCTTGCGTATCAGTCTCGCATACCGGCGCGAGCGGACGGCGTCGCCCCATGTCAACATGCCCGCTACGGGCGTGATGTCACCGCCCGCGGAGCGCGACGTGCGATCACCGCAAACGCAACAGCTCGATCCGACCGCGCGCGCCGCCGCAGCGCTCGATGCGCTCGGCGTCGCCGTCGTGACCCACCCCTCGAACGATCACCTCCGAGACCGACTCGCATCGCATGATCTCGCGAGTGCGGCGCTCACGCGCACGCTCGTGCGAACAGTTGTTCGACTGCAGACCGCCCGCCTGCTCGAATCCGACGGACGCTCCGGAGTGTCTGCCGATCGGGGTGATACAACGCTGCGCACGCTCTGGTTCGATGTGCCGCGCGCGCTGCTCGACCTCTGGCCTGATCCACCGCCCGGAACCGAGCATGAAGAGCACACGGACATCCACATCTCATGCGAAGACGCAGCAAACATCGCCGCGGTGCTCAATACCGACGATTGCGATGCGCACACGCTCGGCTCCGTCTACGAGTCGCTGCTCGCGTTCGAGGGCGACTTCGATGTCGAACGCGGTCGATGCGTGCTCCACGCGTCGGGCGACGAACGGCGCACGCGCGGCGCGTTCTACACACCCGAGCCGCTCGTGCAGCACCTGTTGGACAACGCGCTCGAACCCGTCATCGACGAGCGTCTCGGGCGCGCAACGTCAACCGACGAACGCGCACGCGCACTGTTCGACATCCGTGTCTGCGATCCCGCCTGCGGCTCGGGACGGTTCCTCGTACCCGCGGCACGGCGCCTCGCACACCATCTCGCGCGTATGCAAGCCGGTGTATGCGCACAACGTGAGGCCATGCACGCGGTGCTCACGCGCTGCGTGTTCGGCGTGGACATCGACCCCGTCGCCGCGACGCTGTGCCGGCTCGCGCTCTGGTTGGAGTCGCCCGATCCCGCGCTCGCCGCGATCTTGGTCTCACGCATCCGCGTCGGCAACGCGCTGCTCGGCGCCACCCCGGGCGTGCTGCGCGAGGGCATCCCGGATGACGCCCTGCGTTCCGTGCAGGATGAAGAGGCGTCGGCGCTCGCCGCGCTGCGTCGCCGGAACAAGCGCGAGCGCGCGAACCGCGTGCAGTCCACGCCGGCTCTGGATGCTGCCCACGCGCGCGTGGTGGCCGACGCGTGGTGCGCGGCGTTCACCGTGCGACTTCGCAACGACGGCATCATCGAGGCGATCACGGACGGTATGCTCCAGTCGATCGAGCGAGATCCCGAATCCATCGATCCGGCGCTGTATGACGCCGTGACGACCGCGGCACGCGAGCACCGGTTCTTCCACTGGCACCTTGAGTTTCCAAGCGTCGGCGCGGGACTCGACGGCGGGTTCGACGTGATGATCGGGAACCCGCCGTTCCTCAATCAACTGGCGTCGAAAACCGCGTCGCCGCGCGCGCACGCCGGGATCATTCGCGCGCGCTCGTCGGGCGTCGTGGGGGGGTACGCCGACGCCGCCGCGGCGTTTTTATTGCTGTCCGTGCAGTTGCTGCGCGCACGCGGTCGCGCGTCACTCGTACTGCCGAGGTCGCTGCTCGCATCGAAAGACGCCGGGCCGGTGTGCAAGGCGGTGCTCGAGCACGCATCGCTCGCTTCGATGTGGGTCGCCGACGAGCACGTGTTCGACAGCGCGAGTATCTACACCTGCGCGCCGACGCTCGAACGCGATGGCCCGCGCGTGCGCGCGCTCGAACGATTTCTGTCAGCAACGTTCGATCCGCTGCCGCCGATCGAAGTCGATACGGACGAGCTTCGGCACGAAACGACGTGGGCGCCCCTTGTCGCCGCCGCGAGCGGCATCCCCGAGTTCGAGTGCCCATCTCCGATGACCCTCGGCGACGTTGCGCACGCGACCGCGGACTTCCGAGATCAGTTTTACGGGCTCGACGGCTTCCTCATCGAGCACGACGACATCGCGCCGCGCGCACGCGCGATCGATCAGACCTTCCCGCCCATCGTCACGAGCGGATTGATCGATCTCGCCGAGTGCAGGTGGGGAAAGGCGCACACGCGCATCTTGAAACACTCGTGGCGCGCGCCGCGCATCGATCGCGTGCGCATGGATGCCAACGGCACGCTCGGAGAGTGGATCACGCGCCGGCTCGTGTCGAAGGTCATCCTCGCGACGCAGACACGCGTGCTCGAGGTCTTCGTCGATGAATCCGGCCGGTTCGTGCCCGGGATCCCGCTCATCACGATCGTTCCGCGTGAGCCCTCGGATCTCTGGCGCATCGGCGCCTGCGTCGCATCGCCTGTCGCGAGCGCGATCGCGATGCGTCGCTACAGCGGCGTTGCGCTCAGCATCGACGCGATCAAGCTCAGCGCGAAACAGACGCTCGAACTGCCGATCCCGTCTGATCAGCGCACGTGGGACGAGGCCGCGAACGCTTTCCGAAAGCTGCAGAACTCGGCACGCTCAGCCTGTCGGGATCGCCACCTGATCGCGTTCGCGCGATCGAGCACCGCGGCGTACGCGCTGGATCGTGCCGCCGCGAGCGATGTCATCGAGTGGTGGCTGGCCCGTGCGCGCGGGTCATGATGCGTCCCCCCGTGCCACGATCGTGCGATCGAACATGACCGCGTTGAAGTCGAGGTCCGGCAGCGCGACATCCAGCCGTCGCAGCATGTTGAGCGCCTGCGCACGGTGATGCACCTCGTTCAGCACCAACTGCGTGAACATACCGCCCAGCGTTGTGCGGACGCGGTTCAGGCGTCCGTGGTCATCATCGACCTCGTATCGCAGCGTCTGATCCCAGTCCTCAACCGATTCAACAAACTCGGTCGTTTCAGCGCTCTGCGCCGCGCGGAGGGATTCAAACCTCGCGAACGACGGCGGGTCGTTCTCGTCGATTGGCCAGTCCTCGTACGCCGGCACGCGCTCGCACTTCATCCGCCTGACGTAGTACCACTCCGCAACCAGCAGGTGCGTGAACGTCCGTGAGAGTGAACGCGGACCGATCTCGAACTCGCGATGCCAATCGCGATCATCGAGCGGACGCACCGCATCGAACAGCGTCGTGCGGGTGCGTTCGAGATATCCGTAGGCGATACCCGGTCCGATCATGCGTCGATCGTACGCGTGGCGATGTGTGCTCAGCGCCGGCGGCGCGTCGCGGCGAGCCCGGCGAGTGCGAGCATCGCCGCGGAGCCCGGCGAGGGAACGATCTGGTAGAAGCCGATGATCGCGCCGGAACCCGGGGGCGTGGTGTCGCCGACGAAGATGTCCCCGGTGGTCCCGATCGGCCCGAATGTTCCGCCGGTCAGGTCCGCGAGCAACTCGCCTGTGAACGCGGCGGTCGCGGTGTCAAACATCAGGCTGTCCTGCCCGCCGTTCGCGCTGGTCGAGAAGAGGTTGAGATCGCGGTCGGTCAGCCCGCCGAACGTGTTGGTGATCCGGTCGAAGACGCCGCTGCTCCCCGAGGGCGAGAGGTCGCCCGTGGGGAGCGGCTGGATCGCGGGCGAGACCTGCAGGTCGGTCGTGAAGAGGTTCGCGAGCGTGACACCCGCGGCGAGCGTGTCGCTGCTGTCGTTGAGGAGGGAGACGTCGCCCGTTGCCGTGATGCGCACCGCCGACGGATCGCTGACATCGACCGTGAGCAGGATGTGCGCGCTGCCATTGGCGAGCGCGGAACCCGTGAAGGTCAAGACGGCAAGCGTGGTGGTGGTGCGGAGCATGGTGATTCCCTCCCGAGCGTGCGCGCAGAGATCGCGCGGCAGCAGTCGTGTGACGTGACGGGAGCCGTGCTCCCTCCCAGAGCGCTCGAAGAGCGCCCTCCCATATTGAACATACATCCGATTCACGCCCTTGCAATGCACCGGATGCGATGCCGTCCCGGATGGCGCAAGGGCCCAACTCGTGGCACTCCGCGTCACGGTACGCTTGGGTATGCCAGAAGCATCCGCCGACATCGTGCCCCAAGAACTCGCCGCGTTGATCGAATCGGGCGATCGGGAGAGCGCCGTCGCGTTCCTTCGTGTGCTCGATTCGAGCGACGAGCTGCTCGCGGTCTCGCGTCTGAGCGACGAGACCCGTGCCAAGCTGCTCGCCATGCTCGAAGCGGAAGAAGCCGCCTCGCTGCTGCAGGTGCTCCCGGAGCCGCAGGTGATCGACGCGGTCGAGCGTCTCGATCCGCAGGTGGCGGCGGAGATCGTGAGCGAGCTGCCCAGCGCCGAGCAGGCCGACGTGCTGGGCGAGCTCGACGAGACCGGCGCGCACGCGATCATCGAGCTGCTCGATCAGGAAGACGCGGCGGACGTCCGGCGCCTCGTTGAGTATGAGGACGACGTCGCGGGCGGGCTGATGGTCACCGAGTTCCTCGCGTACGACCAGCACGCGAGCGTCGCGCACGTCATCACCGATCTCGGCGAGAACGCCGAGAAGTACTCCGACTACGACATCCAGTACACCTATGTCACGGATCGTCTCGGTGCGCTCGTCGGCGTGCTGCGCCTGCGCGACCTGCTGCTCTCGCCCCGCTCGCGCGAGCTGCGCGCCATCATGATCCGCGAGCCGATCTCGGTCCCCGACGCGATGCACCTCGAAGACCTCGCGCGCTTCTTCGACGACAACCGCTTCTTCGGCGCACCCGTTGTGGATGAACAGGCACGGCTTGTCGGCGTCGTTCAACGCACCGCCGTCGAGGAGGCGCTCGCCGAGGGATCCGACGACACCTTCCGAAGGTCTCAGGGCATCGTGGGGGGCGAGGAACTCCGCACCATGCCGCTGCTGCTGCGATCGCGCCGTCGCTTGTCGTGGCTGAGCGTCAACATCCTGCTCAACATCATCGCGGCGAGCGTCATCGCGCTGCACCAGGACACACTCGAAGCCGTCATCGCGCTCGCGGTCTTCCTGCCCATCATCTCGGATATGAGCGGCTGCTCGGGCAACCAGGCCGTCGCCGTCTCGATGCGCGAACTCACGCTCGGCGTCATCAAGCCCACCGAACTCCTGCGCACGCTCTATAAGGAAGTCACGCTCGGGTTCATCAACGGCGCCGTGCTCGGCGGGCTCATCGGGCTCGTCGCCCTCGTCTGGCAGGGCAACGCCTATCTCGGGCTCGTTGTCGGCGGTGCGCTCATGCTCAACACCATCGTCGCCGTCTGCATCGGCGGCTCCGTCCCGCTCCTGCTCAAACGCCTCAAGGTCGATCCCGCTCTCGCCGCCGGCCCCATCCTCACCACCATTACCGATATGTGTGGCTTCTTCATCGTGCTGACGTTCGCGTCGATGATGCTCGAGCGCCTCGTCTGAACCGGGCTACCCGCCGATCCAACGCTCGACCGACGCCTTCCATTCCGCGCCCTCGATCACGCGCAGCAGCGCCCGGTTGAAGGGCTCGGACCGGTCCGAACCCGGCGGCAGCGCGATCGCGTACGGACGCAAGTCGAACTGCGCCTCGAGCACCCGCACCACACCGGCGTGCGACCGAGAGGCCGCGTATTGCAAGATCGGCGCGTCGTGCACAAACGCGTCGATCTCGTCGCGCGCGAGCGCCTCGAATCCCGCTTCGACCGTCTCGTAGGCTCGGGGTGTCACGCCCCGCGCGCGCAGCGTCGTCTGGCTCGCGGTCCCCTCAAGCGTCCCGACGCGTGCGCGCGGCAGGTCGTCGGGCCCGCTCACGCGCGACTCCAGCGACGCCGCCGTGATCGACGACGCGATCGTCCCCGTGAACGTCGAGATCACGATGATCGACGCGAACATCCAGATCAGCGCGAGGAACCGGCCCGGCAGCGTCCGCGGCGACTTGTCGCCGTACCCCACCGTCGTCATCGTCACCGCGGAGAACCAGAACCCGTTGCCGATCCCCCCGAGCACGCCGCCCCCGAACTCCTCGGGGTTGCGATGGCGCTCGGCGAGCCACGCCGCGATCCCCACCAGCAGCAGCACAAGCGACAGCGACCCCACCGCCAGCCAAAAGCCGGGGGTCATCAGCCCGCGCAGCCCCCGCAGCAGCCCGCCGCTGCCACTGTCCGCGCGCACCGCGATCCCCAGACCGCTCATGTAGTACGCGTGCGAGAAGTCGAGGCGTTGCTCGCGTTCCGGCGTGACGGAGATCGCCGCGATCGCAGCGTCGAGTTCGCCCGAAACGACGTCATCGAGCGCGTCGTCCAGTTCACGTTCGATGAGTTGATACTCGAACCCACCGAGCCCGGCGATGGCATCGAGCAACTCAACGCTGAGCCCGCCGAGCGTGCCGTCCTCGTTGCGCACGACGAACGGCTCGCTGACCTTCGTGCCGATGCGCAGCGTCGAGGCGCCCGGCCTTTCACCCGCCTGTGCGAAGGCGCAGGGATGGCATGCGAGCAGCGCAACGATCGCGATGAGAACGCCGAGTGTTCGATGTGGCATGCACGCAGCCTACACGCGCCGCGCCTCATGCGTGAAGAGTCGGGGCTACGCCGGATCGCAGGTGCATCCGAGGTTCGAGACCACGAGCGTCACGTCGGCGCTCACGATCGCTCGCGGTCGGTCTCGCGTCGGGAATGACACCGGCGGCTGAAACGTGCGGCCGCCGTTGCTGAACACGATCGCCGTGCCGGTGCCCGGTTTGAGGTACACAACGTCGTTGATCCGATCGTCATCGAGGTCGGGGGTCTGCACGCGTGACGGTCGCGAGTCCACGGGTCTTGACCATTCGGCGACCGGCGGCAAGACGCCGGCGCTCAGAAAGAGCTTGAGTCGATCGACACTGCGGCTTGTGTCGCTAAAAGACTCCCCTTACGGCGCGCAGCCGAGGTTGGAGACGACCAGCGTGATGTCGGCGGTGGTGGTGACGCCGTCGCCATCGACATCGCCGGGCGTGCCCATCGCGCCGGGCGAGCCGGCGCCGAGGTTCG
>JBCDCB010000050.1:0-18148 GCA_039182735.1 Planctomycetota bacterium
CCCGAATCGACGAAGCCGACGATCGCGATGATGTCGCGCCAGATGGGGCGTTCGTACTGCGCACCGAGGAAGAAGGAGAAGGCGCCGCCGACGGAATCCTGCCCGAGTTCCCCGTTGTCGTTGCGGACGCCGACGGGCCCGATGCCTCGGAAGTCGAAGCCTCGGAAAGAACGCCCGCCGAGGAAGAACCGCTCGAAGATCGGGATGTCGTCCTGCCCCTGGGGGACGTACCCGATGCGGGATTCGATGAAGACGGTGCTGCGGCGTCCGAGGAAGTCTTCCGAGACGGTGAAGTAGCTCTTGTGTTCGAGCGTGAGCTTGGTGTAGTCGAAGTCGCCGCCGAAGACCCCGACCTGCTCGAGCCCGACCTGGGTGCGCGTGCCGCGGGTGGGTCGGAAGGGGTTGTCGTAGGTCTGGCGATTGAAGCTGAACCCGACGCTGGTGATGGTGTTCTGGTCCTCGACCTCGAAGATGTCCACAGGGGCGTCGAAGTCCACATCGCTGATATCGATGGACTCGGCCCGAAGGAAGACGCCGCCCTGCCAGCGCGTGCCGAAGTTGCGCGCGGACGTGAGCCGAGCGGTGATACGTTCCTCGTCGAATTCGTTGAACTCGCGATCGCGGTAGGCGACGACGCCGCCCAGCGAATAAGGCGAATCGAAGAGCGCCGGCTCCGTGATGGAGAGCGAGTACGAAGACGACTCGGTGCCCGGGGCGGCGGTGAGGTTGAACTGCTGCCCCGCGCCGCGGAACGCGCGCCCGCGCAGCAGTTCGTCGAACGAATCGGGCAGGTCGAGCACGTCGAAGTTGCGCTGCTCGAGCGAGATGACGCCCGTCAGGCCCGCGTCGCTGCTGACGGCGGCGCCGAAACTCAGCGAGCCGGTGTTCGTCTCTTCGATCTCGACGAGCACGTCCCGGAATCCGGGCAGCGCCGGGTCTTCCGGCTGCACGGTGACCGTCGGCGTGCGCCCCGCCACGGGGTTCGCGTTGAAGAGCTGGCTGCGACGCAGGCGGCGCTCGGTGCGATCGATCTGCGTCGCGTCGAGCCAGCGGTCGGGCTGCAGGTCCACGCGCCGGCGGATCACCCGCTGCTGCGTGAGCTCGTTGCCCTGAACCACGATCAGCCCCGTCTTGAAGCGATCGCCCTCGCGCACGCCGAGCCGAACATCGACGACCGGCTGCTCCGGGTCGCGTAGCTGTGCGCGCGTGACCACGGCGTCCACGTATCCCAACGTGCGGTACGCGTCGCGGACCGCCTCCGTCGCGGCGCCGACGCGGGCGTCCGCGAAGACGTCGCCGGGCTTCACCGAGAAAATCGCCCGGACCTGCTCGACGTCCATGACCTCGAGCGGGTTGTCCGGGCTCGCGGCGTTGAAGACCTGCACCTCACGCAGGGTGTAGAGCTCGCCCTCTTCCACCAGGAACGTCACGATCGCTTCGCGCCCGTTGGGGCTGATCGTCACGCGGCGTCCGGCGCGCGCATCGAGGTACCCGTTGTCTCGATAGAACCCGACGATCGCCGCGACGTCGCGATCGAGCACGCCCTCATCGACCGGGCCTTTCTGGAAGATCCCCGCGGTCTTGGTGTTGATGTTGGGGCGCAGGCGTTTGGCGGTAAACGCTTCGTTGCCCTCGAACCGGATCGACGTGATGCGGACGCGCTCGCCCTCGCGGATCTGGAAGATCACGTTGCCGAACTCTTCGAGTTCGCTCCGATCGACGGTGACCTCGACCTGATAGAACCCGCGTTCGCGGTAGAGGTCCTCGATCGCGCGCCGCCCCTGCCCGATCTGGAACTCATCGATGGGCACGCCCGCGAGCAGCGAGACGATCCCGCGCACGACGTCGGCGACCTCGTTGTCCGTGAGCTGACGGTTCCCGACGACGAGTACGTCTTCGACGATCGGCGCCTCGTCGAACTCGAAGACGACGATCACGCTGCCCGGGGAGCCGCCCGGCACGACGTCGGCGTTGATCCGCCGAAACTCCCCGAGCCGCTCGAAACGCCTCAGGTCTTCCTGGATGACGTCCGGATCGAGCGGGCGTCCCGCCGCCGTGCGCATTTGGTTCCGCACCAGCAAGTCTGGCACGCGCTCGAGCCCCTCGAACCGGATCGACTCGACGAGGCGTCCCTGGATTTCCTCGGGGACCGCGGCGTCTTCCGCGTCGGCCGCGCGCACGGGTGATGCCGCGAGCAGCGGAACCAGGGCGCACAGCACGAGGAGAGCACGCGTGAGCGATCGCGTGTGCCGCGCGCGGTGCGTCGTCGGGTGGTCAGGGGCAATCACGGAAGCGGAGCACTCCAGTCGGATCCGGGACGATACCGGATCGCTTGGGCGCGCGCACGCGGAGCACGCCGGGGCGCGGCGTACCTGTCCACGTCCAATCCACATATCAGGGGAGTTCGCTTGCATTCGTGCGCCCGCGGCGCGATTCTTCGCGATCCCACCCGGACGGATCCGGGCGGGACGCCCGACCCGCCGAACGGCCACGATCGCCCCGCTCACGGACGAGCAGGTGGGACTCTCGAAGACACGGTTTCGCTCGCGCTGCGGGCACGTTCGGTGAGGTTTGAACGCTCATGTCGATTCGCACGATCCGCCGCGCGGCTTTCGCAGCCGCGACCCTCGCCGCCCTGCTGATCCCCGTCGCGATCCTTTACACCACGTTCGACTCCACCCGTTTGGGCGCCGCGGCAACCGGCGAAATCCTCGTGATCCTCTCGCTCTTCTCCGCCCCGCTGATCGGCTACGCGATCCTGCGTGCCGAACGCCTCGCCAAGGCACGGCTGCAGAACGTTCAGCCCGCCTGATCCGTCAAGGTCGGCTCCACCAATCGGATCAGCATCACGCCCTCGCGCTGCGTGGGATCAGCCGACGCTGGCCCCAGCACCGCCGCGGCGTCACCCGGTGAGAGCACCGCCCCGCTGCCGTGGACGGACGAATCCAGCCGGACGACCGGCTTCTCGCCCCGATCGTCCAGCGCGCCGAGTTCGAGCAGCACGTCGCTGAGCATGGTCTCGTAGTCGATCGACTCTTCCGCGCGCACACGGACGAGGTACACGCCCTCCACGTCGGTCGCGGAGATGGTCGCGCGTGTCGGCGTCTCCGAGGATCGCGTCTCCTCCGTCATGCTCGCGCTCGCGTTGGCGAGCAGCAGCGATGCCAGCGGCTCAATGCGCACGCCCGCGTCGCCCCGCGTCATCCCGCGCATCGCGACGATCGCGAGCTTCGACGCCGCCGCGTCGCGCGAACGCACCGGCACATCGACGACGAGCCCCGACTCCTGCGAGAGGCGCGCCAACCGCCCACGACCCGCGCCGCCCGTTTCAACGAGCAGCGTGAGCGGATCGAAGTCGTCGGCGACCGTCCCGCTCGCGAGCACCTCTGGCGCCGCGATCGAACTCGGGAGCCCCGTCGCCGCGCCGTCCGCCCACGAGCGCAGCGAATCGCCGAGCGGCGTCGAGTCGATGGGCTCGACCGGCAGCAACCCGCGCGAGGCTTCACGCACGTCGTCACCGATCGTGACATCGAGGAAGCCATCCGCGCCTGGCGATGAAAGGCCTTCGAACTCGCCGCGCTGTGCGATGCGCTGTTGTTCCGGCGTATCGGGTGAGCCGAGCGTGAGCCCGATGACCACGACGATCCCGACCGCGGCGGCAACGCCGAGCCACGGCGCCAGCCCGATCGAGCCCGCCCGCCGAGGGCGCGCGGCACGAGCGGAAGATTCGTCCAGCGCGCGCGCCACAAGGTCCGCCGGCGCTCGGTGCTGGTCGGGCGACTCGGTGCTCATCGACTTGCGGTCCTCGCGGATCGCGCGGAGCCGGCGACGCAGCGCCGGGTCGGCCTGGAGCATCGCGCGCGCCTCCTCGACGCGCGCAGGGTCCAGCTCGCCCTCGATGAGGTCGATCAGCTCGTCGGGCGGCATGTCGTCGTAGGGGCGGGTCATCGAACGTCCAATTCCTCCCGCCGATCGGAGGGACGGCGCAGATTAGCCGCTGCGCTCCAGTCGTTCGATCTCGTCGCGCAGCGCCGAGCGGGCGCGGAAGAGGCGGCTCTTGACGGTGCCGCCCGCGATGTCGAGCACGTCCGCGATGGCCGCGTAGTCCAGTCCATGCACGTCCCGGAGGATGATGATCGCCCGCTGCTCGGGCTTGATGCGGCACATCGCCGCGTGCAGCCGAGCCCGTTCCCGCTGCCCTGAGACGCGCTCGTGCGCGTCGGGTTCCGCGGCATCCTGCTGCAGGCTGACGAGCGATTCCCCCCCATCGCCCGCGGGCGCATCGAGGCTTGCGTGGCGACGCAGGCGCATCCGTCGGCGGTTCGTCAGGCACGTGTTCATCGCGATGCGGATGATCCACGTCGAGACCTTCGAACGGTGCCCGAACTTCGATAAGCCCTGGATCACGCGGACCAGCGTCTCCTGCGCGAGGTCCTCCGCGCTGTCCCGGGACCCGCACATGCGCAAACACACGCCAAACACACGATCTGAGTAGCGGCCCAGCAGTTCTTCGAGCGCCTTGCGATCGCCGGAGTTCGCGGCATGCACGAGCGCTGCGTCGCGCGCCGCCTCCGGATCGAGCCCGGGATCGATGTCATCGCGTGACCCCACCACCCTCTTCTTTGAAGAGGTGCGACGCTTCGGCGCACGCGCGGGCGTGTCGAAGATCGAAGAATCGGTCGCGTCGAACATCGCGGTCATGCGAGTCCGTTCGTTCGGGGTCTGCCGACACGGGCGGCGTGTCTCGCCGCGAGACTACCACGCCCGGCATCGAATACGATCACGTTTCCCGCACGGATCGACCGAATCCGAGAACCCGCACGAGAGACGAATGCCCACACCCACCCAATCCCCGAACGATCGGTATGTGTCGCCGCTGTCGCAGCGGTACGCGAGCGCGGAGATGCAGGCGATCTGGTCGCCGCGCCGGAAGTTCGAGACGTGGCGGAAGATCTGGCTCGCCGTCGCCGAGGCGCAGCACGAGATCACGAAGGACGACGACACGCCATTAGTGACGCGGGAGCAGGTCGAAGAGCTGCGCGCGAACCTGGACGTGACGGACGCCGACATCGAACTGGCGGCGAAGTACGAGCGCGAGCTACGCCACGACGTGATGGCCCATGTGCACGCGTGGGGCGACCGCTGCCCGAAGGCCAAGGGCATCATCCACCTCGGCATGACGAGTCAGGACATCAACGACAACGCGGAGTTGTTGTTGATGCACGATGCTTGGTCGGTCATTGACAAAGGCATCGACCTTCTACGACTTGCACTCGCTGTGCAAGCAGAGCGTCACATGTCACTTCCCGCGCTTGGGCTCACGCACTACCAGCCCGCGCAACCGACCACGATGGGGCGGAGGTTCGCGACGCATCTCTCTGATTTGTACTACTTCTGCAATGCGGGCTTGAGCGAGTATGGGTTTGAGGACGGCGAGCCTCGCCTACGCGGCTTCCGGGGAGCGACCGGCACCCAAGCCTCATATGCATCGCTGTTCGGTGGCAATGAAGAAAGAGTGCTCGAATTCGAGGCACGCGCGTTGTGGAACCTTCACAAACTCCACGGTGATGGGACCATCTATGACTCATTCGAAGGGGAGCTAGAAAGTGCAGACTCTTCTTTGCGCATGCTATATGAGTCGACGATAGATACTTTGGAACAAATGCCCGATGAGCATCTCACAGGCACGAAACTAACAGAGCAAGAGGCCTCAGCTGTACGCGAGAAACGAGCAGCATCTATCGCATCGAGCTTCGGGATCCCATCAAATCGGGTTGATAGCCTCGCAAAGTTCATCGGCGTCAGGACGATCGGCCTCACCGGGCAGACGTACCCGCGCATCCACGACACGATCATTGTGTCAGTTCTCGCCTCGATCGCTGCGTTGCTCCA
Organism: Planctomycetota bacterium; assembly: GCA_039182735.1. Classification (GTDB taxonomy): domain Bacteria; phylum Planctomycetota; class Phycisphaerae; order Phycisphaerales; family UBA1924; genus JBCDCB01. The sequence continues at coordinate 5,893 of JBCDCB010000050.1, forward strand.
CAAGTGTGCCACCGACATCCGCCTGCTCTGCAATCGCAAGGAAGTTGATGAGCCCTTCGAGGAGCACCAGATCGGGTCGTCGGCGATGCCGTACAAGCGCAACCCGATGCGTTGCGAGCGTGTCTGCGCGATCACGCGCTTCGTGATGAACCTCGTGGGCAACACCTACGAGACGGCCGCGACGCAGTGGCTCGAGCGCACGCTGGACGACTCCGCGAACCGCAGGCTCGTGCTGCCGGAGGCGTTCCTCGCGCTGGACGGCGCGCTCGACGTGATGCGCAACGTGATCTCGGGGCTCGTCGTACACGAGGCGCAGGTTCGCAAGAATCTGATGGCCGAGCTGCCTTTCCTCGCGACCGAGAACATCATGATGGAAGCGGTGAAGGCCGGCGGCGATCGCCAGGAACTGCACGAGAAGATCCGCATGCACGCGCAGCACGTCGCGTGGCGGATCAAGCAGGAAGGCGCTGACAACGACCTGATCGAGCGCCTGCGCAACGACCCGGCCTTCGAGTCGATCAAGGACCGCCTCACCGAGGGCGACCTGCTCGACCCGATGAAGTACGTCGGCCTCGCGGTCGAGCAGACCGAACGCTTCGTCAAAGAGGTGATCGAGCCGCTCCGCGAAAACCTCGACGACGAGTCAGGCGAGGTCGAGCTGCGGGTGTAGGGCTTCTGACGAGCCGCGCGTGTCAGCAAGCGGGCTCTTGAAACCCGCTCCCTCACGGGCGCGCTCGTCCGGAGCGACTGCCCTCCGCTACGCTGCGCCGATGATCCGCATCGCGCTCGACATCCTTTCGGTCGTCCTCGGGGCCGGGCTCATGCTGTTTCAGCAGCGCGTGGCCGCCGACTTCGGCGTGCCCGAGTGGGCGATCAGCGCGGTGATCCTCACCGCGGGCATCTGGCTGCTGCTTCGTGGCGGCGACGTGCTCGTCGAGGGCGCGGTCACGATCGCCAAACGCTTGGGCGTCGCGCCGCTGATCATCGGGCTTACCGTGGTCGCGTTCGGGACGTCGGCGCCGGAGCTGGCGTTCAACACCATTGCCGCAAGCAAGGGCAACGACGCGCTCTCGTTCGGCAACGTGGTCGGGTCGAATATCGCGAACATCGGGCTGATCCTCGGGATCGGGGCGCTCATCGCGCCCCTCGCGGTGCATCGCCAGGTGATCAAGCGCGAGATGCCCATCATGCTGATGGCGACGGTGCTGTTCACGGCGCTGATCCTGCTGCCGTGGTCGAGCGATCGTGCGGTAGAGAGCGGTCTCTCGCGGGGCGACGCGGGGGTGCTGCTCGCGGCGTTCCTCGCGTTCTTCGGTGCGACGATCTACTTCGCGCGCAAGGACAAAAAGGTCGAGGCGTACATCGAAGAAGAGGCCGAGACCTTTTCGGAAGTGCGCGACTTGCCGCTCCGACCCATGTGGCAGGGTGTCGTGCTGTTTGTGATCGGGCTGGTGATGCTGGTCGGCGGCGGGCAACTCGGCGAGACCGGCGCGAGCGGCGTCGCGCGCGCGCTCGGGCTCAGCGATGCGCTCATCGGGCTGACGATCGTCGCGATTGCGACGAGCCTGCCGGAACTCGCCACCACGCTCGCGGCGATCAAGCGCAACGAGGTGGACATCGCCGTCGGCAACGTCGTCGGGTCGAACATTTTCAACCTGCTGCTGATCTTCGGGTGCACGGCGCTGGTGAACCCCGTCGGGCTGCCGGCGGAGGGCGGGCTGCTCACGCTCGGCGTGATGGTCGCGCTCTCGTTCCTGCTCTACCCCATGTCGCGCACGGGCGGGCGCACGCTGAGCCGCATCGAGGGCTGCCTGCTGCTGCTCGGGTACGCGGCGTACATCGCGTACGCGGTCTTCGATGAACTGCGCAACGGCGGTGCGGCGTGAACGCGGACGAGCGCACCGGCGCGGAGATCCTCGAACCGAGCGACGCCACCGCGCCGAACGAGGCGGACGTCGAGGTCGCGCGCCTGATCGAGCAGGACGCCGAGCCGGGGGCGCTGGCGCCGGTGATCTCGGAACAGGACGCGCCGGACGCGGCGGACGCGCTCGAAACGCTCGACCGCGGTGAGTCCGCCGAGGTCGTCCACCTGATGGACGACGAGGCGGCGGCGGACGCGCTCTCGCACATGGACGCGGCGCTCGCGGCGACCGTGCTGCTCGACCTGAACGAAGACGAGGGCGTTTCGCTGCTCGGGCGCATGACGGCGGACGACGCGGCGGACATCGTGCAGGCCATGCCGCCCAACGTCGCGCAGCGACTCGTCGAACGCCTTCACCCCAAACGTGCCGCCCAGCTCGGGAAACTCGCGCTGTACGACCCGGAGACTGCCGGCGGGATCATGACGACGGACATCCTCGTCGTCCGTACCGGCACACGCATCGGGCAGGCGATCGACCGCATCAAACGCATGGCCTCGATCGACCGGTTCGCCGAGGAGCAGACCGAGGTCTACTGCGTGGACGATCAGAAGCGTCTGGTCGGCTCGATCGGGCTGCGGGACCTGCTCATCGTGGACGACGAGGAGCCCCTCGACGAGCACCTCGACCGCGACGTGGACTATGTCACCACGGAGGTCGATCGCGAGGAGGTCGCGCGGATCTTCGAGCGATACGACCTGCTGACGCTGCCGGTGGTCGATGAGCACCGCCGCGTGCTCGGCATGATCACGATCGACGACGTGATCGACATCATCGCCGCCGAGACGACGGAAGATGCGCTCAAGCAGGTCGGCGCGGGCGGCGCGGAGGCCGTGTACTCATCGATCGGGACCAAGCTGCGCGGGCGTTTCCCGTGGCTGCTCGTGAACCTGCTGCTCGCGGCGCTGGGCTCGGCGGTCATCCTCTTTTCCCAGGACCTGATCGAGCTCATCCCGATCACGGCGGCGATCTTCCCCATCATCGCCAACCAGGCGGGCAACACCGGGCACCAGTCGATGGCCCTCACGCTCCGCGGGATCATCCTGGGCGAGGTCCGGCGCGGACGCATCGCCTCCCTGCTGCTCCGCGAGATGCTCTTCGGGCTGATCACGGGCGTCCTCGTCGGGATCGCCTTCAGCCTCTCGATCACCGCGCTCGGCGCGATCGGGCAGGCGATGGGGGCGGAGGCGCTGGTCGCCCTGGACTGGCGCATCGGGCTCGTCGCGGGGGCCGCGATGATCGCGGCGCTCTACATCGGGTGCCTCGTGGGGACGGGCGTCCCGCTGCTGATGGAGCGTCTGGGCATCGACCCGGCGACGGCGTCGTCGATCTTCGTGACCATGATCACCGACCTGCTCTCGTACGCCACATTCCTGGGGTTGGTCTTCGCGCTGCGGGGCTGGCTGGTCGGGTAGCCCGGGGAACCGGTCGGGTTGACGCGACGAATGGCTCGCGGGACACTCCCCGGCCCGTCCCGGGTCGGGAGAGGGTCGCGCCGCCGGAGCGCGTGGCCCGCATCGAGATCGAGTCCGCCTTGCGTAGACCGGCGCGAGCCGTCGCGTGGGGCCAGACGTACGGAGCCGCGTGATGGCAAGCCGCACCACCGCCAGCCTTGGGATGATGCTCACGCTCGCCGTGTTCACCGTTCTGGCGTTGGCGTTCTTCATCCTGTCGATCGTCTTCTTTGCGCAGACGCAGCGTCTGACGCGTGAGAAGGGCGACGCGATCAGCGACCTCGCCGCGGCGATCCCCGCGAACCAGCGAGGCGACCGGTGGGACGAGCTCCGCTCCGCCGCCGGACGCGACGGGGTCGTGCCCTATCTCGACGACTCGCTCCAGCAGACCATGCGGCTTGTCAGCGGGTCCTCGCGCGAGACGCTCGAGACCCTGCAGTCCAAGATCGATGATCGCTTCGGCGACGGCGCGCCCAACCTGCTCACCATCGTCCAGGACCGCGACGCCGAGATCAACCGCCTGAATCGCGAACTCGACCGGGCCCGCCAGTCCGCGGAAGACGCGATCGCCGAACGCCGACGCGCCGAGGACCGCATCGAGGACCTCCGCCTGTCGTATGAAGAGAGCATCGCCGACAACTCGAGCGAGGTGCGGTCGTTCACGTCGCAGGTCGCCGGCTTCGGCGCCGACCTCGAAGAGACCAAGCTCGAGATCGAGGGCGAACTCCTCGACATCCGCGGCGAGTCGGAGGCCGTCATCGATTCTCTCGAGAACGAGCTCTCGCAGCGCGACAACGAGATCCTGATCCTCCGCGAGCAGCTCGCGTCGCTCCGCGGGGAACGCTCGACCGACACCCTCCGCGCTCCCGACGAAGCCGCGCTCGTGGACGGTCGCGTCGTGGGCGTGAACCCGTCGGCGAACGAGGTCTACATCGATCGCGGGCGTGTCGATCGCGTGGTGCTGGGGATGACGTTCGAGCTCTACTCGGCGCGGACCTCGATCCGCCCCGATGAAGACGGCGTCTACCCGCGCGGGAAGGCCGCGGTCGAAGTGATCCGCGTCGAAGACCGTGGCAGCGTCGCGCGCGTGATCCGCTCCTCGGATCGCAACGTGATCGTCGAGGGCGACGTCATCGCCAACGCCGTCTACGACCCCAGCAAGACGTACTCGTTCGTGGTCTTTGGATCGTTCGACGCCGACCGCGACGGCATCGCCACCCCGCGCGAAGCGCAGGACATCAAGGCGATCATCGAGGAATGGGGTGGCGTGGTCACCGACGACGTCAGCGGCGACACCGACTTCCTCGTGCTCGGCGAAAAACCCCTGCTCCCGCCCGAGCCCAAGCGAGACGACCCCGTCGCGCTCATCAACCGCTATCTCGAACTGCGCGATGTCGTGCTGCGGTACGACCGCCTCTTCGAAGCCGCCACCCGCACCAGCATCCCGATCCTCAACGAGAACCGGCTCTACTCGCTGACCGGGCTCGACGATCGCACCTGAGCCCACGCGCGTGAGCACCCCGCGCCGGCGGCGCAAAAAGAAGAAGCCGATGCCCACATGGGCCCACGGGCCCGTCTACGCCATGGTGCGCGGGGGCGAGTCGCTCGTACACGCCGCGGGCGTTGATCACGCGATGCGCGCCATGCGCTCGGCGGGCGACGCGTTCTCCAAGGCCCCGTTCAACAAGAAACGCCTGCAACGCGCGATCGACAACATCGGCTGGTGCTTCCCCGATTGGGACGAGGAGCGTTGCCGGCGCACTGCGGTCGATGCGTACCGCCACCTCTTCTGCCTCGGCGCGGAGGTGATCTACCAGCCGCGCCTGATGTCCGAAGACGCCTACGCCGACCACATCGAGATCGGCAACGTGCAGGAGACGCTGCAGATCCTGCTGCGCGGCGAGCGCGCCATCAGCATCACCGGGCACTGCGGGAACTGGGAACTGCTCGGCTACACGCTCGCGGTGCTCGGGTTCCCGGTGCACGCGCTCTACCGACCGCTCGACCTCAAGCCGCTCGACGCGTGGCTGCGCGACACGCGCCAGCGTCGCGGGCTCACGCTCGTGGACAAGTTCGGCGCCGCCGACCTGCTCCCGCCCATCGTCGAGCGCGGCGACCCGGTCGGGTTCATCGCCGATCAGAACGCCGGCGAGCGCGGCATGCCCGTCCCCTTCTTCGATCGCCTCGCCTCGACCTACAAGACCATCGGGCTCCTCGCCCTCCGCTACGAGGCCCCCATCATCTGCGGGATGGCGCGGCGCGTCAGCCCCATGGGCGGCGCGCAGAGCGGCGACGGGCTCGACAGCCAGCTCTTCAAGTACCGCCTCGAAATCATGGACATCATCCGCCCGGACGACTGGGTCGATCAGCCCGATCCGCTCTTCTACGTCACCGCGCGCTACCGGCGCGCGATCGAGAACATGGTCCGCAGCGCACCCGAGCAGTACCTCTGGATGCACCGCTACTGGAAGACCCGCCCGCGTCACGAACGGCGCGGCGAGCCCTTCCCGCCACGCCTCCGCGAGAAGATCGAGCAACTCCCCTGGATGACGCCCGATCGCGTCGAGCGGCTCGTCGCCCGCTCGGAAGAGGAATCCGCCGAGTTCGCCGCCGGCACCCGGACGCGTTGATTCCCCGGGCCGCAGCGCCCATACTCCCCGGTTCACGCCGCTCCGGCGGCCACGCAGAGGGCCTCACGTGGGATCGTTCCGAAACGTTGTGCTGATCAAACTGCTCGAGCCCGACCCGGGCGACGAGGACGCCGCCGCGGGCACCGCCCTCAACGCGATCCCGCTCGGCAGATACTCCGACGTGATCGACGCGCTCTCGAACTTCAACACCGCGCCGGACAATGCGCCCGACACCCACGGGCTCCTCTTCGGCCCGGGCATCATCGTCCAGATGCCCATGGTCGGGCCCGACGACAACGTCATGCAGGCCATGGTCTCCGTCATCGACGAGGACAACGCGTGGGCCGTCCTCAGCCGCGCCTGCAGAACCCTCGGCTGGAAAATGATGGACCCCGCGTCGGGGAGAACGTTCGGCTGATCCGATACGAGCCGCGACCGTGAGGGCGCGGGACCGGAGTCCGCTTGCCGACACGGGCGGCTCGTCAGAGAGATCCAGAGGAACACACGCATGCCATCGGCCGTCAAGAACGAACTCCGCGGCAAGTCCATCGAAGAGATCGTCACGTCCATCCTCGGGCGCGAGGGCGACGCCGCGACGCTGCAGGGGCTGGTCGTCACGAAAGACGACGAAGCCGCGCTCATCAACGCGCTCGAAGAGGCCTTCGATTACCGCGGCGATGTCACGATCCACACGACGAGCGGCGAGTCCGTCGAGGGTTTCATCTTCGATCGCGTGAAGGGCGATACGCTCGCCGACTCGCACGTGCGTCTGCTCCCGCCGAAGAGCGACGACAAGCGCACGATTGCGTACAGGGACATCGCCTCGCTCGACTTCACCGGCAAGGACACCGCGCACGGCAAGTCCTTCGAGAGCTACCTACGCAAGTTTGTGACGCGCACGCTCGAATCCGCGCGTGAACGCGGGGATATCGACTGATCATCTCTTGCTTGCTCTCCCCCGAGGGGAGAAGGAGCCGGCGGCAGGCGACACCAGATGAACAGGTGCCACGATGCGGCTCCGCCGCGTCGTGCAGATGGGCGTCGAACGGCACGACGTGCCGCTGCGCGGCGCATCGTGGCACCCAAGAATGTCGTCACCGGATGTGCTTCGTCCGCAGGATCCCGTCGATGATCTTGTGGAACTCGGCCTGCTGCTTCTCGTAGGCCTCGCCCGTCGCCGGGCCGTTGAAGCCTTGGTGGACCGCGTGCACGACGCCGCTGGCGTCCATGAAGATCGTCGTGGGGTACGAACGGATCTTGTCGATCAGCGGGAACTTCTCGCTCGCGTCGGCCTTGTCGTTCGTTCCCGCGATCAGCACCGGCCACGTCACGCCCATCTGCTCGCTGTACGCCTTCACGCGCGCGGCGTCCGTCTCGAAGTCGCCCGTCACCTCGAACGCGAGCCCCACGATCGAGATCGTCCCGCGGCGCTCGTAGCGATTCTTGAGTTCGACGAGCTCGCGCGTCGCGTCGCGACAGTTGGGACACCACGTGCCGAAGACCTCGATGATGCGCACGTCGCCCGCGAACTCCGGGTCGGCGAGCGAGCGCACGTTGCCGTCAACATCGGGGAACCGGATGTCGCTGAGAGGCACGCCGCCCACCCACTTCGTGAGCGTGAACGGGTCGGGCAGTTCCATGTCGGCGTCGGGCGTGGCGGTCCACGTCTCGTGCCAGTGGTTGCCCGACCAGAAGTCGCCGACGAGTTCGCCCGCTTCGTTGAGCGTGGCATCGAAGAGAAAGGCGTGCGCGCCGTCGAAGGTCGCGAGGCGAAGTCGATCGCCCTCGAAGGAACCCGAGAGATAGCCGTAATCGCCGGTGGTGGTGCGGATCGTGCCGGTGACTTCCGGCCACTCGCTCGCTTCGAGCAGGAGCATGGCGTCGTTGTCGCTGGACGAGAAGTCCACGCGCCAGCGCGTCGGCATGTCAGCCGCGTGCGCGTAGCCGCCAGTGGGGTTCTCGATGGGGTCGAAGAGGGGGACGTCGCCGTCTACCTCTTCCAAGAACACGGTCATCTCGGCGATGTTGTCCTTCCCGCGAACCTTGCGGTACGTACCAAGCTGTAGGGGCTCACCACTTGTACGCCTTGAGAGTTCAATCGACGCGTCGTACGGCCGGAGCTGGTACACCCAGGGTTGCCCTTTCGGGGGGCGCGGGTTCTCTCCGCCAACCGCAGACTCCCCCGAGGGCACGACGAACGAGCGAGCGACAACTCCAAGGCTGATATCGATGACTGGATAGGTGTACGCAATAAACGGCAGCGCTCCACCCGGCGACTCAAGCCAACAACGCAATTCAACGCGCTCGACATCAACTGATGCAGAACTGCTCTGAGCCGCAAACCCACAAAACGCTGCAAGCATGAGTGCCAACCTCTTCATCCCGACCTCCGATCAGCTCGCCGAAGCGGCCGCTTCGGTCAGACGACGGTAGCGCGCTAGCGCCATCAGCGGGAAGTAGTGGCGATACAGGTGGTAGCGCAGGTAGAAGACCTTCGGGAACCCGGTGCCCGTGTACCACTCTTCGTGCCACGAGCCCGCGGGCTCGCCGATCGTCAGGCGCGGCGGGTCGGCGGGCGTGTCCTCGGTCAACTGCGTGCGCACGAGGTACGCGATCGCGCGGCGCACGGCGGGGTCGTCGGGCCCGTCGAGGTACATGAGCGTCATCACCGCCCACGCCGTCTGGCTCGCGGTGCTGGGCCCGCGCCCGATGAGCGACTCGTCGAAGTAGGAGTCGGCGTCCTCGCCGAAGCCGCCGTCCTCGTTCTGGATGCTGTGCAGCCACTGCGAAGACTTGCGGAGATAGGGCGCGTCGAGGTCTTCGCCCGCGTGGACGAGCCCGCCGACGGCTTGCCACGTGCCGTAGATGTAGTTGACGCCCCAGCGCCCGAACCAGCCGCCGAAGTCGCGTTGGTCGGAGCGGATGTACTCCACGCCGTCGCGGACGCAGGGGTCGTCTTTGGAGACGCCGCAGGTGACGAGCGATTCGAGCACGCGCCCGGTGATGTCGGCGCACGACGGGTCCTGCATCGCGTTGTGGTCGGCGAAGGGGACGTGCTCCATCCAGCGACGATCGCGCGTGCGATCGAAGGCCGCCCAGCCGCCGTCGTCGTTCTGCAGCGCGCGCATCCAGCGCACGCCGCGGCGCGCGGCCTCGCGGTTCTGATCGCCCCCCGCGCGCCACAACGCCATCGCAACCATCGCCGTGTCGTCGGCGTCGGGGTACCACTCGTTGGAGTACTCGAAGGCCCAGCAGCCCCAGTCGCGCCCCGGTGCGCCGGGGCGCGTGAAGGCCTCGCGATCGCCCGGTCGAAGGTTGTTGACCCAGTCGCCCACGTGCCCGATCTCGCGCTCCATCAGCCAATCGCAGATCTCGGCGAGCGTCTCGTCGCTCTCGCGCCGGCGACCGGCTTCGGTGACCGCGTACAGCGCCGTGCCCGTGTCCCACACCGGGCTGAAGCAGGGCTGGATGCGGCACAGGTCCTCGCGACCCTCGGGCATGTCCACGAAGAAGCGGTCGAGCTGCGCCTCGGCCTCGCGCATGACGGCGTGGTCACGCTCGTAACCAAGCGCCTTGAACGCGACCTGGATGTAGACCATCGGCGGGAAGATCGCGCCGAGCCCGTGCGTCGTCTCCGCGCGCACGCGGTTGACGATCCAGCGCTCGGCCTTCTTGAGCGCCTTCTCGCGCGATATGAAAACGCCCATGCGCTGCGCGCGCTTGAGGGCCTTGTCGATCGTGAGGAAGGCGTTGGTCCAGCCGAAGGGGTGGCTGGTGTCCCATGACTGGTTGAGCTTGGACCGGCGTTTGGGATCGACCCACAGTTCTTCGATGCCCTGCTCGGACGTCAGTTCGCGCACCGGGCGCAGCGCGGTGCAGATCGCCAGCGGCAAAATCATCGTGCGCGTCCACGCGGCGACCTTGTCCAGATGGAAGGGCGACCAGCGCGGCAGCAGCACAACTTCGGGCGGGATGCTCGGGCACGCGCTCCACTCCGCCTGACCGAGGCACGCGAGGTAGAACATGCTGAAGGTGTTGATCTTCTCGGCGCCACCGAGTTTAAGGATGCCCTCGCGTGCGCGCGCCATGTGCGGGGCGTTGATGTCGTCGCCCATGAGTTTGAGCACGAAGTAGGCCTTGACGCTCGCGGAGATGTCCGGCGGCGAGCCGGGGTACTGCCCCCACAAGCCGTCCTCTTCGCGCTGCAGCAAGCGGATGTAGTTCGCGCAGCGTTCGAAGCGATCGAGCTCGTCCTTGGTGGCCTCCGGCTGCTGCTCCTGCCCGAGGATCCACTTCATGAGGATGTACTCGGTGTTGAGGATCGAGTCGCCCTCGAGCTCGGCGCACCAGTGCGCCTTGCACGGCGCGGCGGTGTCGCCCGGGCGCACCGGCTCGCTGCGCTGCAGCTTGCCGTAGAGCGCGTCGAGCGCGCGGTCGATCGACGGGCCCACGGCACCCGCGAGCGCTTCGACCTCGACGGGATCGTGACCATCCAGCAGACCTTCGGGACGTGACGCGAGTTCCGTCATGGAGGCTCCTCTCCGCGGGTCGATGGCGCACGAACACCCCTCGGGCGGCGCCTCATTGGGTGAACACTAACCCCCTGCCAACACAGACTCAACAGGAATCGCCGGGGCAACCGCACGCGTGCGCGACCCGTACACTCGCCGCGTGGAGCAGCACGTCTCGACCAGTACGAAACTCGCCGCCGCCTGCGCGGGGACGCTCGAACACGACCCCGACGCCGCGGCCAGCGCGTTGATCGAGGGCGTCACGCCCGCGATCCAGCCCGGAGAGGCCGACCTGTGCGTGCTCTTCGTGAGCGGCAGGCACGTGACCCATCTTGCCGAGCTTGCCGACGCCTTGAAGTACCGGCTCGCGCCGGGGACGATCATCGGGGTGTCGGCCGAGGGCGTGGTCGCGAGCCATCACGAATACGAGCAGCGGACGGGGGCGTCGGTCTTCGTCGCGTCGATGCCGAACACGTCGCTCGTGCCCTTCACGTACCGCGAACTCCCGCACGTGAACGACGGCGACGACGCGGCGCTCGAAGTGATGGGCAAGATCATGGGCGTGGAGGACGACGCGCGCGGCGTGCTCTTCTTCGCCGACCCCTTCAGCGTGCCGACGGGCAGCACACTCGACGCCTTCGCGCGACTGCCGGGCCCGAACGTGCCCGCGATGGGCGGGCTGGCGAGCGCCAGCCCGGCGCCGGGCGGGAACGCGCTGCTTCTCAACGATCAGGTCTCGCACTCGGGCGGGATCGGTGTGACCATTCGGGGCGACATCGCCGTCGATGCGTTGGTCAGCCAGGGGTGCAAGCCCATCGGCCCGACGATGGTGGTGACCAAGGCGCAGCGGAACATCATCACGGGGCTCGCCGGGCGTGACGCCGTCTCGGTGCTGGAAGAGATGGTGTCAGAACTGGACCCCGATGATCGGGAGCTGCTGTCGAACGGGCTCTTCGTGGGGCGCGTGATCGACGAACGCAAGCCCAGGTTCGGACGCGGGGACTTCCTCATCCGCGGGATCCTCGGCGTCGATCAGGCCAACAACGCGATCGCGGTGGGCGACCTCGTGCGCACGGGGCAGACGGTGCAGTTCCACGCGCGCGACGCGCGGACGGCGCACGACGACCTCGGGCTGCTCCTCGCCGGGCTCTCGATGCGCGGGCCCTACGCCGGCGGGATGCTGTTCACGTGCAACGGGCGCGGGCGCCGGCTCTTCGGACACACCAACGCCGATGTCACGACTATCCGACGCGCGTTCGGCGACCTTGACGGAGCGTTGAACGCGTCCGAGCAGTCAGGCGCACTCCCGATCTCGGGCTTCTTCGCGGCCGGTGAGATCGGTCCGATCGGCGATGGCGTCTTTGTCCACGGGCAGACCGCCTGCCTCGGCATCTTCAGGCCACGCTCCGGCGCGACAACGCGATAGTCCGCTCCGAGGGCTATGAGCGGTGTTCCTGTGAAGATCCAAATCGCATCGCGAACGGAACGGGCTGTGTTACGGCCGGATCGTGAGCGTCCCGCGTAGACCGTCTCGCACGACCCGCAGTTCCGCCTCGCCGCCGGAGCGCCGGAACGCCCGGTCGAGGTCCGCCGTCGAAGCGACCATGCTGTTGTCGACGGCCAGGATGATGTCGCCGACCTCCAGCCCGCCATCGTCCGCGCTGCTGCCGCGCACCACGTCGACGACCACGACGCCGCTGGTGCTGCGCGATCCGAGCTGTCGCGCGATCTCCCGGGTCAGC
>JBCDCB010000051.1:0-18058 GCA_039182735.1 Planctomycetota bacterium
CAGATCCTTCGAGTAGGCGACCGGCATCCGAGCCCCTTCCCGGCCCGCTCCTTCGGGCCGAGCGTGAGAGTACGACGGCCGCTCGCGATGCGCAACCGGACACGCGCCGTGCGGCGCTACAAAGCGAAGAAAAACGCTCTAATCCGCGCCACCTGCGACATCCAAACACGTGAACAGGGCCCGCTCGCTCGAGCGGGCTCTTTCTCTTCACCCCCTGTGATCAAACACACACGATCGAGAAGCCACCACAAAGCGCGCCGTCACGCACCCCGACGCGCCGCTCGCCCCGTGTCCGCCGGCAACTCCGCACGCACCGTCTTCTCACGCACATCCGCGAGCAACACCCGCTCCCGAGATCCCGGCCACGCCAGCGTCAACACGGACGATTCCAGCTCGTAGCACGCGGCATACAGCGTGCCGCTGCCCTCGGAATACGCCGTGCGCCACAGCGGCGGCTCGCAAAACGACCCGAGCACATCATCAACGTTGCTTGCCGACCGGAGCAGCGTGCGCGCGCACGCCTGCCGCTTCTCGCTCTGACTGAAGCGCGCATACGCCGCCCACTCGATCCGCCCTTGATGGTTCGCCGACGCCCGGGCACCGACGAACACCGCCTCCCGATCGGGTCCCAGGTACGCCGTCACGAAGTCGCCCGCGCGATCCGCCACCACGAACGTATACGGCATGTACACCGGCAGCCGCGCGAGCGCACGCCGCGCCTGCGCCACATTCGCGCACGTCTCCAGCACATATCGGCAAACAAGGGGCGCCGCGAAGCCGTCCCCGATCGCGTCGCGCCCGCCGAACGCTAGCGCGATGGCAAGACCATCCCCATTGACCCCGTCCAGCGCGCCCCACGCACAATCGCTCAGCGCGAGCACCGGCGACTTCCACGCGCTGCGCAGCACGATGCCGTCGAACAGCTTCGGATGATGGTCGTACGTGCGTACGAGCACCGGACCTTGCTCCGAATCAAACACCAGCTGCGTGCACGCGCGCATCACACGCGGCGGGTTCCACAGCGTCAGGAACCGTGCCACGTCGTCGCCGCCGCCAAACCGATCGAGCAACGATTCGAACGGCGCCACCAACTCCGGCATGTGTGCGCGCAGCGACCTTCGGCACGCCTCGACCTCGGTCTCGTTCGCCCGCTCCATCCAACGCCGATACGCGGGCCAGTACGACGCGAACACATCGTCGAGCGTGCCTCGATCGGCCTCGTCATCCACGATACGGAACGTGATCGCTGGCAACAGCGTGACTCAGAGGAGCTTGAACGAATGGTCTTCGACGCCCACCGCTTCGAGCTCTGCCCGCGGCAGCTCCACGCCCGCGTAGTGGCTGCTGATCCCGTTGATCCACGCCCGCGCACGATCGGTGAGGCGGAACTCGTCGTCCATGAACCGCCCCGGGCTCACGAGGATCCCGAGGTCGGCGCCCTCGTAGAAGTAGTCGCCCGCGCCGGAGATCCGCAGAAAGAACGCCCGGTTCTCGAACTGCACCGTGCGCCGGTGCGTCTGCATGCGCACGTAGCTGGCGCTCCCGTCTTCGTGCAACTCCCAGATGCCCGACGCCGGCGCGTGCGTGATCTGCCGCACGTCCTCGCCCGTGTGCTTGATGACCATTTGCGACCATGTGTCGATGTTGTCCGGGTTCGCCCAACGCTTGTTCAGCTTCTCCGGGTCGAGCTGGTAGTTGATGTCCATCCATTCGAGCAGGTGGAAGAGGAACAGCGGCGCGTCGGCGTGCGCGAAGCACGCGAGGTTCGTCATCGAGCTCGCGCCGGTGATGCGCGGGTTGCACTCGCCGAGGTACACCTCTTCGCTGTCGAGATCGATCAGGAAGTCGAGCTCGAAGTACCCGCGGTAGCCCTGCTCCTTGAGCTCGTCGCCGAACTTCATCGCCGACTCGCGCGCGCGTTCACGGATCTCCGCGCTGAACGCCCCGGCGAAGACCTCGTTCCCGCACCAGCCGCCCTTGTAGGGCGTCAGCTCCTCGAACCCGACGAGTTCGGTCATGAGCGGCCCGACGATCGTGCCGCGCTTGGTCACGCACGCCTCGAGCGCCGCACCGCGGCAGCGGATGCGCTTCATGACCTTCACCTCGGGCGCCGAGGTCACCTCGTCGGCGCACGTCTCGAAGTCTTCCTCGCTGGACACAAAGAACGTGGTGTGCCCCGAGTCGCCGTACGCCGTCTGGATCACCAGATCGTCGCCGAGCTTCTTGCTGAGCTTGCGCAGTTCCTTGTATGACCCGACCTTGCCGAGCACGTTCGGCACGGACTCGACGCCCGCGCGGTCGCCGATGCGCGTCGTCTCCATCTTGTCGTCGATCTGGCTGCGCAGATCGGCTGACGGGAAGCACACCTCGAGGCCCAGCTTCTCACACAGCGCCTCGGTCTTCTCGTCGAACATCAGGAACACGGCCTTGCCCCCCGGCCCGCGCTCCTTCACGAGCTCCGCGACCGACGGGTGCGCGAGCAGGTAGTTATTGATGTCTTCGATCGATTCCCACGGCTCGTGCTCGATCTCCTCGGGCACGAACACGTTCGGATGCTGCCCGTCGAAGCAATCGATCGCGTTGATGAACGTGAAGTTCCGCACCCATTCGTCCATGCCCAGCAGGTTGAACGGCGTCGCGCTCACGAAGTACACCGGCTTCGAGTTGCGGTGGAAGAACCGGCGGATATCCGACATGCCCCGCAGCGCTTTCGGACGCTTCCGCTTGGGCTGGTCTGCGCGCAGCGGCTTCGCGGAAGCGCCGCGACGCCCGCCCTTGATGGTCGCTGAAGATGCACTCGGCTTGGTCACGCCCATGACGTCACGCCCTTTCCACGTTCGCGCTCGCGATGCGCTGGGCCGACGCCGACTCCAACGCGCGTTCGTTGAAGACCCGCAGACCCCGCTCTGGGTCATAGCCGTGGATCTCCTTCACGTCCAGCGCAAGCAGGTACGCGATGATCTGCTCGCTCACCACCTGCCCGGGCACGAGCACCGGAAACCCGGGCGGGTACGGCGTGATGAACGCCGCCGACACGAACGTCTCGCCACCCCTGATCGCTTCGAGCAGCCCCCGATCGAGGGCGGCGAAGTCGATATTCCGATCGTCGTACGCGAGGAAGTACGCCCGGCGCAGATCACCCTCCGCCGTCGGCGCATCGTCCGGCTTGAACGACTCGTGAAACCTCGAAAAGTTCGGCAGGGGCGGGCCGTCGGTCAGAGAATCCACTCGCGCCGCGTGACGCGCACGCCCCGCGCTGCTCTCGAGCGAGAGCTTGTCCTTGATGTCGAGCGCGATCTCGACGAGCACGTCCACCAAGTACGCGATGTCGCCGCGTGTCGTCCCGATGTTCGGCATGAACAGCACGGTGTTCCGCGAGGTCTTGTTGATCTGGATGTCGAACTTGTCCATCAGCAGATGACGGAACGAATCGCCGTCGAGCCCCGTTTCCCCGATGTAGAGCGTCACCCGCGTCGGGTCGAGCACGAACTCGTCGTCGTGGTACGCCTCACCGAGCGGGCCCCATCCCTCATCACGGTCGTAATAGAACTCGATCCCCGACGCGCGGTGCTCCGCGGGGATCATGTCCGACGGACGCAGCACAGAGAACACGCGCGACAGGTCCGGGTGCTCGCTCACGCGCTGACGGAGCGTCATCGCGAGCCCGATGGTCTGCTCGACCATCTCGAACCCTTCGAGCTCGACCTGCCGGCGTCCGGCATCGAGCGACGCGACGATCTGATAGTTCGGCGAGGTCGAGGTATGCGTCATGAACGCTTCGTTGAACGAGTCCGACGCGTGCTGCTCGAAGTCCTCATCGAAGACATGGATCATCGAGCCTTGGCGCAGCGACGTCAGCGTCTTGTGTGTCGAGTGCGTCGCGTAGACACGGATGCGAACGCGCTCCCGATCGACGCCGCGATCCGGCGCACCGTCCGCCCGGTACTTCGCCCGCAGGCGAGCGGCCGCGTCCATCGCCGTGCGCAGGCGGAGCGTCGGGCTGAATCGACCGTACGCGAACCACGCCTCATCCCACAGGAAGATCATGTCGGGCTTGATCGCGAGCACGCGCTCCATGACCAGCTCGGGGTCGTACGTGATCCCGTCGAACGTACAGTTCGTCAGGATCAGCATCCGCACACGATCCAGCTTGCCCGCCTCCTTCAGATCAAGAAGCTGACGCTCGATCTCCGCCAGCGGCACCGCGCCGTACATCGAATACTGCGGCAGCGCGTACGAATCCAGGTACACCGGCATCGCACCCGCCAGCACCAACGCGTAGTGATGCGACTTGTGGCAGTCGCGATCGACGAGCACGATGTCGCCGGGCCGGATCAACGCCTGCGCCACGATCTTGTTCGCCGTCGAAGTCCCGTTGGTCACGAAGAACGTCTCGCGCGCACCGAACGCGCGCGCCGCGAGGTCCTGCGCCTTCTTGATCGGCCCGCGCGGCTGCAGCAGCGAGTCGAGCCCCCCGCTCGTCGCCGACGTCTCCGCCATGAAGATGTTCTGACCGTAGAAATCGAGCAGATCGCGCGCCCAGTGACCGCTGCTCATCGACTTCCCACGCGCGATCGGCAGCGCATGAAACACGCCCGTCGGCTTCGCGCTGAACCGGCGCAGCGCATCGAAGAACGGCGTGTCGTACCGCGCACGCACCCACTTCAGGATGCTCAGGTGCTGCTCCATGTGCTGCTCGAGGCGATAGAACACCCGCCGAAAACTCGTCCCCAGCTTGCCCGCCACGCGATCGAGCGGCGCGTCCGTCACAAGAAACAGATCGAGCTCCGGACGCAGGCGGCGCAGCAGCCTGCCGAGCTCCGCGCTCCGCTCCAGCCCGAAGCACACCGGTAGATTCGCACGCGACATCACCTCCAGATAACGGTGCAGCGCTGGGTGCTTGTGCGTTGTGTTGAACGAGTAGTTGTAGCGCAGGAACACCGACTGAATCGTCCAGTTGAACTGCACCGCGATCACCGCGTCTTCGAGCGACGGAACCGTCACCACCTCGTAAATGAACTCGTCCGTCTCGCGCCGGCACGCACGCAGACCCGCGCGCATCTCCTCGCGGTCGTACGAATCGACCCCGTCCACCACGAGCACTTCGAAGTACGGCTTCCCGTCACGCATGGGCGGCGCCGGCTCGCCGTGCCGATGCCCCGGCAAACCCTCCTCGACCTCGCCCATCTCCCGCAGGCGGTAGACGTCGCCCACAAGCTGACGCGCAAGCTCGCGCGACTGCTGCGCGAGATCCGCGTACGCCGAACGCGCGAGCAGCCGCGACAACGCCGCCACGCGGTCGCTCCCGGGAAAGGCCCAGTACACCTCAAACTCCGCCAGCTGCTCCAGGCATTGCTGCACGAGCGCGCGCGGCTCCGCGACATCACGACCCGCGCCCGCGAACTCACGCAGCCACGACGTGCGCACCTGCAGATCGTTCCACGTATCCATCCGCAGCTGCGGCACCGTGTACGGGCCGTAACCCGCTGAATCCTCACGCTCAATCGGAACGCCGTTCGTGCTCATGACTGACCCGTCGTCGGCGGCGCTGCGTGTGCCGGCGCATCAGCGTTCCCAGTGACCGCGGGCAGCACCTCCGGCGGCGCGCCGTCGCCGAACGCGATCCCCGCGCGCGACCCGCGCGCCATCTTCTCCAGCGTGCCCAGCGTGTCGAGATACGACGCCACCCCGGACGCACGGTCGTACACATCGAACTCGACTTTTCGGTCCCGGAAGCTCTTCAAGGGCTGCCCGAGGCCCTTGAGCCCCACCTCGCGCGATCGACGCACGCGGTCCAGATCGATCTCGATCGGCAGCAGTTCCTCGTTGCTCCCGGCCTCGTACAGCACGTCGCCCGACGGCGCCACGAGGATCGAACGCCCGTTCCCGCCGTCGCCGATCCCGTTGATATCGATTACGAAACACTGGTTCATCGCCGCCGTCGCGCGCGCAATGCTCAGCTCCACATCGCGGTCGATGCTCGGCGTCAGCGTCGGGTGCAGGATCACCTCCGCCCCCATCGCGCACAGCGTCCGCGTCGTTTCCGGGAACCACATGTCGTAGCAGATGCTCACGCCGAACCGACCGACCTCCGGCACGTCGAAGACGCAGAACTCCGTCCCCGACTCCACGCCCGTCTCGTACGGCATGAACGGGAACTGCTTGCGGTACCGCGCGATCACTTCGCCCTGCGGGCTGATCACAGGCGACATGTTGAAGACGCCGTCGGGCGTGCTCTCGTACAGCGAACCGGGGATCAACCACACGCCGTGCTTTGCCGCCAGGCGCTGGTACCGGTGCTCGACATCGTTGGGCACCGGCAGCGCATTGCCCGTCCAGCCGCCGAAGGTCGCGAGCTCGCTCACAAGCACCATCTGCACCCACGGGTACAGGTGCATCAGCATCTCGATGCGATCGCAAATGTGATCGAGGTTCGATTGTCTGCCGGACACGTTCAACTGCAGCCCGGCGATCGCGAATGGACGCATGCGTTCCTACTTTCTACGAAGCGTTCTGCGCGACGCGCCCGGTGACGCTCATCAGCGCACGCTCCATGATGTCCAGCCCACGCGTGAGCTGCTCATCGGTGATCACGATCGGCGCCAGCACGCGGATCACGTTGCCGTGCACCCCCGCGGAAATCGCGAGCAGCCCCTGCTCCCGGCACCCGGCGATCACCCGCGCGACCAGATCCTTCGCTGGGCGCGACGGATCGCCCCGCTCACAGAACTCGATCGCCATCATCGCGCCGAGCCCGCGCACGTCGGATACCTCTTCGAAGTCGTTCGCCCACGCCTCGAACCGTGCGCGGATCATCTCGCCGCAGCGCACCGCGCGCGCATTCAAGTCGAGCTCCTCCATCCGCTTCAGCGTCGCGAGCGACGCGGCGCACGCCACCGGGTTCCCGCCGTACGTCCCGCCCAGCGTGCCGGGCGTGGCCTTGTCCATGAACTCGCTCTTCCCGATGACGCACGAGATCGGCAGGCCCCCGCCCATCGACTTCGCCCACGGCGAGATGTCCGGGTACACCCCGTAGTGCTCGTACGCGCCCCACGCGCCGGTGCGCGCGAACCCCGTCTGCACCTCGTCGATGATCAGCGCGATCCCGAACTCGTCGCACACCGCGCGCAGCCCTTGCACATAGGCCTTCGGCGCGACCTGGAACCCGCCCTCGCCCTGCACCATCTCGATGATGATCGCCGCGACGTCGCTCGCCGCGACCGTGTCGATCAACGCGGCGCGAAGACGCGCGAGCTCCCGCTCCACGACCTCCGCCTCGCTCGGGCCGCCCCGCCTGACGGCCGGGTACGGCAAGCGGTACACCTCCGGCGCGAACGGGCCGCAGTTCACCTTGTAAGAAATCTTTGAGGTCAGCGTCGTCGCCAGCAGTGTGCGCCCGTGGAACCCGCCGGTAAAGCAGATCACCGCGTCACGGCCCGTCGCCTGCCGCGCGATCTTGATCGAGTTCTCCACCGCCTCCGCGCCGCTGTTCACGAGCATCGCCTTCGTGCCCGACCCCCCGTGCGGGAAGAGTTCGACCAGCTTCTCGCACAGCGCGACATACGGCTCGTACGTCGCCACATGGATGCACGTGTGCTGGAGCTTGCCGGCCTGCGCGCGGATCGCCTCCACCACCGCCGGATCTGAGTGCCCGACATTCATCACGCCGATGCCGCCGGCGAAGTCGATGAACTCGCGCCCCTCGACGTCCGTGATGATCGCGCCCGCCGCGTGCGCCGCTGTCATCTCCGACAGCATCCCCACACCCGCGGAAACCACCCGCTTCCGACGCTCGATCAGGTCCGCACCGCTCGTCATGTCCCTGCTCCAACGCGGCGGGTCACACCCGCCACGAGACGTACTTCACCTCAGTGTATTCGTCCATCGCGTAGCGGCCTCCCTCACGCCCGAAACCGCTGTGCTTCACCCCGCCGAACGGCGCCTGCGCCGTCGAGGGCCCGCCGTCGTTCGCTCCAACGATCCCGTACTCCAACGCCTCGGCCACACGCATCAGGCGCGACGCGTCCCGCGTGAAGAAGTACGCCGCCAGCCCGTACTCCGAATCGTTCGCACGCCGCACCGCCTCTTCTTCGGAATCGAAGACCGCGACCGGCGCAACCGGTCCGAACGTCTCTTCCCGCGCGCACAGCATCTCGTCCGTCATGCCGCGCACCACGGTCGGCGCATAGAACCGATCCGCGAGCCCATCGATCGCGACACGCTCGCCCCCGGCCACGACCTCGCCGCCCTTCGATCGCGCATCGTCGAGGTGCGCCGCGACCTTTTCCATCGCCTCGTCGTTGATCAGCGGCCCGATCTGTACACCCTCCTTCAGACCGTCACCCACCTTCAGCTCGCGCACCGCATCGGCAAACCGCGAGACGAACTCGTCCGCGATCCCGCGCTGCGCATAGAACCGGTTCGCGCAGATGCACGTCTGCCCCGCGTTCCGGAACTTGCACGCCACGGCCGCCGGCACCGCCAGATCCAGGTCCGCATCATCAAACACGATGAACGGCGCGTGCCCGCCGAGCTCCAGCGAAAGGCGCAGCAGGTGCTCAGATGCCTTCGACATCAGCATCCGCCCGACCGCGGTCGAGCCGGTGAACGAGAGCTTGCGCACACGATCGTCCGCGAAGATCGCGTCGCCCACCGTCGCCGGATCGCCCGTCACGATGTTCACCACGCCCGCGGGGATGCCGACCTCCTGCGCAAGCTCGCCGATCGCCAGCGCCGACAGCGGCGTGTCTTCCGCGGGCTTGATCACCACCGTGCACCCGCACGCGAGCGCCGGACCCAGCTTCCGTGTGATCATCGCCGCCGGGAAGTTCCACGGCGTGATGATCGCGGTCACGCCCACCGGCTGACGCAGCACGAGGATGCGCTTCTCCGCGCTCGACGCGGGCACGATATCGCCGTACAGGCGCTTGCCCTCTTCCGCCGCCCAGTCGAGAAAGGACGCCGCGTACGCGATCTCGCCCTTCGCTTCGGCCAGCGGTTTGCCCTGCTCACGCGTCATGAGCTTCGCGAGCCGGTCCGCGTCCCGCTTCATCGCGCTCGACAGCGCCGCGAGCAGTTCGCCGCGCTCGGCCGCCGTCTTCGATGCCCACCCGGGCCCCGCTCGGTGCGCCGCGTCGATCGCGCCGCCAACCTCATCCGCGCTCAGACTGGGGACCGAACCGATCGCTTCGCCGGTCGCCGGATTCGTCACATCGAACGACGCGCCGTTCGAGGCCGACACCCGTTCACCGCCGATCAAACACCCGTGTTGTTCGGGCATGCGCAGCCTCCTCGCTGAGGCCGTCGCGCCAAGGCGACAGCCCATCGGAGACTATACGCCGCATCCGAACCAGCCCCGCGTGCCGACGGTCACACCACCGCGAGGTCGAACCGGTCGAGCATCATCACCTTGTTCCACGCCGCCACGAAGTCACGCACCATGCGCTCGTGCCCGTCGTCCGCGGCGTACACCTCCGCGATCGCCCGCAGCTGCGAGTTCGATCCGAAGATCAGGTCGCAACGCGTCGCCGTGTACGCCGTCTCGCCCGAACCGCGCTCCGTGATGTCGAAGAGCGTCTCCTCCGCGTCTCGCGGCGACCACTCGTAGTCCATGCTCGTGAGCACGCGGAAGAAGTCGTTGCTCAGCACGCCGGGGCGATCGGTGAAGACGCCGTGCTTCGAACCATCATGGTTCTGGTCGAGCACGCGCAGCCCGCCGACCAGCACCGTCCACTCCGGCGCCGTCAGCGTCAACAGGTTTGCGCGGTCCAGGAAGATCCGCTCCGGTGCCACGTGGAACGTCACGCGCTCGTGCTGGTAGTTGCGGAACCCGTCCGCCACCGGCTGCAGCCAGTCGAAGCTCTCAACGTCCGTCTGCTCCTGCGTGCAGTCCGTCCGACCGGGCGTGAAGGGCACCTCGACATCCACGCCGGCATCCTTCGCGGCCTTCTCGATCGCCGCGCAACCGCCCAGCACGATCAGATCCGCCAGCGACACCCGCTTCCCGCCGCTCTGCGCGCCGTTGAACTCACTCCGAACACCGCGCAGCGCTTCGAGCACCTCGGCGAGCTCGTCAGGTCGGTTGACCGCCCAGTCGCGCTGCGGCTCGAGCGCGACCCGCGCACCGTTCGCGCCGCCGCGCTTGTCCGAATCGCGGTAGTTCGACGCCGACGACCACGCCGCCGACACCAACGCCGGAACCGACAGCCCCATGCCGAGGATCGTCTTCTTCAGCGACGCCGCATCCGCATCATCGATCAGTTCGTGATCCACCGCCGGCACCGGATCCTGCCACACGAGGTCTTCACTCGGCACCTCCGGACCCAGGTACCGCGACTTCGGCCCCATGTCACGGTGCGTCAGCTTGAACCACGCCCGCGCGAAGCAGTCAGAGAAGTACTCGAAGTTCTCCAGGAACCGCTCGCAGATCTTGCGGTACTCGGGATCCACCTTGAGCGCCAGATCCGTCGCGAGCATCATCAGTTCGTTCTGCTGACCCTCGACGTGCGCGTCGGGCGTCTTCGGCGCGTCGGCATCCTTGGGCTTGTATTGCAGCCCGCCCGCCGGGCTCTTCGTGAGTTCCCAGTCATACTTGAAGAGGTTCTCGAGGTACGCGTTGTCCCACGCGATCGGGTTGGGCGTCCACGCGCCCTCGATGCCGCTCGTCATCGCGTACTTGGCGTACCCGGTGCCCTCTTCGTTCTTCCAGCCCATGCCCATCGCGCTCATCGGCGCGCCCTCGGGCGCGGGCCCGACCTTGTCTGCCGGCACCATGCCGTGGCTCTTGCCGAACGCATGACCGCCCGCGATCAGCGCGACGGTCTCTTCATCGTTCATCGCCATGCGCGCGAACGTCTCGCGGATGTCGTGCGCCGACGCCGCCGGATCGCCGTCACGTTTCGGGCCTTCCGGATGCACATAGATCAGCCCCTGAAAGCTCGCGCCCAGCGGGTTCTCCAGGTCCGACTCCACCGTCCCCGCCTCGCCACGCCACCGCTTCGTGCGCGTCACCATCTCGCCCGGGTGACCGGCAGTCTCCACGCGATCGGCGGGCGGGAAGAACTCGTCCACCGTCTTGCCGTCCCAGAACTCCGGCCCGAAGTACATCCCGCGGTCGGGCTCCCACGTATCGACCCGACCGCCCCCGAAGCCGAACGTCTTGAAGCCCATCTCCTCGAGTGCCACGTTCCCCGTGAGGATCATCAGATCGCCCCACGAGAGCGCCGCGCCATACTTCTGCTTGATCGGCCACATCAGCCGCCGCGACTTATCGATGTTCCCGTTGTCGTCCCACGAGTTGGTCGGCGCGAACCGCTGCATCCCCGTGCCCGCGCCGCCGCGACCGTCCGCGATGCGGTACGTCCCCGCCGCGTGCCACGCCATCCGCACCATCTGCGGCCCGTAATGCCCGTAATCCGCCGGCCACCAAGACTGCGAGTCTTTCAGCATCGCGCGGATGTCCGCCTTCACCGCCTCATAGTCGAGAGATTCGAAAGCCTTGGGGTAGTCCACGTCGCGCAGCGGGTTCGCCGCCAGCGGATTCTGATGCAGCAACTCCACCTGCAACCGCTGCGGCCACCAGTCGCTGATCTGCGGACGCGAACCGAACGCCCCACCCACACGCGTCCCGCGGAACGGGCACTTCGAACCACTCTGCTTCTCGTCAACGGCCGGGCGGATCATCGGTCCCTCCTCGTCTCTGTGCATCCATGGATCAGGCGCGATGCCCGCGCTCAAGCCAGCGTAGCACCGAGACCACACGCCGTCCGCACGCGCAACCGCACACCGCGCCGGACGCTGCACGAGCCCCTTCGATCGTTCGTGAGCCGTCGAATCGGGCCTCGACCACCACCCCGACAAATATGCGCGGTCGATCCCTACGCGCCGCAGCCGAGGTTGCTGACGACAAACGTGATGTCGTCCGTTGTCGTCAGCCCGTCGCCGTTGACGTCGCCCGGCGTGCCGCTCGCGCCGGGTGCGCCCGCACCGAGGTTCGAGATCACAAACGTCAGGTCCGCGGTCTGCGTCAGCCCGTTGCCGTCGGCATCGCCCGCGCACGCCCCGACCACCTGCATCGCGCCGAGCACACTGATGTTCGCGACGCGACCGCCGATGCCGCGCCCACCCGCGCGCGTCGCGTCCAGATCGTTCACCGTCACCAGGTCCGACTCGTTGTCCGAATCGACGTCGCCCGCGAGCACGAACTGCGGGTTCCCCACATCACTCACCAGCGACGACGGCGTGAACACCAACTGACGATCGTCCGGATCGAACTCGTCCACCACGAGATCGTTGCGCAGCAACTGGATCGAGTTCCCGCTCTCGCCCGCGACGATCACCGCGAGGTCAAGGTCGCCCCCGCCCGGCTCGTCCGGATCGAGGTCGATCGCCGCGATCGAACGGGGCGACGTCCCCACCGGCAGCTGCGCCGCCGGCGCAAACTCACCCTGCGCCGAGCCAAGCAGCACGCTCACAGTTCCGTCACCTCGGTTCGCCGTCGCGAGGTCGAGCACACCGTCCAGATCGAAGTCCGCCGCGATCACCTGCACCGGCTCCGCGCCGACCGGGCTGCTCGCGTTCGCCATCGCCGGCTGCAACGCGCCAAGACCATCGATCTCGAACCGCTGCACCGTGCCCGCCGCGCGGTTCGCCACCGCGATCAGGTCCGCCTGCCCGTCGGGCGTCAAGTCCGTATCGAGCGCCACCAGCGACGTCGGCCCCGCCTGCGTCGTCTGCAGCGTGCGCGCGCTCGCCGCCGTCACCGGCCCGGCGCCCTGCGAGTTCAACGCCGCCACCTGGTTCGAACCGCCCAGCGCAACGATCAGGTCGTCCCACTTGTCGTTGTCGAGATCGGAGAACGCGACCGCCTCCGGCTCACTGTTCGCGCCGAACTCGATCACGCCCATCTCCATCGGCCCGCTCGCGCCGCTCGCGAACAGCGCCACGTGGTTCGCCAAGCCGTCGGCAACCGCGATGTCGTCCGCCGCGCCGTCGCCGTCCAGATCACCGATCGCCACCGAACGCGGGTCCGACTCGATCGGCAGCGCGATCACGCTCTGCGGACCGTCGTCAAAGCCCTGCCACAACGACGACCCCGACACGCCGCGGTTCATGATCACCACCAGCTGCCCCGGCACCGTCACCACCAGATCCTCGTCGCCGTCCCCGTCCAGATCGCCCAGCGCCGCCGCCGTCGGCGTCCCGTCGATCAGGAAGTCCTGCGACGCCGGGTCCGAGATGTCACCGTTCAGACTGTTTACCTGCAGCGTCACGACGCCCGTCCCGCGCGACGTCAGACCCGCGTAATCAACACTCAAGAACCGCCCGCCATCCAGCGGCGGCATGAACGCCACGCTGAACCGCCCGTCGATCGACTGCGCTTCGAGCACGACCGGTGAACCCGCCACCAGACCGCCCGGCAACCCCGACCCATCCACGATCAGGCTCCCCTCGAGCGTCGCGTCGCCCTCGACCACGAGCCGGTCCGTCGCGATCTCTCCGCCGTCCTCGAAGGCCCGAACCACGACCCGACCCGCCCGGTTCACGCTCTGCGCATCGTCGCCCAGTTGGTTGTAGTTCCCGCTGATCGTGAGCACGCCCGGCTGCTCGCCGCGCGCACCGCTCCGAACACCCGGCTCGATCAGCCCGAAGTTCACCACGTCCGCGTCGATCAGCGCGTCGCCCGCGATCCGACCGTTCACGCGGTTGCGTACCGTCGCGACCTTCAGATCCCCGCCGTCCTCGACGCGGATCGAGCCCTCGCCCACGACGCCGACCTCGATCACGGCGGCCAGATCAGTCCAGCTCGAACCGCCGCCCGTAATGAGAACCGAGCCGCTCGAACCCTCCTGCGTCGCGAGGAAGATCCCCGAAGCATTCAGCGGATCCGAGATGGCGGTTCGCAGCTGCCCGCCCGACTGAATGATGACCGACCCGCGCCCCGCTTCGCCAATAACCATGCGGCTGCTCGCGTGGAACCAATCCGCATCGTTCTCGATGCGCAGCGTCCCATCGCCATGCTCCTGGCGACCGAGCACGAGCGCCCGCAGAGGGGCGATGACCTCGGCGTCGCCGCTGCGCGCTTCGACCAGACCGCCGGCGTTGTCGCCGATCACGAAGACGCCGTCGAGCGCGCCGCCCCCACCGCGCCCGTCCGAGGGGATGCCGTACTCGAGCCTCGGGTTGTCACCCGAGAGCTTGAGCGATCCGGTCGCGCGCTGCCCGACGACGAACATCCCGTCGCCGACGCGCAGCTGCACCGGCCCGCCGTTGCCCAACAGCTCCAGCTCGCCCGGAAGGTCCACGCCGATCGCGACGTCGCTGGCGATCAGCGAACGCGTGAAGACCTCGGAACTTGCCAGGCGCAGCTCGGCGGGCGCGAGCGGCACACCGCCAAACGCCGGCAGCACCCCGATCGCCAGCCCATTCGTCGAGCCGAGGGTCCCCGGATCACCGACGAGATCGAGGTCGAACTCGCGCAGGTCGATGCGCACCGATTCACTCGCGTGCGCGATCCCGCGGAGCCTGACGTCCTTCGTGAGCGCGATCTGCTCGACCCCGCCGCCGAACTCCCCGAGGCTCCCGTCGAACACCGCGACATTGGGATCGCCGAGCCCCGGCAGCCCGCCGCTCCAGTTCGCCGGATCGGAGAAAACCAGCACGCCCCCGCCGGAGGCGCCGCCCGTCCACGCGCTCGACGCCAGCGTCGAGTTGATGAGCACCGTGACCGAATCACCCTGGAAGTTCGGGACGACCACGTCGAGCACCGCGTCGTTGTCCATATCCGCGAGTTCGAGATCGATCGGCTGGTCCCCGCCGAGGAATCGCTGCTCGCCCAGAAACTCCCGATCATCGGACTGCAAGATCACCGAGATATCGTCGGAAAACTGATTCGAAACGGCGATGTCCGGAAGCCCGTTGCGATCCAAGTCTCCTGTCCTCACGCCGCCCGGCCTCGAACCCACAGGAAGCACGACAGCCTGCCCCGCATCGAAACGCGTTCCGCACGCACCGGCGGTGCCGTAGTACACGATCACCTCATTCGTCGCGGAGTCGGTCACAATGACGTCCGCGTGCGCATCGGAATCGAGCCGCGTCAGCAGCACGTCTTCCGCGGCGACAAACATCCCTGCAATCGTCTCGCAAATGACATAGCCCGGCATGACCAGCGACTGGTCCCACTCGAAGATCTGGACCGTCCCGGAATCCTCACAAAGCACCGCGGCATCGAAGTCTCCATCGCCATCCAGATCAAACGTGGAGACCGCGATCGGCCGATCGCCCGTCGCCACGCCGACCGCGGACCGCAGCGAACCGTTGGCGTTGCCCAGCAACCAGTTGAGACGATCCCCCTCGGAACTCGTCACGACGAGATCAACACGCTGATCGCCATCGATGTCGGCCGCTTCGAGCGCCCACGCGCGCGTTCCACCTCCCGAAGAAAGTGAGATCGATGGCAACTGCGTAAACAGCCCGTTGCTCTCACCCCGCAAAATGGTCACAGCGTTCGACAACTCGTTCGTCACAACAATGTCCAGCGGGCCAAAGCCCGGCACGATGTCCGCGATCGCCACCGCGCGAGGGCGAGCAGAGACCGCGATCGATTGGACCACCCCATCGAACGTCCCATCTCCTGAACCGCGAAGGATGCTGACGGAGTTGCTGGCCATCCTGGTCTCGGCGGTCACGGCGTCGAGGTTTCCATCGCCGTCGAGGTCCGCGACGGCCACGCGCGCCGGGCCGCTGCCGACCGGAGCCGCGTCTGCCTGCGCAAACGACCCGTCTCCCTTGCCAATCAGCACACTCAAGCTGTCAGTGTCAGGCCTCGCAACGACAACATCGGGCAGCCCGTCAAGGTTGATGTCCGCGACCGCGACTTCGCGCGGCCCGCCCTGCGTGACAACCCGGATCCCATCGCCGAACGAGCGCGTCGAGAGCCCGAACTGATCGAGCTGCTGCAAAAAGATCGAGATGCTGCCGCTCTCTCGGTTGCAGACCGCAAGATCGAGGAACCCGTCCACATTGAAATCACCCGCATCGACGGAAACCTGATTCCGTTCGTTGTCATCGGCGATCGCCAACTCCTGATCGGTGAAGTTCGCCGAACCGTCACCGAAGCGAATCGACACGTAGCCCTGAACCGTATTCGTGACGGCGGCCGCCAGATCGATGTTCCCGTCGCGATCAAAGTCGCGCGCCAGCACTGTCAGCGGATCCACATCCTGAGGCATCCCTTCGATCGCCGCGGGCAGATCGACCGCAGACTGAAACCCACCCGCCGCGTCATTCAAGAACACCGCCGTCAAGTCGGCGGTGGGCACCGCGACATCAGGCCGACCGTCTCCGTTGAAGTCGCCTACATCGATCTGGAGAGGAAGGTCCCCCACGAGGAACGGTCCGCCCATCTCTTGGAAACCGAACGCGCCATCGCCGATCAAGAGCCTGATGCTGCTCTGCACGACGTCCGATTCGACCCGGTCCGCGACCACCAGATCAACGTGCTGATCCCCATCGAAACGACCGGCCCTGACGCTGACGGCTGCCGTGCCCACCTCGATCGACGATCGAACCTCGAACGTACCATCGCCGAGCCCCTCAAGAACGAACACCACGCCGGCAACGTTGTCCATCGCTAGCCCCGGAACATCCGTCAGATCCGTGATCACCATGTCAAGAATGCCATTGCCGTCCAAGTCTTCGAGTTGGACGTCAAACAAGCAGCTACCGAGCGGACCCCGCTGCCCTGGCAAGAACGTCCCGTCGCCCACTCCAAGGAACACCGCAAACTCGCCTGGGCCGGCGGTCCCCTGCACCGTCACCGCATCGACAAATCCATCATCATCGAGATGGCCGAGCGCGACCGCCCGAAACCCATCACCCGTCACGAGTTGCGGCTGCGGGAACAGCGGCGCATCCTCAAAGACGCCCACCTGCCCGGACGCCGCGCACGCCATCCAGAACACTGACGACACGACAACCGTTCGCACATCGATCATGGCGCACCTCGTGCCGCCCACCCCGAGCCGCTCGCGAGCGACCCGATGCGATGCACGGCGAAAGCTCTCTCGTTCACATGTCCGGGACCCGAACAAACCTAACATAGCACACACTCATGCCCGGCCAACACAAAATGCCATCGGTTCACATAAACACCGCCCGGTCCGAACAATCAGCCCATTCCGGCCACTGGGGACGGCCACGCGGGTTCTGCTCCAATGAGACCGCCCCCGCGACGCCCGGCGCGCGGATCGACACGTCGATCGCACGCCATCGGCTCACGCGCCCGTCGTCGCCACGCCTCGCCGATCCAGCAGCGACCCCTCCGCGAGGTACAGCCGAACCAGCGCGATCCGGAACCCGACGAGCGCCTCCACCTCGTTGATCTCCGATTCGAGCAGATCACGCTGCGCCTGTGCCACCAGCAGCGCCGTGCTCGCCCCCGCCTCGAACCGCTGCAGCTCCGCATCGACCGTCTCGCGCTGCAGCCGGCGCGTCGTCGCGCTCGCACCGATCTGCTCACGCGCGCGGCGCGCATCGTTCAACGCCAGCCGAACCTCCAACTCCACCAGCTGCTCCAGGTTCCGCACCGCGGCGGCCGCCTGCTGACGCGTCGCCAGCGACGCCTCGTACAACCCCCGCGCCTCGTCCCGGCCGATCGACTGGCTGAAACTCACCCCCACGCTGAAGTCGAACGAACTCTCATCCAGCGCCAGGAACGACTCACGGAACGTCTCGGCGTACCCCGTCTTCGCGAACGCCACGAACGCGTCCAGCCTCGGGAGCAACCCGTTGCGCGTCCGCACCGTCTCCAGACGATCCTGCTCCAGCCGCGTCCGCGACTCGTTCAGATCGGGCCGCGCGAGCAGCGCCAGGCGCACGCGCGATGACTCGTCATCGAACTCGGGCGCTTGCGCAATCGCCGGCAGCGAGACCGGCACGATCTCCAGATCCGACGCCGCATCGATCGGTGCGTCCATCACCCGCGCGAGCTCCAGCCGGCGCGCGCGCAGCTCGCTCCGCGCATCGATGAGCGCCTGCTCGCGCAGCGCGACCTCCGCGC
>JBCDCB010000052.1:0-15354 GCA_039182735.1 Planctomycetota bacterium
GCATCGAGCCCCAGCGCGGGCGTGACGGCGGCGCGCGACACGCTCGTGACGCTCAACCCGGACGGCACGAACCCGATGCCGAGCGAGGTGCGCGCGGACGCGTATCAGAAGGCGATCGCGGACGCGAAGCGGTCCACCGGGTTCGTGCCGTCCGGGTTGAGCGTCACGAGCGTGTCGCGCGCCGCCGTCACGCCCGCGCTGGGGCTCGATGCCTCATCGCACCCCGCGACGAGCAGCAGGCACGCCGCCGTCAGCACCGGCACACATCGCATGTCGTTCTCGCGTCTCATTATCGCTCTCGCACTCGAAGCTGAACCCACTCGTCGCCCACACAGGGGCCGGGGAGTCTACCGCCCGCCCCGCCCGATCGCATCACCGCTCCAGCGGATCCTCCGTCGGCGTCGGGACCGCTTCGCCGACCCGCCGAGGCGGGTACTGGATCGGGTACTCCGGACGGGGGCGGTACATCGATTCGATCCATCGCACCGCGTCCTCGAACCTGCGATCCCCACGCGTACGGAAAGCGGGTCGCCACCCCTCCACGCGCGGATGCGGCGTCGAGGAGTCGTACGCCGGCAACCCCAGCTGCAGCAGCGGCGACTCCATCGGGCTCGCGTAGTCGATCAGCGGTGTCCCGTCCGCGAGCTCGTAGCGATCCATGATCAGGAAGTTCGTGTACACGCTCGCGTCGCTCCGCGGGTGGCGATTCGTGAGCTGGAAGCTGCCCCCCGCCGGCCCGCCGTGGCACCGCGTCGTCGCGCAGTTGTTGATCAGCCACGTCACGTGTACGCGATCGCGGAACAGCTCCATGTTCGCGGGCTGCCCCTGCACACGCACACGCCCGTACAACTCCCGCGCCCGCACGCGGAACATGATCTCCAGCACCTCCGCGGGCGCCTTGCCGAAGAACGCCGCCCGTCCCTCCTTGCTTGTCGGGATCAGCGGGTGCGACGCGTGCGTCGCCAGCAGTTCCTGCACCGTTTCCCGCTCCACCGTCATCGCCGGCGGATTCTCGAGATCAAGTTCGTACACCTTGATCAGGTTGATCGCCCGCTCGCCCAGCAGCGGGAACGCGTCGGGCTTCGGCCTCGGGCGGAACGACGACTCATCCCGATCCTCGGCGCGCCGACCGCGCCGTTCTTCGCGCTCGCTCGCGCGCTGCAGCAACTCGATCTGCTCACGCACCTCGGTGCGCAGGCGGATCGCGTCCCCGTTGGTGTCGTCCACCTCGAGCAGGCGCGTCACCTCGCTCAGCGCCTCGGGCAGCAGGCCCTCGCGCTGGCACCACTGCGCCAGTGCGAAGAGCCGCTCGGAATCCCTCGGGTCGATGATCCCGCGCAGACGCTGGTAGCGTTCCATCGCGGACGGGATGCGCGAGATCTGCGCCAGGTCGCCCCGCCGGATCCGCACGGTGACCCCGCTGATCGTGATATCGATGTGGACGTCATCGCTCGCCGCGAGTTCGCCGCGGACCGCCGTGCCGTCCCGGTACTCCACGCGGACCAGGTCCCCCACCGCCGGCTCGCGCCCCTCGTCGGCGCGACGGATCGCCCGATCGAGCTCTTCGATCGTCGGCGGCTCTGGCTCGCGTTCAAAGACTTTTTCTTCGACTCCTTCTTCTGGGAGTGGCCCAGCGGGCTCGCCTTCCGAGGGTGCCTCTGCCTGCTCGATCGCGGGCACGGACACCGGCTCGGTCTCGGGCGGTCTGTCCTGCGCAGCCGATGCGGCGGCCAAGGCCGCCCACAGCAACGCGCAAGTCGTGATGAAACCGATGCTTCTGACCACACAAACCCTTTCAAGACCCGAGCGGGCGGGCACCCATCAGGGGTTCCAGACGCCGATTGCGGCCCTCGGTGCCCCGCGACAACCCGCACGCCCGTCAGAAATCACCAAGATTCACTTGGAGGTCGTCCGGTTTCGGATATACTACTCCCGACGTGTTTCTTCCCTCCTACCCACAGTGCTTCCCCCGGTGCTGTGGGTTTTTTCTGCACTGAGGCTTCCCCACCTCACTCGCAGCCTAAGATCTCCGACAGCGTTCGGCGCTAGGCGTCGGGGTCGTCCTGTCCGATCGTGAATCCGATCAACTCACCGCCCGACTCAAGCTCCACCAGCACGAGCCGCGACGGAGGCTCCGTCGCAAAGAAGCCCCCGGCGCGGAACCGGTCGCCGAACTCGTTCTCGAACAGGTTCAGCGGCAGCGTTCGGCTCTGCCCAACCGCCGTCTCGCCGATCTCGTACCCGAACTGCCCGTTCACCCACAGCCGCCCCGCGGGCAGCGTGTTTGGCGTGGTGTTCGAGAACGTCAGCTTCGCCGCCTGACGGAACACCTGGATGTTCACGCTCCGGCTTTCGAGAGGCGGGTCGGCGTAGGTCGCGCCGCGTCCCAGCGCATCCCGCGTGGCGCCCTGGCATCCGGGCAACGCCAGGAGCGACGCGAGCAGCAGCAGGCACAGCATCGGCTTCGATGGGTTCATGCGCGTATCGTCGCCGCGATGAGCTGCGAGAGCAACAGCAAGAACGCGACGCCCCCGACGCCGGGCATCGCGCCGGGCGTCGAGCTCATCGACCCCGCCGAGGTCGCGCGCCGGCACACCATGGATCCGCGCGTCACCGCCCTGCTCCCGGAGTTCGATGCGCCCTTCTTCCAGGCCGGGCTCGCGGGATATTCCGATGCCGCCATGCGCATCATCGCGCGCCGTCACGGCTGCCCGATGTGCGTCACCGAGGCCCTTCTCGATCGCACCCTGCTCGGCGGGGGCAAGGGCTTTGCCAAGGCCGACCTCGGGGAGATCGCCGACAACGTGCCCGGCGGCAGCGAGGACCAGCCCCTCTCCGGGCAAATCATGGGCAGCGACCCGGATGAGATGGCCGCCGCCGCCGTCAAGATGGTCGAACAGGCTCAGCGCCACGCGAATGACTACCGCCGGCTCGCGCGCGAAGGCGTGGACGCCGCGCCCGCGCACGCACGCGGCGTGCGCACGCCCACGGATGATGTGCCGCGCTTTGCGACCATCGACGTCAACCTCGCCTGCCCCGTCAAGAAGATCAAAGCCAAGGCTCGCGGCGGGCACTGGCTCCGCGAACCCGACGGCGCCATCGACATCCTCCGCGCCGTGCGTGAAGCCCTCCCGACCGATGTCCTCGCCACGCTCAAGATCCGCCGCGGCAGCGACGACTCGCCCGAAGCCGAACGCAACTTCTTCCGCATCTTCGACGCCGCCTACGAACTCGGGTACGCGTGGGCCACCGTCCACGGGCGAACCGTCGAGCAGAAGTACGTCGGCCCCTCCAGGTGGACCTTCCTCCGCGACCTCTGCGCGAGCCGACCCGACCGCCCCGTCTTCGGCTCGGGCGACATCTGGTCCGCGAGCGACATCTTCCCCATGATCGCGTACACCGGGGTCAGCGCCGTGAGCGTCGCGCGCGGGTGCATCGGCAACCCGTGGGTCTTCCGTCAGGCCCGCGACATGATCGCCGGTCGCGTCCCCGCGCCCCCCACCATCGACGAGCAGCGCGACGTGCTGATGCAGCACTTCCAGCTCTCCGTCGCCGTCAACGGCGAGCGCAGCGCCGGCCTCCTCATGCGCAAGTTCGGGATCCGCTTCTCCGCGCACCACCCGAACTCGGAAGACGTGCGCCGGCGCTTCATCGCCTGCTCAACGACCGACGAGTGGCGCGCCGTCCTCGAAGACCATTACGCGCCGAGCGCCCCCGCCGAATCGCGGGTGCCCGCGTGAACGACTCGGACACGCCCTCGGGCTTCGGCACGCTCGAGGGCGCCGCCGCCGTCGTTTTCACGCTCGTCGGCTGGTCCTCCGTCCCTCTTTTCCTCAAGCACTTCTCGCACTCGATCGACGCGTGGACAAGCAACGGCTGGCGCTACGCCTTCGCCGCCCTGCTCTGGCTGCCTGTCATCCTCCTGCACACCAAACGCCGCACGCTCCCGCAGGGCATCTACCGCGCCGCGCTCCTCCCGAGCGCCTTCAACATCGTCGGGCAGGTGTGCTTTACCTCCGCGCACTACCTGATCGACCCCGGGTTGCTGACGTTCGGGCTGCGCGTACACATTGTGTTTGTAGCGATCGGTGCGCTGCTGCTCTTCCCCGCCGAGCGGCGCGTGATCAAGTCGCTCGGGTTCATCGCGGGCGCCGTGCTCGTCATGGGCGGGACGATGGCCACGATCCTGCTCGGCTCCGGGCTGGGGGGCGGCGCGACCGTCGGGGGCGTCGCGCTCGCCATCGCCTCGGGCCTGCTCTTTGCCTGCTACGGGCTCAGCGTCCGGCGCTGCATGATCGGCTACCCATCGCTCACGTCTTTCGCTGTTATCAGCCAGTACACCGCCGCGGGCATGCTCCTGCTCATGGTCACGCTCGGCGAGCGCGCGGGCCTGACCGCGCTCGATCTCCCGCTCTCGCAGTTCGGGCTCCTGCTGCTCTCGGCACTCATCGGCATCGCGCTCGGGCACGTCGCGTACTACATCTCGATCGACCGCCTCGGCGTCGCCGTCTCGTCTGGCGTCATCCAACTGCAGCCCTTCTTCGTCTCGCTCGGATCGCTCTGGCTCTTCGGCGAGACGCTCAGCACCGGACAGTGGTCGGGCGGTGCCGTCGCCATCGCCGGCGCGATCGTCATGCTCTGGACGCAGCACACACTCGCGCAGCGCGATAAGCGCTCGCGCGCCGCCGGCGCACTCGAAGAACTGCCCGTCGATCACGTCGCCGCGGCGAGCGAGGCCGAACGCGACCCGCGCTAGACGCCCGCGCCGAGGTTCGACACCACGAACGTGATATCCGCAACGTCGGTCTGCCCGTCGCCGTCGGCGTCGCCCGGGGTGCCGATCGCACCGAGCGCACCGGCACCCAGGTTTGACACCACGAACGTGATGTCCGCGACATCGGTCTGCCCGTCGCCATCCACGTCGCCGGGCACGGCGTCGCTGACGATCTGCACCGCGACGTTCAGCGTGAGGTTGGGCGGGTTTGTCGCGCCGGGCAATGATTGCTCGCGCGTGTCGATCACAAACGTCCCGCCAAGCTGGCCGAGCGTCGCGCTCGACGCCACGAGCAACTGCACGGAGCCGGGCACGCCCGTCTCGACCGATCCGCTCGCGTCGAGCGAGAGTTCGGCATCGGCGCTCGAAGACATCAGCCCGTCCAGCACCAGGTCGGCGCGATCGAACGACCCGACCCGGTTGTAGACGGGGATCTCGATGGTCGCCGGCAAGTCACCGATCTCGACATCCGCTTCGAAGTTCAGCGTGAACTGCGAGCTTGAGGGGTTCCACGATGGCGCCGCGACGTCGAGCACAGAGGCGCTGAGCGTGATGACGTCGTCGCCGTCGGCGCTGCCCTGCCCGATGCCCGCAGTGGTAAGGTCTGTGTTGTCGATGGTGATGGTCCCGCTCACCGCGCCGAGCCCGGCGGCGCTGAACCCGAAGTCGATCAGTGCAGACCCGTTGCCCGACGTGAACGCCCGCGCGAGCCCGTCGTCGAAGCTCGACGTCACGCCGCTGCCGGCGGTCACCGTGTACGTCGTCGGCGTGCTGCCGGTCTTGAAGACCGACACCGAACCGCTCAGCGCGCCCCCACCGATCACCTCGCCCAGTTCGATCGTCGCGTTCGACGAGCCGTTGGCGAGCGGGCTTCCGACCGAGATCTGCGAGTCGTTATTGCCGGGGCCGAACACCGCCCACGCGAACTCCGGGCGATCGACAAAGGGGTTGCGGTTGAACTGGTACAGATCGCCGATGCGATCGTTGCGCCGGCGTTCCGGCGTGTCGGGCAGGTTCGCGAAGTGCCACTCGAGCAGGTCGGCGAGATCGCCCATGTTGTTGCCGCTCGGGAACCCGTTCGAGAGTTCGAGATCCGTTGTCGAGCTGTCCGACCCGTCGTAGCGCACCGCGGCGTAGAACATCGTCCGCGCCATCTCGCCGCGATCCTGCGACACGCCGAAGAGGCCCGGGTCCCAATACGCCGACGAGCTGTCGCCGAACGGCTCGTTCCCGCGCGAGCTGTTCACGCTCGGGTTGCACGGACGCAGCATGTGCAGGTCGGAGTTGTCGTGCCCGCTGCTGCCCACGCCCCGGCTGCGCGGCCACGTGTGCTCGCGGTTCCACGTCGCGCCCGATGTCCACTGGCTCGGGATCGATTGCCCGCTGTAGATCAGGATGATGTTGTTCGGATCGTCCGGGTCCTCATCGAGGTCCTGCAGGTCCACCCGCGCCTGGTCATAGCTGCGGAAGCTGTGGTTGTCGATGATGTTGTGCAGCTGATTCTTCAGCGCCACGCCCGTCCCCGTCGCGCTGCTGTAGTACCCCGCGGGCGGATCGAACCCGTCGTCCGCGGCGCCGCAAGCCACGGGCAGGGCGATCAACGACAGCATCACAGCGACAGCGCGACGAACGGGCATGCTTCCAATCTCCTCAGGTCGGCCCTCTGGTCGGCCAAGTCCGGAGCGAACGCTCCAAGTCTACTCGCCAATCCGGCCCCGGAAGACTCCCACGCTCAATTCCATCACCCATCTTCGGGACCGCGCAACGTTCCGGTACCCACGAACCACCCGGACACGCCGACGCTCGGCAGATCGCTCGCCGGCGAGGTCCGCCGGGACACGCAAGCGGCGCGTTCACGCGTGCGGCGTGTACCCGCCCAGCGCCTCGAGCTCCAGCTCGAAGGCCGACACCGGGTGCACCAGCCCGAGCCGCTCGAGTACCTCGGGGTGGATCTCCCCGAGCATGCCAACGTCCGTGCGCGCGCCGTCGCGCACCGCGAAGACCCGCGCAGCGCGACCCGGGATGAACGTCGGGTGCTCCGCCGCCTCGGCCTCGAACGCGAACCCGAACTCGTGCAGCAGCGCCTCGGCCGTCGAGCGGATGTCCGCGAAGCCGACCTCCGCGCCCAGGAGCGCCGCCGCCACACACAATCGGTCGCGCGACTTGCACTCCTCGCCCGCGTCCAGCCGGCTCACTTTCCCGACCTCGAACAGGTGCTGCGGGATCGCTTCATCGCGGTTGTGCGCCAGCGTCTCCATCAGGTTGGGCAGCACGCTCGGCCGCACGATCGTCTGATCGATGCTCACCGGGGATTCGATCTCGACCACGTCGTCACGACGATCGAGGCGCATCGCGTCGAACGCGCGCTCGGGCGACGTCAGCAGCAGCGTCATCACCTCGCTGAACCCGAGCCCCAGCATCGAGCCGCGCGCGATGTCCACCGACGGCGACTCCGGGAGTTCTTTTGAGACCGTCGCGATGGGCAGCGTCGCCCGCGCGATGTTGTCGTACCCGTGCGCGATCGCCACATCCTCGACCACATCAACGTCGTGCAGGATGTCGTACCGATACGCCGGCACGCGGATCACGATGTCGTCCGACCCGTTCACGGTCGCCTCGTACCCCATCTTCTCAAGCCGATCGGCGACCTCGCCCGCCGAGAGATCCACGCCCACGCGCTTCGCGACGTACCCCGCGCTGATCGTCCGCGATTCGGGCGTCAGTTCGGGCGTCACCAGCTCCGCGCCGTCCGCGTGACGCAGGCGCACACCCTCGATCACCGCGCCGTCGTTCAGCTCCGCGACGCTCGTCACGAGTTGGTGCAGCATCGAGCGGACGCTGTCGCGCACGAGACCCGTCACATCTACAAAGATGTCCGTCGTCTCGAGCGTCACACGCGTCTCATCGCTGTTGATGATCGGCGGCATCGACAGCACACGGTCCGACCCGTCCACCAACAGCGGGAAGCGATCGAACGACCCGAGCAGGTGCGCGTACTGCGTGCCCTTCGGGTGCTTCGCGAGGATCTCGCGCATCGACGCCGCGTCGCGCGAGCCGCCCATCCCACCGAGCGGCACGAACGTGCGCGTGTCCGGATCCTCCGCGAGATACCGGAAACCGGTGCCTTCGAGCGTCTTGAGGTCGTAGACACCGATAGAGCCTCGCTTGCGCTCGCGACCGAGCGCCCAGTGAAGCGTCTCCTGCAAGCGCATCAGCGAGCGCAGCGAATCTTCATCGAACGTCACGTTGCGCACGACCGCGCACACGATGTGCGGGCGGTACGCCCCCTCTTCGCTCAGGCGCGGATCGATCTCGACCGTGATCGTCGGCTCCGCGACGGGGTACTCACGCAGCCCCGTCTTCACACCCAGGAACGCACGCAGCGCTCGAGCGAGACCGCCCGGATCGAAGAGGTCGGGACGCGCCGGCAGCATGTCCAGGCGGATCACACGTGCCGGCGACAACGCGATCAGCGCCTCCGGGTTCTTGCGGAAGTCCACGCCGCAGGCGTTGCACGTCGCGGGCGCATCGGTGCCCTGCGGCGTCTCCATGATGTTCCCGCACACTGCGCAGCGGTAGCGGTTCGACTCCTCCACGCCCTCGACCTCGCAGCCGATCTGGTGGAAGCGGTCGGTGAGTTCCTCGGTCGAGATGTCCACGCCGAGGCGGTCGGTGAGCAACCGCTCGGAGATCGCGACTACAGGCACAGCGACGTCTCCTTCAGCCACGAAACCTTCGAGATGTACAGGTCGCGGATGTCTTTCATCCCGTAATGGATCATCGCCAGCCGCTCCAACCCGAGACCCCACGCGAGCACCGGCGCGTTACACCCCAGCGGCCTGGTCACCTCCGGGCGGAACATCCCCGCCCCGCCCATCTCCACCCAGTCGTTGCGTTTGTCCATCCACACGAAGACCTCGAGACTCGGCTCGGTGTACGGGAAGAACGACGGGCGGAACTCGATCTTGTCGAACCCCATCTTCTTATAAAACGTCTCGAGCAGCCCCAGCAGCACCGCGAACGACGCGTTCTCGTCCACGATGATCCCGTCCACCTGATGGAACACCGGCAAGTGCTTGTAGTCGATCGTCTCGCGACGGAAGACCTGGCCGATGCAGAACACGCGTCGCGGCGGCTTCGGGTCGTCGTGGATCGCGCGGATCGAGCTCGCCGTCGTGTGCGTGCGCAGCACGCTCTTCCGCGCGAGCTCCGGGTCCCACGTGTATCCCCAGCCGCGCGAGCCCGTTCCGCCGCCCGTCTCGTGGACGTCCGCGATCGTGCGCACCATCTCGTCGTCGGGTAGATCGCAGACCGCCGGCTCTTTCAGATAGAAGGTGTCCTGCATGTCGCGGGCCGGGTGATCCTGCGGCTGAAAGAGCGCGTCGAA
This sequence comes from Planctomycetota bacterium, assembly GCA_039182735.1. Lineage (GTDB taxonomy): Bacteria > Planctomycetota > Phycisphaerae > Phycisphaerales > UBA1924 > JBCDCB01. The sequence goes on from JBCDCB010000052.1 coordinate 9,162, forward strand.
GTCCCAGAAACCGCTCTCCACGAACCCGTGCTCCGTCTGCTCGAAGCCGAGTTCGAGAAAGACCCGGCGAGTCTTTTCGAGGATCCGCGCCATCGGGTGCGCCTTGCCCGCACGCCGTGACTCGCTCGCCGCCGTCACGTCATAGGGGCGGAACGTCGCGTCACGCCACGAGCCATCCAGCAGCATGCGGTTGGTCAGCGCGTTGACCTCACGCGTCACCTTGATCGAGCCGCCGTCGCCCGCGAGGTCTCGCCCCGCGTCCGTCAGCGACACGAATCGCTGCTTGCGCGAACGTGCGTCGAGCGCCCCGGGACGCTTGTCTAGCAGCGCGCGAGCCGCGGGCACATCCACGCCCGCCTCCGCGAGTTGCTCGGGCGTCGCCTCGCCGAGTTCCGCGAGTTGAGCGGTGAGCCCTTCATCAGGCGTCAGCGTCGTGAAGTCAGCACCCTTGACCAGCGAAAGTCCACTCTTGTCTTTGCTCGCCCAGCCCTTCTGCGACAGAAACCGCAGGTACTTGCCCACATTGATGCCCGTGGACTTGGAGAGGTCGGGGATCGTCGCCGTGCCTCCCGCCGCCGCCAGCGCCTCGATGATGCGGCGCTCCGGCCAGCCATCTTCGAGCCAGCCCTTCGCGTCATCGCCGAGCTTCAGCGTCTCGTGCGTTCGCTCATCGACCGAGACCAGTGAACGCTCGGCGAGTTGCGTCACCGCCGCCGCCACCAGCGACTGGTCCACGCCCAACGTGTCGGCAAGCGACTGCACCTCAACGGCGTCGTCGTGCTTGGCCATCGCCGCGAGCACCGCGGCCTCGTGTTCGCTCAGTGTCAGCGTGCTCATGATCCCCTCTTCTGCAGCGTCCGCGAGGATAGCACCCCGTGGCGACTCCCGGCGATCTCACGCGTCGCCCGGCGCACCCGCTCCGGTATCGTGCCTGCTGCCGCACACGGAGGCCCGCGCATGAGCGACTTCGACACGATCGAATCCGTCCTGAACGAATCGCGCCACTTCGACCCGCCCGCCGACTTCTGCGAGCGAGCGGGCGGGTGCCACGTCCCGTCCATGGACGCCTACCGCGCCACGCACGCACGCTCCATCGAGGATCCCGAAGCCTACTGGGGCGAGATCGCCAGCCAGTTCCACTGGTTCGAGCCGTGGACCAACGTCCTCGAATGGAACGCGCCCGACGCCAAGTGGTTTGTCGGCGGCAAAACCAACATCACCTACAACTGCGTGGACCGCTTCGTCGAGCAGGGCCATGGCGACGAGGTCGCGATCATCTGGGAGGGCGAACCCGTCGCCGGCGAATGGGGCAACGGGCCCGAGATCCGCAGGCTCACCTACGCGGACCTGCAGCGCGAGTCCTCCAGGTTTGCCAACGTGCTCAAGAAGAAGGGCATCCAGAAGGGCGACGTCGTCACGCTCTACATGGGCATGATCCCCGAGCTCGCCATCGCGGCGCTCGCGTGCGCACGCATCGGCGCCGTCCACTCCGTGATCTTCGGCGGCTTCTCCGCGCAGGCCATCGCCGACCGCGTCGCGGACGCCAACAGCAAGCTGATCGTCACGTGCGACGGCGCGTGGCGCCGGGGCAAGGTCGTCCCGCTCAAAGAGAACGTGGACGCCGCCATCGACGAGCTCGGCTCCGATGGACCCGTCGAGACGGTTATCTATTTTGAACGCTGCATGAATCAGATCGTCACGCACGAGGGGCGCGACGACGCCTGGCGCGACATCATGGCGACGGTCGAGGAAGAATGCCCTTGCGAGCACCTCGACTCGGAAGACATGCTCTTCCTGCTCTACACCTCGGGCTCCACGGGCAAGCCCAAGGGCATCGCGCACACGACCGCCGGGTACATGGTCTACACCGCGCACACCGCGCGCAACTCGTTCAACCTCGTGCCGGGCAAGGATCAGGTCTACTGGTGCACCGCCGACATCGGCTGGATCACCGGGCACTCGTACATCCTCTACGGCATCCTGCCCAACCGCGTGCCCTCGCTCATGTACGAAGGCGCCCCCAACTTCCCGGATGAATCGCGCTTCTGGGACATCGTCCAGCGACACAAGGTCACGCAGTTCTACACCGCGCCAACCGCCATCCGCGCCTTCATGAAGTGGGGCGACGAACACCCCAAGAAGCACGACCTCTCCTCGCTCCGCGTCCTCGGAACCGTCGGCGAGCCCATCAACCCCGAAGCCTGGATGTGGTACCACCGCGTCATCGGCGGCGAACGCTGCCCCATCGTCGATACCTACTGGCAGACCGAGACCGGCGGGCACATGATCACCCCGCTTCCCGGTTGCACCCCCACCACACCCGGATCCTGCACGCTGCCCGCCTTCGGCATCGACGCCGCCGTCGTCGATACCGACGGCAACGAAGTCCCTGCCAACACCGGCGGGCTCCTCGTCATCCGCAAGCCCTGGCCCTCCATGCTCCGTGGCGTCTACGGCGACCGCGACCGCTTCATCGACACCTACTGGTCAACCGTCAAGATCAACGGCGAACCGGTCTACACCGCGGGTGACGGCGCGCGACGCGACGAGCACGGCTACTTCTGGATCATGGGGCGCATCGACGACGTCATCAACGTCTCCGGGCACCGCCTCGGCACGATGGAAGTCGAGTCCGCGCTCGTCGCGCACGACGCCGTCGTCGAAGCCGCCGTCGTCGGGATGCCTCACGAAATCAAGGGCACCGGCATCGCCGCATTCTGCTCGCTCGCCGGCGGCAACACGCCCAGCGAGGCGCTCAAAGACGCCCTCCGCGCGCACGTCTCCTCGCAGATCGGCCCCATCGCCAAGCCCGATCAGATCCACTTCACCGACGCGCTGCCCAAGACGCGCTCCGGGAAGATCATGCGCCGCCTGCTCCGCGACATCGCCGCGGGCAACGAGCACGTCAATCAGGACACCTCGACACTCGAGGACTTCTCCGTGCTCGCGCGATTGCGCGAGGGTTCGGAGAGCTAGACCGCGGCCTCGCCGAACTCGAACGTCAGTCGCCCGCCCAGTTCCGCGATGAACCCCAGTTCGACAAGCGCCTCACCCACGCGTGCGTCGGCCACGTCGGCGATCACACGCTCGCACGACCACGACCGCGCAACACGCAGCGCGTGCTCCAGCAGCGTGGCGGTCACGCGCGGGCCCGCGTGGTCTTCGTCGAGCAAAGTGCTCAAGCGCACGGTGGATCCGAAGGGCGATCGCGTCAGCCGCGCCTCGCCGGAGAACGCCCCGCCTTCTTCCCACACGAGCGCGATCTCCCGGTCATAGTCGATCGTGCACGCGCGCGACCCGATCCAATGCGGGGTGTGCAGCCCGTGCTCGCCGAGGTGCGCCCGTCGCTGCTCGCGCGGGCACCGCGCCAGCATCGCCAGCCACGCCTGTTCGTCCTCCGGTCGCAGCGGGCGGACGGACGCATCACCAACGCGCGCGATCAGGTGCTCGGGGTACGGCGTCATCGCGAGGTGCGACCCGATGCACTCCACGCCGCTTGTGAGCACGGCGCGCGCGTCCAGCGCGATCGCGCCGTTGGGGGTAACGAGCACCGGGTTCGCATCGAGTTCCGCGAGTTCGGGCAGATCGCTCACCAGCGTCGAGAGGCGCAGCATCACGCCGATGAGCGAGTCTGTGTCCATCGCGGGACGACCGCGCCACGCCTTGAGCAGACGCGAGCCCTTGAGCGACTCGACCATCTGCCGCGCGAGTGCCTCGTTCAGCGGTGGGAGTCCGACCTCGCGATCCTGGAACACTTCCGCCGACACCCCGCCCACGCCGACCATGAGCACGGGCCCGAAGGTCGTGTCCCGCTTCGCGCCGACGATCAGCTCGACGCCCGCGTTCCGATCGACCATGCGCTGGACCACCACGCCGTCGATCGTCGCGTCGGGGCGCAACTCGCGTGCACGCGCGCTCATCGTCTCGAACGTCTCGCGCACGGCGTCGTCGTTGCGCACATCGAGCGCCACGCCGCCAACGTCGGTCTTGTGGCTGATTTGGGCCGAGCGGATCTTCATCGCGACCGGGTAGCCGATCTCTCGCGCCATCGCGACGGCCTCGTCCGCGTTCGCCACGGGGTGCGCGCGTGCGACGTCGATGCCGTACCGCGCGAGGAGGTCTTTCGTTGCGCGCTCGCTCAGTTCGACACGCGAGCCTTCCGCCAACTTCGACTCGACAAACGATCGCGCATCGTCGCGATCTTCGCGTCGCACTTCGACGTGCAGATCACGCGGCGTCTCGTGCAGTTTCTCGATCCGGCTCGCCCTCGACACGAGGTGCATGAAGGCGCTCACCGCTTGCTCGGGCGACGAGTACGTCGGGATGCCCGAACGCTCGAGCACCTCGAACCCAGTGCGCACGCTCTCGCCGCCGAGCCACGCCGCAAGGACCGGGCAGCGCGCCCCCCGGGTCCCGCGCACCACGGCTTCCGCGGCGCCGTGCGGGTCCGTCATCGATTGCGGTGAGAGCATCACCAGCAGCGCGTCCACACCCGGATCTTGCAGCGCGATGGCGCACGCCCGCTCGTACCGCTCGGGCGTCGCGTCCCCGATGATGTCGATCGGGTTCCCGCCCGGCCAGGCCGGAGGGAGCACAAGATCGAGCTCGTTGATTGTGCCCGCCTGCAGCGGCGCCAGCGTCCCGCCGCGCGCGATGAGCGCGTCGCTCGCGATCACGCCCGGTCCGCCGGCGTTCGTGACCACCGCGAGCCGCGGTCCCGTGGGCGGGTCCTGGCGCGCCAGCAACTCCGCGCACTCGAACATGTCGCCCATGTCGTACACGCGCTCGATACCGACACGCTTGAACGCGGCATCAAAGACGACATCCTCGCCAGCCATCGCGCCGGTGTGCGAGAGCGCCGCCGCCGCCGACTCCGCGAACCGGCCCGCTTTGTATGCCACGATCGGCTTGCCCCGCGCGAACGCGCGCGCCGCCGAAAGGAACCCCCGCGCATCGGGGATCGACTCCACGTACAGGATGATCGCGTCGGTGTGCTCATCGCGCGCGATCGCGTCGATCAGGTCGCCGAACGAAACGTCGAGCATGTTGCCGACCGACACGAAGTGGCTGAACCCCACGCCCGCGCTGATCGCCCAATCGAGCATCGCGGTGCACAGCGCGCCCGACTGTGACAGCACCGCGAGCGACCCCGGCGTGGGCATCCCCACGCCGAACGACGCGTTCAGACCGATCGACGGCACGATCAGACCCACGCAGTTCGGGCCGATGATCCGCATGTGCTCGAACGCGCGTGGCGCGGCCCGCAGCTCCTCGTCCAGCTTCTTGCCCGACTCGCCCGCCTCGCCGAAGCCCGCGGAAATCACCATCACCCCACCGACGTTCGCCTCGCCGCACGCCCACACCACCCCGGGCACGCTGGCGGACGGCGTGCAGATCACCGCGAGATCCACCTCGTGCGGCACCGACGCGATGTCCGGGTACGCCTGCACGCCCTGCACCGACTCACGCCGCGGATTCACCGGGTACACCACTCCGCGAAACCCGGACGTCAGCATGTTCCGCATGACGGCGCGCCCGACCGCACCGGGCGAATCGCTCGCGCCGATGACCGCGACACGCCGCGGGTTGAGAAGTCGATCCAGTGGGGCGTGATTCATCGTGAGGAACGGTAGATCCACGTGTCCCTGCGTCCAGCGCGAACCCGGATGAGCGTGTGCAGAATCGGGCGGAATTCCGCCGTCTGCGCCGCCGCGCCGGTCCAGCCCCGAGAAAAGCCCTCGAAACTTCCGAGAAACGCTTTCGCCCTCGCAGATATCGGCTATATTCACGGAGTGTCGGGCCTGAAGAACCCGGCGTGGGATGAGTGTAGTGCAACGAAGAAACAACTGAGCGGCCAAGGGCGAGCTGTTTAGCTGAGGCTGTTCGCGTCAAGGGGAACCAATCCAGACCCGAACGCGTCGATGACAGCGATGTCACGTGCGCGATGATAATTCTCGCCACCCATGTGGCACTCACGCCGACGTCCGCGTGCACTCCCATGCACGCAATCTCCCTCCCTCCCTGATCTGTGGCGTCGGCGATCAGGCCTTCGGGCCTGCACCCTCCCAACCAACCGGGGTACGCCGGAGTGTTACCACCCGCCCGCCCCACCGGCGTGTGTCGGTTGGTCCTTTTTTTCGCCGAGCCCACCCCCCCAGTCCCCCGGCATACCCCCGAGAACCAGCCCCGGACC
>JBCDCB010000053.1:0-11238 GCA_039182735.1 Planctomycetota bacterium
AGATCCTTCGAGTAGGCGACCGGCATCCGAGCCCCTTCCCGGCCCGCTCCTTCGGGCCGAGCGTGAGAGTACGACGGCCGCTCGCGATGCGCAACCGGACACGCGCCGTGCGGCGCTACAAAGCGAAGAAAAACGCTCTAGCGGTCCTGCTCGGAGATGCCGAAGCCGGAGCGGTCAGGACCATCGGGCGCCGGGACCGGCGTGTAGCCCTCGCGTTCGATCGCGCCGAGGAGGTACTCGATGGCGGCGTCGAGCTGCGGCTCGCGTCCGTTGACGTAGAGGGCGGGGTCTTCGAGGACTTCGATGTCGGGATCGACGCCGTGCCCTTCGACGCCCCATGTGCCGTCCTTCTCGTAGAAGGCGAAGGCGGGGATGCGGGCGGCGGTGCCGTCCACGAAGGCGGGGGATCCGCCGATGCCGACGAGCCCGCCCCAGGTGCGCGTGCCGATGACGGGTCCGAGGCCGGCCTTCTTGAAGAGGTAGGGGAACATGTCACCGCCCGAGGCAGAGAGGGAGTTGGCGAGCATGGCCTTGGGCCCGAAGTGACCCATGCCTGGGATGGGCCAGCCCTTCCCGTTGCGGATGGCGAAGTAGGCCATGGGCTTGTTGTCGAGCAGGTCGATCATGGTGGGGGGCCCGATGACGTAGCCGCCGGCGTTCCAGCGGTCGTCGATGATCATGGCGGGCTTGTTGGACTGCCCGAAGAGCTGGCGGACCATGTCGTTGATGCCGGGCTGCGAGACGTTCTGGATGTAGGCGTACCCGACGCGCCCGCCGTAGTGGTAATCGACGTAGGCGCGGTTGGACTCGACCCAGTCGCGGTAGCGCTGCAGGCCCTCGCTGCCGAGGGTCTTGACGACCACACGGCGGGCGTCGTCATCGATCACGGGCTTGTCGGACACGGTGAGCTCGATGGTCTTGTTCGCGAGCCCGACAAACGCGGCCCATGGGTCCTTCGAGGTGTTCACGGGCGTGCCATTCACCGCGAGGAGGAAGTCGCCCTCGTTCACATCGAGCCCGGGCGCGGCGAGGGGGCTGCGCGCGTCGGTGTCCCACTTGGCGCCCTGCACAAAGCGGCTGATGACGTAGCGCGGGCCGGCGTTGGTCTCGACGAGTTCGTAGTCCGCGGCGAGCAGCCCGACGGGGGTCGAGGGCTGGTCTTCCTGTGTGCCGGGGCGGTAGTAGGCGTGCCCGACGTTCAGTTCGCTGATCATCTCCTGGATGATGAAGGTGAGGTCGTCGCGCTGGGTGGCCTCGGCGAGGAGAGGCTCGTAGCGGCTGCGCTCGCCGGCCCAATCGACGCCGTGCATGCCCGGGTCGTAGAAGTAGTCGCGGAAGATGCGCCACGATTCGTGGAAGATCTGCGTCCACTCGTCGCGCGGGTCGATGACGGCGTGCATGGTGTCGGTGGGGACGGTGTCCTCGATCTTCTGGTCGGCCTTGGCTTCGATGACCGCCATGTCGCCCGACTTGAAGACGAGCAGGTGCTCGCCGTCCGCCGCGATCTGGATGACGCTCGCGTCCTCGACCACGGTTTCCTCTTCGGGGTCGTCGGCGTGCATGTCGAAGAGCATGACGCGGGTCTCCCCGCCGAAGGTGCCGAATCGCTCGTAGAGCAGTGCGCCGCCTTCGTTGACGTAGAGATCGCCGAAGTTGCCCGGCTCGACCGGGAGCTGGATCGCGCGGGATTCGAAGCCCTCAAGATCGATCGCGATGGGATCGGGCTCGGCTTCTTCTTCCGCTTCGGCGTCTTCATCGCCTTCGGAGTCGGCGTCCTCGTCGTCCGCGTCTTCTTCCTCGTCCTTCGCCTCTTCCTCGTCGCTCTTGGCGAGCATCGGGGAGGCGACGTCTTCGCGGAGCGGCACGGCGAGGAGGACCTCGGTATCGACCTGGATCATGTCGTAGCGCGAGCCGCTGAACTGCGGGATCGTGTCGAAGTGGCGGTCGCTGACGAAGTAGAGGAAGTCCCCGTCGCGATCGAACTGCGGGGAGAAGTCGTGGAACATGTCGTCGGTGACCTGGGTCATCGCGCCGTCGGCGACTTCGTAGAGCCAGATGGAGGAGTGGTTGTTGTCGGTGCCGAGGGTGAAGGCGAGCCAGGCGCCGTCGTGCGACCACGAGAGCTGCGGGGCGTTCTGCCACTCATCGGTGACAATGTTCCGGGTGTTGCCCGACTCGACGTTGTGGAGCCAGATGCGCCCCATGTCGTCGATCATCGCGACGTGCTCGCTGTCGGGCGACCAGCCGCGCATGGTTCGGTAGCCGGGGCCGAGGTCGGTGACGCGCGTGGCGGTCTCGGGCTTGCCGGCCTCCATGAGCCAGAGGTCGGTCTCGCCGTCGCGATCGCTGATGTAAGCGATGTGCGCGCCGTCGGGTGACCAGACGGCCTGGCGGTCGTGCGCCGTGGCGTCGGCGACGAGGTGGCGCGTGACGCCTTCCTTGGCGGGGTTGGACCAGATGTCGCCGCGCGCCGTGATGAGCACGCGCTTGCCGCTGGGCGAGATGGAGCCCGCGGTGATGTTCTCGCTGAAGTCGATGCGCTCGGGGCGGAGGCGTGGGCGCTCGCCGGGGATGATGATGTCCACCTCGCGCAGACGGTTGTCGGCCAGGCTGTAGAGGTAGAGCCCGGGCCCGCTCTGCAGAACGATCTCGCCCTGGCCGCGTTCGCCGGGACCGACGGACATCGACTTGACGTCGAACTCGTCGAATCGGGTGATCTGCTCACGCCGGTTCGTGTTGGTGTCGTACGCCCAGACGTTCCAGCGGTGCTCGGGTCCCTGGTCGGAGAGGTAGTACACCGTGTCGCCGATCCAATGCGGCTGGGTGTCGGTGCCTTCCCATTCGGTCATGCGCCGAGATTCGTACGTCTCGAGATTGAAGAGCCAGATGTCGGTCGCCCACCCGCCGCGATAGCGCTTCCACGTGCGCGCGTCGCGCGTAAAGGGTGTGTAGGCGAGCCACTCGCCGTCTTCGTGGATCGACGCTCGCGCGCCGGTCGGAACATTGATGCGTTCCCACATCCCGCCATCGGCATCGACGGTGAAGAGCTGGTCGAGCCTCCGGTACCCGGCGAGGCCCGCGGTGTAGAAGAGCAGTTCGTCGTCGCCGACCCAGTCGTTGAGTGTCTCGTTGCCGGGGTGGTGGGTGAGCCGCTTGGCGATGCCGCCGTCGGTGGGGACGGTGTAGACGTCGCGATCGCCCTCGTAGTTGCCGACGAAGGCGATGGTCTCGCCGTCGGGGCTGAAGCGGGGGGTGTCTTCTGGTCCGTCGGGTGAGGCGACCTTGGTGGCGACGCCGCCCTCTCGGGGGACGAGCCACAGGTCGTTGGCGTAGCCGAAGACGACGTGCGTGGCGCTGACGTCGGGCTCGCGGATCATCATCGCGTCGGGTCGGAAGCCCTGCTGCGCGAGCGCGCTGGCGCTCCCGGCGAGGGCAAGGCCGGCGACCAGCAGCCGGCGTGCATCGAGGTAGCGCATCGGGGTCTCCTTTGCAGTCTCTGTCTGGCTCAGTCGAGTCGTTTCATGAGGTCTTCGAAGGCGGCGCGGAGCTGCGGGCGTTCACCGCGCGCTTCGTTGGTGGGCGTGCGCGTGACCAGCACATCGGGCACCGCGCCGTTGTTCTCCATGTCGGTCCCGTCGGGCAGGTACCACCCGCGGAAAGGGCGACGGACGAAGTTACCGTCAACGAGCCCGATCGCGCCGGTCGAGATCACGCTCCCGTGCGTTTCGGTCCCGACAAGGTTCCCGCGATCGAGGTTCTTGAACGCGTGCGAAAGGATCTCCGCGTTCGAGTACGACTTCTCGTCACACAACACGTTGATGGGCTGCGTGTACCGTTGGATGAACAGGCGGTCGCGCGGGTACCGCCACGGCTCATCCGGCGCACCGCGACCGATGGTGTACGAGTGCGGCGTCACCATGATCGACGACAGGATTCGGTCGGTTGTCCACCCGCCGCCGTTGGAACGCACGTCGATGAGCAGGCCGTCCTTGCCGTCTGCCGCCGCAAAGAGGTCGCGCTCGAAGTCGTAGAGCGAGGACGTGCCCATCGCGCGGATGTGCAGGTACCCGAGGCGTCCGCCGGACCACTCGTCCACGAGCGCGCGGTTCTCGCGCTGCCACTGCTCGTAGCGCAGCGTGGACTCGGCCCCGTACCCGATCGGTGTGAGCAGCAGCGTGAGGCGCTGCCCGTCGCGCAGGATCGTGACGGCGGTCTCTTCGCCAACGCGTCCTTTGAGTCTGGACTCGAGGGTTTCGTTGCGCTCAAAGGTCTCGAACTCGATCTCGTTGATGATGTCGCCCGCTTGCAGACGCATGTTGCCGGTAGCGGCGGGGCCGTTCTCAATGACATTCGTCACGCGGAACGCGAGGGGCCCGCGGGGCCCATCGATCGGTTCGGCGTCGATGCCCAGGCGGCCGTTCGCCTGCCGCAGCGGGTTGCTTGCGCTGGGGCCGCGGAACCCCATGTGCGAGGCGGCGAGCTCGCCGACGAAGCGGTTCCCGATGAGGCGGAAGGCCGACTCCGTGCGCGTGCGCACCGCGAGGTCGAGGTACCGCTGTGTGAGCGCGTCCCAGTCCATGCCCTTCATGGTGGGGTGGTAGAAGGTGTCGCCCAGCTCGCGCGCGCCCTCGAGAAACTTCTGCTCGGCGAGGGCCGCTTTGTTGATGCGGAGGTCGAAGTCGATGGGCAGCGATTCGTTGTCGCCGCCGCCCGGCGCGACGGTGCCCGCCGTGCCGCCTCGGACGTAGACCACCTTGTCACCCTTCAGAGAGACGTGCTGCACGCTGGCGGAATCGCCGAGGCGCTCGCGTTCGCGCTCGCCGAAGGTCTGCTGCGAGAAGAGCGCGCGCCCGCCGGGTTCGTCCGCGGTGAAGACCACGCGGTCGCCGCCCGGCGTGAGCGCGAGCGATGACTCGTTGCCCGTCAGCGACGTCACGCGCTGCAAGCGGCGGAACGCATCGTCGAGCAGCGTGAGGTCGATCTCGTAGGGCTCCACCGCGGGTTCGAAGTCACCATCGGGCTCTGCCGGCAACGGCTTGCGCTTGCCCGCGGCTTCGGTGGCTTCGTCGAAGTACGCGCGCAGGTCCGCGTCGCTCATCGTCTCCATCGCCGGGTCCAGGAAGACCATCCATACGTCGAGTTCGTCGGCGACGCGCGTCGAGAGGAACGCGAGCACACGCCCGTCGGCGCTGAAGCGCGGGTTCGATTCGTTGTCCGGGTGACGCGTGATGTTCACACGATCGCTCGGGTTCTCCACCGACGCGATCCAGATATCGGTGTTGTAGTCCATGTCGTCGATGGCGTAGGCAATGTGCTTGCCGTCGGGTGCCCACGTGTATTCGACGAAGAAGTCCCAGTGCTCGATCAGGACACGTTCGTCGCCGGTCTCGAGGTTGCGAACGACGATGTCGCCGCGCTCACGCCGGTAGGCGAGGTGCGTGCCGTCGGGCGAGGGCGTGGGGTCGTGCAGGTTCTCGTCGGCGCGGACGATCTGCCGCACGTCGAACTTGATCGCGTCGTGCCAGCGTTCGCCGGGGTGGGGCTCGTCGGAGGCGTCTCCCTCGCCCTCCGCGTCGTCGTCCGTCTCGCCGTCGGCGTCCTCATCAACGGGCTCGTCCTCGGCCTCTTCTGGCTCGAAAGCGTCCTTCACTTCCGTCCGAGTGAGTTCAACGGTCGCGGCGTAGATCGCGCTGGTTTCGCCGCCCCGATCGGAGGTGAAGTAGAGCGTCGTCCCGTCAGGCGACCACGCGATGCTGCGCTCGCGCCATTCGTCAGTCGTGACGCGCCGCGTCGGGCTGTTGTCATCGATGTGGCGCACAAAGACGTCGCCGAACGCGACGGTCGCCATGACCTGCCCGTCGGGTGAGAGGCGCGCTTCGCTGACCTCGCCGCGCGCATTCATCGCCATGACATCCGCGCCGGCGTCGCTGAACGCGGTGAGCTCGAGCTCGACGGCGCGCGGGCGTTCGTTGGTCAGGTCGATCGTGTAGATCGCGTCCCACGCCGAGCACACCGCGACGCTCCCGTCGCGCGCCACGTCCAAGTGGCGCACATCGACCTCACGGAAGTCCGTGACTCGGCGCGCGGCCTGCTCGCCGTCCGACAGCCCCATCACCCACACGTTGTCGGCGTTCACGTCTCGATCGGAGATGTACGCGATCGTGTTGTTGTCCACCCACCTCGGCACATCGTCGTTGCCGCGGTGCTGCGTCAGCCGCGTGAACGTGTCGCCCTGTCGATCGAAGAGCCACAGGTCGCGGTTGTCGGCGCCGGCGTAGTTGCGCCGGCTCGCGCGGACGTTGCCGCGCACGAAGACGACCTTGTTGCCGTCGGGGCTGACCGCGGGCTCGTGCCCGAAGGCGTCGAAGAGCCGCTCGATCGGGCCGCCCGCTGTCGGCACGCGATAGGTGCGCGGCGCGCGGTACCAGTCGCCCTCTCGGCGTGAGAAGAGCGTGAGCATCGACTCGCCGTCGAACCCGCTCAGCGTGAGACCGGTGTCCTCGTGCGTGACCTGCGTCGCGTCGCCGCCCGAGGTCGGCATGGTGAAGAGGTTCTCGTACCCGTCCCGATCGCTCTGGAAGGCGATGGTGGAGCCGTCGGGGGACCACGCCGAACGTGTCTCGTCGGAGTCGGCGGAGGTGAGCCGGGTGGCCTCGCCACCGCTGACCGGGGCTTTCCACAGGTCGCCGCGCCACGAGAAGGCGATGTGCTCACCGTCCGGGCTGATGGAGGGGAAGAGCGGGAGATCGACCTCGGCGCCGACGGCGTGGGACGCGAGCGACGATGTGACGGTGACGACGGCGCACAGGGCGCCGAGTGTTCCTCGGGACATGCTGGGCCCTCTCTCGCCGCGGCGCGCGGCACCCCCCCGCGCCGGCGCGATCGATCGCGCGATCATACCGATTGAGAACGTCCGGGATGCGGATCGGGCCCGTCAGGGCGTGTCGGGCTCGTCGCCAGGCGATTCCTCACCGGGCGTCTCGTCGCCGGGAGTTTCATCGCCCAGTGGTTCGTCGGCGGGGGGATCGTCCATCGCGGGCGAATCGTCGCCGCCACCGGTCACACTGCTGCCGTCCCAGCACGTCGGGCAGTTGGGGACATCAACGATGACAAAGGGCGTGGTGTCGCCGTTGCTGAGTTGGATCTGCACTTCGAGTTGCCCGTCGATGACGGAACCGTTGGCCGCGGTGATCTGCGCCGCGCGTGCGTAGAAGGCGTTGTCGCCGAAGCGAGCCGGGTCCTGGAAGGCGGCGTCGCCAAGGATCACGGTGCTCGGATCGGGCTGGTTGAACGCGAGCCACAGCACGTCGAGCGGGTTCGACCACGGCTCGACGAACGCGCCCGGCGCGGTAGACGGCGACCCGATCACGAGATGGCTATCGATCGGCTGGTTCCCGATCACGACGTACGAATCGAAGGGGAGACAGAAGAGTTCGAGCGCCGGCGCCGCGACGTTTGAGCCGAAGGGGTGCTGGCGGATCTCGCCGCTGCGCACGGTGAGGCCTTCGCTGAAGTTGGGATCGGACTGCACCGCAAAAAGGCGGAAGGCCTCGTCGAAGCGGACGAAGAGTTCGGCGGTGGAAGCGCCCTGGAAGTCCGGGTTCGGCATGCCGTCGCCGGTGAGGTCGTCGCAGGGATCGGTGCGCGGGACGGGCGACCAGACGGCGGTGATGCCTTCGGGTTCTTCGCCGTCGCCGCCGGGGTCGGGGAGTCCGCCGCCGCCGTCCCCGTCATTGCCGCCATCGCCATCACTGCCCGAGCCGTCGCCGTTGTCGTCTCCACCGGCGTCGCCATCGCCATCGCCGTCGGAGGGATTGTCTTCGTCGTCGGTGCCGCCCTGATCGTCGGGATCGGCGTCGCCGTCGGTCGGTGCGTCGTCGCTGTTGCCGTCGTCGGGTGATCCGCCGGTGCCGTCACCGATGATGACGACGACGCCCTCGTCCTCGTCGAGTTCTTCCGCCGGGTCGTTCGTGAAGTCGAGGTCGAGCGTCCAGCAATCGACACAGTTCGGCACGTTGACGATCGTGCTCGCGATGCCGCCGGCGGGGTCGATGAACGACGCGTCGAGCTGACCGCTGATCGATGTGACGTCGGTCGGCGCGGTGATGCGCGCGATGCGCACGTAGAGCTCGCCGTCGCCGAAGATGCTCGGCTCGGTCCGCGCGAGTGCCCCGGAGACGGAGAACCACACCGCCTCGATCCGCGAGCCGAAGGCGTTGACGTTCCCACTCACGTCGGCGGCGTCGCCGATCGAGAGCGATGAGTCGAACTCGATGCACGGGATGCGCGACGGCGGCCCGAGCTGCGCGCCGCCCTCGATCTGCGCGATCGAACTGCCGGCGACGGTGATGCCCGCGTTCGTGATGCCGGTGTCCAGCGCGGTGAGCTGGAGCGGGCGGTCCACGCGGAGGTAGAGGTCGGCGGTGCGGAAGCCGGCGAGCGACGCGCAGTCGCGGTTGTCGATCGGGACCCAGACGGCGTCCACGTCCGGCACGAGGAGCCCGACGGACGGCCCGCTCGGCGCCGCGGGCGCCGGAGCCGGTGCTGGCGCCGAAGGCGCGGCCGGGGCGCTGGGCGCTGTGGATGGCCCGCTCGCGCCCCCGCTGGGTCCGCCGCTGGGGCCGGAGGATCCTCCTGAGGACCCGCCAGATGCGCCACCGGCAGAAGTGCCGCCGGCGCTGACAACGGCTTCGTTGTCCGCCACGGCTTCGGCGGTCTCGAGCGATTCGGAACGGTTTCGTCCGCTTTCGAGGTTGTTCTGCCTCGCGAACTCCTGGCGCCGAGCCTGAGCCTGGCGCCGACGCTCTGCCATCGCCGCGGGGTCGTTCGAGCCGGGGCGGAAGCGCTTGTCGCTGGGGTTACCCGATTCGTTGCGGGTGATGTTGGTCGGGCTCGCGTCGGATGGGCGACCGCTGTTCTGGTTGTTCGACCCACGCGAAGTATCACGACCGCGATCGCGACGCAAGCGTTCGAGCTGGTCCTCGTCGATGCGGAGCGGGCGCTCGGCCCGCACCGTGATCGGGGCGGCGAGCCCGTCCTCGAAGATCGAGCGGGTCGTCAGTTCGCGCTGCCCGAACATCCCGCGCCCGCTCGAGGACGACGCGATCGCGACATCGCCGCCGAAGCTGCCGCCGGAATACACGCGGGGCTCGCGGGGTCGAGGCTGCGGCCCGGCGAACCGCGCGGAGGGTCGCGAACGCTCGAAGGAGGGGGTGTACGAGGCGGCGTCCGTGGTGGCCGGCTCATCGGAGCCGCCGCCGAAAACGGCGAATCCGAGCAGAAGCGTCAGCGCGATCGTGATGACCAGCCAGAACCGAGACAGCGTTCCGCCCTCCGACGGGGTTGATGTGGGCGTTCCCATCAACTTGTACGCGGGGATCGGCTGCCGGTGGCCGATTCCTTGTGCGAGAGCGTGAGATTCGCCCGAGCCGGCGCGGGCCCGGGCTCCGATTCGGGGTTCCGACGCGGCAGGTGCCCGGCTACCATGCCAGTTGAAGATCGAGTGATCGTCGCCCAAACCGAAACCGAACGAGAGCAAGCATGACGACGACGGTTGCCAAACCCAGCGAGACCAACGGCCGCATCGGGCAGACCCAGAGCGCCCGGCGGACCTTCGTCTTCGAACCCAAGGGCAAGCGCCTGACCGACGACCTCCCCGACGACACCCTCGTCTCGTGGCTGCGCGACATGATGCTGATCCGCGAGTTCGAGATCCGCACGATGGCCGCGTACCAGCAGGCCAAGATCGGCGGCTTCTGCCACGTCTACACCGGGCAGGAGCCCGTCGTGGTCGGGACGTTCGCCGCGATCGAGCACGATGACCCGATCATCACCGCCTATCGCGATCACGGGCACGCGCTCGCACGCGGCATGGACCCCAAGGCCTGCATGGCCGAGATGTTCGGCAAGATCACCGGCTGCGCAAAAGGCAAGGGCGGGTCGATGCACATGTTCGACAAGCCCAACCACCTCTACGGCGGGCACGGCATCGTCGGCGCGCAGACCCCGCTCGGGCTCGGGCTCGCCTTCGCCACGCGCTACCAGCGCGAGGTCGTCGGCGTCAGCGACAAAAAGCACGTCACGCTCTGCTTCCTCGGCGACGGCGCACTCAACCAGGGCGCCCTGCACGAGGCGATGAACCTCGCGAACCTACCGCAGACCCGCTGCCCGGTCATCTACATCGTCGAGAACAACGCCTACAGCATGGGCACCTCGATCGAGCGCGGCACCACCATGGCGCACGACCTCACCAAGAAGGCCGACGCCTACGGCATCGATTCCATCACCATCGACGGCTTCGACGTCCGCAGCGTGTACGACCAGTTCAAGCCCTTCGCTGATGAGTGTCGCGACGAGCAGAAGCCCGGGTTCGTGGACCTGCATTGCTACCGCTACCAGGGCCACTCGATGTCCGACCCGCAGAAGTACCGCACGAAGGACGAGGTCGAGTCCGCCAAGGAACGCGACGGCATCGACGCGCTCGCGCACCACCTCATGAGCGAGCGCAAGTGCCTCGACGAGGAGGCTTACAAAGCGATGCAGAAGGAACTGAAGGCGATCGTCAAGGACGCCGTGAAGTTCGCGGAGGAGTCCGCCGCGCCGCAGCCCGAGGACGAGATGTACTCGGATGTCTACGTGAACCCGCAGCCCGGGCTCACCACGCTCGGCCCGTACCACGAGGGCGCTAAGAACCCGCTGCTCTGAGCGGACTGCGACCAGTCCACCAGCACCCACCCGCACCATTCGGCGAGACCCGACGGATGACGACCACCTACACGCCCGTGCAGGGCATCGAAACGCACGAGCCCGACTTCTCGCACGAGCCGAGCCGCGAGGGCGATCGCGTGATCCAGTTCCGCGAGGCGCTCCGCGAAGCGATGAGCGAGGAGATGCGTCGTGACAAACGCTTCTTCCTGATGGGCGAAGAGGTTGCCTACTACAACGGCGCGTACAAGGTCTCCGAGGGCATGCTCGACGAGTTCGGGCCCGAGCGCATCATCGACGTCCCCATCTCCGAGAACGGCTTCTCCGGGCTCGCCGTCGGCGCCGCGATGTACGGCATCCGACCCATCATCGAGTTCATGTCGTGGTCCTTCTCGCTCGTCGCGGCGGACCAGATCCTCAACAACGTGCCCAAGATGCTCTACATGAGCGGCGGGCAGTGGGGCTGCCCCACCGTCTTCCGCGGCAACGACGGTGCGGGCGGGCAGCTCGGCTCGACCCACTCGTGGTGCGTCG
>JBCDCB010000054.1:0-11191 GCA_039182735.1 Planctomycetota bacterium
GCCTCGGCGTCCTCGCCGCCTCCTTCACCGAACTCGCCGACCCCTCACGCATCTTCGGCATCTGGTGGTTCACCTTCGCGATGGGCGCCATCATCACCGCGCTCGGCATCGGCAGCATGGGCGCCTTCTCCATCAACCTCCCGCAGTCCGTCTACAAGGTGAACCCCAAAGCAGACTCCGCCCACGGGTCCTTCCTCTTCGGCGTCATGACCGCCATCCTCGGGCTCCCGTGCTTCGGGTTCGTCGCCGGCGCACTCCTCCCCATCGCCGCATCCCTCGGAACACTCATCACGATCCTCGTTTTCGTCTCGCTCGGCGTCGGCATGGCGTTGCCGTACCTCGTCCTCTCCGCGAAGCCCTCGCTCGTCGAGAAGGTCCCGCGCACCGGCCCCGCCAGCGAACTCGTCAAACAGGTGATGGGCCTGCTCCTCATCGCCGCGGGCGTCTACTTCCTCGGCTCGGGTCTTCTCGCGCTCTTCAGCGGAAACGCCACCGTCCTGCCCTGGTGGGGCAAGGTGGTGCACTGGTGGCTCGTTGCGTTCGCCGCTCTCGCCGCCGGCGGGTGGCTCGCGTGGCGCACCGTCGCGATCACCAAGCGTGCCCTCCCGAGCCTCGCCATGTCGCTCGCCGGGTTGCTGATTGCCGGTGGCGGCGCGTACGCCGCGATCGACTCCACCGTCGAGGCCCGCAACAACTTCTGGAACCCGTACAGCGAAGAGGCGTTCACACAGGCGCTCGACGACGGCCGCATCATCGTCGTGGACTTCACCGCCGAGTGGTGCCTCAACTGCAAGGCGCTCAAGAAGGCCGTCCTCAACCGCAACCCCGTCAAACCGCAGCTGCTCTCCGATCAGGTCGTGCCCATCACCGCCGACCTCACCAGCAGTTCGGCACCGGGGTGGGACTTCCTCCGCGATCTCGGGCAGACGGGCATCCCCACCCTCGCCGTCTTCGGGCCCGGGCTCGAACGCCCTTGGGTCGCCAACGCATACACCTCCCAGCAGGTCCTCGACGCCATCGAGCGGGCCCGCGGCTGACCGGCACGTCCGATCAGCCCGCCCGAATCGTTGACTCCGCGCGAATCCGAGGCTACGTTCGTTCCTCCGCTTGCCGCTCACCGGCGGGCGGGGCACAATCAATGACCACGCGGGTGTAGCTCAGTGGTAGAGCGTCACGTTGCCAACGTGAATGTCGAGGGTTCGAATCCCTTCACCCGCTTTGGACGACGCGGCCTCCCCTCGGGAGGCCGTTTGTCATTTCGGATCCGACGCGCGCAAGCACGCCCGGGTGGATTCGAACCACCAACTTCTGGCTCCGGAGGCCAGCGCTCTATCCATTGAGCTACGGGCGCACGTCCGGCGTGCCCCGCCGGGGCAGACGCGCGACCCGCCAGTGTAGCGTGTGCCGCCGTGACGGACGACACGCCGAAATCGCCAGCAAAGCCCGCCGATCTACGCCCGGTGCTCGCGCTCGTCTTCCTCTGCTCCCTCGGCACCGGCGCGATCACCACTGGCGTCTTCTTCATCGCGCGCGAACGATTCGAGTTCAGCGCCACCCACAACCTCGCGCTCGCGCTCGTCATGAGCATGGTCTACATCCCCGCGGCGTGGTGGTCGGGGCCCATCGTGCGCGCGCTCCGCGCACGCTTCTTCAAGACCACGCAGCGCGTGCTGCTCACCATGCTCATCGGGATGTCCGCGCTCTGCGCCTTGCCTCCGCTCGCGCCGAGTCCGCTCGCGCTGTGGATCTTCGCGCTGTGCTACATGCCGCTCACCGGTTTGTTCTGGCCGGTCATCGAGTCGTACCTCTCAGGCGGACGCACCGGCCAGCCCCTCCGGCGCGCGGGCGGGCTCTTCAACGTCTCCTGGTCCGTCGCCATCCCGATCGCCTACTGGCTCATGTCCCCCTTCATGGAACGCGCACCCCTCGCCACGCTCGTCGGGCTTGCCTTTGTGCACGGGTTCTGCGTCCCGGTCGCGCTTCGGCTGACGCATGAGCCGGCGCGCCATCTCATCGACACGGGTGACGATCACCTGACACTCGACGAACGCGCGATCTACACGCGTCTGCTCGCCGGCGCACGCCGACTGCTCCTCGCCAGCTACGTCCTGATGTCCGCGCTCGCGCCGATGGCGCCCACCGTGCTCGAACGCGTCGGGCTCGAGCACGGCGAGAAGACCGCCGCGTGGTCTGTTGTCCACGTCAGCCGCGTGGTCACCTTCGCCCTGCTCGCGGCGTTCTCGTTCTGGCACGGCAAGGCGTGGCCCCTCGCGCTCGGCGCTGCGGCGATGCTCTTCGGCTTCGTGGGCACGCTCACCGCGCCGAGCGTCGCGCTCATCGTGCCGGTCCTCGCGCTGCTCGGCGTCGGGCTCGGCGCCGCCTACGCCGCCTCGTTCTACTACGCGATGGAGGTCGGCGGCGCGGAAGTCGATGCTGGCGGCAAGCACGAAGCGATCATCGGAATGGGCTATGCCGTCGGACCGCTCATCGCCCTCATCGCCGCGGCGACGCCTGTGCTCGCCGAACACGCCTCGACGGGCGTCGCGATCCTCGTCGGGTGCGCCGCGTGCGTGCTCTTCGCCGATGCCGTCAGGGCGGCCCGACCCGGTCCGCCGGCACATGAAAAAACCCCAGACCTGCATTGACTGCAAGCCCGGGGCGTTGAGTAAGAGGGAAGCCCGGATTATGCAGGGACAGCAAGACTGAGCGCGTCACTCGGCGTGCTGAAACACGGATCGCGCTGTTGCTTGTACACGGCACACGGATGCGACGTGGGGTCCCTTTCCATTGTCGAAGATACTGTTCGCTTTGGGGGCGGGCAAGCATCTACGTCCGAAAGTCTTACCTTTCGACGCCGAAACTTTCGCGGCCAACCCCGACCCGGTTCCCGCCTTGTTCGGCCTTTCTGCTCACCACCGACCGACGCCCGATAATGGCACGCCCGGTGCCCTGCAAGGCCTCAAAGCGGCGATCGACCCGCCGCGATCGCTTCGCGGGATCCGGTCGAAACCACGCGCCCGATGAACGCCTCGTACGACGCCGCCAACGCCTCGAGGTCTTCGCCGAAGTACAGGCGGAAGACCTCGTCGCCGGTGCGCCCCGCGAGCGCCAGGCGGGCCGCACGCTCGCCGTACGCGTCGCTCATCACTTTGCCCAGGTTGCCGCTCGCGGCGTCGCGCAGCAGCAGCGCCAACGACGCGCGATGCGCACCCTCGTCGCCCTCCTGCAGGAAGTGCACCAACGCCCACAGCTGCGCGTAGAACGTCAGGATCCGGTCGCTCGTCTCCCCCAGGTAATCCTGCGGCCTGCTCTGCAGCAACTCACTCAGCGGTGCCAGTTCGCCCTTGCTGTGCGCGAGCCGCAACTGATCGAAACGCTCCGTGTTCGCCCACGCCTTGAATCGCGGCAGCGAGTGCGACCAGCGGTGCCCCTCCATGTACGCCGCGATCCCCTCCTCGAGGTAGACCGGCAACTGCTCCTTGAATGCCCGCTGCGTGTACTGGTGCCAGCCCTCGTGCGCCGCGATCGCCATGGTGTCGTACAGACCGAGGTCGTAATAAACGCCGACGCCCCGCGCCGCGAACCCGCCGCGCTGGATGCCCACCAACTGCTCGGCCTGCTGGCCCATCAGGCGCTTGGTCACCGTTTCCCACTGCGTGCGCGAGTCCATCAGGTACGTATCCAGCCGCGTCCGAGGCAGCGGCAGGGGGGTGATCGCCGTGCGGTAGTGCGCCAGCGCATACTCGCTGAACGACGCCAGCCGATCGCGCAGCACCGTGTCGCTCTCGGTCGTGAACACGCGGAAGTGACGCGTGCGGATCACCTGCCCGGGGAACTGCGCGAAGTTCCAGTCCTCGACGCTCAGCACCTCGGGCGTCGCGACGACGCCCGCGTTGCCGTCGCCCATCAGTTCGTCCGCCGTGATCGCGCCGGACTGCGCAAAGGCGATCGCCGAGGCGGTCAGCGCGACGAGCGCGCCGGTTCGAAGAATCGTGCTGCTCATCCCAGTTCCTCCAGACGCGTCGTGATCGCGTCGAGTTCCGACTGCTTCTGTGCGCGCTGCTCGCGCGTCTGGTTCACGAGGTGCTCCGGCGCCTTGTCCACGTAGCCGGGGTTGGACAGCCGCCCGTCCAGCGCCTTGATATCTCGATCGAGCTTGCCCTTCTGCTCCAGCAGCATCGCCTTCTCGGCCTCTGCATCGACCTCGCCCGCCAGCCCCGTCAGGTGGTGCTCGCGCGATTCCCACGTGAACGCCACGCTCCGACCCTCCAGCGCATCCGTCGTGACCGCTTCCAGCCCCGCGAGCAGTTCCACGAGACCCGCACCCTGTCCCACGCGATCGGCCGTCGCCGCGTCCGTGTGCAGCGTGATCCGCGTCTTGCGGTCCACGTTGTTCGTCGATCGCAGCTCGCGGATCTGTCCGGTCAGGTCCTGCAGCAGCGCGAAGTCCGATCCGATCGTTTCGTCGATCAGCGCCTCGCCCGCCTCCGGCCAGCCCGCGAGGCACAGCAGCACGTCCTCGCCGGGCTCCGCGAGCGTCAGGCCCTCGATGTCCGGGCGCTCGATCGTGCGCACGCTCTCCCAGATCGACTCGGTGACATACGGGCACACCGGGTGCAGCAACCTCAGGATCGCGTCGAGCGCGTGACGCAGCACCGACTGCTGCGCCGGGTTCTGCTTCACTGTGGGCTTGATGCCCTCGAGGTACCAGTCGCAGAAGTCACGCCACAGGATGTCGTACAGCAGCTGCCCGTACTCGGCGAAGCGGTACTCGGCGAGGCACGCGTCGATCTTCCGCGTCGTCTGCGCAAGGCGGGAGAGCATCCAGCGGTCGATCATCCCGAGTTCGTCGAGACGCACCGTCTCCGTGCGCGCGCCGGCCTCCGATTCGCCCAGCTGCATCATCGTGAAGCGCGCCGCGTTCCAGAGCTTCGTGCAGAAGTTTCTGCCGAAGTCGAACTTGCTCGACGTGTTCCGCGCGAGCGGACGCTCCGCTGTCACGGTCGCCTGCCCGCTGATCTGCCCAAACGTGCTCACCATCTCCTTCGACGGGTCCTTCGGGTTCTTCTGCACCGGCGCCATCACGCGATGACCGTTCGGCGTGTCGATAATCACCGGCTCGAACGTCTCGCCCGTATGCGGGCACACGACGTCCACCGGCAGGCGCACGTCCTGTGTTTGTGTTGCCATGGTGCAGAGCGTGAAGCGCAGCGCGTCGGAGCCGTGCGAGTGCACGATGTCGAGCGGGTCCACGCCGTTGCCCAGCGACTTGGACATCTTCTGCCCCTCGCCGTCCTGGATGATCGCGTGGATGAAGACGTCCTTGAACGGCACGGGGCCCGGGTTGTCGCCGTTCGCCTGGAAGTACCGGTTGAACATCGCCATCCGGCTGACCCACAGCGTGATGATCTCACGGGCGGTCGAAAGCACGCTGGTCGGGTTGAAGGCTTCGAGCACGTCGCGCGTCTCGTCGTGATCGTCGGGCTCGGGCCAGCCCATCGTGTTCAGCGGCCACAACGCCGACGAGAACCACGTGTCCAACACGTCGGAGTCTTGCCTGAACTCGACAAGGTCTTGAAGTGTCACAGCGAGGGTGCTGTAGCTAGCTTTTCCCCAGTTGAAGAACAACTCGGACTTCTGGTCGCCCCACTCGCTGTCTTTGTCGAAGTCAAAGTTGTCGATCCGCTCGCGATGCTCTCGCCAGAATGACTGCAAGTAGGTTAGGACTTTTGCCGCGGTTTCAGTTCGTGCGCAGATATGAGCCCGCAGGTAGCCATCGGGCTTCCACGAGTAAGCAACTTCCGGTTCCAAGCATTCATCTACGGAGAATCCCCACTCAGGGAAGTCTTCAAAGTTGTCAAAAAACGGGTGTGTGTTGTAGTAGCCGAAGATGCTTTCAAGGTACTCCTCAAGCGAGAGAAGCGTATATTCACCCTCGTCGTAGTTCTCCTTCGCATCTGCGACGTAACGGTCATACCAAGGCTGTGGATCCCATTCGAGCGTCCACACGGGAATTCGGTGCCCCCACCACAGTTGTCGGCTGATGCACCAATCTCGCAGGTTGTCGTGCCACTGTTCGTAGGTCTTCGCGTAACGCCCGGGGAAGAAGCGCATCGAGCCATCGCCTGCGTCGGACCTCTGTGCTTTCACGGGACGACCGCTCGGGATGCGCCCGGTCGTGCTTTCGCCAACTCCGACTTGTTGGTACGCAAAAGAAAGAGACTCGGTCACAAGTCCGGCTTCCACAGGCCGGTCGAGGATGCTGTTCCAAACGGAGACGAATTGCTCCTCACTTGTGACTTCCTCGACTTGATGCGCCTCGTGCCAATCTGAAGCCTCGAAGTACTCCGTCGCGTAAGTCTTGATCGCGTGGGCGAGTTCGTCGACCGACCACCATTCTCCGGGAGACTTTTCGCGCGGCGTAAGCAAGACGAGCACGTGATCTGGCATCACAGATGCAATGTGAATCTCCGCGCGATTGCCGTTGAGAGCAAAGCAAGCATGGAGCGCATGGAGCCGCTCTGGACCGCAGAGTTCACCATCTTTGATGCGGAAGGTGACGAAGTAGGTCGAGCCGCCCTTTTGCCAATGGGGGAGTGCTCGGCGGTGGATGACGAGGGGAGGCTCGGATGAGGAGACGGGCAAGATGCCCGTCCCACTAGGCGGTGTAGAAGAAGAGAGCTGTGGAAGCCACGTCTCGCTCGTCCGCTGCTCGGGCGCGATGGCGCGCTGGGCGTAGCCGCGGAGGCGATCATCCGTCACCTTGCAGTACCACTGGTCGCTCAGGTAGGGCTCCACCGGCACGTGGCTGCGGTACGAGTGCCCCACGCTGTGCGCGTACACGCGCTTGTCCGCGAGCAGCCCGGCTTCTTTGAAGGCCTCTTCGACCGCAGCGCGCGCGTCGTAGCGCGGCATGCCGACGAAGCGTGACGCGTCGCCGACGTCTTCCCAGCCGTGCTGGTCGCTGATCGACGCGTCCGGCGCCATCACGTTGATGATCCACGTGCCGGCGCTGCAGACCCGCTCGATCGTCTCGCGATGGCGCTGCCCGATCTCGTAGTCGTTCGGATCGTGCGCCGGCGTCACCTTGAGGAAGCCGCTCGCGTACTTCGCCTTGACGTCGCTCGATTCCGGGTCGGGCACGACGACGTAGTCATCGCCGATCACCGGGATGATGCGTCCGACGAAGGGGACCTTGACGCGTTTGCCGATGTACGCCGCGCGCTCCGGGTCTTTCGGGTTCACCGCGACGGCGGTATCGCCCAGGTACGTCTCGGGTCGCGTCGTCGCGACGGTGACGTGGTCGCCCGTCTCGTTGCCGGCGTCATCGACAACGGGGTACTTCATGTACCAGAAGTGCCCGTCCACGTCCTGCATCTCGACCTCGTCGTCGGCGAGGGCGGTGCGCGTCGCGGGGTCCCAGTTCACGAGGCGCTTGCCGCGATAGATCAGCCCGTCTCGGAACAGGCGGAAGAAGGCCTCGCGCACGGCGCGCGCGCAGATGTCGTCCATGGTGAAGCGCTGACGCGACCAATCGCACGAACAGCCGATCAGCTTGAGCTGGTTGGTGATCTCCGCTTCGTACCGGTCTTTCCACGCCTGCACGTGCTCGACGAACTCGTCGCGGTCCCACTCCACGCGCGGCGGCTTGCCCTCCTGGATCAGCGACTTCTCGACGGCGGTCTGGGTGGCGATGCCCGCGTGGTCGGTGCCGGGCAGCCACAGCGTCTCGTAGCCCTTCATGCGGTGGACGCGCACGAGGATGTCCTGCAGCGTGTTGTTGAAGGCGTGCCCGAGGTGCAGGCGTGCCGTCACGTTGGGCGGCGGGATGAGGATGCAGTAGGGCTCGCGCTCGCCGCGCAGCACCCGCTGCGGGTCGGCGTGGAAGGCGCCCTTGCCCCCGTTCGCGGCATCCCATCGATCACGCCAGCGCGCCTCGTGCTCCTCGGCAACGTAGCGCTTGGGCAGTTCCTTGCTCGGTGTCTCGGTCGCACTGGGGGGCGTCACATCGGGCTCCTGCGGCGTGAATCTCGCGAAAGTCGCATCGTAGCGGGCTCGATAGACTCCATGACGCGCCGCGATCGGGAAGGAGCCCGTGATGTCAGACCCGCCTCAGACCAACGCAAACCTCGGGAAGTGGATCGGAGCCGCCGTGCTCGCGATCGTCGCCGTCGGGATCGCATGGCTCGCGTGGCAAACCGTCAACGCGCCGCCCGCGTCGGCACCGGCGCAGACCCAGCAGGCGGAAGCGGGCAGCGTCTCGGACATCGAATCCGTGCGCCGGACCCTCGACGCCGCGGGCGTCTATCTGCAGCAGCAAGAGCCGGAGAAGGCGGAGGCGATCCTCGTGGACGCGGTCGCCTCGAACCAGGCCGACCAGGACCTGCGTTTCCTGCTCGCCGAGACGTACCTCGTGCTCGATCGCAAGCAGGAGGCGCTCGAGCAGTACGAAGCGGGGATTTTCATCGGGCCCGACCATCCCGAGTACCGCCACGCCGCCGGCACGCTCGCCGCGGAACTCGGGCGACCCGAAGACGCCGAGGCGCACTGGGGCGTTGCGCAGAAGAACGATCCGACCAACCCCAAGTACCCGCTCTACCGCGCGCAGATGCAGCGATTGCTCGGGCGCGTGGACGAGGCACGCGCGAACCTCACGCTCGCCGTCCGGCTCGACGAGACGCTCGCGCTGGCGTGGGGCACGCTCGCGGCGATCGCGCTCGACGAGAACAACGCCCGCATCGCTCTGCACTATCTGGACAACGCCCAGAAGCACGAGCCCGATCGTCTCGAGTGGCGCATCATGGAAGCGCGCGCGCACCGCCGTCTCAACGACCCCGAGACCGCCGTCACGCTGCTCAACGCGGTGCCCGATTCCGAACGTCTCGCGAGCACCCCGATGATGATCGAGATGTCGATGTCGCTCGCCATGCTGGGGCAGCCCGAGCGGGCGGCGAGCATGCTCGAATCCGCGGCACAGCTGCGACCCGACGACGCCGAACTGGTCTATCAGGCGGCGCTGTGGCTCGATCGCGTCGGCGAGGGCGATCGGGCGAGCGAGTTCGCCGCCGACGCCGCCTTCATGGGGCACGAAGGCGCTAAACGCTGGCTCGAAGCGCGCGCGCGGGGCTGACTTCCCGGCTCACAGGGCTATCCTTCGCCCCTATGCGAGCGACCATCGTCCGCACATTCGCCTTCGACGCCGCCCCCCGCCTGGACACCTTCCCGGACGGGCACAAGTGCACGCGCGTGCACGGGCACACGTTCTCGTGCGACGTCGTCGTCGAGGGCGAGGTCGATCCCACGACGGGGTACATCCTCGACTTCGGCGAACTGAAAGCGGCGATCGAGCCGCTGCGTCAACGGCTCGATCACCACTACTTGAACGATGTCGAAGGGCTCGACAAGCCCACGGCGGAGCTGCTCGCCAAGTGGATCTACGACCGCCTCGCCCCGAACGTGCCGGGGCTGGTCGAGATCGTGCTCCGCGAAACGCCCAGCAACCGGGTCCACTACCGCGGCGAGTGATCAGCCCGCGTCGGCGTCGGTGTCGTTCGAAACAACCACGATGCGCGTCTTCGGGCCGCGCGCCGGGCTCATGCGACGCTCGGGCTCCGCGCTCGCCCGATCAGCGCCGGGCATGTCCTGCGGCTCGGGGCGAACGCGGATGATCGCGCGGGGCTCGATGGGCCCGTTGCTCACGCCGCGCGCGTCCACGCCCTGCATGAGCGCGCGCCCGTTGACGTGCGTGCGCACGGTCTTGATGTATCCCTGCTCATCGAGCCAGAGGTTCTTCGCCGCGCGGAGCTCTTCGAGGATCTCGGCGGAGCGGTCTTCCGTGCGCACGAACTGGAGCGCTCGCCGCCCGGGCGTGCGCACGAAGGGGAAGTCGCGCGCGAGGATGTCGACGATCTCGTCGTCGAGGCGCTGGTAGGGGCTGATCGCGACGACGGGCAGGTTGTCGTACGAAAGGCGGACGAAGATCACGCGCCCGAGTTCGCTCTCCGGTGCGCCGAATCCCGCGGGACCGGGGAAGCCCCCGAGCGTCAACTCATCGACCTCGGTGCGCCCGCCGATGGGCAGTCGGCTGGTCCAGACGCGACCGTTCTCGAGCCGGCTGACATCGTCGATGCGGTTGACCGGGAAGGGGGCGGCGTTGAGGATCGGCTCGTTGCGCGGGTCGCCCAGCGGGAGGAACCCGCGCGACGTCTCGAAGCCCGAGTCGCGCGAGGGCTCCGACGAACGCGTGTAGCTGTTGACCTGCGCGAAGGACGCGGACGCGAGCGCCGCGATCGCGGCAACGGCGGTGATGGAACGGATGGTCATCTCTGTGCTCTCCCTGCGGCCCGACTTGAACGAACTGTGCGCACGATCTGTCATCGCGCGCCGCCTGTGCGGATTGAAACGATCCAACTGAGAGTGTGATTCCTGCTGCGCGCCGATCAACGCCGAATCGGGGGGCTCGGGGCGGATTGTGCCATTCGCGCGGTTATCTGGACGCGCCGGCGGGCTGGAACGGCAGCGTCCCGTCCGCGTGCAGCGATTCGTACAGCCCCTCGAGCGACTCGGCGTGGCGATAGCTCGGGTGGTGCTCTCGCATCGATTCGCGCGACGCCACACCCCGCTCGTGGGCCCGCGCGTCATCACGCAGCGTGCGCGCGAACGCCTCGCTCCAGCCGGCGGGGTTTGGCTGCGCGACGTGCTCCTGGAGCCCGTCCGGTCCGACGCCCGGGAGCGCGCCGAGCGGTGAGTAGACCAGCAGACCCGCCGCGAGCGATTCGAGCACCACCGAGCGGACTTCCACGGCGCGCCCGGGGCAGACGAGGGCGTGCGCGCGGAGCAGCAGGTGGCGGCGTGCCTCCATATCGGGGATCAGGCTGGGCGGGGTGTCGAAGCCGAGCCGCTCGACGCGTGACCACAGGGAGCGGTCGTTCGACAACGCGGCATCATCCACGAACACGAGACACTCGGGCCCGTCGGCGGTGGCGTTGCGGAGCCCGGTGAGGGCGTCGAGGAGCTCGGGCTTGGTGCAGCCGGCGGTGAGGACGACGATCGCCAGCGGGCCGACCCGCCCCCGCCACGCGGGGGTCGGGTGCTCGGGCACCGGCACGCCCCACGCGCTGGGCGAAAGCGGGACGCGGGTGTGCGCCCGGAGGGCGTCGGCGATGCGCTGGTCCGGCGCGAGCACGGCGCA
>JBCDCB010000055.1:0-11114 GCA_039182735.1 Planctomycetota bacterium
CTGCGAAGCAGCTTCATCCCACACGCGGCATTGCTCCGTCACGCTTTCGCGCATTGCGGAAGATTCGTTACTGCAGCCTCCCGTAGGAGTCCGGGCAGTGTCTCAGTCCCGATGCGGCGGGTCGTGCTCTCACACCCGCTAGCCGTCTTCGGCTTGGTAGGCCTTTACCCCACCAACTACCTGATAGCACATGGGCCGCTCCCAAGGCGCCGAAGCTTTCCTCCGTAGAGCTCATAAGGTATTACCGCCGGTTTCCCGACGCTATCCCTTACCTCGGGGTACGTTCCCATGCATTACTCGCCCTTTCGCCGGTGTCCACCACCCGAAGGTGGCTTCTCCCTCGACTTGCATGTCTTAGCCATGCCGCCAGCGTTCAGACTGAGCCAGGATCAAACTCTTCACTTGAAGTTCGATGCGTTCACGACAAAGTCGTGCGTGCGTCTAGTTTGTGCCTAGCTCCCGACCTCGTTCGAGGCCGGGGTCTCGAACAACGCTCTCACGCTGCTCGCCATCGGTCGGCTACGATCCGATGGGATTTTTATTGCTCAAAAGTTTCGTAATTGGGCTCGCGGCACGCCGCAAACTAGTTGCAACGCACCGCTAGACCGCGAAACCCATGAACGCGAACAGGCTGTGAACCCTGCCCGCAGCATGTATCCGACAACGACAGCCTGCCAAGGCGTTCGGGGCGAGCCCCTAGTCGATGCCGCACGATCTCGCGGTCCCAGACTGCTCACTTGTCAAAGATCGTTCGCATCAGCCGATGCGACACCCGTCCGTCGGCCCCAGGCCAGCGGCGGGGGAAGGCAAGCATAGCCATCACCCCGACCCCGTCAACCCCTTCACCGAAATTCTCGTCACTCCGCCCAAATTCACCCACCCACCACCATCTCGTCCACGCCCTGTCCACCCTGCCCGACCTCGATCGCTCTGCGTCGCGATGGTTCCGCGGTGACCGCAACCACCCCGATCCACACCTCAAGGTCCTGCCCGAACCGCGCACGCAGCGCCCGAACGCCCTCTCGCAGTGTTTCGCCGCTCGTCGCCACATCGTCGATCAGGACGACTCGCTGGGCCTCCCCGATTCGTCCGCGTGCGCGCATCGCTCCCTTGATGTTCCGCTTGCGCGCTTCCAGCGATCGCCCTCGCTGCGTCTCGCGGGACGACTTGCGCAGCACGCACTCAGTCGGCACCCCCGTGACGGCGCTCGCCGAACGCGCGAGCACGCGCGCGTGCTCGATCCCCCGTGACACGCGCCGGCGCCAGTGCATCGGCACCGGAACCAAGACACAACCGCCATCCAAACCATCGGTCGCGCCGGCGTGTTGCAGCGACTCGCCCAGCATTCGCCCGAGCGCACGCCCCATCGCCCGGTCCCTGCCAAACTTGATCGAGCGCACCCACTCATCGAGCGGCTCGTCGAACGCGCCGAGCCGGACGAACCGTGCCCACGGCACGCGCCGGTCCCTGCACGATGCGCAGCCGAACTCATCGCCTTCGTACGCGCCGAGCGTCGCCCCGCACCGATCGCAGTACGAGTCGGCCTCGTCGGGCTCCCAGCCCGATCGCGCCAACCGCTCGCGTGCAGGCAGCGTCGTGGGCGACAGCCATGTCTCTTCCCACGCGCGCAGCACTCGGGCGATCGAAGCGGCCATGCTTCGTGCTCAATCCCGCGCTGCGAGCGCCGCGCGCACAAGCCGAGCACGCTCGACCCGGCGTTCGGCCTGCGAGAGTTCACGCCCGCACACACGCTGCAGGTGCGCCGGTTGAGAAAGCAGCACCAGCCGCTGCAGCACCTCTTGCGAGACCTCTGCATCGAGCCCGCACGACACACCCAGCCGCAAGTAGCTGAGCTGCTCGAGACACTCTTCGGCCTTCAACAGACGCGCGTAGCGCAGCAACCCGAGCGATCGATGGAAGCGGTCTTCGAACGTGCGCGTGCGTTTGGTCGCGAGCTCGCGCCGGGCCGAGCGTTCGTACTCGATGACCTTGCTGATGACCCGCGTCTCGAACTCGTGGAGCAGGTCCTCTTCGCTCCGACCCAGCGTCGTCTGATTCGAGATCTGGAAGAAGTCGCCGATCGATTCGGATCCCTCGCCGTAGAACCCGCGCACGGCGAGCGACATCGCCTTTGCCGCACGCCGGACCTTGTCGATTTCCCCCGTGAGTTTCAGGCCCGGCAGGTGCAGCATCACGCTCACGCGGATACCCGTTCCCACGTTCGTCGGGCACGCCGTGAGGTAGCCGAATCGATCGCTCATGGCGAAGTCGAGCCGCTCTTCCAAGCGGTCATCGATGCGGTCGATCTGCTCGTACGCATCGCGCAACGCGAGCCCGCTTCGCAGCACCTGGATCCGCAGGTGATCCTCCTCGTTGACCATGATCGAGAGGCGTTCGCGCGGCAGCCCGATCGCCACGCCCCTCGGCTCGCTCCCCTTCGCGTGCTGCTTGGAAATGAGATGGCGCTCGACCAGCACCTGCCGCTCCACGCGGCTCAGCGCGTTGAGATCCTGCCACTGCACCTCGGGCGCCAGCCCGCTCGCTTCGATGTGACGGTGCGAAAGATCGAGCAGTTGCAGCTTCTCTTCACGGGACGCGCGCGTGAGGAACGGGAATCCGGCGATGTTCCGCGCGAGCCGGACCCGCGACGAGACCACCACGTCCGACGATGGTCCTTCGCCGCTCAGCCACTCGACACGCGCGAATCCAGCAGCCTCATCCGCATCCATCGCGAGTCCTTACGAGTTCTTCTCAAGTGAAGACAACCGGTCCCGGATCGATGCGGCGCGCTCGTAATCCTCGCTCATCACCGCGCCCTGTAACTCTTTGCGCAGCGATTCGATCTTCTTGAGTCTCGACTCGAGCCCGGCCGCGCGTTTCGGAACCTTGCCGACGTGGCACGTCGCGCCCTCGTGTGCGCGCTCGATCAAAGATCCCAGCTCATCCTCGAACGCGCTGTAGCAGGACGGGCAGCCCAGCACGCCGTGCTGCCGGAAGTCCGCGAACGACATCCCGCATCCCGGGCATCCGCTGGGCGCTTGCGGCTTGGACTTCGAGAGCATCGGGTCGAGCACCGCGCCCAGTGCCTGCATCGCCGACGTGTGCGACCCGCTGCCGAGCAGACCCAGCTCCGCCGCGTGCTTCTCGCAGAGGTGACGCTCCTGACGCTTGCCGTTCTTCACAACGACTTCGTGCACGGTTGCCGGCTCGCCGCAGATTTCGCAGGGCTGATGCGTCATGTGCACCGACTCTAGCGCGTGCCGTTCCGCCCGGACAACACGCTCCCGCTATCGCTCAGCACGCGACGGATCGCCGCCAACTCTGACAGCAGCGCCGGCACGTCCTCCAATCGAAGCATCGTCTCGCGATCGGACGCCGCGCTGTCCGGATCGGGGTGACATTCGAGGAAGACCGCGTCCACCCCCGCCGCGACCGCCGCGCGAGCGAGCATCGGCACCCGATCGCGCCGCCCGCCCGTCGTCGCGCTCGCGCCGGGCAGCTGCACCGAGTGCGTGGCATCGAAGACCACCGGCGCATGCCCGGCTTCCAGAAGGTCGCCCACGCCGATGAAGTCATTCACCAAACGGTGATAGCCAAAGAACGTCCCGCGTTCCGTCACCAGCACGTCTCGCGCCCCAGTGCTCCGCACCTTCTCGACGGGGCCCACCATCTCGCTCGGCGAAAGGAACTGCCCCTTCTTGATGTTCACGCAGCGACCGTGCGCACGCGCCGCTTCCCCGCACGCCAGCAGCAGGTCCGTCTGCCGGCACAGGAACGCCGGGACTTGCAGCACATCGATCACTTCGGCGACCGGACCCGCCTGCTCCGGCGCATGCACATCCGTGGTCACCGGAACACCGAGCGATGCACGGATCGCCGCGAGGTCCTCGAGCCCGCGCTCCATGCCCGGCCCGCGCGAAGAACCAAGACTCGTCCGGTTCGCCTTGTCGTAGCTCGCCTTGAAGACGTACGGCAGTCCGAGCCCGTCGCACGCATCGCGCACGACCTCACCGATCTGCAGGCCCAGCTCTCGCGATTCGAGCGCGCACGGCCCGGCGATGATCGCGAGCGGGCGATCCGTCCCGATCTCGAACGAGTTATTCGGACCTCGCACCTCGCAAACCGCACCCATACCCGGACTCCTTCCGCACGCCGGGCCCGATCTCGGACCCCTTTTGCTTGCCAAAGCGTATCTGCTGGTCGATACCCAGACTCCGACGCGGGCTCGCGTCGCAGATCCGGAGACACGCGCGTGGCGTCCATGCCCCACGAACCCGAGGCGTTCGGCGAACAGGTGCTCAACCTGCTGCGCCGGCTGCACCCGGACATGAACGCCGCCCTCACCGGGCCGCGCGAACTCGTCGTGGACGGACGGCGCCTCGATCTCGAGAACCTCTCGCGCCTCGTGAACGCGGATCCTGATCGCGGCGTCGAGATCGTCGAGCACTATCTCGAGCAGCTTCTGGATTCGGACGCGTTCGCCGCCGCCGCGATGCCTTGGGACATGGCCCGCCATCGGATCATGCCGCGGATCCAGCCCGAGTCGATCTTCGATCACCTCTCGCGCGAGCACGTCGCCCACGTGCCCTATGTCAACAGCACCGTCGTCGTGTTCGTGATCGACCTGCCCAACATGACCGTCAGCGTCACCACCGAGCAGCTCATCCGCTGGGAACGCGATGCCGACGACCTCGAGTCCCTCGCCCGCGCGAACCTCGACCGCTACACCAACGAGCTCGAGTTCCGCCGGGTCGAATCGAGTGATGGCGGTGTCGCGTTCGTGATTTCCTCGCAAGACGGCTACGACGCCTCACGCCTCCTCCTCGGCAGGCTGCACGAGACCTTCGCGCCCGAACTCGGGGGCGACTTTCTCGCCGCCGCCCCGTCTCGCGACATGCTCCTCGCCGTCTCCCCGGACCCCGCGCCCTTCGTCGAGCGACTGAAAGACCGGGTCGAACAAGACTACGCACGCCTGCCCTACCCGATCACCCACGAGATGTTCCTCGTGACGCGCGACGGCGTCGCCGGCACCCGCGCCGCCTGACCCGCGACCTACACTCGCCGGTCATGTCGCGACGCGTGCTCATCATCGATAACTACGACTCGTTCACGTACAACCTCGTGCAGAGGCTGTGGGAACTCGACGCGAGTCTCGACGTGCGCGTCGTGCGCAACGACGAGATCACGCCAGACCAAGCCGCCGCGATCGAACCCACCCACTGCATCATCTCGCCCGGGCCGTGCACCCCGACCGAGTCCGGCGTCAGCAACGACATCATCAACCGCCTCGCCGGCAACACCCCGATCCTCGGCGTCTGCCTCGGGCACCAGTGCATCGGCTTCACGCACGGGATGACCGTCCAGCGGCACACCCGCATCATGCACGGCAAGACCAGCCTCGTACACCACGACGGGCGCGGCATCTTTGATGGGCTCTCCAACCCCTTCATCGCGACGCGTTACCACTCGCTCGTGGTCACCGCCGATGCCGACCCGCCAGCGGGCTGGGAGATTTCCGCGTGGTCCTTCGAGACCGACGACACCGACCACAAACACCGCGTGATCATGGGCCTCCGCTCGACCGCGAGCGACCCGCCCATCGACGGCGTGCAGTTCCACCCCGAGTCATTCCTCACCCTCGAAGGGCCGATGATCCTTGCAAACTTCCTCGGCATGCCGCGCCCGACGCTCACGCACGACCCCGCGCTCGTGGCCGCGGCGGCACCCGAGGTATGATCGCCCCGCACCGATCGTGACCGCGCCAGAGGAGCACCGATGACGACGACTTCGCATCTTTCCGCAGCCTTCCAGCCCGCGGTGCCCAATCCCAGGCATGCGCGATGCGTGCTCAAGCAGCGCGACGGGGAGCAGGTCATCCTCACCGTCGCCGGCACCAGCTACGAACTCCACCTCTCCACCTACAAGCCGCTCGAAACGCCCATCGGCAAACGCGTCGTCGGCGTTATCCGTGCGCAGGCCAAACGCATCGATGTCGTCAACACCGGCGGTCGCTACATCGAGCCCGTCTACGGCAGGCCCAGGCGCGTCCAGGGCGTCGTCGTCGATGTGGACGCGAGCGAGCAG
The DNA here is from genome assembly GCA_039182735.1 of Planctomycetota bacterium. Classification (GTDB taxonomy): domain Bacteria; phylum Planctomycetota; class Phycisphaerae; order Phycisphaerales; family UBA1924; genus JBCDCB01. The sequence goes on from JBCDCB010000055.1 coordinate 6,085, forward strand.
TCGGTCACCGTCAACGCCGGCGTGCCGATCATCTGCAAGACCGACGGGCGCCAACGCGCCGAACACTTCGAGGTCGGGCAATTCGTCTCATTCGACGTCGAACGCGGCGCCACGTTCACACCCGTCGCCTAGCCAGCGTCGGCCGCGCGGACAGCGTCGCAGAACGCCGCGATCTTCGCGGGGTCTTTCACGCCTCGCTCCGACTCGACACCGGACGAAACATCCACGCCCCACGGCCGGACCGTGCGGATCGCCTCGCCAACGTTTTCGGGCGTGAGCCCGCCCGCGAGGATCACCGGCTGTGCGCTGGCGTCCAGCGCCTCTGTGAGCCCATCCCAGTCGATCGCTTCGCCGCTGCCCGCGCTCGGGCCATCCACGAGGATCGCGCACACTTCCTCGATCTTCGACCAGCGCTCGAACTGCGCACGGATCGTGCCCATATCAAAGCGAACCGCCTTGATCACGTCCGGGCCGCAGTCGCGCACAACGCCCTCCGGCTCACTGCCGTGGAGCTGCGCATAGTCGAAGGGGAACCGCTCGCGGATCGAGTCGAGCTGCTCGGGCGAGCGATCGACCACCACGCCGACTTTGCTCACAAAGGGCGGCAGATCGCACGACGCGTCCCACGCGTCGTCCGGGTCGATCGTCCTCGGCGAGCCCGAAGCGAGCACGAACCCGACGGCGTCCGTACCGCACTCCGCCGCGACAAACGCGGTCTCCGCGTCGCGCACACCGCAGATCTTGATCCTCGTCCGTCCGATCGCAGCCATCGCGTCCCCTTCAGCCGAGTTCTGATTCGAGCATCTCGACGATCGGCTCCTGATCCGCGGGCAAGCCCTGCTGACGCGCCTCGACGAGCAGCTGTTTCGCCCGGACCGGATCGTTGAGCCGTCGAGCGTAGATCAACGCGAGCACCACGCGCACGCCGGCGGCCTCCCGGTCGCTCCCGTTGTGCGTCAGGAACGTCTCGTACGCCTCCATCGCGAGATCGCTGCGCTCATGCTGGTACAGGTGATTCGCCAGGCGCAGCAACGCGTCGCGCGGGATGTGGACGCGCCCGTGCGCGCGCACGGCAAGGTCGTACGCCTCCGACGCGTCGTCGAGTGCCCCGGCAGAGACCCGCTCCAGCACGCGCTCCCGATCGACCCGCTCCGCTTCGAGCCGCGCGTCACGCTTGGCGTTCTTCTTCAGAACCCCCGACTCGCCCGAGACGTCATTCGACCACACCGCCGCACCGCGCGAGGTGATCTCTTTGAAGCGACGACGCCGGGCCGCTTGCTTCCCGATCGAGAACAGGTCATAGGGCTCCCGTTCACGCAGGCGGAGCCAGAGCAGCAGGAACGCCACGCCCGCGCCGAACGCGTATCCGCCCAGGTGCGCGAGATACGCCACGCCCATCGCCCCGCCGAGCCCTTGGAACAGCATGTCCTTCGCGATCGCGAACGCGATCAGCCACCACGCCGGCAGATGGAACACGCCGATCACGAAGAACCAGAGGAGGATCCGCACCCGTGTCAGCGGGAACATCACGAGGAACGCCCCGCTCACCGCGGCGATCGAACCCGACGCCCCCACCACGGGGTTCGGCTCGAACAGCATGTGCGCCACGCCCGCCGCGATGCCACCCAGCAGATAGAACCCGAGGAACCACCACCTCCCGAGCTTGTCTTCGACCGGCGGCCCGAACACGTACAGGAACAGCATGTTCCCCGCGAGGTGCAGGAACCCGCCGTGCAGGAACTGGTAGCTGACGAGCGTGAGCGGGTTCAGCGCCTCCGGCCACAACACCAGCGCGCCAGGCTGGAAGACATCGCCAAAGAGCGACGCCGCCTGATCTGGTGCGGAACGCCACAGAATCAACTCGAACGTGAACATCGCGACGTTTGCGACGATCAGCCAGTAGGTGATGACCGTCGGGCGTCGTCGGGGTCTGTCTGTGCCGAGTGGCAGGAACACCTGTCGCTCCCTCCGCGTCGCGAGAACGGGGATCCTATCCGCGCGCCGGGACCGGTCGATCCGTGCGCGCGCCGCAGACGAGCATCGCGTCGATCAGGCTCGAATCCCATTGATAGAGCAGCCGCCCGATGAGATGATCGTCTGCCCATGCCTCCGGCACATCGAGCACCAGCAGGTCCGCATGAGCACCGACCTCGATCCGCCCGCAGCCCTCCAGCCCGATCGCCCGAGCATTGACCTCCGTGATGATGCGCCACGCCTCCGCGGGCGTCGGCACAGCCGCGCGGGCGTCACCGCCCAGCCGACGACACTTGGCGACTTCGATCATCTGGCGCGCCACCCTCGGCATGGCGACATCCGGCCCCGCCGCGACATCGCTCCCGAGCGCCACGAGCACGCCCGCATCGTGCGCACGGCGCAGGTCGAAAAGCCCGGCTTCCAAAAAGATGTTCGCCCCCGGGCAGTGCACCGCGGTGCAGGCGCGTTCCGCGATGAGCGCGAACTCCGCATCGCTCAGATGAACACAGTGCGCGAGCAGCGTCGATTCGCCGAGCAATCCGAGGCGGTCGTAGACGCCGGTGTAGTGCTCGTCGTCCGGGAAGAGTTGACGAACGCGCGCGACCTCCTCGACCGACTCCGCGAGATGCGTCTGCACCAAAAGTCCCGGCGTCTCCTTCGCGCACCACCCGCACTCGGCGAGCAGGGCCTCGCTGCACGACACCGCGAAACGCGGGCTGAGGCTTGTCCCGGCGTGCGCGCCGCCGCGCGCCGGATCGAGTTCCTTCACGCCGGGCAGCAAAACCGACCGCGATGGCTGCTCGCTCCCGCGTTCAAAGTCTTCTCGCACGAGATCGCTCGGGGCGTGGCGGTCCATCACAGCGCGCCCCGCTCGGAAGCGCATCGGAGTCTCGAAGGCGAGTTGGGCCAGGACCTCGCGGTTCACCTCGCCGTGCGACGTGAGGAACCCCGCGAACCCGGCGGTTCCCTGGCTGAGCATCGCGCGGGTGGCGCGCCGGGTCATCGACTTCGCGCCGCCCCTCCCCCACCACCCCTCCGCGGGAAAGATCACGCGATCGAGCCAATCGAGCAGGTGCATCCCGTCGCAGCCGATCGAGTCGATCTGCGGCAGGTGCGTGTGCGCGTCGTAGAACGCCGGGCTGATGAGCGACCTCGATCCGCCGAGCGGAGGCGCGTCCCCCAGTTCGGAATCCGGCACGCGATCGCCCAGCGCGACGTGCGCGATGCGTCCGGACTCGATACGGATCCAGCCCGGTTCCGGCGAACGCGACGGATCCAGCAGCAACTGTCCTCGAACGATCACACCCGACCTCCTGTGCACGCGTTTGCCGCGGCTTCGTGCGGCACTCTATATTCCTGTTCCGGGTCCGGGTGGACGCGGGGACCATGCACCAGCTTGCCAGTGAGGATGGATCGACGATGAGCACGACTGCCGCGAAGGGCCTCGAGGGCGTTGTCGCCGCCGAGACGCAGATCTCCTTCATCGACGGACAGGCCGGCGTCCTCGAATACGTCGGGATCCCGATCGGCGAGCTCGCCAGCCACTCCAACTTCGAAGAGACCGTCTACCTCCTCTGGAACGCCAAGCTCCCGACCACCTCCGAACTCGCGGCGTTCACCAAAGAGCTGCGGGGACGCTACGAGCTGCCCGCAGGCATGGACACGCGGCTCACCTCCGTGCCCACCGACGCGCAGCCGATGCACGTGCTCCGCACGATGATCAGCGCACTCTCGATGCACGACTCGGACCCGAACGCCAACGACATCGAGTCGCTGCGTCACAAGGCGCTCAACATCCTCGGGCACGCGCCGACCATCGTCGCCTACTTCGACCGCTACCGGCGCGGGCTCGACCTCGTCCACCCCGACCCCGCGCTCTCGTTCAGCGAGAACTTCCTCTACATGCTCAACGGCGAGAAGCCCACCGAGGCGATGGCACGCGCGTTCGACATCTGCATGATTACCCACGCGGACCACGGGCTGAACAACTCCACCTTCACAGCCCGCGTCGTCATCTCCACGATGAGCGATATGTACTCGGCGCTCAGCGCGGCGGTCGGCTCCCTCCGCGGCCCGCTGCACGGCGGCGCCAACGAGGGCGTCATGCACATGCTCAACGAGATCCCGTCGCTCGACGACGTGGAGCCGCACGTCATGGGCAAGCTCGAGCGCAAGGACAAAATCATGGGCTTCGGGCACCGCGTCTACAAGGCGAAAGATCCTCGCGCTGCGGAGCTCCAGACACTCGCGAAGCAGCTCGCCGAGGACACCGGCAACATGGCGCTCTTCGAGAAGTCGCAGAAGATCGAGCAAGTCATGGAACGCGAGGTCGCCGCGAAGGGCATCTACCCCAACGTCGATTTCTACTCCGCGACCGCGTACCACTGCCTCGGGCTCAAGCTCGACCTCTTCACCCCGATGTTCGCTCTTTCACGCATCGGCGGGTGGTCCGCGCACATCATCGAGCAGATGGACGGCAATCGCCTCTACCGTCCCACCGCCGACTACATCGGGCCGCACGATGCCCCGTACGTCCCCATCGAGCAGCGCGGATGAGCAGCGTCGCCGAGGCGCTCCTGTTCGTCGCCGTCATCTCGGTCGGCGTTGTCGCCATCCGAAACTCTCGGCGCACCGCCACACTGAAACGGCGCGTGCGTGATCACGCGTACGAGATCGAACGCCTCGAAGGAACACTGCTGGCCTTTCAACGCGCGAACCGCGCTCGAGAACTTCGCGCCCGCCACACCAGCCCGGTTCTTGAGCCGAAGCTCCTCGCGGGACGCGGCGAGGACCTGCTCCTGCTCGACCTTTTCGAGGGCGAGTCGCCCGGAACGTTCCTCGAGTGCGGCGCGTATGACGGCGTCCGCCACTCCTGCACCTACACCCTCGCGCAGCTCGGGTGGACCGGCGTGCTCATCGAGGCGATCCCCGAGTTCGCAGACAACGCCCGTCGCCACCGCAAGGAGTCGGTCGTGATCGAGTCCGCCGTATCCCGTCGCGGCTCGACCGGAACAGCCGACTTCACCATCTTGCCCAATACGCGGATCGGCGGCGAC
>JBCDCB010000056.1:0-10889 GCA_039182735.1 Planctomycetota bacterium
TCGCGAACGTGCGCGCCGCGTTGCGCCACGCCGAGTCCACGCGGTCTGGCTGCGCCGCGGGCACGTCGAAGAGCCACGCGATGGCGGGGTGCGCGGGCTGGGCGCTCATCGCGGCGTACCACCCGCTCGCGGGCAGCGCGCGCAGATCCGGGTCACTCGTGAACTCGGCGCTCGCGGCGCGGGCGAGCGGATGATCCGGCTCGAAGCGGATCGACGCGTCGGCGCGCACGCCGAAGACGCTCGGCGTCAGCCCGATGGTCACGGTCCGGCACGCGCCGCGCAGGTCGTCGAAGCGAGCACGAACTTCGCTCGGCATCGCGCCGGTCAGCGCGCCCGCGTCTTCGACACCGTCGAAGCGGGTGACGAGACGGAACAGCGGCGTGGTCGTGATCGCGCCGCCCAGCAGATCGGTCGGGAGCGCGTCGAGCACGGGCTTGACGCGATCGAGGCGCGCGACGGCGCAGAGCCCGGCGGTCTCGGCGAGTGCGCGCCCGGGCGACGCGAGTTCTTCGCTCCAGAAGTCGCGCGAGCCCGGGGAGATCCACTGGTTCAGCGCCTCGCGCGACTCCGCGATCGCGAACCAATCACCCTCGAAGGCGCGCGCAAAGAAGGACTGCTCCATGTACGTCATGACCCAGTCGCGGCCCGCGGTCCGCTCGGCGCGGAGCGCGTCCATCAGCGCCATGCCCGGTGTGGAGCGCACGACGAAGACCATCTCGGGCCACGCGCCGGGCTGCGGATCGCGCGGCGGCGCGAGGACCACCGCGAGGGGCGCGGCTGTGTCGATCGCGTCGCCCAAGCCGATGACACCCAGCGCGCCCTTGACGCTGGACATCGCGGTGAGCTCGAGCGCCCCGGTGAGCTGCGAGGCTTGGCGATCGAGTCGATCGATCGAGGGCGCCACCAGCACGGCGGGCGCCTCCGGGCTCACGAACGCGAGCGCGTCGAGCGCCGACGCGCGCGCGCCGGCGGGAATCGTGGCGATGGCGAACACACAAGCGGCGAGGATGGTCCGTCTCATACGAACAGGCTCCGCGATTGGCGTGGGTGCGGGTGAGAGTCTATGAACGTGCCGCGGCGCACGCGGTGCCCGGCTGGAGAACGTGTATGCAGGACATCCTCGCGAGGTTGCTGGCAGGCGAGACGCTTCCGGAATCGGAGGCGGCGCGGGCGTTCGAGTTCGTGCTGACCGGGCGGGCGAATGAGTCGCAGGTCGGCGCGATGCTGGCGCTGATCGCCGTGCGCGGGCCGGCGCTCGACGAGCTCGTGGGCGGGGCTCGCGTCATGCGCGCGCACGCCACGCGCGTGCCCGTGCCCGACGCGATCCGTGATCGTGTGATCGACACCTGCGGCACGGGGGGCACCGCGAAGACATTCAACATCTCGACGGGCGCGGCGATCGTCGCGGCGGGCGCACGCGGAACGGACAGCGAACGTGTGTACGTCGCGAAGCATGGCGGTCGGTCGCGGAGCGGGCGCGGGTCGGCCGAGATCCTGCAGGCGCTGGGGGTCAACGTCGATGCGCCCGCGCCGGTGCAGTCGCGCTGCCTGGAAGAGGCGGGCGTGTGTTTTTCGTTCGCGGTGAACCATCACCCGGCGATGAAGTTCGCCGCCGGTCCCCGGAAAAGCCTGGGATTCCCGACGATTTTCAATCTGCTCGGCCCGCTGACGAACCCGGCGGGCGCGGCGCGTCAGCTCATGGGCGTGTACGACGAGCGCGCGCTCGAACTCGTCGCGCAGACGCTCGCGCGCCTTGGATGCGCACGCGCCATGGTCGTGCGCGGCGAAGACGGCATGGACGAGCTCTCGACGTGCGCGCCGACGCGCGTCGTACACGTCGAGGGCGCGAGCGTGCGCACGGAGACGTTCGATGCGCGATCGCTCGGCTTCGCGCGCGCAACGCACGAGGAACTGGCGGCGCGTGATCTCGACGAAGCCGCACGGTTGCTGCGCTCGATCGTGACGAACGCGCACGCGGGCCCGGAGCGCGACATCGTGGTGCTGAACGCGGGCGCGGCGCTCGTGGTGGGCGGCGCGGCGGAGACAGTCGAAGCCGGCGTCGAACTCGCGACGCGTTCAATCGAAGGGGGCGGGGCCGCGGAGGCGCTCGACACGCTCGCACGGGTCTCGAATACCCCTTGAAACACAACAAAAAACGGGGCGCCCGCGAGTGGTGCGAGCGCCCCGTGTGGTGGTGACGGATCCGTTGGAGCCGATGCTTAGCGGCGGTTGCGCATCTCGTCGGCTTCGCGGCCCAGCATGAGGACGGTGGTCCCACCGCCGCCGATCTCGTCGGTGTTGTAGATCACGGTGGCGTCGAGCGCCTGCTCGATGCGGATCTTGGCCTCGCTGAGGTGCGCGAGGGAGTAGGGGTCGATGCGGTTGCTGCCCGAGCCATCGACGAAGGGCTTGATCTCGCCGAGCATTTCACGCAGGTGGTGCGTGGCGAGGTTGGCCATGGGCTTGGCGTAGGCGCCCGAGAACTGGTCGGGGCGGGTGAGGTCGATGAGGCGCTCGAGGTACTCGCGCTGAAGGTTGCGGCGGAGGGAGCTGATCATGGGCTCGCGCGCGGTGTAGCGCTCGGTCGGGCGCGACTCGAGCTCGCGGAAGATGTTCTCCTCGACGGTGACGAGGAGTTCGGCGAGGGTGAGCGCGTCCTCGTCGCTCGGGACGATGAACTCGTTGTCGAAGACGCGCTGGAGCGTCGTCGGGTTCATGAGCATGGTCATGACCGAAGCCTGGATGCCCAGGATGCGGTCGTGCACGGGCCAGTTGGGGTCGGCGAAGAGCTGGCTGGTCGGGACCGATGCGTCCCAGCGCTTGTCAACCGTGAGGTACTTCATCAGCTCGTTGGTGAGGCCGAAGGCTTCGTCTTCGAAGGCGTTGTCGATGACGAAGGCGAGCGCGTCGCGCTGGACCTCTGCATCGACGGGCGTGATGGGCTGGCGGTCGCCCGGGTCGCCCTTCTTGTCGCGCACGATGAAGGAGCCGCCGATCCAGTTGGACATGATGCTGATGGCGTTGAAGTGCTGCCCGAGGGTGATGTTGTAGCCGCGGCGAGCCTTGGCCCAGGAGTCGCCGTCCTTCACGAAGCTGTCGAGCAGGCGCTCGCGGTGGTACGTGGCGAGCTCCATGAGCTGCTCGGCGTACTCGATGGGGTTGGCGGAGAAGTCGTAGCGACGGGCGAGGGGGTCGGGGCCCCAGGTGTCTTCGTCGGTGAGGTAGGCGAGCTCGGGCTCGCTGACGCGTTCGAGGACCTTCTTGGGGTCGTCGAAGGTGTAGCCGTACTCGATGGCCCACTTGTCGTAGGGGCCGATGTCGATCATGGCGTAGTCGCCCTGGATGCGGTCTTCGTCGAGGTTGATGTTGACGGGGTTGTAGTCCATGACGGAGCCGGTGAAGGGCTTGATGCCGCGGAGCTTGTCGGAGTTGATCTCGTCGAGCGTGTAGATGGCTGAGGCCTTGAAGTTGTGGCGGAGCCCGATGGTGTGCCCGACTTCGTGCGCGACGAGGTCGGCGAGGAGAGGCCCGACGAACCAGTCGGGGATGCCGTCGAGGGTGTCGCCCTTCTCTTCCTTGGGTTCGCCCTCGCCGTCGCCCTCTTCATCGCCTTCGTGCTCGTCCTGGAACATGCCGAGGACCTCGAAGTGCATGAGGGCGTTGGCCATCTGGAAGGAGCGCATCTTGCCCATGTTGCAGACGGTGAAGTTCTGCGAAGGGAGCCCGAGCCCGTCGAACTCTTCGTCTCCCAGGACGGAGTGATCGACGTTGGCGGCGGGGTGCCCGGCGAAGCGGTCGATGCCGCGACGGGCCTGTCGCTGCATGACGATCTGCTCACGCTCGGCGGGGGGCGCGAGGCGGACGCGCGGGTCCCAGCGGGGGTTGCGGTCGAGCCACGCGAGGTCCTGCGGGCTCATGCCCTCGAGCGCGAGGTCCGGGAGCAGCTCGTTGGCCTGCGTCCAGAAGGCGCGGATCCAGCCGTCGGTGAGGACGATGTCGGCGTCGAGGATCTGACCGGTGAGCGGGTGGACACGCGACGGGCCGATGGCCGTCGAGATGTCGTTGCTCAGCCACATGAGGAAGTTGTAGCGGACGTCCTCAGGGTCCTTGTCCATGTGGGCGCCGGTGCGCTTGTCCTGGTAGCGGACCTCGATGGCGTCGCGGATGCCGATGTTCTCGAAGGCCTTGTTCCAGTACTCGACGCCGGCGCGGACCCACTGGCGGTAGCGGATGGGGACGGTGTGCTCGACGTAGAAGACGATGGGCTCCTTGGGGGGGCTCATCTTGAGAGAGGGGTCGGCCTTCTCGAGGTGCCAGCGGTTGATGTAGCGGGTCCACTTGTCCACGGCGCCGAGCTTGCCGAGATCGCGGTAGACGGTGGTGAAGTACCCGACGCGGAGGTCGGACTCGCGGGGCTTGTAGCCGGTGTTATCCGGGATGGTGCTGATGGAGTAGTGGACGGTCTGGAGCTGCCCGGAGCGGTTGGGGACGTCGAAGGCGAGTTCGACGTTGCCGGGGAAGGCCTTGGCCTTGTGGATCTCGGCGAGGTCGGCCTGGAAGCCGTTGCCCTGCCAGCCGAGGAAGGTGCCCCCGCCTCGGACGAGGAGGCGGTCGAGATCGACAACCGGTCCGCCCGAGGGGCCCATCGTGACGATGGGGACGTCGGCGACGACGCGGTCGGTGAAGTGACGCCCGACGGAGGCCTTGGACTCGGGGTCGCCCGTGGAGCGGGTGAGCGTCTCCGGGCGGATGATCATGAGCTTCTTATTGAACTGCTTGAGGTAGAAGTAGTCGGTGGAGGAGGCGTGCCCGGCCCAGAGCGAACCGGAGGCTATGGTGGCGCGCACGAAGTAGCGCTGGCCCATGGCCTTGGGCGGGATCTCGCCGAGCATCTGCCCGTCTTTGTTGCGGATCCAGATGTTCCACATGGACGAGGAGCCGTCGGCGGTGGAGACGACCTTGGTGTAGTCGTCGGAGACATCGCTGAACTTTGGGAACTCGTCGTCGGACTTGCCGTTGCCGCCGCCCATCGCCGCGATCATCGCGGGGGACATGCTGATCTGTTCTGGCGTTTGTTCTGTGGATTGCGCGAACGCGGCGGAGGTCATAGCGCCAAGGATCGCGCCGAGACCCACCAGCGCTCGTCGCGTGGATTGGTCCTGCATCATCTACTCCAGCTCGTTGTCATCTCGTCACCCGTCCGCACGCGACACCGCACGCGGATACCCACGGTGCAGGGTACGGCACGCGCGAGGGGCTGTTCTTCCCCCACAGGGGTGGAACAAACAGCAGCGAGCGCGAGCGCACCGGCACATGGACGGGTTACCGCTCACCGCCCGCGCGGTTGCGTGACCCTGTCAGATTACAAACGCAAAGAGCGCCATGACCCCCACCGTCAGCCCGACGAACGCGATGCCGGCGAGCTGGAAGGGCCAGTCGTGGACGGCGAGTTCGGTGGGGTCGTCGTACAGCCCGCGCTCGAGCACCACGATGCAGCGGAGCAGGCCGTAGGTCGCGGGGATGACGGTCAGCCACATGAGGTTGAAGCCCAGCACGTAGCCGGTGGCTTCTGACTGCACGTAGAGCGCATACGTCAGCAGCGTGGCGCCGGCGGTCACGACGACCGTCATCTGCAGCATCACGTCGGTGTACTTGGCCTGGACGCGCCGGTGCGCGACGGCGCGGCTGGCATCGCTCGCGCCCGGTGCGCCGGCGAGCGTCTTGCGCTCGCCAAGACGCTTCCCGAAGGCCAGGAACATCGACAGGAAGAAAACCACGTTGAGCAGCCACGACGATGGCTCGACCGCCGCCGCCGCGCACCCCCCCATCACCCGAAGCACGAAGCCCATCGAGAGGGAGATGACGTCGGCGATGGTGTAATGCTTCAGGAACGCGGAGTAGACCATCACGTTTGCGATGTAGATGCCGAGCGCCAGCCCGAGCCAGGGTCGCGTGCCCGCGGGCGCGAGGAAGACGCACCCCCCGGCGATGGCGAAGAGCGCGGCGGCGTAGACCCGCGCGAGCCCCGGCGAGACGTGCCCCGCCGCGATCGGACGCTTTCGCTTGCGCGGATGGCTGCGGTCGGCAACGCGGTCGGCGAGATCGTTGATGACATAGCACCCGGACGAAGCGGCGGCGAAGGCGATCGCCGCGACAAGCGCCGGCAGCAGCACGTCCACCCATGCGCCGGCGGCGAGCTGCTCGGGCGTGAACGACCGCAGCGCATAGAAGGGGCCGATCAGCACGAAGGCGGACTTGGACCACTGCGCCGGGCGCGCGAGCTTCAGCAGCGAACGCCACAGCGGACGCGCGGGGATCGGCTCGTCGAAATGGGCGGCGTGATCGCTCGACATGGCCCGTGCGCCGATGGTACGGGCGGGACTTCCCGCCTGTTCGCGCACCCGCGCCGGTACCATCCCGTTGATGTCTGTCGGCACGCCGGACGCACAACGTGAAGCGGAGACGTCCGAACGGGGCACGATCGGGGGGGCGCTGTCGCTGGACGCCGCCGCCCTCGGGCGCGTGGGCGTGGAGGCGTATCCGGGGGCCGGGTTCGTGGCGTCGAGGATCGCCGCCCTGCGCCCGCGGATCTGCCCGTTTGACGCGGTGATCGTGCGCACGCGGGCGCTGGCGAACGAGCTGGGACGCCCGCTGCGCGTGCTCGACGTGGGGTGCGGGATCGGGTCGCTCTTGGCGCTGCTGCACGCCGACGGGCTGGTCGAGCGCGGCGTGGGGTTCGACGTCTCGCCCGACGCCATCGCGGAGGCGAACACGATGACGGCGCGCACCAAGGCGCCGCTGGCGTTCCACGCGCTCGGCGCCGAGGGGGAGTGGCCGGCGGCAGAGGAGACCTTCGACCTCGTGACGATGGTGGACGTGATGCACCACCTGCCGACGGCGATCCGCGAAGAGTCGGTCGTGCGCGCGTGCGATCGTGCCGGCGTGGCGTTTCTCTACAAGGACATGGCGCGCACGCCGCTGTGGATGCGTGCGATGAACCGCCTGCACGACCTGGTCATGGCGCGTGAATGGATCGACGAAGAGGCGATCGAGCAGGTCGAATGGTGGGCGCACGAGCGGGGCATGCGCGTCGCGCACGCCGAGGACATCCATCGCCTGTGGTACGCGCACGAACTTCGTGTTTTCAAGCGCACGGAGTTGGTCGATGCGTGACGGCGTGCTCGCGGGATTCCTGTGCACGCTGGCGATCATCGTCGTCGCGGGGCCGCTCGCGCTGCTGGCGTACAGCAAGGACGGCGCACGCGGGGCGTACGACCAGAACGAGTTCCACAAGCCGGTGATCGAATCGTTCAGCGAGACGTGGCCGGCGATCGACATGCAGAACTACGCGAGCGCGACGACGCCGGGCTACCACTGGCTGCTGGCCGGCGTGGCGAAGCACGTGAGCGATGACGAGCGTGCGCTGCGCGTGCTGGGCCTGCTGTGGAGCGCGGCGCTCGCGGGGCTGCTGGGTTTCGCGCTGGCGCGACGCACGGAGGCGGGCACGGCATTGGTGCTCGCGCTGCCGACGCTCGCGTCGGTGTACGTGGTGTCGTCGGCTGCGTTCCTGCTGCCCGACAACGCGGGGTGGCTGCTGGTGCTTGCGATCCTGCTGTGCGCGCTGGACCGGTGGGCGTCGTGGTCGCTGCTCGTGCTCGGTGCGGGCGCGCTGGTCGCGCTGGTGCTGGTGCGACAGTCGCACGTGTGGGCGGCGGCGCTGCTGTGGATCGCGGCGTGGGTGGGGCGGCAGGAAGTCGTCGATCGCGACGCGCGCGATGGGCCGGTGGACGGCGAGTCGCCCGTCGAGTGGCTGCGATCCGGCGCGTTCCCGCCGACGATGGGCTGGGGCGGTGCGCTGCAACGCTTCGGCGGCGCGTTAGCGTTGACGCTGCCGGCGTTCGCGGTGCTCGGGTGGTTCGTGCTGACGTGGGGCGGGCTGGTCCCGCCGATGTTCCAGGGCGCGGTCGATCCATCGACCCAGTTCCAGCAGCAGGTGCAGGGCCCGAACCCGGCGATGCCGGCGATGGTGCTGGCGGTCTTCGGCGTGGTGCTCGCCTTCCACGCGATGTGGTGGCTGCCCGGCGCGTGGCGAGCGCTGCAGCGCGCGCCGTGGGTTGTGCTCGTGCCGATGGGCGGCGCGGTGATCGGCGCGGCGGCGGGGCTGCTGCCCGCGACGAGCTACTCGCTCGATGATGGACGCTACGGCGGGATCTGGGCGCTCGCGAAGACGCTCGTGATCGCCGACCGCTCGCTCATCATCGCGGCGATGAGCACGCTGGGCGGCGCGGGCGCCGGCGGGCTTTTCCTCGCCCTGCCGAGACGCGCGGCGTGGGTGATCTTTGGCGGCGGGTTTGCCTTCACGCTCGCGCAGACGGCCAACGCCTACGCGTGGCAACGCTACTGCGAGCCGATGCTGCTGATCATCACGGCGCTCTCCTGCACGATCATCGTGCAGGATGAGAAGGATGCTGCGGTGCCCGGGCGCGTGCGCACGCTGCGCGTCGCGGGGCCGAGCGTGCTGGCGGCGCTGTTGGCGGCGGTGACGGTGATGGGGCTGGTGTGACGGGGAGAGCGAGCAAAAAACCCGCTCCCTGACGGTCGCGGCTCGTCAGACCGCTGCGGTCTGCGCGGTGACGGGCGCACGCCCGACGGAGTAGTACGTGAAGCCGAGCTCGGCCATTTGCGGGCGCTTGTAGAGGTTGCGCCCGTCGAAGATGACGGGGGAGTTGAGCGCGATCTTCATGCGGTCGAAGTCGGGCTGCTTGAACTCGTCCCAGTCGGTGGAGATGACCAGCGCGTCGCAGCCCTGGAGCGTCTCGTACATGTCATCGACGATGGCGAAGGCGCCGGGGTTCTCGCGTTCGACGTTGTCGCTGGCGACGGGGTCGAAGCCGCGGCAGGTGGCGCCCTGGGCCTTGGCCCACTTCATGAGATCGACGGCGGGGGCTTCGCGGATGTCGTCGGTGCGGGGCTTGAAGGCCATGCCCCAGAAGGCGATGGTCTTGCCCGCGAGCCCGCCCTCGCCGGCGAAGTGGTTCTCGATCTTGTTGAAGAAGAGCTTGCGCTGGCGCTGGTTGACGTCGTGGACGGCCTGGCTGAGCTGGATATCGACGCCCTCGTTGTTGCCCATCATGATGCAGGCGAGGGTGTCTTTGGGGAAGCACGATCCGCCGTAGCCGAGCCCGGGGTAGAGGAACTGGTTGCCGATGCGTGAGTCGGCGCACATGCCCTCGCGGACGCGTGCGACGTTGGCGCCGTAGGCCTCGCACAGGTTGGCCATCTCGTTGATGAAGGAGATCTTGGTGGCGAGGAAGTTGTTGGAGGCGTACTTGACCATCTCGGCGGAGACGACGTCCATCACGTAGATGGGGTGTCCCTGGCGGACGAAGGGCTCGTAGAGCTCGCGCATGAGGTCGCCGGTCCGCTCGTCCTCGACGCCGACGACCACGCGGTCGGGCTTCATGAAGTCGTCGATCGCGGCGCCCTCTTTGAGGAACTCGGGGTTGTCGGCGACGGAGAAGGGGATGTCGGGGCCGACGGCGGCGCGGACGCGGTCGCGCATGGCGAGCGTGGTGCCGACGGGGACGGTGGACTTCATGACGAGGACCTTGGGCTTCTGGTCGGGCCCGAGTTCCTTGAGGACCTTGGCGATGGCGTCGCAGGCGGACCACACGTAGGACATGTTGGTCGAGCCGTCCTCGGCGGTTGGCGTGCCGACGCAGACGAAGATCATGTCGGCGTCGCGGTAGGCCTCGTCGGAGTTGGTGGTGAAGTTGAGGCGGCCGGCCTTGACGTTGCGTTCCATGAGCTCGGTGAGCCCGGGTTCGTAGATGGGGCAGCCCCCGTCGTTGAGAATGTCGATCTTGCGCTGATCGACGTCGAGGCAGATGACGTCGTTGCCCGTGTTGCTCAGGCAGACGCCGGTGACGAGACCGACGTACCCGGTGCCGACCATGGTCAGACGCATTGCTACGGCTCCCTCTTGCCGGCGGTGCCTGCCGGCGCTGCTCACGTTCTCGGCTCCGGGACGGACCGATGCCCCGGAATAGGTCTCTTTCGTCAGCCGAGCGTCAATAGTTCGGTGTTGGTGCTCGGTATTGGGTCAGATCGATGCCCTTGAACCACTCGATGGTCTTGGCGAGGCCCTCGTCGAGCGTGGTCTTGGGCTCCCAGCCCAGTTTCTGTTTGGCGAGCGTGATATCGGGCTGGCGCTGTTTGGGGTCGTCCTCGGGGAGCGGCTTCTGCACGAGCTGCGACGCGGAGCCGGTCTGCTCGATGACCTTCTCGGCGAGCTGGCGGATGGTGAACTCGTGAGGGTTCCCGATGTTGACGGGCCCGACGAAGCCGTCTTGCTCGGTCTCCATCATGCGGATGATGGCGTCTACGAGGTCGTCGCGGTAGCAGAAGGATCGGGTCTGCTCGCCCTCGCCGAAGAGGGTGATGGGCTCGCCCTGGAGCGCCTGTCGGATGAAGTTGGAGACGACGCGCCCGTCGAAGGGGTGCATGCGCGGGCCGTAGGTGTTGAAGATGCGGACGATGCGGACGTCCACGCCGTTCTGGCGGTGGTAGTCCATGAAGAGCGTTTCGGCGGCGCGTTTGCCCTCGTCGTAGCAGGCGCGGGGCCCGAGCGGGTTGACAGCGCCGCGATAGGACTCGGGCTGCGGGTGGACCTCGGGGTCGCCGTAGACCTCGCTGGTGGAGGCCTGCAGGACGCGTGCGCGGCATCGGCGGGCCATGCCGAGCACGTTGATGGAGCCCATGACGCTGGTCTTCATGGTCTTGATTGGGTTGTACTGGTAGTGCCCGGGTGCGGCGGGGCAGGCGAAGTTGTAGATCTGATCAACCTCGAGAAAGATCGGCTGGGTGACGTCGTGGCGGATCAGCTCGAA
>JBCDCB010000057.1:0-9529 GCA_039182735.1 Planctomycetota bacterium
CCCAGGTTCCGGAACGCGTAATGGAACGGGAGCTGTCGCACGATCACACCATCCTGAAACACGCGGCGATCTCTCGGCGAGACGCCTGCCACGCGGGCACCAGCCCCGCCAGCACCCCGAGCACGCCGCAGACCACAACACCCGTCACGAGCAGATCCGCGTCCGCAACGATCGGGACGGTCACGCCTTCGACCGAGAGCGCGAACCCGCCGACGTGCGCGACCCCGACCGCAGCCGCGGCGCCCATCGCGCCGCCGAGCAGCGCGAGCGCAAGCCCCTCGATCACGATCAACGCCGCAACCAGCCGTGACGAGTACCCGAGCGTCTGCAGCACCGCGTGTTCGGCGATCCGGCTCTGCACGCTCAGCACGATCGCGTTGCCGATGAGCGCGAGCACCGCGACAAGGCAGCCGATCCCCAGCCAGCGCGCGAACCCCACGAGTTCGATCACGTCGTCCGCGACCCGTGCCACGAACGCCTGCTCGCTGAACGTGGCGGTCGGCTGCTGGGCGACCTCGAAGACGTCGTCGATCTCCGACGCCACGCGCTCGAGCATCGACGCGTCTTCGACCTTCACGTTGAACTGCGTCACCACGCCAAGCTGATCGCGCCCCGCGAGCTGTACGAACTCCAGCGATGTGATCGCGGCGTTCGAGAACTGCGGGTTCGAGCTGCGGAACACACCCGCGACCAGCACCGTGATACCCGCCGCGTCAAACGTCATGCCAGGGCGCAGCCCACGCCGGTTCGCGAGGATCTCCCCCACGAGTGCGGCGTCCGTCCTTCGGTGCCAATCCTCGTACGACCCGCTCAGCAGCTCGATCTCATCTCCGTGCTCGAAGAGAAAGTCGCCCTTCGGCACCCCGCGGTACGTCACCACATCAAGGCTCGTCCGGCAGTTCGAGACCACCACTTTGACCGGAATCGCCGCCGTCACGCCCGGGACTCGTTCAATCCGCGAGAGATAGTCCTGCGGCAGTTCGCTCGTCGCAGGGCAGTACCGATCCTCGCGGTACACGATGAGCGCCGTGTCGTTCGCGTTCGCCCGCGTCACCGAGGTGACGCCGCGGTTCATCGCCTGCACCGATGTGAACAGGAACATCGCGATACCGATGCCCAGCACCGTGAGCAGAGACCGCACGCGGTGACGCCAGATCTGTTTGAGCACATACGGCCCGAACGTCATCGGATTCACGGCAGCGCTCCCTCGGATACCGGATCACCTTGCTCGACGAGGCGGCCCTTCTCGAGGTGCAGCGTGCGCCGCGCAGCGCTCGCCGTGCTCGGATCGTGGGTCACCATGACGATGGTCTTGCCGAGTTCCTCGTTCAGCGATCGCATCAGCGCCATCACCGCGTCGGCGGACGACTTGTCCAGATCCCCCGTCGGTTCGTCCGCGACGATGATCTCCGGATCGGTCACGATGGCCCGCGCGATGGCCACGCGTTGCTCCTGACCGCCCGACAGTTGCCGCGGATAGTGATCGCGACGGTCCGCGATTCCCACGCGCTCCAGCGCTTCAGCGATGCGCGTCTCGCGCTGCGCTCTTGACAGCTTGTGCAACAGCAGCGGGAGCTCGACGTTCTCATATGCGGTGAGCACCGGCACGAGGTTGTAGAGCTGGAAGACATAGCCCACGTGTCGAGAACGCCACGCCGCGAGCGCGTTGCGCGACAGGCTCGCAAGGTTCACGTCATCCACGTACAGCGAACCGCTCGTCGCGGAATCGATTCCCGCGATCAGGTTGAGTAGCGTCGTCTTCCCGCTCCCGCTCGGCCCCATGAGCGCGAGGAAGTCGCCGCGTGGCACGTCGAGATCCAGCTCGTCGAGCGGGCGGATCACCTGGTCGCCCTTCTTGTACTCGCGTGTCAATCGCTCACATCGGAGGAAACTCACGACGCACCCCCGCCTCGCGAGACGCGTACCGCTTCGCCGCCGCGCAGGCCATCGAAGCCGATCGCCAGCACCTCGCCGGCGCGCAGCGCACCACGCACAAGCACGGCATCTTCGCCGCGCTCGATCACCTCGACAGAGATCGGGCGGACGACCCCGCGATCGCCGCGTCGATCACGCACCGCCCAGACGATCGCGCCGGGCCCACGTGCGTCGATCGCCTCGCTCGGGACGCGCACACGAGAACCGGGATCACCCGCGTCCGTCGGGGCGCTCGACGCCTCGCCCGAGCCGATGAACTTCACGCGTGTGAGCATCTCGGGGCGCAGCAGGGGGGACGGGTCGATCACGCGCACCTTCGCTTGCAGCGTGTTCTTTTGCAGGTCGGCCTCGTGCGTGATCCGTGTCACCTCGCCCGCGAACACCTCATCGGGCAACACCTCGACGACCACCTCGCACCGCTGTCCCACGAGCACGTGCGCCGCGTCGGCGAGCGGGATATCCACGCGCACCTGGATCCGCGCCGGGTCGTACAGGTGGACCAGGTGCGCCGAATGCGGCGAGTCCATACCCAGCATCACCTTGTCTCCCGGCACCTTCAGCCGGCGCTGCACCACGCCATCGATCGGCGCGCGGATCGTCATGCGCGACAGCTCGAGACGCGCTTCGTCCAGCATCGCCTCGGTGCGCATGACATCCGCCTGCGCGCGCGCAAACGCTGCGCGCCCGGCATCGATCGCCCGACGCTCCTCGATGCGCAGCGCGATGTGCCGCTCCGCCGCCCTCGTTTCCGCAGCCCATCGTGCGCGCTGCGCTTTGAAGATCGGCCGCCGCGCCTCGAGTGAAGCCACCGTCGCCTCCTGCGAAGCGACCTGCTGACGCAGGATCACCGCCTCGATGTCGCTCGCCGCGCCCCGCGCGAGGGAGGCCTCAACCCGCGTGAGTTCCTCCTTGAACCGCACGAGCGTCGCGCGAGCGGCGTTCACCAGCAGCGGCAACTGCGCGAGCTCGGCGTCCGTTTCTGCCAGCCGTGCTCGTGCCGTCTCGAGCGTCCGCTCCCGGTCTACCAGCTCGCGATTGATATCCTCGGCCTGCCGCAGATCAGCCTCCGTGAGTTGCAGGCGCGCCTGCGCCGATGCCGCTTCGGCTTCCGCGCGCCGCACACGCAGCTCGGCATCTTCCGAGACCATCCGCGCGACGACCTGCCCCGCGCGGACCGAATCGCCTTCGAGCACCGCGATCGACTCGACCACGCCGTCGGCCAGTGCCGTACACGCAACGAAGTACGGGTCGCCCTCCAGCCACCCCGGCGCCTGCACGCTGGGGCGTCTGCGTTCGGCCGGTGTCTCGATGTCCATCTGTTCGCTCGCGGCGCGCACGAAGACCGCTTGTGTCACCTCGACGGTCGTCGCCGGCCGCAGCGTCGGCCACGCCGACCATGCAAGCGTCGCACCGATCGCCGAGAAGACCAGCACCGGGACCATCGTCGCCGGCTTGAGCAGCGTCGCGCCGCGTCGGGCGCGCGCCGTGCGTTCCTGTTCCATCCGATCGCTCCAGAGAATGTCCGTGCTCGTGCGCGCTCGGCGCGCACCGTCCTTGTCAGGCGGGCACGGAATCTCTGGGCGGGCGCTTTAATCGATCGATGTGCGAGGACCCCACCGCGGTCTGATCGCCGATCACTCGACGCGCGGCCGCGCTCCGGACCGCCATCGATACGCCGACCGGTGCTGTCTGCCCGATGTGGACCTTGGCGCCCGAGCAGCACAGCTTGTGACAGTCGCAGCACCCCTCGCGGTCGTCATCGGGCTCGTCCGATTCCTCGTCGCCGTGCATCGACTCGCCCAGCGAGCAGCACGGACGCGATTCGGACAAGCCTCGTTCGTCGCCACGGTCATCAGCCTGCTGCGCAACGACCACGCAGCAGCACGGGCCACTTACGCCCAGCGCGAGCGGCTGCAGCGCAAAGCCCAGGACTGCGAGCAGGATTGCCAGCGACGTGACACGCATGTGTTGACTATATCGCCCCGCCGACGCTCGGGATGCAGCCCGATACCATCGGGGATGCTGAGAACGACCGATCAACCGGGCAGGTTCGCCCGATCTGCGTCGTACACTCCGCCCACACGCCCCTGTAGCTCAGCTGGATAGAGCAGCGGACTTCTAATCCGCAGGTCGGTGGTTCGAATCCACCCGGGGGTGCTTCCGCCGTCGCTCTCCCGAGCGGACATGGCCAGCGGACAAGCCCCGCCGAGAAGTTGCCGCCGGTTTACGACTCGCCGCTGACCAATCGGCCCACCAGCGACAGCTCGCCGTCGTGCCCGATCGCCGAGATCATCAGACGCACGTCCAGCACGCCGCGCGCTTCCTTCGGCGTCCGCACCATCAGCCGAACCATCGTGTCGTTCTCGACCTTCTTCATCCCGACGATGTGTACGTCCGCCTCGGCGCCGTTGACGATGGCCACGTCACGCACCGCTTCGAAGGGATCCGAAGGCCACCCGCGCACGAGCACGTCGGCGAACGTCGGCTTGCCGGCGTTTACCGTACCGAGATACACACGCCCGCTCGCGAACCCCCACGGGCGACGCTGGCGTTGCGCGACTTCGCGTTCCACCGTCAGCAGCTCGACATCGATGATCGGCGCCGTCTCATGCGTCGTTTCGACCAGGACATAGCGGGGCACGTCCTCTTCTTCACGATTCGAGAAGTCGATGCGCAGGCGGTGCCGCGTGCCGTCATCGCTCGTGTCGTCCAGGAAGACCGGCGCTTCGCCGTTCACCGAGAGCACCTCGAATGCCGTGCCGTCCTGCGACTCGAGCGTCATCGCGCCGACCTGCGGGACGTTCGCGTCGTCCGACACGTACTGCGTGCGGATCCCGCGGTTGACCTCCGCGTCCACGTCGATCACCAGCGGCTGCGCAAAGCCCTCGAAGATCACGATCACCGCGCGCCCGAGCGTCTCGCGCACATCCGGTGCCTCGACGCGCACATCGAGCGACACGAACCCGCCGCCAGGGATCTCGAATGAATCGGGCTCGCCCGCCGTGCACCAGCATGTGCTGCGGACCTCCTTGATCCGCACCGGTGTCTCAGATGGGTTCGACAGGATCACTTCCGTCTCTCGCACGTCGCCCGGGAACATGTGCCCCAAGTTCACGCGTGCGGGTTCCGCCACCGCCGGCGGGCGCTGGCTCGAAGGCGGCCGCCGGATCACCCATGTCTTGCCCGATTCGGCATCGGCACCGTCCTGCGCCGACGCAGCGAACGCGGGCGCGAGCATGGTGAGAGAGGTGGTCAACGCGATAGCGAATGTGAGCGTGCGCATCGTCACGATCATAGATCGCGTAGAAAGCCCGTGATCGAAGACTCGTGCATCGATCAGTCAACCGGGAATGAACGATGATCCGCGTCCGGAAACCGCACCAGCGCCGGCGGGACGCCCCGCCGAGCGTCCGAGCGGCACGAGGACTGGCGCACAACGCGGGCCCGCGTATCGTGTTGGACGTGGTCCTTGTCACGCTGGAGGGGCGCGACGCGATGCTGCCGTCGATATCGCGCGACGTTCACTGACGCCGCGGGATGGGCTTGCCATGCGGATCGACGGGCGGCCCGGATTCCGGCGAGACGCGCACGTGCTCAAGCTGCTCCGCGGGCTCGTGGACGTGATCCGGCGCGAGCCCGGCGCGATCGACGAGGTAGCTCTCCCAAAGACGGTGGCGGCGGACGATCGCCTCGGCGGCCTCGAGGCCGTGCTCCGTGAGCACGAGCGTCTCCCCATCAATCCACACGAGATCACGCCTGCGCGCGATGGCGAGTGCGCGCGTAAACGCCGCGTTTGCGAACTGATCGCGTACGCGCTCGATGGGGGCGCTGGCGTCGGATTCCTTACCGGCGCGGTAGATCGCAGCGAGGAGGTTCTCGAGCGCGACACGATCGGCGACAGCGCCACGCCGGAGCGACTTCGCGAGGACGCCGTGCGCCGGTGCAAAGAAAATCGCGCACGCGAGGAAGACGCCCGATGCAACGGTGATGGAGCCGGCGGCGTTCACGGAGTCGGCGTCGAAGATTGCCGGGACTGCGGTCGCGCCGAAGTAGCCAAACGTGCTCGAGGCGAGTGCGAAGATCACGCTCCACACGACCTGCGGCACGAGCCGATCGGTCATCAGGCGCGCACCGGCGGCTGGACAGATCAGCATGGCGATCACAAGGATGGAGCCAACGGCTTCGAAGGATGCGACGGCGGCGATCGCCACCAGCGTCATCAGCGCGTAGTGCAGCAGCGACGCGTTGAAACCGAGCGTGGTCGCCAGTTGAGCGTTGAACGACGCGATGCGGAGCTCTTTGAACAGCAGCACGACAAAGAACGCGGTGAGCAGGCAGGTGATCGTGAGCGTGACGACCTGACGCGGCGCGGCGGCGAGCGTGCCGATCGAGAAGAACTCGTGGGTACTCGCGGGCGCGTCGAACCACACGAGCGTTTCGAGCTGGCCGTAGAGAACGCAGTCGGCGTCGAGATCGATGTGGCTGACGGCCGCCCGCTCGATGAGCAGGACGCCCAGCGCGAAGAAGAGGCTGAAGACGACGCCCATCGCCGCGCCGGGCTCGACCCGACCGAGCCGCTTGACGAGTTCGACGAGCACGATGGTGAGCAGCCCGGCGCACGCGGCCCCGACGAACATCACGACGGGATCGCGCGTCGCGCTGATGAGGAACGCCACGACGAGCCCGGGGAGAACGCTGTGGCTGATCGCATCGCCCATCAGGCTGATGCGTCGGAGGACGAGAAAGTTTCCGAGCAGCGCGCAGCTCACGGCGGCGAGCATCGCCGCGACAAGCGGGAAGAGGTCGAGGGCCGGATCGAAGTGGATCATCGATCGAGTTCCGCTTCGAGCTCTCGGACGAGATCGTTCGAGAGGACGTGCTCGACCTGATCGACGGTCCAGTCAACGTGACTCGGCGCGACGTCCGCGTAGCTGGTGAGGTACTGCTCCCAGAGCGCGTGGTTGCGCGCGATGCGCGCACCGAGCTTTCGGCCGACGGAAGTGAGTTCGATGACGCCGCCGGGTAGCGTGCGGATCGCCCAGCGCCGTTGCAGCGACACAAGCAGGCTGTGGCGGAAGGGGCGTGACCATCCGCGGAGTCTGGCGAGTGCGCGCACCTGCGCGCGGTCGAGCCGCTGGTCCGAATGCTCGGAAGCGGCTTCGAGCAGGTGATCGCCCGCGATGCGGAGGCGGATGCGCCACTGGCGGAGGGCGGTGGCGAGCACGCCGCGCTTCGGCGCGAAGAGAAGGCTCACCACGAACGCGACACCGGTGCACAGGACGATCACGGCGCCGGCGGGTTTGTCCGGGAGCATCGCGCTGGTGACAGCGCCGGCGTAGGCGCTCGCGCCGCCGATGAGGCCCGAGATCACGAGCATGGTCCGCAGACGCTCGCTCCAGAATCGCGCCGCGACGGGCGGGATAATGAGCAGCGAGACGACGAGGATGAGTCCGACGGCCTGCATGCCCGCGACGGTCACGAGCGTGACGAGCGCCATCATCACGAGGTCGAGGCGCGAGACGGGCCAGCCGGTGACGCGCGCGAAGTCGTCATTGAAGCAGACGAGCGCGAACTCTTTCACGAGCAGAAACGCGCTGATGACCGCCACGCATGCGAGCGACGCCATGAGCGCGACGTCGCCCGGTTGCATCGTCGCGGCCTGCCCGTAGATGAACGCGGTGAGCCCCGCGGAGCCGGTCGGCGAAGTGTTCTGGATCACGCTGAGCAGCACCACGCCGACGCCGAAGAAGAGGCTCAAAGCGATGCCGATGGCGGCGTCTTCCCGCAGGCGCGTGTGGCGCGTGATGGCGCGGATGCACCAGACCGAGAGCACGCCGGTAATGATCGCGCCGGCGAGCAGCGGGGGAATGGCGCGTGCGTCGAGCCCGAGGAGGGTCATGACGAGGAACGCGCCGGCGATGCCGGGCAGCGCCGCGTGGCTGAGCGCGTCGGCGACAAGCGAACGCTTACGCAGCAACGCGAAGACCCCGACGATGCCCGCGGCGAGTCCCAGCAGCGTGGTGCCGGCGATCACGAGCGTGGTGTTGCGCCCCGCGCGGAGCGTCAGTGTCTCGAAGAGTTCATTGAGCACGGCGTCACGCATCGCCCGCGGCGGTGCGCGCGAGGGCCTCCGCGGCTTCACTCAGCAGGGTCAGCCGACCGCCGTAGGTCTTGTGGAGGTTGTCGCGCGTGAAGACCTCAGCGACGGGGCCCGCGGCGACGACGCGCATGTTGAGCAGGAGCACGTCGTCGAAGTACTCGGGCACGGTCTGCAGGTCGTGATGCACGCACACAACGGTTTTGCCCGCAGCGCGGAGTTCGCGAAGGACATCGATGATCGCGCGTTCGGTGGCGGCATCGACGCCGGCAAACGGCTCATCCATGAAGTAGAGGTCGGACTCCTGCGCGAGCGCACGCGCGAGGAAAACGCGCTGCTGCTGCCCACCCGAGAGCTGGCTGATCTGACGATGCGCCAGATCACGCATGCCGACGCGCTCCATGCACGCGAGCGACGCGTCTTTGTGCTCGCGGGAAACCCGGCGGAACCAGCCGATCGAGCGGTAGCGGCCCATGCAGACAACATCGAGCGCGGAGACGGGGAAGTCCCAGTCAACGCTCTCTCGCTGCGGGACGTACCCGACGCGTGCGCGGGCCTTGGCGTAGGGCGTGCCCCAGAACTCGACCTGCCCGGAGGCGCGGGGAACGAGCCCGAGGCAGGCTTTGAGCAGCGTGCTCTTGCCGGCGCCGTTGGGCCCGACGATCGCGATGAGCCGGTTGGGGGAGGCGTCGAAGTCGATGTCCCACAGCACCGGCTTGCGCTGGTAGGCGACGGTGACGGCGTGCACGGACAACGGGTTGTCGGACGAGTGCTCGGGTCGCTGCGCAAGGCTCTCGCGCGCGGGGCGGGATGGATGGACGAGGGGGGTCACTCGGCGAGGTGCCCGTGCATGCCGCGTGCGGGCGCGTCGCCGCCGAGCGCCCGGGCGATGGTGGTGACGTTGTGGTCGATCATCCCGATGTACGTGCCTTCGTAGGTGCCCTCGGGGCCCATGGCGTCGCTGAAGAGTTCGCCTCCCACCGTGACGTCGAGCCCGCGTGCTTTCGCGCCGGTGATGAGCGCCTTGACATTGCGTTCGGAGACGGTGGTCTCGACGAAGACGGAGGGGATCCCGCGTTCGACGAGCAGGCTCACGAGTTCTTCGATGCGCCGGACGCCGGCCTCCGACTGGGTGGAGATACCCTGCACTCCGACGACCTCGAAGCCGAACCGGGTGCCGAAGTAGGCGAAGGCATCGTGCGCGGTGACGAGCACCCGGCGGTCTTCGGGCACGCTGGCGAGGACCGTGGCGGCGTATTCGTCGAGCTCGTTGAGCCGGGCGGTGTAAGCGGCGGCGTTCGCGGTGAACGCTTCGGCGTGCTCCGGGCGGGCCTCGACCAGCGCCTCGCGCACGCCTTCCACGGCGCGGATCCACGCCTGCGGGTCCATCCAGACGTTCGGGTTTTGACGCTTATCTTGAGGCCGACGTGACGTACACGGACACACTCGATGGTAGCTTCGATGACTGGCTCGGCGATGTGGAGAGTAGCCTATGAG
>JBCDCB010000058.1:0-8504 GCA_039182735.1 Planctomycetota bacterium
CCATCCAGACGTGCGGGTCGCTCGCGTCTTCTTCTTCGACATCCGTGAGCAGATACGCGGGATCGATGCGTTCGGTCACGGCGACTACAGGTTTGCCGGCGGCCTGCGCGCGCTCGAAAGTCTCGGTCATCTTCCCTTCGAGGAAGAGCCCGTTGTAGAAAACAACATCCGCGTCGAGGATCCTACCGACGTCGCTGCGCGTCGGGCTGTAGAGATGCGGGTCGATACCGGCAGGGAGGAGGCCCGTGACGTCGGCGTGCTCGCCCGCGACGTTGCGGACGATGTCGGTGACCATGCCGATCGTGCAGACAACCGCGAGGCGCTCGCTCGCGCGCGTGGTCTCGGCGGGCGCAGGTCGATCGCAGGCGCCGAGAAGTACGAGCGTCAGCGCGGCGAGCGCGGCGAGCGCGGTCAGGGCGAGCAACTGGCGGATGTTTGTGATCATGGCGTGAGCGTAGTCACCAGAGTTTGATGAGTCAAACAATCACGGCGCCGGGCGGACGTGGCACCGCTCGGCGTCCGCGCGCCGGAGTTCCACGGGCGGGCGCCTGCCCGGCTTCACGGTGAGGCGCCAGCGCGACCTTGAGACGAGCATGACGCGCGTGCCGGGTGTGAGCCCGATGGCCTTGACGCGTTCAAGCAAGGCGGGGTCAGAATCCCGGATGCTCGCGATGGTGGCGGACTGGTCGGGTTCGAGCTCGGTGAGGGGGATGCTCGGGTCGGGGTCGATGCGTCCGTGCGCATCGGGGATCGGTTCGCCGTGCGGGTCGATCGCGGGCCGCCCGAGGTGTTCGTCGAGGCGGTCGAGGAGCTTGGCGGACATGGCGTGCTCGAGCCGCTCGGCCTCTTCATGGACCTCGGACCAGTCGAAGCCGAGCACTTCGACGAGGAAGACCTCGATGATGCGGTGGCGCCGGATGACGTCGAGGGCGAGCGTCTGGCCTTTCTTGGTGAGCTTGATGCCGCCATAGCGCTGGGCATCGACGAGGCGCGCCTCGCGCAGCTTGCGGACCATGGAAGTGACGCTGCCCTTGGTGACACCGAGCGTGGCGGCGATCCGGGCGACGGTGGCCTCGCCGGTCGGCGCATCGCGCTGGAGCGCGTAAATCGACTTGACGTAGTCCTCGACGGTCGAACTCGGCATGAGGCCATCGTAGAGCGTGACGCGTGCTCAGCCCGAGCCGCCCCCCGGGTCGTCGAGGAACGTGTCGGTGGTCTGCCACAGGCTTTCGAGCCGGTCGATGCGGTCGCGTGCGGCGTCGCCGAGCCGGCTCGCGACGCTCGAGACGATGAGTTCTGCCGCGATGACCGCGGGCACGGAACTGTCGAAGGGTCCCACCGCGGGAACGTGCAGCTCGCAGCGATCGTCGGTCAGCCCGGCGAGCGGGGAGAGCGGGCCGTCGGTGATGGCGATGATGCGCACGCCGAGATCGGCCAACGCGCGGGCGGCGGTGACGGAGAGGCGGCGGTACCGCGCGAAGTCGATGGCGATGGCGACGTCCCGTGTGCCGGCGCTGGTCAGTGCGCGCGCGGTGGACTGTGCCTGCACAAGGTGGACGTCGGACCGGATCATGGAGAGCCCGCTATAGAACGCGTGCGCGCCGGCGAGGGAGGTCTCGCCGGAGACAATCCACACGCGCTCCGCGGCTGCGATGGGCTCGGCGAGCGCGGCGAGGCGGTCGCCGTCCAGGGCTTCGATCGCCGCCCGCGTAGCGTCCTCGATGATGCCGTGGGGGAGGGACTGTTCGGCGGGGCTGCGGCGGATGCGGTCGCTGGGGCGTGAGAGCCGGCTCGCGATTTCGTCGCGCGCGATGGACTGCAGGTGCGAGTACCCGGCGAGACCGAGTTTGGTCGCGAAGCGCACGACGGTGGGGCGGCTGGTCGGGACGCGGAGCGCGAGGTCCGATACCGTGCCGAAGGCGAGCAGGGTGGGATCGTCAACAATGATGCCGGCGATTCGGCGTTCGGTGGGAGTCAGGCGTTCGCCCGCGGACGCGATGAGGTTTTGGATCGACAACGCGGCTGGTCCGATGTTCAGTTTGTTGCAGATCGCCCGTTCGAGTGTACACTCTGTTTCGGCGATCTCATCGGAACGGTGTCTTCTTTTTGCGGAGCGACGGACATGATTCAGTCTCAGGAGTACGTGCAGACCGAGCGTGAGCAGGAATTCCTGAAGTCTGTCGAGGAGACGCGATACGAGCGCGAGATCATCAACGGCCTGTCGCCGTTCTTCAACGAGAAAGCGCCGGAGGACATGCTCTCGTTCTATGACAAGGACGAGGTCGTGAGCCTGAAGGTGCTCAAGGGCACGGAGCGTGACGTCGAGTCGCGCATGCCGGTGAAGATGACTCGCCACTACTACGACCTCGCGAAGACGAGCCCGTCGATCCAGCGCATCGTGAAGGCGAGCCCGGACGAGACGGAGAACCTCGAGGGCTCGGAAGACCCCGGCAACCAGATGGACTACAGCCCGGTCGAAGGGCTGCTGCACAAGTACGAGATGGGTCTGATGTACGTCGTCTCGACGTGCTCCGCGCACTGCCGATTCTGCTACCGCGAGGAACTCATCGCGCGCAAAGACGTCAAGCGCCTTGATGGCACGGTCAAGAAGAAGGGGCTCGCGAAAATCACCGAGATCATCCCGTACATCCGCGCGCACAACGAGATCGTCGCGCGCAACGGCGGCGTGCACCCCGAGACCGGTCGCGAGAAGCTCCGCGAGATCCTGCTCTCCGGCGGCGATCCGATGGTCCTCAACAATGGCAAAATCGCGGCGTGGCTCGCGGCGCTCGCGGAAGCCGGTGTCGAGACGATCCGCATCGGCACAAAGGAAATGGCCTTCTACCCGCAGCGGTTCGACCGCACCTTCCTGGAGATGCTCGACCGGTTCCACGAGGTGTACCCCGAGGTCGGACTCAATATGATGCTGCACTTCGAGCACCCCGACGAGATCCTCGCCAAGGATGCCGACGGGAACTACATCGAAGAAGGCGGGTTCAAGCAGTGGGTGCCGGCGACGGGCGAGGCGATGCGTGGCCTCGTCTCGCGTGGATGGATCACGTTGCAGAACCAAGCCCCGATCATCCGCGGCATCAACGACGACCCCGATGCGCTGCGCATCCTGCAGCGCGAGTTCAAGCGGGCCGGCGGCGAGAACCACTACTTCTTCTGCGGGCGTGACATCGTCGCGTACAAGGCCTTCAACATCCCGATCGAACAGGCGTGGCAGATCCTCAACACGTCGCAGATGGGGCTTTCGGGTGTCGAGAAGCACGCGCGTCTTTCGATCACGCACTACAAGGGCAAGACCGAGGTCGCGTCGGTCACCAACGAGCCGATCCCCGGCCTCAAGGGCGCTGAGCACGGCGTGGTGATCTTCAAGCTGCTGCGCAACGCGGGCGGTGCCGGCGACATCGGCAAGGTCTGCATCGTCGGGCGCAACCCCGAGGGCCTGTGGTTCAACGACTACGAGGATCGCGTGCTCTTCGATGAGGCCGGCCTCTTCGATTACACGCGCACCGCGAACCACGAGGGTGCCATGAAGTCGCTCGCCAGCGCGATGCCGCAACTCGGCGGGATGTGTCGATGATCGACAAGCGTTTGCCCAGCGCGGCCGAGGCGGTCGCCGACGTCTTCGACGGGGCGAGCGTGATGGTCGGCGGATTCGGGGAGGCCGGCAGCCCGGTCGAGTTGATCCACGCGTTGATCGATCAGGGTGCGAAAGACCTGACGGTCATCAGCAACAACACGGGCAGCGGCGAGGTCGGGCTCGCTGCGCTGCTCAAGGCTCGGCGCGTCACGAAGGTCGTGTGCTCGTTCCCGCGGACGGCAAACTCGACGGTTTTCCCGGAGCTGTACCGCGAGGGGTTCACAGAACTGGAACTCGTCCCGCAGGGCACGCTCGCGGAGCGGATCCGCGCGGGCGGCGCGGGCGTCGCGGCGTTCTACACCCCGACCGCGGTGGGCACGCCACTCGGTGAAGGCAAGGAAGTGCGAGAGTTCGACGGGCGGGCGCACCTGCTCGAGCATGGGCTCACCGCGGACTTCGCGCTTATCAAGGGCCGCCTCGCGGATACCCACGGCAATGTGCTCTACAACAAGACGGCGCGGAACTTCGGGCCGCCCATGGCGATGGCCGCTCGCACGACGATCGTGCAAGTCGAGCGGATCGTCGAGGCGGGCGAGCTGGACCCCGAGGCGATCGTGACGCCTGGGATCTTTGTCGAGCGCGTGGTCGCGATCGCGCGGCCCGCGCACGAGTCGCAGCTGATCGCGGCGGGGGTGACGTACCCATGACAAACAACGGCGCACAAACGGGCTGGTCGCGCGAAGAAATGGCGAAGCGCTTGGCGCAGGACATCGGCGATGGGTCGTATGTCAACCTCGGGATCGGGATCCCCGAACTCGTCGCGAAGTTCGTTCCCGACGGGCGCACGCTGATCTATCACACCGAGAACGGGCTGCTCGGCATGGGCCCATCTCCGGCGGACGGCGATGGCGACCCGGAACTGATCAACGCGGGCAAGCGTCAGGTGACGGCGTTGCCCGGTGCCGCGTACTTCCATCACGCCGACAGCTTCGCGATGATCCGCGGCGGGCACCTCGACCTCAGCGTGCTCGGCGCGCTCCAGGTTGCGCAGAACGGCGACCTCGCGAACTGGTCTACCGGCGAAGCCGGCGCGATCCCGGCGGTCGGCGGCGCGATGGACCTCGTCGCGGGCGTGAAACAAGTCTTCGTCATCACGCAGCACATGACAAAGAGCGGGGAGCCGAAGCTCGTCGAGTCGTGCGCATACCCGCTCACGGGGCGCGGCGTCGTGGATCGTGTGTACACGGATCTCGCGGTGATCGATGTGTCACGTGAGGGGTTTCGGCTCGTCGAGCTGGCTCCCGGCGTGACCATGGAAGAGGTTCGAGCGCGCACAGGCGCACCAGTGTTGGAGGCGCGCCAGAGCGCCGGAGTCGCGTGATATGACAACGGGCACGAAGACATCGCGGAGCGCGGAACTGTTCGAGCGAGCGCAGCACGTGCTGCCGGGTGGTGTGAGCCGGAACACGGTTTTGCGATCGCCGCACCCGGCCTACGCCGCGTCGGGCGAGGGCTGCCGGGTGACCGACCTCGACGGGGTCACGCGCATCGACTTCTCCAACAACATGTGCTCGCTCATCCACGGGCACGCGTGCCCGGAGGTCACGGCGGCGGTCACGGCTCAACTGGAGCGGGGCTCCGCGTTCATGATGGCCACCGAAGCCGAGGTCGAGTACGCCGAGCACCTTTGCGCACGGAGCCCGTCGTTCGAGATGCTCCGCTTCGTGAACAGCGGCACCGAGGCGATCATGGCGGGTGTCAAGGCCGCGCGAGCGTTTACGGGGCGCCCGAAGATCGCGAAGGTCGAGGGCGCGTACCACGGTGTGTACGACTACGCGGAGGTGAGCCAGGCGCCGCACCCGGAGACGTGGGGCGCGCTCGATCAACCGCGCAGTGTGCCGCTCGCGCACGGGACGCCGATGTCGGCGCTCGAAGATGTGGTGGTGATCCCCTTCAACGACATCCCCCGTGCGCTCAAGCTGCTCGATGCGCACGCCGAGCAGCTCGCGTGCGTGCTGCTGGACCTGATGCCGCACCGCGTCGGGCTGAACCCGGCGGATATTGAGTTCGTGCTGGCGTTGCGCGACTGGGCAACACGGAACGGCGCGCTGCTTGTGCTCGACGAGGTCATCACATTCCGCTCGGAGTTCGGCGGGATGCAGGATCGCTTCGACGTGACGCCCGACCTGACGGCGATGGGCAAGCTCATCGGCGGTGGGTTCCCCGTCGGCGCGCTCGCCGGTCGCGCGGAGGTCATGGAGATCATGAACCCGCGTCACGCCGGCTACCGCTTCCCGCATTCGGGCACGTTCTCGGCCAACCCCGTGAGCATGGTCGCGGGCCACGCCGCGATGAAGATGTTCGACCGGCAAGCGGTTGGGAGGCTCAACGCCCTGACCGACCGCGCGGTGCTCGGCGTGCGCGAAGCGATCGCTCGTACGGGTGCGCGCGCGTGCGTGACGGGCGGCGGGTCGATGTTCCGCGTGCACATGAAACCTGAGCCGCCACGGCACTTCCGCGAGGCATACCTCTCGCCCGAAGAGAACACGCGGCTGAAAGTCATGCTCGACCACCTCTTCGACGAGGGGTTCGTGATGATCAACACGTGTACCGCGAACCTCTCAACGCCGATGACCGAAGTCGAGGTCGATGCGCTCGTCACGGCGATGGAACGCGGATTCGAGAAGATCGCGTCGATGCCCTGAGCGTGCTCACGCGCGTTCGAAGATCGTCGCCAGGCCCTGCCCGACGCCGACGCAGAGCGACGCGATGCCGCGTTCGATGTCCGCGTCGATGAGCTCGTGCACGAGCGTGGTCGCGAGACGTGCGCCGCTGCACCCGAGCGGGTGCCCGATGGCGATGGCGCCGCCGTTGACGTTGAGCTTCGAGTCGTCGAGTTCGAGCTCGCGTGCGCACGCGATGGACTGCGCAGCAAACGCTTCGTTGATCTCGACCCGATCGATGTTGTCGAGCGACATGCCGGCGCGATCGAGCGCCTTGCGGATCGCGGGCACGGGTCCCATGCCCATGTACGCGGGATCGACACCGGCCGACGCGCTCGCGCCGACATAGGCGAGGGGTGTGAGCCCGAGGGACGCGGCTCGCTCGGATTCGACGATGAGCAGCGCCGCGGCGCCATCGTTGATCCCGGACGAGTTTCCGGCAGTGACGGTGGCGTGCTCGTCGGTCGCGAAGACCGGGCGCAGGGCGGCGAGCTTCTCGATCGTGGTGCCCGGACGCGGATGCTCGTCGATCTCAACGCGCATCGCGGGACCCTGGCGCTGCGGGACCTCGACCGGGAGCAGTTCTCGCTCGAAGCGCCCGCGTTCGTGCGCACCTGCCCAGCGCGTCTGGCTCCGCTGCGCGAAGGCATCCTGATCTTCGCGAGAGATCGAGTGCTTCCGCGCAACGTTCTCGGCGGTTTCGCCCATCGAGTACGGATGGTGCAACTCGGCAAGTTTCGGGTTGACGAAGCGCCAACCGATCGACGTGTCTTCGATCTTCTGCGTGCGACCGAACGCAGTGTCGGCTTTGCTCAGCACGTAGGGCGCGCGGCTCATCGACTCGACCCCGCCCGCGATGAACACGTCGCCGTGATCGGACTCGATCATCCGAGCCGCGATGTTGACCGCTTCGAGCCCTGAAGCGCAGAGGCGGTTGACCGTCACGCCCGGCACGCTCACGGGCAGCCCCGCGAGCAGCACCGCCATGCGCGCGACGTCGCGGTTGTCTTCGCCCGCCTGATTCGTCGCGCCGAGGTAGACGTCGTCGATCAACGCGGGATCGATGCCCGTGCGATCGATGAGCCCGCGGATGACGTGCGCGGCGAGATCGTCCGGGCGGACCGATGACAGCGCACCCGCGAATCGACCGATGGGCGTGCGGAGCGCGGCGACGACGGCTGCTTTGCGTGGCATAGGCGGACATCGTAATGCCTCGGCGTCATCGCCCGAGACGCGTGCGCAAAGACGAAAGCCGGCTCGATGGAAGCCGGCTTCGCCTGGATCGACGGGACGCGGGCCTGCGTTGCACCCACGACCGTGCCCTTGAGGTGCCGTGCGTGTGGGCGCGTTTAGTCCTGGCAGCCGAGGTTGCTCACGACGAAGGTGAGGTCGGCGGTCTCGGTGCGACCGTTGCCGTCGGCGTCGCCGGGGCACCCGCTCGGGATGAAGCCCGACGCGACTTCGAACGCGCCGATGTCGATGATGGGTGCCGCGAACGACTCGCCGACGTCGGGCGACATCGGGTCGTCCTGCGCGCGATCGGTGCCGGCGAGGTCTGCGAGCGGGCCGGCGTAGCGCACGGACGAACCCGCGTCGATCGCCGGCGCGGTGGGCAGCAGCGTCAGATCGCCGTAGTCGTCGTCGAGCGTGCCCCACTCACCGTCGACGCCTGGGTCGGGCACGCGGGTGAAGAGCTCGCTCGGCGTGGCGGTGAAGATGCCGTCGCCGAACACGGCGTCGGGCGTCAGCGAGTCCGTCGCGACGATCGAGAACGCGCCGCCGTACGCTGAGGCGGTTGAAGTCCCGCCGTAGTCGGGCACGTTCCCGAACGCATCAGCATTGCCCGTGGAGATGGTGTTGATCAGCGAACTGGTGGACGAGTTGCTCACGAGCACACCACCGATTGCATCGGCAGCGACATTGCCAACGATGGTGCAGTTCTCGAGCACCGCATTGTTGCCCGTACGAATCGCGATGCCTCCGGCATCGTCGCCCGCGGAGTTCCCGACAAAGACCGAGTTCGTGACCGTCACTTCCGAATTGTCGAAGAGCATCCCGCCGCCTCTGCCTCCGGCGACGTTGCCCTGCACAACACAGCGATCGACCAGCACCGTCGAGAGGTTGAAGTACATGCCACCGGCGTCACTCGAGGTATTTCGAGTGAAAGTGCTCAAGCGGATGTTTCCCTGCCC
>JBCDCB010000059.1:0-8212 GCA_039182735.1 Planctomycetota bacterium
CCGAAACTCGTTGAGATACACCGTCTTCTGCCGGATCCGGGCCCGCGCGCGCTCTGCGCGCGCCGCGTCGGCTTCCCACTCGAGAAACGCCAGCACGAACTCCTCGAGCGGCTCCCGTTCCTCGATCGCGTGCTCGTCCTTCGAGATCGCGTCGAGGAGCGTTTGCCATTGATCAGCGCGTTCGCTGGAACTCACGTGCCCGTCCCTTCCTCTGTGTCTTGAGCGCGCTGGCGCGCTGCGCCCCAACCGACCGACCGGGGCGTTTCCTGCTCCGCGCGAACCTCGGCCAGCGCATCCAGCACCGCCGCTTCGCTTTTCGTCCCGTCGTCGAACTTGAACATGAGCGTCGGGACGCGCTTGATCGCCGTCGCGTCGCCCACGCGCCTGCGGATGTGCGCCGCGGCGTCCGACAGCCCGTGCAGCGCGGTCTTTGCTTTGCGCTCCGGGGAGACCGTCACGCGCACCACCGCCACCGTCAGGTCGTCATCGATCGTCACCGACGTCACCGTGATCAGCACCGCGAGCCGCGGATCGGCCAGCCCGTCATTGAGCACGCCTTGGATCGCCCGCGCGATGACCGACGCCATGCGCTGCGCACGCACCTTCATCGCCCGCCCTCCGCGCCGTGGCGTGTTAGTTCCGACGCCGCCGACGCGATCTCTTCATCGCTGAAGACCGCACGCTCCGAGTCACTCCACGCGGGAGTACCGTCGTCGCGGAGCGATCGCTCGAACGCGATCGCCACCGGCATGATCTCACGGGACACCACGCCCACGCGCGCATCGGCGACCGCGTCCACCTTGCGCACGATCCGGTCGAGCAGCCCGTGCAGGAACGCGCCATCGCCGCTCGTCGCCGTGATCCCGAGCACGCAGTAGCGCACGTGGTCAGACGCCGCGACCTCCGCCACGCTCACCTGGTGCTCGCGGTGCAGGCGGTCCTTGAGCGACTTGACCACGCGCCGCTTGTCCTTGAGCGAGTTGCTCCCGGGCACGACGAGTTCGATCTGGCAGACGGCGACGAACATGGCTCGCGCGCTCACAGGGTGCGCTTGACCTCCACCTTGCGGTAGCACTCGAGCACGTCCCCGTCCTTGATGTCGTCGTACCCGACGATCTTCATGCCGCACTCTTGACCGTTCGGCACTTCCTTGACGTCGTCCTTGAACCGCTTGAGCTGTTCGAGCACGCGGTCGTGCTCGATGACGATCCCGTCGCGCGTCACGCGGATCAGCGCGTTGCGCTCGATCTTGCCGTCCGTGACATAGCAACCCGCGATCGCGCCCACCTTGCTGATCTTGAAGACCTGGCGGACGTCGGCGTGACCGATGATCTCCTCGCGCACCTCCGGCTCGAGCAGACCCTCCGCCGCCTTCTTCACGTCGTCCACGATGTCGTAGATCACCTGGTACGAGCGGATCTCGACGCCCTTGTTCTCCGCAGCCTTCCGCGCCTTGCCCGTCGGGATGACATTGAATCCCATGATGACCGCGCCGGACGCCGCCGCCAGCGTGACGTCGCTCTCCGTGATCCCGCCCACTGCCGAGTGCAGCACGCGGACCTTCACTTCGTCCGTCGCGATGTCCTCCACCGACTTGCGGATCACGTCCACCGAGCCCTGCACGTCCGCCTTCAGCACCACGAGCAGTTCCTTGAGCTCCGCTTCCTGCATCGCGCTGAACATGCGGTCCAGCGTCATCTTCGGCTGCGCGAGCTGCTCCTGACGCTCCGCGTCGCGACGCTGCTCCGCCGCCTGCTGCGCCGTCTTCAGGTCCTTCACGATGTAGAACTCGTCGCCCGCGTCGGGCACCGAGTCGATGCCCGAAACCTGCACCGGCGTCGAAGGCCCGGCGGTCTTGATCCGCTCGCCGCGATCGTTCGTGATGTCACGCACGCGACCGAACCCGCGGCCCGCGACCACGAAGTCGCCCACCTTCAACTCGCCCTGCTGCACGAGGATGTTCGCGACCGCGCCGCGACCTTCTTCGAGACGCGCCTCGATCACCGTGCCCGACGCGCTGCCGCCGAAGTCAGTGGTCAACTCGAGCAGTTCCGCTTGGTAATCGATCATGTCGAGCAGGTCCTGCACGCCGCGACCCGTCGCCGCGGACGTGCGGATGACTTCAAGGTCACCGCCCCAGTCAGCCGGGTTCAGTTCCTGCTCCGTGAGCTGCCCGTAAATCCGCTGGATGTTCGTTTCTTCTTCCGCGCCCGGAAGGTCGATCTTGTTCAGCGCGACCACCAGCGGGACGCCCGCCGCCTTGGCGTGGCTGATCGACTCGGCGGTTTGCGGCATGACTCCGTCGTCCGCCGCGACCACCAGCACAACGATGTCCGTCATGTTCGCGCCGCGCGAGCGCATCTCGGTGAATGCTTCGTGACCCGGCGTGTCGAGGAAGCAGATCTGTCGCTCGTTCTCGCCCGCCGTCACGTTCACGAGGAAGGCGCTGGTCGCCTGCGTGATGCCGCCGGCTTCGCCCTCCGCGACGTTCGCGTTCCGGATCCTGTCGAGCAGCGACGTCTTGCCGTGGTCCACGTGGCCCAGGATGGTCACGACGGGTCGGCGTGACTGCTCATCGACCAGTTCGCGATCGGCGAACTCTTGCTTCACCGCCGCTTCGCCGGTCTTCTGCTCCGAGATCTCGAGCTCGATGTCGTACTCCATCATGATTTCGACGGCCGTCTCGTCGTCGATCCCGGAGTTCACGCTCGCCATCACGCCCTGCATGAAGAGCTTCTTGACGATTTCCGCGGCCTTGACGCCCGTCGCCGCCGAGAGCTCCTTGATGGTGAAGGGCTTGGCGATCTTGACCGGGCCGCCGGTATCCGCGGCGGTCTGGGCGCGCTTCGCCTGCTTGCCCTTGATCTTCTGATCGCGTCGGCGCTGTCGGAGGAACCCTCCGGAGCGCGCAAGCCGTGCCTGGCGCTCGACGAGGTCCTGCTGGCGCCACGCGCCGCCCCCGCCTTCACCGCGACCGCTGCGTCGTCCACCGGTGCGAGCGCCCGCGCGATCTCCTTCGCCGGCGCCGCTGCCGCCACCGCGCCGTTTGTTCCCGCCGCCGCCGCCGCGACGAGGCCCGCCGCGACCGCCGGCCTCTTCCATCGGGGGCATGTCGGGTCCGGCAACACCGCCGCCGCCGCGCGGCCCGCGTGCCATGGGGCCGCCGCCGCCCGGCCCGCCCCCGCGTGAACGCGGACGATCCATCTGTTCGGGCGCCTCAACGCGCACGACCTTCGGACCGCTCAACTTCGCCGGCTTCTGCTTGATCTCGTCCACCGTCGGACCGACCGGCTTCACCACCGACGGACGCTGCGGCACGTTCTGCGGCGCCGGCTGAGAAGGCTCCGCGGGATCCGCGGGATCCGCGGGCGTTGCTCGGGCCTCGGGCGCACTCGCCGCGGGGCGGACCTCTCGTGGCGCTTCGGTGGGCGCCGTCGGAGCAGCGGGGGGTGCCGGTTCCGATGGCGTCGGCATGACCGTCGCTGGCTCGGTCGGTGCCGCAGGCGTGGGTGCCGGTGCGGCAGGCGCGGCCGTCGCGCTCCCGCCGTCGCCGTTCTCCGCGGTCGGCTCGCCGACCTCGGTCTCCGTCGTCTTCGCGGCGGCCTTCTTGCGCGCGGCCTTCTTCTTCGCCGGTGCCTTGACCTTCTCGAGCTGGACCTTCGCCGCGGTCTCGACGGCGGTCCCGCCGCCGGTGTCGCCCTCGCCAGAGAACCACTCGCGGATCGTGGCCTCGAGACCCGCGGAGACGCTCGACATGTGGTTGTTCACCGAGTCGATGCCCTCCGCCGAGCACTTCTCGACGATGGCCTTGGACTTGACGCCAAGCTCTTTGGCGATCTCAAAGATTCTGCGAGCCAAGTGGTTCTCCGAGTGCGGCGTTCCGCGCCGCAATAAGCATCACTCGCGGGCTCCCGCCCGCAACACACAATCCGCCAAACCGGCGGCGATTCACACGTCTTCGCCGCCGTGATCCTTCGGCGTCTCTCCGCCCGACAGGATCGCGTCGGCCTGCGCCTCGTCGAGCGGGGCGCTCGCGGGCTCTTCGTCGTTCTGCGGGGCAGGTGCCGGAGCGGAGCCGGCACCGAGGA
The DNA here is from genome assembly GCA_039182735.1 of Planctomycetota bacterium. Classification (GTDB taxonomy): domain Bacteria; phylum Planctomycetota; class Phycisphaerae; order Phycisphaerales; family UBA1924; genus JBCDCB01. The sequence continues at coordinate 4,089 of JBCDCB010000059.1, forward strand.
TCGCTGCCGCCGCGAGATCCGCGCTGACGCCTTCCGTCGGGACATCGCCCGAGAGCAGACGCTGCGCCGCGTCCTGCTCCTCGCGCCGGCGTGCCTCCGCCTCTTCCTTCTCTTTCGCCTGCTCTTCCGCCACGATCTTCGACCGTGCCGACGCCGCAGATACCAGCGACTCCGCCACCGCGGGCTCGATCTCGAGCTCCTCGGCGATCGCTTCCAGCCCGACCTCTTCCACGTCGAAGACGCTCACGACGCCAAGCGCCGCGAGGCGGTCGAGCATCTCCTCGCTGATCCCCTCCACGCCCTTGAGCGTGTCGGCCATGATCTCGAGGCCCTTGTTGAACTCGTCGGGCGTGAGGATGTCCACGTCCCAGCCCGTCAGGCGTGCCGCGAGCCGCACGTTCTGACCGCGCTTGCCGATCGCCAGCGAGAGCTGGTCATCGTGTACGACGACCGTCGCGCGACCGAGCTCGAAGCAGAGCGAAATCTCGGCAACCTCCGCGGGCTTGAGCGCGTTGCCGATGAGGATCTGGCTCGACTCGTTCCAACGGACGATGTCGATCTTCTCGCCGTTGAGCTCATCGACGATGTTCTTGATGCGCGAGCCGCGCACGCCGACGCACGCGCCGACCGCGTCCACCTTCGAGTCGATCGAACTGACCGCGAGCTTCGTGCGGAACCCCGCCTCGCGCGCCATCGCCTTGATCTCGATGATCCGCTCGTTGACTTCGGGCACTTCGACCTCGAACAGGCGGCGGATGAAGTCCGGGTGCGAACGCGACAGCACGATCTTGACCTGATTCCCGTCCTCGCGCACGTCCAGCAGCAGGCACCGGATGCGGTCGCCCGGCGCGAACTGCTCGCCGGGGATCTGTTCCGAGCGGGGCATGAAGCCCTCCGCACGATCGATCTGCACGATGAGCGCGCCGCCCTCGTATCGCTGCGCGGTGCCGGTGACGACCTCGCCCACGCGCTTCGAGAACTCCGCGTACGTGCTCTCACGCTCGTCCTCGCGGAACTTCTGGATCATCACCTGCTTGAACGTCTGTGCCGCGATACGCCCGAACGATTCCGCGGCCATGTTCATCGGCTCGCCGTGACGCGTCAGCGACATCTCGCCTGTCAGGCGATCGATCGTGCACTGGAACTCCTCGGTGTCGAGCGAGTTGTAGTACTTGCGCGCGGCGGACACCATCGCGAGTTCGAGGTCGCTGATCAGCAGGTCGCGATCGAGCCCGCGTTCGCGTGCGATCGAATCGACCAGTCGGAGCATTTCGGGGGCGTTCATCGTTCGGTTCCGTCTCGGATGTCGGGGCGATCGCCCCTCGGGTTGTCAGACTCTCGGACCGCGCCGGCGACCCCGCCGAACGCAAAAAACAACACGGGCCACGAGCGGCCTGGAAGCACGCGGGTGGCCCGAGCGAGCGGACACGCGGAGACCAATCGGTCACCGCATTCGACACTCGTCACGCGTCAACGCATCGGCAAGCCTCCGGCGCACCGAACCCGGCCCCTACGTGCGATCTCCGCGCATCGACCGAGCACACGGGCTGGATGACGCTCAACCTGCATGACGCTGGACCATACAAACGCTCCCACCGCCGAGACGGCGCATTGAACCCCAAAGAGTAGACCCCCCGCGCCCGCAGCGTCAACCGCACCCCGCGCCAGCCGCGGAATCGGTATGGTTCTTCCATGAGCCAGGAACTCCATGCCCGCTTCGAGGGTGCCGACTCCAACATCCTCGTGATCGAGGTCCCCACCGAACTGACCCACGTCAACTCGGAAGACCTCCGGGGCGAGGTCCACTCACGCATGCCCGATCATGATCGCGCCGCGGTCGTTCTGGACCTGAGCGGGTGCCGGCTCATCACCTCGATCGGCGTCGCCGCGCTCTTGCAGATCCGCGAGGCCTGCCTCGACTCCCACAGCACGCTCCTCCTCGCCGCGCTCAACTCCGAGCTCGTCGAGTTCTTCCAGATGCTGCGCCTCTTCGACCTTTTCCAGATCGTCGAGTCCGTGGACGACGCCATCGACCGCGTCGCGGGCTGATCCGCTACACCCGATCGTCCGGCGTGATCGTCCGCAGCACCCGCATCGCGCGGTTGCCATCGATCTGCCCGAGCGTCGCGATCAGCTTGCGCTCGCCCTCCACGCACACCACGCTGGGCGACGATGCCGGCTTCTCCGTCAGCAGCAGGTCGCCGACCTGCAGTTCGAGCAGGTCGCGCATCGAGATCGTCGTGCGTGCCAGCAAACCGGACACGTTCACCGTCGCCTCTTCGAGACGCTTGGCGATCGGCTTCCGCTCCTCCGGATTCCCGCTCATCTTCCCGACGCTGAACCACGACTGCTTCTCGAGGTCTTCCATCAGCGGCTCGACGATGTTGAACGGGATGCACAGGTTCATCGTTCCCGCGCGACCCGACATCCGCAGCTCGAACCCGACCACCACCACCACCTCGTTCGGCGGCACGATCTGCACCAGATGCGGGTTCGACTCCGCCCCCGCGACCTGAAAATCGATATCCCGCACGCCTGACCACGCCTCGTGCAGGCCCTCGATCGCCAGCGAAATCACCTTCCCGATCAGTCGCATTTCGATCACCGTCAGCGGACGCTGCGGGATGAAGAGCTCGTGATTGGTCCCACCCAGCAGGCGATCGATCAGCGGGTAGATGATCAGCGGGCTGATCTCAAGGCACACCGTCCCCTCCATCGGGCTCGGCGTCAGCAGGTTGAAGCTCGTCGGGTTCGGCAGCGACGCGATGAACTCCGAATAGGTCATCTGATCGCACGTCGAGACCTTCACCTCCACGATCGTCCGCAGGAACGAGCTCAGCCCCGCGCCGAACGACCGCGCGAACGTCTCGTGCAGCTGCTCGAGCGAACGCATCTGGTCTTTGCTGACCCGCTCCGGTCGCTTGAAGTCGTACGGACGAACCTCGAGCTCGATGCTCGCGCGCTGGTGCCGCGAGAAGATCCGCATGTCCTGACGCACCTCTTCCACCTCGCCGGAATCGACGGCAGAAAGAAGGGCATCAACCTCGGATTGGTCGAGGATGTCACTCATACGCGGCTACGCTCGGTCCATAACAGTTATCGAGCATCCGCCTGTCCCGGCTTGAGCCGCCGCACACTCCTGCGGAACAATGCACCGGCCGGCCCGGTTCCCAACCCGTCGGCGTCACCGTCCACCGCGTGGAGAGCCCGCAGCATGAAGCCCCTCATCGCACTCCTCAGCCTGCTCGTCTCGCTCGCGAGCCCCGCCGTCGCCCAGTTCGGCTCCGGGCTCGACCAGCAGTTCGGGCTCCCCGACACCAGCGGCCCCACGGGCGTCACCGTCTCCGCCGTCGGCTCCGCCACGCAGGTCCCCCCGGGCGGACGCCTCGTCGCCGGCATCGTGCTCGACCACGCGCCGGGCTGGAAGACCTGGCCGGCGCGCGAGCTCGACCTGCTCCCCGCCGATGTCGCGCAGTTCGCCATCCACACGGATGTCCAGCTCAAAGATGCACCCGACTGGGTCGCCGGCATCGGCGCGATCCAGTGGCCCGAGACCAAAGAGTCCGCCAACCCTCTCGCTGACCCGCCCACCGTTCAGGTCTTCAAGGGGCGCGTGCTCGCGTTTGTGCCCATTCAACTCGCCGCCGACGCGCCCCTCGGCACACACACGCTCACCTTCAGCGTCACCACGCAGTCGTGCGACGACGACACCTGCCTCATGCCAGAGACCGCCGAAGTCGAGGTGCTCTTCTCGATCACGGATGACGCGACCATCGGCATCCCGAGCACCGGCGACTTTGCAAACTTCGATCCCGCGGGCTTCGATACGCTCGGCGATTCGACTCAGCCCGCGACCGCCGCGAATGACAACGGGCCCGTCGGCTCGTCTTTCTTCGGGCTGTCCCTCGGCGGGCTCTCCGGGCCCGGCGGGCTCATCATCCTCGCCCTCCTCAGCGCCCTCGGCGGACTCGTCCTCAACCTCACCCCCTGCGTCCTCCCCGTCATCCCCATCAAGGTGATGACCCTCACCACCCACGCCGGCTCGCCCACCAAAGCCCTCGTCCTCGGCATCTGGATGGCCCTCGGCGTCATCGCCTTCTGGGCCGGCCTCGGCGTCCTCGCCG
>JBCDCB010000060.1:0-8081 GCA_039182735.1 Planctomycetota bacterium
TCGCCGTGATGTACAAGGGCAAAATCGTCGAAGCCGGCACACGCGAAGAGGTCATCGAGAACGCGCAGCACCCGTACACCCGGGCGCTGCTCTCGGCTGTCCCCGAGGCCGACCCCACCCAAGACAAGAAACGCATCGTCTACGAAGGCATGGCGATGTGACCCGATCCGTGCGATGCTCCGCTCATCGGAGCAACGCATGACCACCCAGCCCAACCCGCGCATCGCCTGGCACGACCTCACCGTCCCCAACGCCGAGGAGGTGCGAGACTTCTACGCCGACGTCGTCGGCCTGCGCCACGAACCCGTAGACATGGGCGGGTACAGCGACTTCAACATGATCGATCCGGGCAGCGGCGATCCCATCGGCGGCGTCTGCCACGCACGAGGCCCCAACGCCGAGATCCCGCCGCAGTGGATCATCTACTTCGCCGTCGATGACCTCGACGCATCGCTGCGATCAACCCGAGAGCGCGGCGGCCAGGTCGTCCTCGGACCGCGCGAGATGCCCGGCTACCGCTACGCGTTCATCAGAGATCCCGCGGGCGCCGTCTGCGCCGTCATCCAGGCGATCGACGCCTAACGCCCGAACAGCTCGGCATCCTCCGCGAGCCGCCGGTGCTTCCGACGGATCAGCACACGCCGAAAGACGTAGATCGACGTCACGAGCAGCAGCGGCACGCCCACCGGTGCCGCACCGAGCAGGATCAGCCCCACCGCGAGCGCGAAGCCGCCGAGCATGAACGGGTCGAAGGCGATCGGCGTCGGTGGCGCGTCGTCGAGATACCCGCCCTGCGCGATGCGACGCGCCAGATCGTCCTCCGCTTCGCCCACATCGACCTCGGACCAATCGAGCTCGACCGAGTCCTGGCGGTTCTGCTCCAGCACGCGCACCGCCTCGGTGTGCTCCTGTTCAAGCACCATGACACGCGTCGGCAGAAACGACGTCGTCGCGAAGATCCCCATCGACGCGCTGTCCACTGGACGCGTCCACGACTCGATGCCCGCATCGCGCAGCACCGCCCGCGCGATGTCCGCCTCCGGCTCGTTGCCGTACGTTCGCAGTTCAACCAGCCTCGGCTCACTCATGCGTTCATTCTTCGCGGGCGATCTCATCCAGACGAATCTCGTGGCGGATCGCCGGGAAACCGTCCTCTTCATGGATGCGCATGACCAGCGTGCCGGCGTCCCAGTCGATCGTCAGCGTGCCGAAGTTGTTGCGCAGGTACTGGCTCCCCACGCGGTGGCGGTTGATCTCGTTCACCCAGCGCCCGTTCGACCGGTTCAGCGCGCTGGAGGTGACGTCGTACAGCGGGTAGCCGATGTCCACCGCTGACCCGGGCTCCGCGCGCGCCACATCGAGGCGAGAGATCTCCGCGCGGTGGCGATCGCCCGTGATGCACACGACGTTCTCCGCACCGGTCTCCCGGATCAGTCGAAGCAGCCGCGTACGCTCGGCGGGCATGTTCGCCCACTTCTCAAAGCCGTGGTCCTCCGCAACGACCTGAACGCTCGACGCGATGATGCGCAGGTCGGCGGGCTTCCGCAGTTGCGCCTCCAGCCACGTCCACTGCGCCTCGCCGAGCATCGTGGCGTCGGGGTCGGTCTGCGCGACGTAGCTCCCGCGCACGCCGTGCCCGGGCAGCGCCCTGCGGTCCTCCGTCCTGAGTTCGCTCCGGAAGTACCGCGTGTCGAGCAGGATGACCTGCACGCGCCGCCCCTCGGGGCCGAGCATCTCCGCATCATACACACCCGGCGTGCGCCGGCGTTCGCTGTTCTCCGGCTCCCCGATGAAGTCGAGGAACTCCTGCTGTGCGCGCTCTCGCATCGGGTACTCGCGCCCCGCGTCGTTCTTGCCGTAGTCGTGGTCGTCCCACGTTCCGAGCACGATCGACTCGCGGAAGAGCTGCGCGACGCCCGACACGGCTCGGCACTTCTGGTACGCCGCGCGCATCAGCACAATGTCTTCCGTATCCGCGTAGATGTTGTCGCCGAGGAAGACGAACACGTCCGGCTCCTCCTCGTTGATCGACGCCCAGATATCCAGCGGCCCGCCGTCGGGTTTGAAGCACGAGCCGAACGCGATCACCTCGACGGGCTCCACGCGTGCGCGCACCTCGCGCGACGTCTGCGCGAGCGCCCACGCTTCGCCCGCCGGCTGCCTCGGTATCTCTGGCTCCTGCCCGGGCTGTGCCCACACGACCGCCGACAGCGCCAGCACACTCCACACACACACGCCGCGAATCATGGTGAACTCCGTGAAAGCCGCACAAGTGATACACCGCTCGGCGTGCGCATACCTGCGCTTCACGCGTTCTTCACGAGAAGAGCTCGTCGCCCCACATCGCGAGGTTCGCCATCGGCCACGCCAGGTTCCACAGGCGTTCTGGCTGCGACGCGACCGTCGCGAGCGTTTCCCGCCGGAAGATCGATCGCGCAAAGGGAGACTCCGGGAGCGCCCGCGCCGCCGGCGCGATCCAACCGGTGAACGGCAGCGGGAAGCTCTGCTTCGGGCGGTCCACCGCGACGCCCGGCAAGCATCCGCGGAACGCCTCCCGTAGCGCGATCTTCGTGCGCACGGGCGCGAGCGTGTCGGGTGGCGCGCCGATGGAGACCGCCTCCTGCACGAAGCGCGCGCGCATCGGGAGCGACTCGCACACCATCGCCACGCCCGCGTCGGCAAAGGGCGTGCGTCCTTCGACCGACGCGAGCATCGTCGCCGTATCGAGGCGCTGCAGCAGCCCGGGCAGGTTCACGCGTCGGTGCAGCCCGAGATGAGCCGCGAGCGCGGTGCGCTCGTCGTAGCCGCCGAGCTGTGCGCACGACTCGCGCATCATCGCGCGGTACGACTCGAACAGGAACGCATCGCGCGCCGCGAGGTGAAGCGTCTCCTGCTCGAGCACCGCCGGCTTGAGTTCGGGCGAGACCCAGCATGCGCCGAGCAGCTCGCGCTCGCCGGCACGATCGATGACCTCAACACCTGCGCACGCGAGCAGATCGCTCGCCGTCGCGAACGCGTTGCGCATAGGTCCTTCGTACCCACCGAGCAGTTCGTCGGCCCCCTCGCCGCTGAGCGTGACGACGCATCCGTCGGCGCGCAGTCGCTCGGCGACCGCGAGGATCGCCGTCTCGTTGGGCGTGCTCATCGGGACGCGCGTCGCGCGCACGATCCGCGACCAGCGTTCGCGAAAGCCCGCGGCATTGAGGACGGCCTCGGCGTGATCGGTGCCGATCCGGGACGCGACGTCGCGCGCCACCGCCAAATCGCCCGGGCCTGTATGAAAGCCGTCCGGCTCGCTCGCGCCGGCGGCATAGCTCCGCAGCGACGGGTTCCGTGCGCACGCGATGGACGCGATCGCGCTGCTGTCCAGCCCGCCGCTGAGCAGCGTGCAAATGGGCACATCCGAGCGGAGCTGCGCGTGTGCGGAACATTCGAGCGCTTCGCGCACGCGAATCGCTGACGATTCGTCATCCATCGTGTCGTCGATCGTGGGCCCGGTCCAGTACGCCTCGATGTGCGCACGGACCGCACGCGCGTCGAGATCGGCTTTGAGCACGTGTCCCGGGCGGAGCGCTCGCACGCCCTCGAACATCGTGCGGTCGCCGAGCACCGTTCGGCTCGTGCTCAGGTACGCGCTGACCATCGCCCAGTCCGGCTTCGCGCTGAACCCCGGGTGTGCGAGGATGGCGCTCGGCTCGCTCGCGAAGACCAACTCGGAACCCACGCTGGCGTAGTAGAGCGGCTTCACACCGATCGGATCGCGCGCGAGCGTAAGCGTGCGCAGGGCGAAGTCGTACACGCCGAATGCGAACATGCCGCGCGCGCGCGCCAGCGTCTCGGTGCCCCATGTTGCCCACGCGCGGAGGAGCGTCTCGGTGTCGCACGTCGAGCGAAATCGCACGCCGCGAGCGGCGAGCTGCGCACGCAGATCGGCGTCGTTGTAGAGCTCGCCGTTGTAGACGATCGCGAAGCGCGGCAGTCCCGTCGCCGGATCGGGCTCGCTCAGCATCGGCTGATGCCCGGCGTCGCTCGGATCGATGACCGCGAGTCGTCGGTGCGCGAGCAGCACGTTCTCTCGGCGGTAGAGGCCCTCGCCATCGGGCCCGCGATGCGCGAAGGTGTCGCGCATGGCGCGCGCACGCTCGTCGGTGACGCTTGGTTCGCGCCCGTGGGTCGTCACGATGCCGAGGATCCCGCACACGTGAGTGCTATCGGCTTGCGCCGCCGCCCCACTGCGATTCGAAGCGGAAGGGAATCTCTCCTCGCTCGTCGGGGGGTCCCGTGGGGGTGCCGATGTAGATCACGGCCTGCGCGTCGGGCACCAGTTGGACGGTGACGCGCTGCGCGGTCTCTTCGAGGAGGCACGCGCCTTCATCGACACGCGAGACACGGCCTCTGCCCCCGCTGACCGGCCCTTGGTAGTCGAGGTATGCACGCCGGTGATCGCCCATGCGGGCCGCATCGAAAGGCTCGCTTCCGAGCAGGCCTTGCAGGCGGAAGCTCAGGAGTGATCGGCGGTCAAGATCGTGGGCGTCGTCGCCCGGTCGCTCAAGAAGCCAATCGAAGTGGCGGGATCCGTCGTCGAGGTCGTGTCGGAGCAGGACCCAGCGGGTTGTGTGTGGATGGGGCATGAGATTGCACGAGAAGGCCCGGGCGGGCCGATGCTCGCGGGCGGGTATGCTCGCAGGGTACACCGCTGACCCTTGCCGGGAGGTTCTCGTGCGAATCACGTCCGCTACGCCGCTGGTTCTTTCGCTCGGTCTTGCCGCGATGCTCCTGCTCGCGGGCTGCCAAACCGCACGTCCGACGGAACGGGTGATCGCTCGCGGAGAGGTCCACGAGCAGGACGGAGACCTGGAGGCGGCGATCGCGGAATACCGCAGCGTGATCGACGAGCGTCCGGGCAGCCGATCGGGGCGGTTCTCACTGGGGCGGGCGCTGGTGAAGGCCGGCGAGCCTCTGGAGGCCCGCGAGCACCTCGAGTTTGCGCACGCCCTGCGACCGACGGACGACGCGGTCACCGAGTGGCTGCTGCGTTCGATGGTCGAGAGCGGCGATGCGGAAGCCGCGATCATGCTCTCGCGCTCGCGGGTGGACGACGATCCCAGCAGCGTCGCCCGCTGGATCCAGTACGGCGACGTGCTGCAAGGCAGCGGTGACGACGATCTCGCCGAGCAGGCGTACCTCACCGCGTCGCGCGCGAGCGGCGGGGAGAGCATCGACGCCCACGTGGCCCTCGCGTCGTTCTATGAGCGACTGGGCGACCGCCCGAAGGCCGTGCAGCGGCTGCGGATGGCGTACTGGCTCGATCGGGACAGCGCCGAGGTCCGAGAACGCCTGGAGTCGCTCGGGGAGGTTGTGGGGCCGACGTTGGCGCTCCAACCCGCCGAAATGGACGCTGGGACACGATAAACGGCGAAGATCCTCACTTGACGGCGATGGGGCAACCGATCTACGCTTCATCCGCATAGACGGATGAAACGGATGACCCGCCAAACACCTTCCGACAATCCGATCGTGCTCGACCGGCTCTCGGCGCTCGCTGAGCCGCTGCGGCTGCGCACGGCTCGCGTGCTTGAGCGGCACGAGCTCTCGGTGGGCGAACTGGCCAGCGTGCTGCAGGTCGCGCAGAGCACGGTGAGCCGGCACCTGAAAGTGTTGCTCGGCGCGGGCTGGCTGCAGCGCCGGGCGGCTGGCACGGCGACGTTCTATGCCCTGCGCGTGGACGACCTGACGCGCGACGCACGCGACCTGTGGGTCGTGGTCCGTGAGCAGGCCAAGACGCTGGACGACGCGGAAGAGGACAACGCGCGGCTCGAAGCGGTGCTCGCGGAACGGCGGACGGACTCGATGGCGTTCTTCGGTCGCGTTGCCGGCGAATGGGACGCGGTTCGGCACGAGCTGTTCGGCGAGGCGTTCCTGGCGGAGGCGCTCCCGGCGCTCTTGCCGGGCGAGTGGACGGTGCTGGACCTGGGCTGTGGGACGGGCAACGCGTCGGAGTTGATCGCGCCGCACGTGGAGCGGGTGATCGCTATCGACGGCTCGGACGCGATGCTGGACGCGGCGCGGAAGCGGCTGACGGCGTTCGACAACGTCGAGTTCTGCGATGCGGACGCGAGCGACACGGGGCTCGAAGATGCGAGCGTGGACGCGGTGATCTGCGTGCTGCTTTTGCACCATGTGAAAGCACCGGTGCGGGTGCTGCAGGAAGTGCAGCGTGTGCTGCGTCCGGGCGGCGTGGCGCTGGTGATCGACATGGTGGCGCACGCACGTGACGCGTACCGCCAATCGATGGGGCACCGACACCTGGGATTCGACCTCGACGAGTTCGAGCGATGGATGATCGGCGCGGGCTTCGACGCAGAGCGCACGCGGGTGAGCCGGCTGCGCGCACACCGAGACGCGAAGGGGCCGGGCCTCTTCATTGCGCGGGGCGAGCGCGTCCGACACGGAACAGCGAATTGATGTGATGACTTCCCGCGCGTCACGCGGCGCACGGGCGACTTGAACCCTCTGCACGGCACCGACAAGGAGCACGCATGACAACCCTGACGACTTCCACCGGAACATTCATGGGCACGGGCCTGCCGCTGACGAGCGACATGCCGCACAAGGTCGCGGATCTGAGCGAGGCGACGGTGCGCTACGGGCGCAAGGAGATCGAGCTCGCGGAGCACGAGATGCCGGGCCTGACCGCGTGCCGCGACGAGTACGGCGCGAAGCAGCCGCTCGCGGGTTCGCGTGTGATGGGCTCGCTGCACATGACGATCCAGACCGCGGTGCTGATCGAGACGCTGCAGGATCTTGGCGCGGACGTGCGCTGGGCGTCGTGCAACATCTTCTCGACGCAGGACCACGCGGCGGCGGCGGTTGTCGCCGGTCGCGAGGGCAAGGAGGGCACGCCTGTCTACGCCTGGAAGGGCGAGACGCTGGAGGAATACTGGTGGTGCACGCTTCAGGCGCTGTCGTGGCCCGAGGCCGACGCCAACGGGTCGAACGGCCCGACGATCATCGTCGATGACGGCGGCGACGCGACCATGCTCATCCACGAAGGCGTGAAGGCCGAGATCGCGTTCGAGAAGGACGGCACGCTGCCCAACCCCGACTCGACGGACAACCCCGAGTTCAAGGTCGTGCTCGCGCTGCTGCGCGACAAGGTGCAGGAAGACGGCGACTTCTTCCGCCGCATGGCCCCGCACATCCGCGGCGTCTCGGAAGAGACCACCACGGGCGTGCACCGCCTCTACCAGATGGAAGAGAAGGGCGAGTTGCTCTTCCCCGCCATCAACGTCAACGACGCGGTGACCAAGAGCAAGTTCGACAACCTCTACGGCTGCCGACACTCGCTCATCGACGGGCTCAACCGCGCGACCGACGTCATGATCAGCGGCAAGAAGTGCCTCGTCTGGGGGTACGGCGACGTCGGCAAGGGCTCGGCGGCGTCGCTCGTCGGGCAGCAGGCACGCGTCTTCATCACCGAGATCGACCCGATCTGCGCGCTGCAGGCCGTGATGAGCGGCTTCGAGGTCACGACCATCGAGGACGTGATCGGCGAGATGGACATCTTCATCACGACGACGGGCAACAAGGACATCATCACCGTCGATCACATGAAGAAGATGAAGCACAACGCGATCATCGCGAACATCGGGCACTTCGATAACGAGATCCAGATGTACGCGCTCGAGGATCTGGTCAAGCAGGGCCACGCCGAGAAGATCGAGATCAAGCCGCAGGTGCACGAGTTCAAGTTCCACGCGAGCGCCGGGTGCGAGCCGCACTCGATCATCATCCTCGCCGAGGGGCGTCTGATGAACCTCGGCTGCGCGACGGGTCACCCCTCGTTCGTGATGAGCAACTCGTTCACGAACCAGACGATCGCGCAGGTCGAGCTGTGGCAGAACAACGAGAACTACGAGAAGAAGGTCTACACGCTGCCCAAGCACCTCGACGAGAAGGTTGCGCGTCTGCACCTCGACCAGCTCGGCGCGAAGCTGACGCGTATGAGCGACGACCAGGCCGAGTACATCGGTGTCCCGGTCGATGGCCCCTACAAGCCCGAGCACTACCGCTACTAAGAA
>JBCDCB010000061.1:0-6351 GCA_039182735.1 Planctomycetota bacterium
CGCTGGACGAGGACTTGGTCACGCCGGTGACGCGGATCTCGATCTTGACCTTGCAGCGGTTGGAGAGTTCGATCTCGTCGTTGGGTTGCAGTCGGTAGCGCCCGGAGATCTTCTGGCCTTTGACGGAGGTCCCGAGCGCCGAGAGGTTCTCGAGGAAGACCTTGCCGCCCTCTTCGACGACGCGCGCGTGCTCCCACGAGATGGACTCGTCCTCGAGCTTGAGCTCGGCGGCGTCGGACCGACCGATCAGGCACGAGCCGCCATCGACTTCGCACGACTTGCCCTCGTCGGGCCCGGTGGTGACCGCCAGGTAGTACGGCATCGCGTCGCGTTCCCCGTCCGCCCTCTCCGGGCTCAGAATCCTTCCGACTGCCCTTCGCCGAACGACCCGTCAAGATACCGCACGATGAAGGGCGCGAACAGCAGCAGCAGCGCCGCCATGAAGACGATCATCGACGGGATCAGCACCAGCACGCCCGCCTTTCCCGCATAATCCATCGCGTCCTGGATGCGTCGCTTCTTCGCGGCGTCCGCCAGACGCTCGAGCGTGTCCGCGATCGGCTGCCCGAGTTCCTGCGACTGCAGCACGTCGTCGACGAAGAGCCGGATCATCGGGATGGGCACGCGGTTGCCGAAGTTCTGGAACGCCTCGACGGTCGTGCTGCCCATGTTGATATCGGTCATGATGTTGCGGAACTCGTCGCCCACGGGGTGGCCGGCGTAGTCCTCGGTGACGCGCTCCATCGCGATCTGCAGCGAGGCGCCAGACTTCATCGTCAGCACGAGCAGGTCGAGCACGTACGGGAAGGTGCGGTTGATCGCTTTCTCGCGTTTGATCGCCTCGCTCTTGTAGGTGCCCTTCATCATGCTCGGACCCGCCGCGAAGAGCACGAACGGGAGCACGAAGACGAGCACGTTGTCGAAGAGCAGCCAGAGCACGATCGCGAAGAGGGCGGCGAGCCCGAAGCCCGTGAGGAACGCCGCGCCCATGACCTCGTCGTCATCGAACCCGCCCGGGAACCCCGCGCGGGCGTACCACCCGAGCAGTTCGGCGCGCGTCTTCTCCATCGGGATCGCCTGCACCAGCGGCAGCGCCACCGGCATGAAGAGCAGCGCCAGCCGCATGATGCCCTCGGCCTGATCCGCCCGCCCTCGGTAGATCTCACGCTGCTCGTCGGAGATCTGCAGATCCCCGAGCGCCGACGAGGTCGAGAGCTTCCTCGGGCGCGACGCCGCCGAACCGGCGAGCCACGCGAGCGCCGTCGCGACGCCGAGCCCGATGGCGGCGGCGAACAAGACCTGCATGATGATCGGGTCCATGCGCGCTCCTCAGATATCCGAGTTGATGATCTTCCACGCCCACGCGGCGCCGGCGAGCGTCATCACCGCCGCCACACCGAGCATCGCGCGCCCGTACGGATCGGTGAACAGTTTGATCACGCCCCCCGCGTCGATGAACCCCACGAGCACCAGCATCACCGCCGGCGTGATCGCCAGGACCTTGATGTTCGTGCGCCCTTCCGACGTCGCGGCGTAGACCTCGCGGGCCATCTCCTGCATCTGCTGCAGCGAGTGCGCGAGGCGTTCGAGCGTGACGACGACGTTGCCGCCCATCTGCTGGTTGATCGAAACGGCGGAGGCGAAGAGCGTGAAGTTCGGGAGCTTGAGCCGGCGTTTGGCCTCGTCGATCGAGCCGACGAGGTCCGCGCCGTGTTTCCACTGGTTCGAGATGATGCGGAACTCGACGTTCACGGGGCTCGGCGCGCGCTCGGCGGTGCGGTCGATCGCCTGGATGAGCGTCATGCCCGACGCGACCGACGTGGACATCTGCAAGACCGCCTGCGGGAGCTGCTCGTCGATGAGCTGGCGCCGCTTGTACCACCGCCAGGAGACAAAGGCGTTCGGGATCAGCAGCAGCAACAGCCACAGGATCATCCCGACGATGATGCTCCCGAAGAGGAACACGAGCAGCGGGATCACGGCGATGTACGCGAGGTAAATCAGCCCGATCTGCACGCGACCGTCGTACGGGTCGGGGCTGAATCGCCACATCACGTCGCGCAGCCACTGGACGTGCGTCCAGTACATGTCGGCGAGCGTCCGGCGCGCGGCGAAGACGCCGAGCCCCACGCTCACCGCCACGCACGCCGCGATCACGGCCCGCACCACGACCGGGTCGTAGAAGTCCATGTCAGGCCACCTCCGAGAACCAGCGGTCGAGGTCGATGAGCTTGCGTTCGACGAGCTCGTCGAGGAACTGCGGCATGTAGCCGGTGGCGATGAGGCGCGCGTCGTCGCCGTCGCCGATCATCTTCATGATGTCGCGGGTCTCGATCTCCCCGGTGAGCGGGTTGATGTCGCCGATCTCGGTGATCTGCGCGACGATGCGTCGCCCGTTCTTGAGGCGCTTCTGATAGACGATCATGTCGAGCGCCTGGCTCATTTGCCGGCGCACGGCGCTGAGCGGGACCTCGACGGCCATGAGGTACATCGTCTCGAAGCGCGCCAGCGCATCCTGCGCCGAGTTGCTGTGAACCGTCGTCATCGAACCGCTGTGGCCGGTGTTCATGGCCTGCAGCATGTCGAAGGCTTCGTGCCCGCGGCATTCACCCACGATGATCCGGTCCGGGCGCATGCGCAGCGAGTTCTTCACGAGATCACGGATCGTGTACGCGCCCTTGCCCTCGACGTTGGGCGGACGGGTTTCGAGCGAGACGACGTGCTCTTGGTGCAACTGGAGTTCCGCCGCGTCCTCGATGGTGATCGTGCGATCGCCCTCCGGGATGAACGACGAGAGGACGTTGAGCAGGGTGGTCTTGCCCGAGCCCGTGCCCCCCGCGACGACGACGTTCTTGTACCCACGCACGCACGCTTCGAGCAGCGCCGCGCCGGCGTGCGTGATCGATCGCCACTTCACAAGATCTTCGATCTCGAGCCGCTTCATCGGGAAACGCCGGATCGTCAGGCACGGGCCCTTGAGCGCCAGCGGCGGGATCACCGCGTTCACACGCGAACCGTCCTTCAACCGCGCATCGACCAGCGGCGTCGAGCGGTCGATGCGCCGTCCCAGCGGCGCGACGATGCGCTCGATCACCGAGAGCAGTTGCTCGTCGCCCAGGAACGTGCGGTTGTCCTTGACCACCTTGCCGCTGCGCTCGACGAAGACGAGCGACGGGCTCACGATCATGATTTCCGTGATGTTGGGCGTATCGAGCAGGTCCTGCAGCGGGCCCAGCCCGAAGATCATGTCGGTCAGCGTCTTCTTGAGCATCTGCGAGATGACGTAGAACTGCACGTTGTCGGGCGTCTCGTCCGCGACCTCGCTCGCCTTCTCGATGAACCCCGCTTCGATGCGGTCGAAGTCGCGGTCGCCGGCCTCGGGGATCATCTCGAGTTCCAGCCGCTTCGCGATGCGCCGGACGTAGCGCGTCGCCTCGTCGTGCAGCACCGGGTTGAATCCCGGAACCTCGACGCGGTGCTCGTCGGCGGGCGAATCAGCCGAGGACGCCTGCGCGCCGCCGCCCATCTCGAACATCAACCGCTGCTCGAGCCCCATGACGATCAGGCGCCGGCGGGTGTCGCGATTGTCGATGAGCCGGCCCCTGAACTCGCCGTGCATCACGTCGTCGATGATGGCGTCGATCTGCTCGAGCCCGTCGGCGGTCGCGTCGAGCGTCGTCGATCCGCTGCGGCGCAGGTCGAGACGGCGCAGCACCGCCGCGTGTACCTCTCGCTGCAGCGCGTTGACGTCTTCCTCAGCGGCGCGCTTCGCGACACCGGTGTCGGCCTTCTCTTCGAGCGTGATGGCGAACTCGGCGACACGCAGGATCGTGTTCGCCTGCCACACGCCGGACGAGCCCGCCTCGACCTTCTCGCCGTCGATGACAACGGGCGTGGCGCCCGGGGCGACCGTCGCGGTCCAGCCGTCGGCGCTCTTCTCGACCTGCACGTGGCGGCGAGAAACGAACTTGGACGTCGAGAGCGACACGGTGCACGACTCGTCGCGCCCGATCACGAAGCCGGCGTCGCCCTCGTAGGCGACCCACCGCTTGTTCTTCAGCGTGTCCTGAACGACCACGCGCATGCACGCCTCCTTCTCCTGCCGACACGTCGGCGAGGTGTACGCGGTTCAGACGCCGGGATCGTCGGATTCGCTCGTCGAGCCCATCGGGCGCGTGGAGCGGAGCAAGAGCGTGAACTTGTTCTTCCCGCCGGCACCGACGCGGAGCAGGGTGCGCGCGTCTTCGGCAGTGACCTCGAGCGTGACGGTCTTGGCGTCGCCGGTCGCGAGGCTGAGCATCTCGTCCTCGACGTTGCGGACGGCGAGCTGTCGGCGTGTGCCGTACAGACGGTTGCCCACGGCGAGCACGCGCACGTTGGAGAGCACCGTCTCGGAGATCCACTGCTCGGTGGTCCCGCCGCCGATCGACGAGCCGGCCATCGCCTGCGAGACCACGCCGGCGATCACCGAGTTGAGGTCCTGCCCGGAGGTAGCGGCCTGCTGCATCGCCGCGGGATCCACGTTCGCCTGCGGGGGCGGCGGGGGAGCCGGTCGGCTCACGATCACGTCCACCATGTCTTCGGGCATCAGCAGCCCGGCGTGCGTGCTCGTCTCGTCCACGCGGATCGTCATCGCCCGCATGTTGGTCGAGAAGTCCAGATCGCGGACCTCGGCGAGGTACGAGTACAGCAGCGGCGAGCCGTTGGTGACCGGCTGCGACAGCCGCTTCCCGATGATGGAGGGTTTATCAGCCGGCTGAATCGCCCGGCGCGCAATCGGGAGGTCCAGCGGGACCTCTTCCTCGATGACATCGCCCTCACTCAGCAGCGCGCCCGCCGGCAGATCCGCGTTCGCAAAAAGCACCGTCTTTGTCCGCGACGACACGCTCTGTTCGGCGGCCGCCGACCCGGTGCCCGCCTGGATCAGGAAGAACGCGAGCAGAAACGCGACCAATCCAGAGACAACAGCGATCGCACCAAGCAGCTTGTTTGCGCTCATACATCCGCTCCTCGCGTTGGCACGCCGGGCCCTGCCCGACGCGGACGACCTTCGGTCACGCACGAACGCGACCGCCCGCCCTCCCCGCGTCGATGGTCGCGAGAAGGTGGGTAGACAGGGAAGAGTCTACATTCACATCCGCTCACGCAAAAAGAACAGCCCGGGCGGGTGCCCGGGCCGGTGGCTCAAAGCGTGGTGTGCGCGGTGAAGATCACTGCGGCAGACCGCAGCTCCGACCGTGACGGACGTTGTAATCCTGGTGGTACTCCTCGGCGGGCCAGAACGTCGCCATCGGGTTCAACTCCGTGACGATCTTCTTGTCCCCCCACTGCCCGCGATCTTCGAGCTCGTCGATAAACGCCTTGGCCTGCTTGGCTTGCGACTCGTTCGCGGCGAAGATCGCCGAGCGGTACTGCGTGCCGACATCCGGGCCCTGGCGGTTGAGCGTCGTCGGATTGTGGATCCGGAAGAAGAGTTCGAGCAGGTCGCGGTACGAGACACGCGCGGGGTCGTACACCACGCGCACCGATTCGGTGTGCCCGGTCGTGCCGTTGCACACCTCGCGATAGGTCGGGGTGTCCACGTGCCCACCCTGATAGCCGCTCACGGCATCGAGCACGCCGGGCGTGTGCTCGAAGCGATCTTCGATGCCCCAGAAGCACCCGCCGGCGAAGTACGCCGTCTCGGTCTGAACCGGCTGCGCGGCGGGCGGGAGCGCTTCACCGTTGGCGAAGAACACCATCGCCTGCCCGTTCAGGCAGAAACGCAGGCCCGTCGGCTTCGGACCGTCCTGAAAGACGTGCCCGAGATGCCCCCGGCAGCGTTCGCACTCGATCTCCGTCCGCACCATCCCGTACGAACGATCTTCCTTCGTGTGGATGTGCGCGACATCGACTGGCTGGAAGAAGCTCGGCCACCCGGACCCGGAATCGAACTTCGCGTCAGACGAGAACAGCGGCAGCGAGCACAGCGCGCAGCAGTACGTGCCTTCCTGCTTGTTGTCGAGGAGCCCGCCGCAGAAGGGCGGCTCGGTCCCATCATTGAGCATGATCTTCCGTGCTTCGTCAGAGAGCTTCTCCGCCAGCTTCTCGACCGTCTCGCGCGGCAGCGGCGTGATGTCGTGACCGGAGTCGGAGTAGACCGGGAGATCGGTCGCGTGCGAAGTGGGCATGACGTCTCCTTGGATCGAAGGGCCGGCGCCGTTGAGCGACACGAGCGCGCCGCCGGCACCGAGGGCGATCCCGATCAGCGACGCAAAGACCATCTGAATCATGTTCACGTGAACCTCCCAACATCCTGGAACGACGCCAGGGAGCGGCTACCCGCTGCATATTCTTCGAACACGCGAGGGC
>JBCDCB010000062.1:0-5464 GCA_039182735.1 Planctomycetota bacterium
ACGCGCTCCAGGGCACGACCTTCCCCGACCCGATGCCGCTGTCCGGGTTCTTCGCGGGTGGGGAGATCGGTCCGATCGGCGGACGCTCGTTCGTGCACGGGCACACGGCGTGCGCGATGCTGCTGCGCGAGCGCGACCCGGAACTCGACGACGCCTGATATTCGACCCCGGCTCCGGGACTCGCCGATGAATCGTGCGTGAGCCTGTTCGACGGGAGATGTCGGTGTGCGCTGCTCGCGTTGCTCGCCCTGCTGCCGGCGGCGGAGGGGTTGGGTCAGGCGCGCGATCCCTCGCCGCGCCGTCCGAGCGCCGCGCAGCGACTGGTGCAGGCGTGGGACTTCGAGGAGCGCGACATCCATCTGGAGCCGGTACCGATCGGCTGGTTCCGCGGGCACGAGGTCCCCGGGCGGCGTGAGCGACCGGGGTTCCCGAACTGGAACACCTCGCGTCTCGACGACACGTTCCTCGACGAGAGCGGCTGGTCGGTGATGCTCCCGACGTCGGGCGGCTCCACATCGCTCATGCTCTCGCGCGGGCAGCTCCCGGCGATTCCGCAGGCGGAGTATGCGGTCTTTGCGCGCATCCGCACCGACGGCTTGCGCGTGGCGCGTGCGCGCGTCGTCGCTCGCTACCGCGACGCGCAGCAGCAGCCTCTCGAAGGCGGCGAGTTCGCGAGCGAGCCGATGGTCTCGCCGGGCCGCTGGACGGAGACGCGTTTGTCGATGTCGGCGAGCGACGAAGCGGTGTGGATCCAGCTCGAGCTGCAGCTCTTGCAACCCGATCAACTGCGCAACGGAGCAGAGCTCGCCTTCGCCGTCGATGAACAGGACCTCAGCGGCGCGGCGTGGTTCGATGACCTTGAGTTGTACCAGGTCCCGCGCGTGGAGCTCAGCGTTGATGAACGCTCGAACGTGGTGCTCGCGCCGAAGCGTCCGCTCGTGCGCTACCGCGTGGGCGACCTGACGGGCGAAGCGATGCGCGCAGAGATCGTGGCGTGGGATCTCGACGGTCGACGCGTCGATGAGGTGCTGCTCACCGTGCCGCCGGGCGGCGCGTCCGCTTCGTGGACGCCCAACCTGCCCCGGCTCGGTTGGTACCGGGTCGAGATGCGACTCTCCGGGCCCGCGGGGCTGCTCGCGGCGACGACGACAGACTTCGTCTGGGCCTCCGAATCGCGCTCGATCGACGACGGAGCACGCTCTCGCTTCGGCGTGATCGCCGAGCGTCTGCCCCTCTCGCTGCGCGATCGGCTGCCCGACCTCGTGCGCGATGTCGGCACGGGACGCATCAACCTCACGGTGTGGGATGCCGAAGCGACGCGCGACGATGCGAGCGACCGTGTCGAACAGATCGCCGGCGTTGCGGAGCGCCTTGTCGAGGGCCGGCAGGCGCTGACGCTCGTGCTCGAAGCGTTGCCCGTCGCGCTCGCCGAGGAGCTGCGTCTGGAGCGGTACAACATCGTCGAGGCCTTCACCGCGAGCCGAGACGTGTGGGGCCCGTACCTCGCGTCGCTGCTGACGCGCTTCGGCGAACGGGTGGACGCGTGGCAGATCGGCCCGAGCGACGCGGGCACCGACTTCTGGCAATCGGACCTGCCGGAGCGGGTCGCGAACATCAAGGCGGAGTTCGAGCGGCTCGTGCCGCGCCCGCGCATCGCGATGCCGTGGATCGCATTCGCACGCACGCCCGGCCCGTCGAGCGGCGTGGACGTCTTCACAACGCTCGTTGATCCGGGCGTCACGGGCGGGGCGATCGACGCGCAGATCGGCATGATGGGTTCGACAGGCGAGGTTGCGCTCGTGCTCGATCCCAGCGACCCGAACGTCATCGGGAACGGTGCCTCGGTGATCGATCTGGCGCGGCGCGCGATCGCCGCGCACGAAGCCGGGCTCGGCCCCCTGCTGCTGCGCGAGCCGTGGGATTGGCGCGAATCGCCCGACGCCCAGATCATGCCGCACCCCTCGCTGGCGATGTGGCGGACGCTGACGAGTCAGCTCGCCGAGCGCACGATCACCGGCCGGTTTCCTGCGGACGCGGGAGCCACGATCCTCATCGCCGAGGACACCTTCAACTCGCCTTCGCAGGCGCGGCATGCGCTGATCGCCTGGGCCAACCGAGACCGCCCGGGCACCCTCGATCTCTCGGGGTTCCTTGGCGACGGTGCGATCGTCGCGACCGATCTGTTCGGGAACTCGTTCGCCGTGTCGCGCGATCCGAGCGACCAGCGGCATCGCATCGAGATCGGCGAGTCGCCGGTCTTCATCGAGGGCATCGACCTCGCGCTCGTGCGCTTCCGCGCCGCGATGCGCTTGGACCCGGACTTTCTGGAAGCGCGCGCGCAGCGGCACACCGTGAGCATGCACCTCGAGAACACGTTCGAGGGCCCGATCGCGGGTCGTATCCGCCTGACCGCGCCGGACGGGTGGACGATCTCGCCGCGCGTGATCCCCTTCGCGCTGCCGATGCGGGGCACAACGAAGATCCCGCTCGACGTGACGTTCGGACCCGGTGAGTCGGCGGGCGCGCATCGCATCATGACGGAAGTCGAGCTCGATGCGGACCGCCCGTACCCGATGCTGCGCATGCCGCTCACGCTGGAGATCGGATTGGAATCGCTCGATGTGCGCCCGTCGTACCGCTGGGCGGAGGGTGCAAACGGATCGCGCGACTTGTTGGTAAGCGTCATGGTGACCAACCGCGGCGATGCGCCGGTGACGCTGCGCGTGCTTCTCAAGGGGCAGGGCGTGCGCACCGAGAACGCCGCGATCAGCCAGCTGCCTGCGGGCGCTTCGACCATCAAACGGTTCCGCATCGAAGAGAACGCCGAGTCGCTCCGCGGCGGTTCGATCGGGCTGAGCGTGCGCGAAGCCGACGGGACCGGGCGGGTCAACCAGCGCCTCGAGATCCGCTAGAGATCGAACCCGAGGGGACGCAGCGCGGCGCGCGCTTGCCGCGCGGTATCGCCCGTGTGATCGATCTGGAACGCGTGCCAGCCGGCATCGCGCGCGGCCCGCACGTTCTCTTCGAGGTCGTCGAAGAAAATCAGCGACGACGCGTCGCGCCCCAGTTGCGCGCGCACGGCTTCGTAGATCTCCGCGTGCGGCTTCACCATACCGACCTCGTGTGAGACAAACGGATGGCCGAGACGAGAGATGGCCCCCCACCCGTCGCCCGCGCCGCGTTTGAGATCGTCCCAGTGCGCCGCGTTGGTGTTGCTGAGACACGCGGTCTCGATGCCGTCGAGCGCGTTGAGCGCGTCGATGAGTTCTGCGATGCCGTCGTACGCCTCCATCACCCACGCGCGATGGACGCGCTCGACCTGCTCGGGCGTGTAGAGCCCGTCGGTGGCGTCGGCGATGCGCTCGAAGTACTCGTGCGATTCGATCTGCCCCCGCTGATACGCGTCGGAGAGTTCACGGCGCGACGACTGAAGGTCGGGCAGCGCGAACCGCGATTCGTCGGCGCGCGGGACGCCGACGCGCTCGGCGGCTTCGTTCCAGCCGCGGCACACCTTTACCACGACCCCGCCGAGGTCGAAGATCACCACGCGCATCTCGCTCGCTTCGCTCTTCATAGCGCGGATCGTAGTGCGCACACGCTACGCGTTCTTGAGGCGTTTGTCGGCGAGCGTCGCGGGCACCTTCATCACCTCGCGCATGACCATCGTCGCGTAGCACCCGCTGGCGAGCTCGAAGGCGCAGCGGACGTACTCGCCGTGTTCGTCGGCGCCACCTTCGACGTCGGGCTCGACGACGCGCATACGCGTGGGGCGCCGCACGCCGTTGAGCGACTGCCCGAGCAGCGGGCCGTGCTGCTGCAGATGGTCGAGCGTGACGCCGGTCTCGGTGAGCGCGTCCCATTCGTCGTCGAAGGTGCGGCCGGCGGCGCGGACCATCTTGCGCCCCCACAGCGGCGCGGTCGGGCTGACACTGACGGACTCGACACGCTCCTGGATCATCGGGTTTTCGAGGCGTTCCTGATCGACGGGGAAGATCGCGCCGCTGTCGTGGTCGTACGCGACGTCGCCCTCGAGGAGCGAGTTCCACGTGCCGCGCTCGAGCCGCTGGGCGACCACGCGGTTGAAGACGGCGGACTGGAAGGCGCTGACCCAGAAGCGGCGTTGGGTGAGCCCGACGCGTTCGATGCCGGCCTTGGGCCCCTTGCCGCGCACGAGCGCCTGCAGCGCCTTGCGTTCGGGGACGCAGGCCTTCGGGAAGGCATCGAGCGCGCGTTCGTACGCGCCCTCTTCGAAGAGGCGACGCGCATCGGGGTGCGAATCGAGGAGCCCATCACGGAACCCGAGGAGTCCGGCGAGCGCGCGTTCCCACTCTCCCATGAGGAGAGCGGCGCCGATGCGGTGGTTGTTCATGCGCCTGCCGAAGCGTTGCGTGCCGAAGAGGTTGGGCGCGCCGTGCGCACCGAGGCGTGCCATGATGCGCTGCGCGCCGAGGACGTCGGTCGCGTGCACGCCCCGGACCTTGATGGAGAAGCGGTTGCCGCGGAGGTGCCCGATGGGCAGCTGCGAGTCGTGTCGATCGGTCCAGAGGATGCGGACGCGGTCGTGGCGGAGTTCGGGGAAGTCGGTCTCGTCCTTGTCGGGCGCGAAGACGGAGATGACCTGCCGGGTAATGCCGACCTTGTCCTTCATGCCGGCCCAGCCGAGGTCTTCGCGCTCGACATCGAAGTGCCGCTCGAGGACGCGGAGCATGTCGGTGGCGGCCATGCCTTCTTTTTCGACGAAGATGTAGAGGTAATCGCCGTCGCCCGAGGGGTCTTCGAGGGGGATCTCTTCGACGAGGAAGTCTTCGGGGCGCTGCTTGATGCGTCCGCCAATGCCGGGCAGTTCGGGCGTGGCGTGCGGGGCGTCGTCGATCCACGCGCCGTTGTCGCTCGGGGTGTCGCTCACTCTTCGGTTGCTTCCGCTTCGTCGAGGACGTGCTCTTCGACGAGGATGGGGACGCCGTGCGCGATCCCGAGGGCGATGGCATCGCTGGGGCGGGAATCGATATGGATAAGTTCGCAATCGGCGCGGGTGATATCGAGCGTGGCGTAGAACGTGTGGTCGGCGAGGTCGTTGATCGTGATGGACTGGAGTTCGCCGCCGAAGGCTTCGATCACGTTCGAGAGCAGCTCGTGGGTCTGGGGCCTGCGGATCTCGACGCCCCGGAGGCGTCGCTCAATGGCCTGCGCTTCGGGGAGCCCGATGACGATGGGGAACGTGCGTTCGCCGCCGATCTCGCGCAGCTCGATGATCTGGTAATCGTTGAGCTCACGGATCAGGATGCGCGACAGTTCCATGCGGACGATCATGCGGGTGCTCCTCGCTGGAGGATCGTCGGGCGCTCGACGCGCCGGGTCAACGCGCCGGGGAGAAAGGTTCAGTCCGACGTCCCGATGAGCGGGCGGGCCCGGCGGTCATCTCGGAACATCCGCCAGAGCGTGGCGGCGGTGATCGGCGTGCGCC
>JBCDCB010000063.1:0-5301 GCA_039182735.1 Planctomycetota bacterium
CCGACGGGCAGCTGGCCCGACGCGCCGGCCGGGCCCGTGTTCCCGTTCCC
Source organism: Planctomycetota bacterium (assembly GCA_039182735.1). Classification (GTDB taxonomy): domain Bacteria; phylum Planctomycetota; class Phycisphaerae; order Phycisphaerales; family UBA1924; genus JBCDCB01. The sequence goes on from JBCDCB010000063.1 coordinate 51, forward strand.
GCAGCCGGCGTGCGCCTCGTGCTGGACGCGGTCGATCGCCGCCTCGTCGCGCGTGAAGATCGCGGCGGCGAGCCCGTACGCCGTCGCGTTGCACTGCTGCATCGCGCCGTCGAGCGAGTCCACTGTGGTGACGCGCACGAGCGGGCCGAAGAGCTCGACATCGCAGCCCGGACCGCTGCTTGGGTCGGCATCCTTCACGAACGAATCGACCTCGACGATGCCCGGCGAAACGTATGCGCCCCCCGATGGATGATCGACGGCGCTCAGAGCCGTCAGCACGCGTCCGCCCTGCGACGCGAGCGAGTCCTGAAACGCCAGCGCGTTCTGGCGGCTTTCCTCGTTGATGAGCGGGCCCATGAAGGGCTGCTGCCCGCCCTCGCCGCGCGGGTCTCCGATCAGCATGGCACCCGCGATCTTCTGCAGCAGCGGAATGAACTTTGGTGCGATCGATTCGTGCACCACGATCCGGCGCGTGCAGGTACACCGCTGGCCGGTTGTGACAAACGCGGCACGGGCGCACTCGATCGCGGCCTGTTTGAGATCAGCGTCGGGCAGCACGACCGCGGCGTTGTTGCCGCCGAGTTCGAGCGCCACGATCCGCCCCGGTCGATCGAGGTTCGCTTCGAGGATCTTGCGACCGACGGGCCATGACCCGGTGAAGAGGATTCCATCGATATCGTCGTGCGACACGAGGGCGGACGCCACATCGGTCGCGCCCTGCACGAGATTCACGACGCCGGAGGGCGCGCCGACGGACTCGAGCGCTTCGTTGAAGGCTTCGGCGAGGGCCTGCCCCACGGCCGGGGTCTTGTCCGATGGCTTGAAGACCACGGTGTTGCCCGTGAGCAGCGCGGGCACGATGTGCCCGTTGGGCAGGTGCGCGGGGAAGTTGAAGGGCCCGATCACCGCCATCACGCCGTGCGGACGGAAACTGCACACGCCTCGACGCGTGTCGCCGAGCGAGAGTTCGAAGGGCGTGACGCGCCGGCGCCCGCCGATCTCCGACTCGTCGAGCGTGATATCGACCTTGCCCCCGAGGATCTTGGCCTCGCCCGTCGCGTCCCACAACGCCTTGCCGGTCTCCTCACTGATGAGCACGCCGAACTCTTCGGCACGCTCGCGCACGATTGTCTGGTACGCGCGCAGCGCTTCGATGCGCTTCTCGATCGGCGTACGTGACCACGCGGGCAGCGCTTCTCGCGCCGCGTCGATCGCGTGCTGCACGTGTTCCGCATTGGGCGAACCGGACCAGAGCGGCGGGTCGCTCGGGCGCGCCGGGTTCGTCGAGACCAAGGTATCGCCCGGGATCGCGATGGGCTCCCCCGCGATCAGGCTGCAGGGTTCGTGCTTGAGCAGGCTCGCCGTGGCGTTCGTTGGCATGGCTAGTGTCCCGTCCGTGGGCGCCTCGCTACGGCGCGGTCTTCGTGTCCCGGAGTTCGCCGACGTACGACGGACGCACACCCAGGTCGATCGGCGTGCAGGCGATATCGTCGCCCTCGCGGGTCTCGAGCATCGAAATGGTCTCGGCGGGCAGCGAAATCGACTCGGTGCCGTTGCGTTCGAATGAGGAGTACATCGCACGGAACTCGCCGTCTTCGTTGAAGCTCGAGACGAACCCGGTGTGCTGCATGGAGGCCCCTTCCCCCGCCCCTGCCAGCGGCGCGGTGAAGGTATCCCGCACGAGTTCGATGTCGTCGGTGTTTGCGTTGAGGTGCGGCCCGCCGTCGAACGGGTCGATCCGCCCGTTGTACGCGAAGCCGAGCGACTCGAGCATCCGACGCGCGGGCATGGTGTCGGGCCCGACCTCGCCCACCAGCGCGCGCGCCTCCGGCGGGAGCAGCGACAGATAGATCTCTTCGCGCGGCAGCAGATTGAGCATGAACTCGCGCGAGTGCTGACAGAACTTGTCCGCCTCGCTGTACGACAAGTTGATGAACCGCCTGCCGAGAAACTCCCACAGCGTGTTGCGCCCGTCGGGCGTGATCGGGGCCATCATTTCCGCGAGGACGGTGTCGGCAAAGTGCCTGCGGTGCGCGCCGATGAAGTGGAAGCGGATCAGCGAGATCTGCTTCCCGAGGCGCGCGGGATGACGCCGGAACGACGGGCCGAGGATCAGCCCGCCGATCTCCGTCGGGCTCGACGTGTCGGCGATGAGCTTCGCCGTCACCTGCGTCGTGCCCATCTGAAGGTCTTTGCTGAAGAACTCGCGGCGCGTCAGATCGAAGGCGATGTTGGGGTGGTCCGGCCCGCCCATCTTCGAGACGACCATCGAACACCCGAGCGCGTTGCCCGTCGAGGTGTCCTCGATCACGAAGACGAAGAGCGGCGACTGACCGACCGCCGAGCGGTCCCCCGCGATCTCGAGCGTTTCCTCACCGCGCGCGACGGCGCGGAAAGAGATGCGGCTGCGCTGCACCTTCTCCGTGATGATTTCCTTGTCCGCCGGCAGATTGATGAAGTGGACCATCTTCGCCAGCTTGAGCATCAGGTCGATGTCCTTCGCCTGTGCCCGACGGATGAGATACATGCTCGTGCGCTCCCTGAGCGGCATCCGCGCCGCCCGCTGCATCCTACGCCGAGGCTCAGTCGCCGGCGTCCCGCGCTGCATGCGGCGACGCGTGCATCGGTCGCAGCGACGGCGCCTCGAACTTCGGCAGCGACGCGTACACCTTCGACATCGACGTCTCGAAGATCTCGAAGACCGCGTCCCAATGATGCTCTTCCATCACGCCCAGCGGCGGGAGCATCCGCACATGGAACGGGTCGTGCCCGCAATAGAACGCGATCAGCCCGTCTTCATAAAGCTGCTTGCAGAGCTTGAGGATCGGGTCTTTCTCGCCGCCGAACGGCGTGAAACGCATCATCCCGCCGTACCCCGAAACGAGTTCGTGCACGCTGGCGGGGTGCGGGAACCAGTCGGGATGTTTGTCGATGAGCGCCTGCGTACGCTCTTTGAACATGCGGAAGTGCTGCGCGATCTTACCGTCGCTGCCGTAGTACCCGCCGTCGCGGAGACGCTCGAGCGCGCGTCGTCCGACGCGCAGCGACGTCGTGGATCCGAGGAATGTCCCGCTCAGCAGACCCGGGCGCGGGTTGTACTCGCTCGTATAAATGGCCGCGCACACCTGCGACATCTTGCCGACGGCGCAGACATCGACCCACTCGCCCAGCCCCAGCGCCTCGAAGCAGAACATCTGCTCGGTGCGCCCGAAGGTCTGCACCTCGTCCGACCACACCGCGATGTTGTGGTCCTTGCACACCTGCATGAGCTCGCGGTGGAACTCGGGCAGCGCCGTGTTGAACCCACCCTCGCCCTGCACGAGTTCGAAGATGAAGCACGCGTGCTGCTTGGGGTAGCGCTGGATGTACTCCTGCAGGTGCCACACGCACATGTCTATGTAGCGCGTCGAGCCGCTGACGTCCCCCGCGCTCATCCGGCGCGCCGCGACGTGGTCGTAGAACGGCACGTAATCGACAAGCGTGCTCAGCGGGATCCCGCTGCGACCGCCGGCGGAATCGCCCAGCTGCGCCATCGTCACCGTTCGGCCCATGAAGCAGTGGCTGAACGCCAGCACACGCGACGCGGGCTCATGCTTCTGGTAGCACACCTTGATGCAGTTCTCGTTGGCCATCGCGCCCGAGTTGCAGAGGAAGACGTGCGCGAGATCGCTCGTCTTCCGCGCCTGCTCGAGCAGCGTGGACGCGAAGCCGATCGCGTCCTCGTTCTGCATCAGGTGGCCCTGCATCCAGATGTCGCTGGTCGCGCCCTCGAGCGCCGCGGCGGTGAGATCCGGGTCCGAGTGCCCGAAGAAGTGCACACCGATGCCGCAGATCATGTCGAGCTTGACCGACCCGTCCATCATCTCGACGTAGGGCCCGTTGCCGATGCCCGAACCGATGTACGGGTAGAGCAGCGGCCTGCCGCGCACGCCCGCGGCGCGTTCCATGAACGCCTCGAAGGACTCGTGGTGCGCGGGATCCACGGGCCCGCGCACGCCGGTGATCGCCTGCTGGTGCTCGCGCAGCTCACCGGTGATCGTGGCGATCGCCTGCTGCACCGCGGGGCTGCTGTGGAAGCCTTCGCCCACCGTGCTCCCGCCCGTCTGCCCGTTGCCCGACTCCGACATCACGCACGCTCCTCTCGCCACAGATCGCGCGGCGACTCCGACAGCCGCAGCAGCGTCACCGCGAGCAGTTGGGCCCGCTCGACGAGCGAATCGAGTTCGATCCACTCGTCGGTCGTGTGCAACCCCCCGCCGCGAACACCGAGTGTATCGACCGTCGGGAGCCCGACCGATTGGAGGATGTTCCCATCGCACACACCCCCGGTGGATTCAAACGGCAGAGACTGCCCGATCCCCTCGGCCGCATCACGCACGAACATCCCAAGCCGCTCGACCGGCGGCGTCATCGGCTTGGCCGGACGGTTGAACGCGCGGTGCACCACAACCCTCGGCATCGCGTCTGCGCTCGTCGCCAGGGCGTCGAGTTTCGCGCCCAGTTCGTCCGCGGCTTGCGGATCCGGGTAGCGCGCGTTGCCCCACGCGATCGCGTGATCGGGCACGGCGTTGGTCGCAATACCACCCCGCAACGGCCCGACGTTTACCGTCACGCCGCGTTCGAGATCGCTCATCTTCTCGACCTCGGTCAGCGCCCGCGCGAGCGCGTAGACCGCGCTCACGCCCTTCTCGAACTCGCGGCCTGCGTGGGCGCTCCGCCCAAACGTCTCGATCGCGAACTGCCCCGAGCCCTTGCGCTGGACCGCGAGCGCCCCGCCCGGAAGTGCCGGTTCGAGCGCGATGCCAACGTCGTGCGCACGCGCCGCCTGCTCAAGGTGCGCATGCGAGTAGAACGAACCCGTCTCCTCGTCGCTGTTGAGCAGGAACGACCACGCGACCCGCTGCTCCGCCGCGTGCAGCGCTTCGAGCGCCACAACCGCGATCAGGATGCCGCCCTTCATATCGACGACACCCGGCCCGATCGCCGTCTTCCCGTCCGGCTGGACCACCATCTCGCGGAACTCGCCGGCGGGATCGAACACCGTGTCCAGATGACCGGCGATCAGCAAGCGCACGGCATCGCCCGCATCGCGGATCGCTTCGGACTCGCACACCACGGTCGGCGGCGGGTCGCCCGCCGCGCCTCCGAGCAGCCAATCCGGCTTGCTCGGGCCGGCGTGCGAAGTCGTGGCCGCACCCATCGCTTCGAGGCGCGAGACGATGGCGTCTCGATAGCGGTCGAGACCGGCCGC
>JBCDCB010000064.1:0-4297 GCA_039182735.1 Planctomycetota bacterium
CTTCGGGCCTGCACCCTCTCAACCAACCGGGGTACGCCGGAGTGTTCCCTCCCTCCCACCCGACCGGCCTGTCTCGGTTGGTCCATTTTTGCGCCGAGCACACCCCGCCTGACCCGCGTCATCGCCCGGATAGCATGCCCGGGACATGAGCACGCACACCGGCATCAACTCGCCCCGCCCGGACGACACCTCCGTGAATATCGATCTCGACGATCCGTCGCTCTACGTCGGACGCGACATCGCCTGGCTCGAGTTCAACCGACGTGTCCTCGCCGAGGCCCAGCGCGACGAGCTCCAGCTCCTCGAACGCGTGAAGTTCCTCGCGATCTTCACCTCGAACCTCGACGAGTTCTTCATGAAGCGGATCGCGCTGCTCAAACGGCGCGTCGCCGCAGGAATCGAGAGCCCCGCGCTCGATGGCATGTCGATCCGCGCGCAGCTCGAACGCGCCCGCGCCCTCATCCTCGAAATGCAGCACCAGCAGGCCGTCTGCTGGCAGGACCACGTCCGACCGGCGCTCGCGCGCGAAGGCGTGCGCGTTGTTGAACTCGACGAGCTCGATGAACGCGAACTCGCACGACTCGACGAGTGGTTCCTCGCGAGTGTCTTCCCCATCCTCACACCGCTCGCCGTCGATCAGGGTCATCGCTTCCCCTTCATCTCCAACCTCTCCGAGTCGCTCGGCGTGCTCGTCTCTCCGAAAGGTCAGGACGAACGCCTCTTCGCGAGGCTCAAGGTGCCCGACACGATCCAGCGCCTCGTCGCGCTGCCCCGCGACCCGACCAAGCCGATCCCCGCGACCGACGACCCCACCGACGCGCGCTTCGTGCCCGTCGATCAGGTCATCCGGCGCAATCTCCACGAAGTCTTCCAGGGCATGGACATCGTCGAGGTCGCGCCCTTCCGCGTCACGCGCGCCAGCGGCGTCGAGCAGGACGGCGACGAGTTCGAGGACCTGCTCGAAACCGTCGAAGCCGAACTCCGCCACCGCCGATTCGCCGAGCCCGTGCGCCTCGAGCTCCAGCCCGGCGCCTCGCCGCGCATCACCGAGTTCCTTCTTGACGAGCTCGAGCTCGAAGCCGCCGACGTCTACGAGCGCAGCGGCCCACTCGAGTACGCCGATCTCCTCGAGCTCCTCTCGATCGATCGGCCCGACCTTCGCGAGCGATCGTGGATCCCCGTCGTGCCCGCACGCCTGCGCAACGAAGAGGCCGACATCTTCTCCATCATCCGCGAGCGCGACGTCTTCGTGCACAATCCTTACGACTCCTTCACCGCGAGCGTGGAGCGCTTCGTCGAAGCCGCGGCGGACGACCCCAACGTCCTCGCGATCAAGCAGACGCTCTACCGCACCTCGCGCGATTCGCCGTTCATCGAATCGCTCATCCGCGCCGCCGAAGAGGGCAAACAGGTCGCCTGCCTCGTGGAGCTCCGCGCCCGCTTCGACGAGGACAAAAACCTCCGCTTCGCGCGCCAGCTCGAAAAGCACGGCGTCCACGTCGCCTACGGCGTGGTCGGGCTCAAGACCCACTGCAAGTGCTCCCTCGTCGTCCGACAGGAAGGTCGAGAGCTCCGCACCTACGCGCACGTCGGCACCGGAAACTACCACCCGCACACGGCGCAGCTCTACACCGACTGCGGCGTGCTCACCTGCGACCCCGACATCACCAACGATGCCGTCGATCTCTTCAACTACCTCACCGGCCGCTCCGTCAACGAGGGCTACCGCGCGCTGCTCGTTGCGCCCAACACGATGCGGCCGCGGTTCATCGAGCTCATCGAGCGCGAAGCCGAGCACGCCCGCGCCGGGAAGCCAGCCCGGATCCACGTGAAGATGAACCAGCTCCAGGACCCGCAGATCATCCGGAGCCTTTTCGAGGCGTCGCGCGCGGGCGTCGAGATCCGCGCCATCGTCCGAGGGTTCTGCTGCCTCAAGCCGGGCGTCGAAGGCGTGAGCGAGAACATCCGCGTGCGCTCCGTCATCGGGCGCTTCCTCGAACACAGCCGCATCTTCCACTTCGCGGCCGGGAGCGACGACCCGCTCGAGGGCGAGTGGTACATCGGGTCCGCCGACTGGATGAACCGCAACCTCGACGGGCGTGTCGAGTCGATCGCACCCGTCAACGACGCCGAGGCACGCCGACGACTCCTCCGCATCATGGAAGTCGGCTTCGCCGATCAGAAGTGCGCGTGGCAGATGCAGCCCGACGGCTCGTACACACGCCTCGTACCGCAGCCCGGCCTGCCCGAGGATTCCCCCGCGAAGCTCGGCACCTTCGAGACGCTCATCAACGACGCCGCGACCAGCGTCGCCACCGCCCCGCACTGATCACAGCAGCGAGCCATCGACCACCGCGGGGCGCGCGCTCCACCGGAATACCGGGCGGAGCGTCCACGCCTTCTCGAACAGATCGCTCTTGCGCTCGGCGCCCCAGACGTTCACCGCCGGGTCTTCCCCGCTGTCCAGCGTGAAGACCGCGTTCCCGTCCTCGATCGACACGCGCACACTCCGAACGCTCTGGTTGTGCGTCCGATCGAGACCGTCCGCCACGCGCAGCACCGCCGCGAGCCGCTTCACCAGGCGCCGATCCTCCGGCGCGAGCTTCGCATATGTCGAGTGCTTCTTCTTGGGCGCCGCGCCGCGGTGGTACCGCGCCACGTTCGCGATGATCTCCAGTTGCCGGCTATCGAACCCGGGCAGGTCGCTGTGCACGATCAGGTGATAGCTGTGCTTATGGTGCTTGTCGTAGTTGATCAGGTACCCCGTGTCGCGCATGAGCGCCGCCGACTCGAGCATCTCGCGCGCCGTCATCGTCGCCCAGTCCGCGTCGCCGTTCGGCGCCGGCACCTCGGCGCGAAGCTGGTCCAGAATCGAAACGCTCAGCGCCGCGACGTGCTCCGCGTGCCTCGACTCCACGTTGCACTTCTCGGCGAATCGGCGCGCCTCGCGCACCCGATCGAACGTGCCCGCGCGCTCGCGCCCCTGCACCACCGGCGCCTCGCCGCGGAGCTCTTCGATCATCGTGAGCAGCAGCCCGTCGCGGATCCCCTTGTCGTGCACGCGCAGCGTCGCCACGCCCAGTCGCTTCATCACGCGGTGCGCGATCAGCATCCCCGCCACGATGATGTCCGCACGCTCCGGGCTCAGCCCGCGGATGCTCGTCCGCGCGCTCACCGGCATCTGGTGTACCCAGCGCAGGATCTGTCGCATCTCCCGCCGGGGCATCTCGTACCCACGCAGTGCCAGCGGCAGCACGTCCATCGCCGCCCCCGCAAGCCCCATCGAGCGGTACAGCGACATGCTCGCAAGCGCCGAGAACGTCCCGCCCGTGCCGAACATCACACCCGGCGTCACCGGCAGCGCGCCGATCTCCCGCTTCAACACGCCGTTGATGTACGACTTCATCGCCTCGTACCCGTCGTGCCCCGGTCGATCGCACGACCCGAACCGATCGGTCAGTCGCACCGCGCCGAGCTTGAGCGGGTACACCTCGACGATCTCGCCGCCCGACGCGAGCACGATCTCTGTGCTCCCCCCGCCGATGTCCACGATCGCCACGTCTTGTGACTCGATATCAAAGGCCGTCGCCACGCTGCGGAACGCGAGCTGCGCCTCCGCCTCCGCATCGATGACCTGCAGCTCGACCCCCGCGCGCTCTCGCACCAGCGAGACGAGGTCGTCCGGGTTGTTCGCTTCGCGCGCCGCGCTCGTCGCCACCGCGCGGATGTGCTCCGCCTCGACCCCCAGCCCCTCCGCGATCACACGCATCCGCGCGATCGCGTCCGCCGACGCCTCGACCGACTCCCGCGACATCTCGCCCGACTGCTCGAGCCCCTTGCCCAGCCGCGTGATCGCCTTCTCTTCGTCGATGATCCGGTACCGCCCATCCGGGCGCGACTCGGCAACGATCACGCGGATCGAGTTCGTGCCCACGTCGATCGCCGCGATACGCACACCGTCCACCCCGATCGCGCGATCGGACGCGACCGCGCCGTTCGTCACAACGTCGCCCGACGCCCCGCCCGTCGCGATCGAATCAGTCATCTGCCTCTCGTCCTCCGGCGGCGGCGCTACGCGCCGAACAGAGCCCCGCCGGTCTTGTTCGACCCCGGCGGCGTCGCGGACGACACGCCCGCGTCCACTTCTCCCGAATCATCGCCTTCGGCGCTCGGCTCCGCCACCGGCGACAGCGAAACCAGCGCGTTCGCCGCGCTGGGGGGCAAGAGAGCCGCATCGATGCGGTCCAGCACCGCCGCGCCGTTGCCCGCGTTCCAGGACTCCAGGAACACCCCGTGC